>JASJAU010000118.1 GCA_030066855.1 Paracoccaceae bacterium | reverse complement strand
GATCGCGCGGCGCAGCTGGAGTACCCCGGATACGTCACTGGCCACGGGACCGGTCCGGCGGACCGCTTCTGGATGGGCCTTCGCGCCGCCTTTCCCTCGGCCGAGTTTCAAATTCACCACGTGATCGGTCGCGACGACCCGCTCATGCCGCCCCGCGCCGCCGTTCGCTGGAGCCTGACAGGCAAGCACGACGGCTGGGGCGCCTTCGGCACGCCGACCGGGGCCGACGTTCACGTGCTCGGCATCACCCACGCCGAGTTCGGCAGCCTTGGCGCCGCCGAGCCGATGCTCCGGCGGGAGTGGACCCTTTTCGACGAAACCGCGATCTGGAAGCAGATCATTCTGGCGACAGGATAGGGCCGGATGGACAGCTACGGCCAGCATATGTTCACAGACGCGGTCCGCGCCGAGCAGGACCGGCTGGGCCTGGCCGAACGCTTTGAAAAGATATACCGGAACCGGTTTCGCGACGGGCTGGATGAGGACACCCGCGCCTTCATCGCCACCCGAACGTCTTTCTACATGGCGACCGTGGGCGAGACTGGCTGGCCCTATGCCCAGCACCGGGGCGGGCCGCCGGGATTCCTGAAGCTGATCGACGACACCACGCTCGGTTTCGCCGACTACAAGGGCAACCGGCAATTCATCTCGCGCGGCAACCTCTCCGACAACGACCGCGTCTCGCTCTTTCTCATGGATTTCCCCCGTCAGGCGCGGCTTAAGGTCATTGGCCACGCCCATATGGTCGACGCCGGCGACGACCCTGACCTCGCGGCAAAGCTCGCGACCGAAGGGGAGGGGCCGGTCGAGCGGCTGACCACGATCCGCATCACCGCCTTCGACTGGAACTGTCCGAAGTACATCCTGCCGCGCTACACGCAGGACGAGGTGACGGCGCTCGTCGCACCGCATCTCGCCTCCCGCGACGCGGCGATTGAAACCCTTTCAAACCGATTGCGCGAGCTGGGCGAAGACCCCGCCGCGCTCATCACCCCGACCAAGGAAGACCCGACATGACACCGCAAGAGATGGACGCCCGCATCGTCCGTTACGGCGACCTGAAACCCTGCCGCACCGCCTTCATCGACGCCCATACGCCGGGGTCAGACCAGAAAGAGAACTTCACGATCATCGGCGGCGGCGTCTCGGAATCGGCGGATCAGCACGTGCACATCACGATCCCGCACGGCTTCAACATTGGCGCAGCGGGCCAGCCGCCGAAATGCCGGAACTCGCTTCACTCGCACCGGACCGCCGAAGTGTTCTTCGTCCTCTCCGGCCGCTGGCGGTTCTTCTGGGGCCGCTGGGGCGATGCGGGAGAGGTCGTTTTGGAGGCGGGTGACATCTTCAACATCCCGACCGGCATTTTCCGGGGATTTGAGAACATCGGCGACGACTACGGGATGATCATGGCGATCCTTGGCGGTGACGACGCAGGTGGCGGCGTCATCTGGGCGCCGCAGGTCATCGAGGACGCGCAGGCCCACGGGCTCGTCCTGTCCGAGAAAGGCAGGCTCTATGACACCAAGAAGGGGGAGAACCTGCCAGAGGGCGAGGGGCCCATGCCGCTTCTCACCGATGAAGAGCTCAAGGCCTTCCCGGAACCGACCTCCATGCAGGTCGTCGGCGGCTACGTCCGGCGCTACTGGGACATGGTCGCGATCTCGGACAAGAACCCAACGACAGTCATCGGCGAGGGCGGGATTATCCGCGACAAGCCCGGTTTCGAGGTGAGTTTCATCACACGCGACTCCGCCTCCGACAAAATGGAGCGGCACGCCCACCCCGCCGTCTACATGCCGGTCAAGGGCCATTGGCGCGTTGATTGGGAGGGCGGCACGACGACGCTCGCCCCGGGCGACACCATGAGCATCCCCGAGAACCTTGATCACCGCGCCTATCCCTCAATGACCGGAGAGGCGGCGATGTATCATGTGGTCGGCACGGGCGATCCGGCAGGACTGACCTGGACCGGGTGATGACAGCCGACCCCGGTAGCACGCGCGAGGTCTACGAGCGGCAGGCGGAGAGCTACGACGCAGCCCGCTCCCGCGCCTTCTTCGAGGCGCGGTGGCTCACCGCTTTTGGCGACGCGCTCCCGCGCGGCGGGCGGGTGCTCGATTTGGGCTGCGGCGCCGGGCAGCCGATCGCGGCCTGGTTGATCGCGGAAGGGTTCCAACTCATAGGCGCGGATTTCTCCGAGGCGATGCTGGCCTTGGCCCGCGCGCGCTGGCCGAATGGTGACTGGCGCGTGGCCGACATGCGCGCGCTTGACTTCCCCGACCGCTTCGACGGGATTGTTGCTTGGGACAGCTTTTTTCACCTGACCCCCGACGAGCAGCGCGACTGCATCCCCGACCTCGCCCGCCACCTCGCGCCGGGAGGGCGGCTCCTGGTCACAGTCGGACCGAAGGCGGGCGAAGTCACGGGCACAGTCGGCGGTGAGACAGTCTATCACGCCAGCCTCTCGCCTGCCGAATACGCGCAACGGCTGGAAGACGCCGGGCTGCGCATGACCGCTTTCGTCGCCGAAGACCCGGGCTGCGATCTCCACACCATCCTGATGGCGCAAAAGACCTGAAGAAAGGCCCGTTCATGAGCATCCTCACCACCCACGTCGGCAGCCTGCCCAGAAGCCAGAAGGTCGTCGATTTCATCTTCGCCCGCGAGCGGAACGAGGCCTATGCGGAGGCCGATTTCGACGCCGCGATGACCGAGGCGGTCGACTACGTTGTCGGCAAGCAGGTCGAGGCGGGGATCGACATCGTCTCGGACGGCGAGACCTCCAAGATCAGCTACGCCACCTACGTCAAGGACCGCTATACCGGCTTTGACGGCGACAGCCCCCGAAACGCGCCCGCCGACCTTAAGATGTTCCCGAGCTTCCTCGAGCGTCTCGCCAATGACGGCGGCTCGCCCAAATACGCTCGGCCGATGTGCGTGGGCGAGGTCAAATCGAAAGGGCAGGGGGAGCTTGAGAAGGACATCGCCAACCTCAAGGCCGCGATGGCGAAATACGGCGCGACGCGCGGCTTCATGAACGCGGCCTCGCCAGGCGTGATCTCGCTCTTCCTCCAGAACGACTACTACCCGACCCGCGACGCCTATCTTGCCGCGCTCGCCGACGCGATGAAGGCGGAATACGAGACCATCGTCGCGTCCGGCCTCGACCTGCAGCTCGACTGCCCCGACCTCGCGCTCTCCCGCCATATGCTCTTCACCGATCTCTCCGACGAGGAGTTCATCAAGGTCGCGAACGGCCATATCGAGGCGCTAAACCATGCGCTACAGGACGTGCCCGAGGAAAAGGTGCGTGTCCACATTTGCTGGGGGAACTACGAGGGACCGCATGTCTGCGACATACCTATGGCCAAGATGTTCGACACGCTCATGTCGGCCAAGGCGCGCTACGTGCTTTTCGAGACTTCGAACCCCCGCCATGGCCACGAATGGACGGTCTTCCGTGACCGGAAGGGCGACATTACCGACGACAAGATCCTCGTGCCAGGCGTTGTCGACACGACCACCAACTTCGTCGAGCATCCCGATCTGGTTGCCGAGCGCGTTGCACGCTTCGCCGATATTGTCGGGGCGGAGCGGGTGATCGCCGGATCCGACTGCGGTTTTGGCACCTTCGCGGGCTTCGGCGCGGTCGATCCGGGCATCGCCTGGGCCAAGCTGGCGACGCTTGCCGAAGGCGCGGCCAAGGTTTGACCTCTCCCGCCGCCCGGCCCTAGACTGCCCGATCAGGGTAGCAAAAGGCGCGACCATGACCGATCTCGACCGTCGGATTGCGCAGGCGAGGAGCGATGAGCCCGCCGACCTCGTTCTCCGGGACGGGCAGGTGTTCGACCTTGTCACGGGCGACATGATTCCAGGCGACGTGGCGATAACGGGCGACCGGATCGCAGGGATCGGCGAGTCGTACGAGGGGCGCGAGGTGATTGATGTGACCGGCCTGACCCTCGTGCCGGGCTTCATCGACACGCATCTCCATATCGAAAGCTCGCTGATCACGCCGTTCGAGTTCGACCGCTGCGTGACGCCGCGCGGCGTCACCACGGCCATCTGCGATCCGCATGAGATCGCCAATGTGATTGGCGCGGACGGCATCCGGTACTTTCAGCAGGCCTCGCGCCTGACGCTGATGGACATACGCGTGCAGCTTTCCTCCTGCGTGCCCTCGACCGACATGGAGACGGCGGGCGCGGAGCTTTCCGCCGCCGACCTCGCGCCGCTCATGGATCACCCGTCCGGCGTCGGACTGGCCGAGTTCATGAACTATCCCGGCGTGATCCACCGCGATCCGGGGGTGATGGACAAGCTGCGTTTGTTCGAAGGTCGCCACATCGACGGCCATTGCCCGCTCCTGTCGGGCAAGGAGCTGAACGCCTACGTGGCAGCGGGCATCCGCACCGAGCATGAGGCGACAACGTCGAAAGAGGCGCGCGAGAAGCTCCAGAAGGGCATGCGTGTTTTGATCCGCGAGGGTTCGGTATCCAAGGATCTCCACGCGCTTCAGCCGCTTCTGACCGAGCGGACCGCGCCCTACATGTGCCTTTGCACCGACGACCGGAACCCGCTCGATATCGCCGAGCACGGGCATCTCGACTACATGATCCGCACCCTCATTGCGCTGGGTACGCCGCCTCTGGCTGTCTATCGCGCCGCGTCCCTTTCCGGCGCGGAGGCGTTCGGTCTGAAGGACCGGGGGCAGATCGCGCCGGGGCTCCGGGCCGACATCGTCGGGCTTTCCGATCTTGAGGGCTGCCGTGCCGAACTTGTGATTGCCGGCGGACGGCTGGCAGACGAGGCCGCTTTCGCCACGCGCGAGGCGATCCCTCCCATCGGGCGCGACTCTGTCAAAGCCCAGAGTGTTTCGTCCAGCGATTTTCGGTTTGCAGGAAATCGCGAGGAGACCGATGTGATTGGGATCATCGAGGGCAAGATCATCACCGAGCATCTGCGAGAGACGATCGCCATCGAGGACGGCGACAAGCGGCCCGATCCATCGCGCGATCTGATCCGCATCGCCGTTGTCGAACGGCATGGAAAAAACGGCAACATCGCCACCGGCTTCGTCAAGGGGTTCGGCATGCAGGCGGGGGCCATCGCCTCGACCGTCTGCCACGATCATCACAACATCGCCGCCGTCGGTGTCAGCTACGGCGACATCGCGCTGGCCGCAAACCGGCTGACCGAGATCGGGGGCGGGTTCGTTGTCGTGAAAGACGGAGCGGTTTTGGCCGAGCTCGCGCTACCGCTCGCCGGGTTGATGAGCGATCAACCTTTCGAGACGGTCCACGCGCGTCTTGCGGACCTGCGCGGCGCGGCGCGTTCGCTTGGGGTGACGCTAGAGGAGCCGTTCCTGCAGCTTGCCTTTCTCGCCCTGCCGGTCATTCCGGCGCTCAAGATCACTGACCGGGGAATGGTGGATGTTACCCGGTTCGAAATCATCAGCTGAGACGCGGTCAGGCGTTCAGAAGCACGTCTTACGCGATGTCGTCCGAAAGCGCTGATTGGGTCGGCCGTATCGATCTGCGCGCCTGTGCCTCGAGGCGGCACCTAGGTCACAAAACTCGATCAGGTCGCGCCCCTCGCTGTCGCAGCTGTCGTCGCGACCCAAACTGCCCGATCTATTTTGCCAGGCTTTACGCGAAAACGCCGGATTACCGGCGGCGGAGCGTCTCTCCGACCTCGAGCTTCGGCGTTAGCTCCACGCGCCGCCCGCCGGTTTCTTCCGTCCCGTCGATGCGGGCGGCAATTATTCGCGCCGCCTCGCGTCCGATTTCTAGTCGGCCGGAATCCATGGTGGCCAGCTTTCGCGGCAATCCTTCCAAGAGATCGACGCCGTTAAAACCGGCCAATCCAACCTGCCCGGGCACATCGATGCTGTTGTCCAGACAGTATAGCAATCCGCCCGCGCCGATCATGTCGTTCGAGTAGTAGAGGAAATCGATGTCCGGCGACCGGTTCAGGATGGTCTCGGTCATTTCCCGGCCTTTGGCCAGCGCGGATCCGCCGGAATAGAACTCCTGATCCATCACCTCGACGCCCTCCTTCGCCAGTGCCTCGGTGAAGCCCTCGAACCGTTTCCGCGCCCTATGGTCGAGCGGCATCTTGGTGCCCAGGAATCCGATGTTCTGATAGCCAGCCTTGACAATCGCCCGCGCCATCTCTCGGCCCGCGCGGCGGTGGCTGATGCCGACCACGGCGTCAATCGGCTCGCCGTCCACATCCATGATTTCAACTACGGGCACCCCTGCGGCCTTCAGCATGGCGCGCGAGGCGTCGGTGTGCTCCAGACCTGCGATGATCACGCCCGAGGGCCGCCACGACAGCATCTCGAACAGCACCTCCTCCTCCTTCTCAGGGAGGTAGTTCGTCACGCCGACGACGGGTTGAAGGGGCGTTTCGTCCAGCACTTCCGAGACGCCGGTCAGCACTTCGGGGAAGACCATGTTGGAAAGCGAAGGGATCACGACCGCCACCAAATTGACCCGGCTCGAGGCCAGGGCGCCCGCGATCTTGTTGGGCACGTAGCCCAGTGATTTCGCCGCCTGCAGCACCTTCTCCCGCGTCGCCTCCGACACGTCGCCCCGGTTCCTGAGCACGCGGCTGACGGTCATCTCCGAGACGCCAGACGCCTCGGAAACGTCCTTCAGCGTGAGAGGCCGGCGCGGCGGGATCTCGATATCCTCGTTCATCGGGACGATTTTTTCGTCAGTCATGACAGGGCCTCAAACGGTTGTCGGCAGGGGCTCCAGCCCATGTTATCGCTAACCATAAGCGCCTTCGTATGAGACATCCAGCTTGAACGTCGCTTTGAAAATCGCGAGAAGGAATGTGTGGCCCCGTGGCTCAACTGGATAGAGCAGCCCCCTCCTAAGGGGCAGGTTGCAGGTTCGAATCCTGCCGGGGTCGCCATT
>JASJAU010000117.1 GCA_030066855.1 Paracoccaceae bacterium | reverse complement strand
TGGTCGAGTATCAGATTTCTTTTTGGCAG
The DNA here is from genome assembly GCA_030066855.1 of Paracoccaceae bacterium. GTDB lineage: Bacteria > Pseudomonadota > Alphaproteobacteria > Rhodobacterales > Rhodobacteraceae > Kangsaoukella. The sequence continues at coordinate 6,949 of JASJAU010000117.1, read as the reverse complement.
AAGAAGTGGTTGGAAACTGAGACTGAGTGAAAGTCGGCTTTGTCCGCAGAGCGGTCATCCAGCCGAACTGAAACGCTCTGAGCCTGACTAGAACTGTAAGGTGTCTCCTACGAGCCCAAAGGAGACGTTCAAGGTCGTTGGTTACCAGCCATCTGCCAGGTGCGCGGTTCCAGCGCTGCACCACCCTTCATCAGGAGAAGCCCGCCTCGCGCAAATCAGCCAACAATCGCTCGAGTTGCTCACCTCGCGCCATTGGATAAGTCTGGCTCCATGCTTCGAGACTGAAATCCGGCTCAATGCCGAGGACCTCCATTGCTTCCCACTCTGCATCTTCCGTGCGGCTGAGATGGAGAAGTGTTGCAGCCAGGTAGAGGTGGCACTCCACGTTTTCGGGATTTCGACTGAGCGCCTCACCGAGGTTTATTTGGGCCAGCTCATAGTCACCCATGAAGTAATAGGCTCGGGCGATAAGGAGAAAGTATAGGTACCCCGCATCCGGGTTCAGTCTCATGGCGTCGCGGAGCAATTGGATGCTTTCTCGGGGGTTCTCACGGTAGGTCTCGATGCCGCCAAGGAGCGCATAGGCATCGGCGAACCTCGGAGAAATCTCGATCGCGAGGCTCAGATGAGTTTCGGCTTCGCTGAAATTTCGCTGCTGAGTCAGGACATACCCAATAACCCAGTGTTGCTCCGGTAGTTCGGACGAGATTCCGATGGCGGTCTGCGCGAACTTCATGGCGCTTTCCAAAGCGGCGTCGCCATCGTCACCCCAGCCATTTCGGTAATCGGCTGCATAGCTGAGCGCGAGCCCGCCATAGGCGCGGGCAAACGACTCGTCCGCCGCGATTGCCCTTCGGTACAAATCCCGAGCTACAGAATTCGTCTCGGCAGTGCGAACCAGCAACTGGCTTTGCGCTTTCAGGAAGAGGTCGTAGGCGGTCACGTTTTCTGTGTAGCCACGCGCGCGTCGGGATTTCTCCTCGGCATCGATCGAACCAGCTATCTCTGCCAACATGGTCTCACGAATCTCGTCCTCTATGGCCAAGAGGTCATCGAAGTCTCTTTCAAACTCCAGGGCGCGAAGGACTTCACCGTTTTCGCCATCCAGCAGTCGTGCGACAACCCTAAGGCTCTTTCCTACATGGGCTACGCTGCCCTGTAGGACATAGTTCGCCGGACTTGATGGAATTGTCCCTTCCAGCATCTGCCGGACAGAGAGGTCTGACTGGCGGGCCAGATCGTTTAGTATGGTTTCGCTAATCCCAAGTGCGAGATAATCCTGACCTGGATCGCCGCTTACGTTGGCGAATGGTGTCACGACAATGATCGTCGATGTTTCGGCGTCAGAAGCATGCTGTTCGGCGGTTTCTTCCGAGGGGTAGGCGAGAAAGAGCACGACCCCAATCACGGTTAGCAGGACAGCAAGAACTGCCAACAACCTGCCGTGAGAGCGGCTGAGGTTAGGCTCTGCGGATGATACCGACGCCGCCGATTGGTCCGCAGCCCCTGTGCCGATAGGGGAAATCAGGCGGTAACCGCGTTTTGGAATAGTCTCAATGTGGGTCGGGTTGCGCGCGTCGTCGCCAAGCGCCCGGCGAATTTTGATGATTGCCGCCGTGAGTGAATCGTCGCCAACGTGGACCCCCGGCCATACGGCATCGAGAAGCTCCTCGCGGCTGACGACATCTCCATGACGCTCGACCAGATAGAGCAGAACCGCCATGGATTTCGGTTCGAGGTGAGAGACGCCTGTTTCGTCCCGAATCTCGCCAGTTTCGGTTTGAATGAGCGCATTTCCGAGACGTAGGTCAGGCACCCGATCTGCCCCAGCGGAATGATCTCCCGAATGCTACAGCTTCCCACACCTGATTTATTTTCCACTTTTTTCAGCACTATAGCTGAAACATAGCAATTTCTTAGGTTTTTCTTCGGGACGCAAAGGGCCGCGCCGCGAACGGTGAAAGAGCTCCGGAAAGGAGCGGTTCCAAAAACCTGAGCTGAGGGACAGAAAATGGCTTTTGATGCAGACACATATAAAACCGCAACGCGCCAGCAATGGCAGGATGCTGCGGAGGCTTGGAACGCATGGGGCGGTTTCCTGGCTGAATGGCTTGGCCCGGCAACTGAAGCGATGCTGGACGTGGCCGCGATCGGACCGGGGTGTCGCGTTCTGGATGTGGCAGCAGGTGCAGGCCAGCAAACCCTGATCGCGGCACGGCGCGTGGGTGCTTCCGGGCATGTGCTGGCGACTGATATTGCCCCAGATATTCTGGACTATGCTTTGGAGAACGCCCGTGTAGAGGGTCTGGAGAACGTCGAGACCCTCGAAGCGGATGGCGAAGACCTGGATGTACCGCCCGACAGCTTTGACGCGGCAATCACCCGTGTCGGTCTGATCTATTTCCCTGATCAGCAACGGGCGCTGGCCAACATCATGCGAGCACTCAAGCCGGGCGGCAGGTTTGCGGCAATCGTCTACTCGACGCCCGAGAACAACGGGTTCTTTTCAAAACCCGTGTCCATAATTCGCGAGAGAGCGGAGCTGCCGCCTCCGGTTCCAGGACAGCCCGGGCCCTTCAGCCTTGGCGCACCTGGAAGCCTCACAAGTACGCTGAAGCAAGCCGGTTTTCGTGACGTTGAGGAGAGAGTGATCAATGCTCCCGTTATACTTCCAACTGCAGCAGATTGTCTTCGCTTTGAGCAGGAGTCTTTCGGGGCATTGCACCAGATGCTTGGCGGGCTCGGCCCTGACGAGCAGGCATCTGTCTGGCGTGAAATAGGCGACGCACTCGCCGATTTCGAGACGGCGGACGGTTTCGAAGGCCCCTGCGAGCTGGTGGTCGCCGCTGGCACCAAATGAGCGCCCAAAAAATCGCGAACGCCAAGCTCTCAATAAAGGAAACAGGATGAAACTCTGCGTTATTCAGGAACCGCCTGTCTATCTCGACCTCCAGAAGACCATGGAGTGCGCCTGCGACCTGATCGGATCAGCAGCCAAGAAGGGCGCCGAGATGATCGTCTTCCCCGAAGCCTGGTTCCCGGGTTACCCGACATTCGTCTGGCGACTGGCGCCAGGTGCCGGAATGGGCAAGACGGACGAGTTGTACGCACTGCTCCAGGCCAATGCGATTGATCGACTAAAGGGTGGTCTTGATCCGCTGAGGGACGCTGCAGCCGAGAACGGGGTTGTCCTGGTTCTTGGCTACAATGAAATCGACAGCGGCATTAGCGGGTCCACGCTGTTCAACTCCTGTGCCGTGATCGATGCCGACGGCTCAATCGCAAACAACCATCGCAAGCTGATGCCGACAAACCCCGAACGAATGGTCTGGGGCTTCGGAGATGCCTCTGGGCTTCGGGTGGTCGACACGGCGGTCGGACGTATCGGCACACTCATCTGTTGGGAAAACTACATGCCGCTTGCCCGGTTTGCGCTTTACGCGCAGGACATCGACATTCTCTGCGCACCAACCTGGGACAGTGGCGAAACGTGGCTTGCCACCATGCAGCACGTCGCCAGGGAAGGCGGTTGTTGGGTGGTGGGATGTGCCACGTCCCTAGAAGCTTCGGACATTCCTAAGGATGTCCCGTTTTACGATGAGCTCTTTGCAAAGACTGAAGAGTGGATCAATCCGGGAGACGCCGTGGTCTATAGGCCATTCGGTGGCCAGGTGGCTGGACCGATGCATCAGGAAAAGGGCTTGCTGCTCGCCGATATCGATCCGACAGCCGCCCGCGCATCCCGCCGCAAATTTGATGCCAGCGGCCACTACGCGCGACCGGACGTTTTCAATCTAACGGTCAATCGCAGTCCAGTTCAGTCAGCGAAATTCGTCGATTGATGGACCCACAATGAAGGAGAGAAATGATGACTGAAGTACACAAGGGTAAGTGCCTTTGCGGCGCCGTTGAAATCGAAGTTACTGGCGAACCGGCTGGCATGGGATATTGCCACTGTGACAGCTGCCGCCATTGGTCTGCCGGTCCGGTCAACGCATTCACCCTTTGGGAACCCGAGCAGGTCAAGGTGGTGAAGGGCAAGGAGCACCTCCTTCAATTCAACAAGACCGAGAACAGTGATCGGAAGTGGTGTGCCAAATGCGGCGGCCACGTAATGGCAGGCCATCCTGGCCTTAGGCTGATTGACGTCTATGCCGCAATTCTTCCAAGCGTCGAGTTCAAACCCGGAATACATGTAAACTACGCTGAGAGCGTGCTTCCCATGAAGGACGGGCTGCCCAAGATGAAGGACTTTCCTGCGGACTTCGGCGGTTCAGGACAGGTGTTGCCCGATTAGTGCCTAAGCGGGATTATCTTGGTCGAGGCACTGGGACATGCGATCTAATCCATAACACCTTTCCTTAGATTTGCCCGTCGGCTGCTTAGTCCGCATAGCAGACACTCACCAATCGACTGGTTCATAGCAAAAACCGCTCATTTCTTTTGTTCTCGGCGAACGCGTTCAAACTGGGTGCAGTGCTATTCATTCTATTCGTACAATTCTCGGGCGTCTCGCTCACCGGAATAGGACGAATAGGGTGAATAGGGTTCCCCTTTAGTTTGGCGAGCGCCGCTTGTGCATCAAAGAACCGGGCCATCAGTATCCTCCTCTGACAATGCGCCACGCCTCCACGCGGTGTTTGCCTTTGACGGATGCGCCATTCTCCTCCGGAACAAGCCAGCCATTGGCGGACAGGTGCGGAATGGTCTGGCGCGCTTCTTTGGCGCTACGGATATTGGCGGCCCCGGCCTGCACAATCGTGGTGACGGAGATGAAATCTTCAGGCCACTTCTCTGTGAGCCAGAGCCGCAATTTTTCGGCCTTGCGCACGTCTGCCGAAACGGTGGCCCCGTCCTTCAGTCTCACAGCCTCTGAGAGATACCAGTCCGCAAGTGCGATCCCATTGGAGATACGCTCCGCCCTTATGGACGTTTCCCCGGCGTAGACTGCCAGCACACCTGCAATACGTGCGGCCTGTTCTGCCGACTTCGACGCAAAAGCTGTGAACTCTGATAACTCCTCGCCCGGGGCCTGCTTCCGCTCCAGGGCATTGGCGTACTCGCGCAGTAGTCGCTCAGCGTCAGTCGACAGGCTCAGAACCGGCAACTCCAATTCGTTCCGCGTGCCTTCTGCAAGCGGCAGGGGGCGGCGGAGAATGCCTCCAAGACGGGATGCGTAGCCTGACAGAACAAACTCAGAAGCTGGGTCGGGCGCTGCCTTCAGGCGCATGCCAATCGTGCTTGTTGGATGGCAGACAAGGAACCGTGCCAGGAACCCCTGATCCCGTGCAGTGGGGTCGCTCAAGAACGTCTCAGCCACGACAGGTTGCACCATCAAGTGTGTACAGAGCCGACGTCCGTAGAAGGTGTGCACGCCATCCCCGGCGCGGGTTCTGTTGATGGGGTCGCCATCCCAGAACTTTGACAGGCCAGATATTGTCTTCATCCGGTTGTCCGAGTTCATCGCGTGTCCGCCAAGAAACTGGCCAGCTTCATCAGAGAAGATGCCGAGCGATGGACGCGATTGATCGAGGTTCTTGGTTAACCCCTCGTAAGTCGGCTCTGACGCGGTGAGATACGGCAGCAGTGGTGCTTCCGGTTCGGAGCCAAGAGCCGCCAGATCAGCGCGGGCACCTTCAGCCTTCAACTTGTCTGTGCCTGCGGCCTCTCGCACCAGCTTAGAGCGCGTGGTCTCCCAAATCTCAGCATCCGTCTTGAACGCCAGGCTGGCTTCCTTCGAAGCGTCATTCAGTTCTCGCTCGAACTCCCGGACTGGCTTCATGGCGAGCGCGTCACAGGAGGACTTACGTTCGCCGGATTTGGCGATGGTGAGGGCAAAGAGAGATACGGGACGGACACCGCCGAGGGTCTGCACATCCGCTTGCGTCTGCGCCGCTAAAGACGTTGCCGCCAACAGAGACTGTGCGCCAATAGCAACGGGAGCCTGTGTGATGTCGTGGATGGCCGTTGCGGTATCCGCTAGCGGACCGAGGGCGTCCACCGGGAAGGGGTCGCCTGCCGGTCCTTCATGGATCAGCGGGGTCGGTTCTTCGACCATCGGCACGGCGGTTCCATTCACATGGCCCATATCAATCCGATACGCCCGCTGTTCAGCATCGATTTGCGCGAAGCCCGTCATGCTGCCCTCCGCGTGATATGGTCGACGAAGGCAGCCTGATCAGCACGGGACATGCCATTGAAGCAGGCCATGGCTGTTACACGCAATTGCTCGCTGTCAGCAAAAGCCGCCCAGTCACATGCATCGCGTGTCGCGTCCGACAGCGGTGGCAACGGCATCCCGGAAGACCGGGACATCGTTTCGACCACAAAGTTCTGCTGATCTGCGTCGAGTGATGACAGAACGCTATAGGCTAAGGCGGTGCGTTCTAGATCGGTCAGACGCGCCCGCCAGACGTGCTTGGCCTTCAGCCAAATGTCCTCACTCTCTGAATGCAGAGCATAACCAAGCATCCGAGCCGCACGGCGGTGATTGTCACTAATATGATCGACAACACTAACCATGCTCGATGACCTCGGCACGGCCGCCAATCGGATATAGCCGACGACGCTCTTTGTAGTATTCGAGCAGTTCACGCTTTGCCTCTTCGGCGCGATTGCGCTCTGCGGTTGAGCCGAGAAACGGCGTCTCGGTGTTTCTGGGTTTGAGGTTTGGTTCCATGTCCTGTCCTTGTTCTGGACGGACAAGACCGAAGCGGTTAGAATCCAATTGCTTACATTGGAATGGCCCCAGTTCGGACTTGTCCGGCTGGGGTTTTTCATGCGGCGACCATTTGCTCAGAGGTGCTGCGAACGGTCTTTGAAGACAGCCAGTCTTCGAATGCGCCGCGCTGATAGCGGACCATGCGGGCGCTTAGTTTCACCATTGGTGGGCCTTCACCGCTCAAAGCAGCGAGTTCCAGCCAACGGCGTGTCACACCTTTGTAATCAC
>JASJAU010000116.1 GCA_030066855.1 Paracoccaceae bacterium | reverse complement strand
CCCAAAAACCCGCTGGCCGGTCAGAAGCATCAGCATCATTGACGCGAACATCAACGTCGCAATGGCCTCATAACTCATGCGGCGTGATCCTCGCCGGCTGAAAGGCGCGTTTCGTCCACATCCTTCGGCCCCATGTCATGGCCATTCAGACGCAGTATATCCTTGAAAAGCTCGCTTACGGCCTGCAGCAGCATCAGAGAAATGCCAACAACCATGATTGTCTTGATGGGCCAAAGGTAAGGTCGCCAGGCTGTCGGGCTGCGCTCGCCGCCATACTGAAACGAGTACATCAAGCTGTCCCAGCCGCCCCAAAACAGGAACACAAGGTAGGTAATCAGAAAGAGCACCGTTATCGCGTCAACCTGCGCCTTCCGCCGGTCCGACCATTCCCCATAGAGCAGATCCATCCGGACGTTCGAACCCATCTGGATCGCATACGGTCCGCCGAGAATGTAGTAGGCGACCATCGCGAACTGCGCCATCTCCAGCGTCCAGAGAGACGGCAGGAGAAAGGTCTTTGAGATCGACGACCAGAGCAGAATCCCCATCATGACGAAGATGCCATACATCACGATGCGGCCAATCCACCTGTTAAGCTTGTCCACAACGCGGACGTAGGCTTTCATGGCGTCGATCATGCGGCCTTTGGCCTTGCCTCGAGGGCGCGGGTCGGCGCCGGGTTGGTTTCCCGCCCCGCCAATAGGCTCAGCCGCCGCACGAAAGAGCCGGCCCTATTGCCAAACCTAAAAAATGCGATGCGCTGATCCAGGTTCGCGAGCTTCGCCATGGAAAGGCAGCTTCAAACAGAAGTGGGAAGAGACGGCGCTGGGTCACATCCGACATTAGTGACTTGCGTCCAAAACCTGTCAAGCAGGTCATTCAGCTGATCGACTAAACGCGAGCCTGCGAAATTGAAGGCTGCTTTTGGCTCTTGGCAGCCATCTACCGGCTCCGGTCAGGCTTCCTCAGTTTGGTCCGCTTTGAATGCCGTTTGGGAAAAGTGTTGCCCCGTAGCTCGCCGAAAGTAACGACGGAAGACCCAACGACACTGGAGACCGAGAGCGCCATGGCGCTTCGATGGCCGCCAAAATGGGTCGGTGGGCTAGAGCCATGGAATACTCGCCTTGCGCATGGACCGATCTCGCAGAGCGGGAGATATCGTGACGACTTTAGAGCATTGCCAAGATGTCGTCCGCCTCGGTCTCGGCCAAGCTGTCCGCAGCTCTTGCCTCGCGTTCGATCGCCTCAAGCGAGTCTTCTGCCGAAAGGAACAGAGCGGCGATCGGGTCTTCGACCTCCGCCGCTGACTCCTCCGCGATCACGGACGCCATGGCCACACCCAGATCATCCTCGTTCACGTCCAGCTTCTCGCTTTGGTCGCTGATGGTCACGGTGGTTTCGAAAGGAGTGCCCAGGTCGCCGCCCTCGAACCGGACGGTGTATGTTCCGGTGTCCAGGGGGATTGAATACCCGCCGGAGTCCCATGTGGAGGTCGCGTGGACTTCCTCGTCATCCCATATGGTAATTTGGACCCCGCCCTGACCTTCACCGATGTCATAGAAATCGTCGTCGTCCATATCGTCGATCACGACGCCGGTCAGATAGGTTTGACCGTCGTTGGCGAACTTCTCGGTAACGACCATGGCGGTCGGGTAGGTCGGACCAGGGTATGACCATTCATCCCAATCGATTCCGATCCCCGCCACCGTATGGCTGGCCTGTAGCATCCCGTATTGGTGGCCATCGGATTTCCAAAGACCTTCGTGACTCGCATCTGTCCAGCCCTGTTCATCCGACACAGAGCCCGCGCTCGTCCAACGGCCCGAAATGTTCTCCCATACCGAACCGCCAACCCAGCCCTCGTCCTCGGCGCGGGCTGTAGGGCCATCACGGTCGGGATTGGTATGTGCGAAGAAATCACGATCCAGCATGTCCTCGGAATGATTGTCGGCGGCGGCCGACAGGATCGGATCAACCGCCAAGACCTGCTTCGGCGCCGTCGAGACGCCGGAATCCACCGCCTCGCCGGTGCGGTCTTCCTCAGCCTCCGGGTCCAGACGGGCGCGGTTGATGAGTTCCAGCATGTACTGTTCTTGCGCCGTCAGTCCTTCCCAATCCAACTCGTAGGCGCTGTCCGGCAGGTCAGGCGCGTCAGATAGGGGATCTTCCTCTGGAGGAGCGTTTTCAACTTCTTCCGCGGGGGGCTCCCGCTCTTCCTCGGCAGGCGGCCGTGGTTCGTCGACGGGGTCCGCGGGGCCGGGATCACTCTTGCCGTCTTCGTCTCCACCTCCGCCTCCGGCCAGCCCTCCAAGACCAAGTAAAGCTAAGATAAGGCTCAGGATTGCCGACATACCGTTTTCTTCCTTCGACCAGAGCGCAGCGCAATTCCCGAAAGAGGGGCTCTGCGGCGGCCATGTAGGACACGAATTGAGACCCAATTATGGCGAAATGGCCTGAATATGGTTCGATTAGAAAGTTGGGCGCAACAATGCCGCCTGTCCGCCGAGCTTGTTTTTGGATTGCGAACCAACTTGTTGAGACAAACGGAACAGATGGGACTTGCACTCGCATCTGGAGTAGCCGGCAGGTGGCACGCGCCTGCCTTGCAATAGGAATAGGAAAGTGAGGCGCCCGATGAACCCCACGAAGCGCAGTCTTTGGCTCACACTCGAAATCTGACGTCAATGGTCAGGCTTGGTACTTTCCTAGACGCAACGAACGACGGCGTGGCGGGCGCGGCAAACGCCGCATCTTTGCGCCGCGAATGGCCCGACAACGCCACGTTCGAAATCGGGCTTTAGCGAGAATGCGAGATGGAAACCGCCGTCGAATGGACACGTTCAGTTGTCGATTCAGTACTCTGATCCGCGGTTATCCTTGGCACGAACGAAGAGCATTCGCTTGACGCGCTCTGCAGCCGTTTGTCCATTGAGCTGCCGGAGGAGCGTCGGCACATGGCCCTATGCATCGGCATCGAGATGCTTCCGGGTTTGGACTGAGGGAGCGGCGCGGATGATCACCAGGTTATCGGGAGATGGCTCAACACTCAGGTAGAGAACTCGCACTTGCCTGTGCGACGACGGGAACGCGCCATGCCGCGTTTCAATCTCGTGCGAGGTCTGCAGAAGCGGGCCGCCGTCTGCTCATCTGTCTGCACCCAATTCAATCGGGAACGCAGACTCACCAGCAGGTGCCAGTTTTGATCGGACCCGCGCCGCTGCTCTCGAAGAGAGACGCAGCCTAAGTGACAGCGTCACTGTCATAGCGGAGACGGGTCCGCATTCATCTGACAGCACCCGATTTGACAGGTCCCTCTGGACAGAACTTCGGTATTTTGCTGTTCTCAAACGGTCAAAACGCCACCTGGAAACCGGGGGCGCGATTAATGGGAGGACATCTATGAAGATCCGTATGACCGGCCTTGCGGCCGCATTTCTTTTGACTGCCGGCGCGGCGCAAGCCGCCGAGTGCATCGCGCCGGCGAACCCCGGCGGCGGCTGGGATTTCACCTGCCGTCAGATTGGCAAGATCCTCTATGACATCGGTCAGGTTGACAGCCCCGTTCAGGTTACCAACAAAGCCGGCGGCGGCGGCGGTCTCGCATTTTCCGAAGTCGTGAACGAGCGCAGCGACGATCCGGATCTCATCGTTGCGGCCTCGCAGGCAACGGCGACCCGTCTGGCCCAGAACGCCTATGGCGGGGCGACGGCTGACCAGGTGCGCTTTGTCGGCGCGATTGGTGCCGATCCCGGCGTCATCGTTGTGGCGGCCGACAGCCCGCTCAACAGCCTTGACGACCTGATGAACGCCATCAAGGGCGGTGACGACGTCTCATTCGCAGGCGGCTCGGCGGCTGGCGGATTCGACCACCTGAAGGTCCTGATGCTGGCAAAGGAAGCCGGGATCGATGACATCCGTTCGATCAAATATATCGGCGTCGACGGCGGCGCGGATGCGATCACCCAAACCATCGGCGGCTTCACCACGGGTATGACCGGCGACATGTCGGAGATCGTGGGCTTCCTGCAATCGGGCGAGGTGAAAGCACTTGCCGTTCTGACCGAAGAGCGTGTGCCGGGCTTCGAAGAAATCCCGACCGCGGTCGAACAGGGCTATGAGACGGTCGCCGTGAACTGGCGCGGGCTCTATGTGCCGAAGGGAATCTCGGACGAGCGGTTCGAGGAGTGGGGTGCCAAGCTGGCCGCCGTTGCCGAGTCCGATGAGTGGAAGGAAGCCATGGCTGCCAACGGTCTTGCGCCATTCACCAAGGTCGGCGGCGATTTCCAGAGCTGGGTTGACGGCGTGATCGCCGACACCGAGGCGTTGTCCCGCGAAATCGGCGTCATCCAGTAAGGCGCAGATCACATGATACGATCGGACCGCGTCTTCGGACTGGTCGTGATCCTGGCGGCGCTCGCGTATATCGTGAGCGCCTACCAGCTTCAGACCAGCTTTCTCTCGGACCCGATGGGGTCGAAAGCTTTCCCAATCGGCTTGGGTATCGTGGCAATTCTTTGCGGCGCCGTGATGGTCCTGAAGCCGGATGAAGAGGCGGAATGGCCGGGACCGGCCGCCTTCGTAAAAATCATCATCTCGGTCGCTGTCATGGTGGCCTATGCCTATTCGCTGAAACCCTTCGGGTTCCTGATCCCGACGACGTTGGCGGCCGGCGTTTTGAGCTATCTCATCACGCCAAAGCTGACGTTCAACATTCTGGCGGGCGTTGGGCTGTCCGTCGGGCTCTATCTTCTTTTCCGTTACGCGCTTGGCCTGGAAACACTGCAAGCCATTCCCAAAGGCTGGGGGGGCTAAAACGTGGAAATCGCTTCTAACCTCGCGCTCGGTTTCTCGATCGCGCTGAGCCCGTGGACCCTGATGCTGGCCGTGATCGGCTGCTTTCTGGGCACGATCATTGGCGCGCTTCCGGGGCTTGGCCCGTCAAACGGCGTGGCCATACTGATCCCGCTCACCTTTTCGCTGGGACTCGACGCGACCTCGGCGCTCGTTCTGCTCACGTCGGTCTACTACGGCGCTATGTATGGGGGGCGGATCAGCTCGATCCTGTTGAACATCCCAGGCGATGAACCCGCGCTTATGACCACTCTCGACGGCTACCCGATGGCGAAGGCCGGGCGGCCCGGCGACGCGCTGGTGATCTCGGGTGTCGCATCCTTTGTAGGCGCTTTCCTGGCGACCATCGGCTTGATGCTGTTGGCGCCGCTGCTGAGCCGCGTGGCCTATCAGTTTGGTCCCGCCGAGTACTTCGCCCTTTACCTTCTTGCCTTCTGCACGCTGGGCGGTCTGGCCTCTCAGAATCAGGCCAAGGCGGCGTTCGCTGCGGCGCTTGGCCTCGCGATTGCAACCATCGGGCTCGACAACCAGACCGGCATGCCGCGCTTCACTGGCGGCAACCTTCACCTGATGGACGGCATCGATTTCCTTGTTCCGCTGGTCGGCCTGTTCGCCGTGTCGGAAGTGCTGATCTACATCGAGAAACAAGGCAAAGACTCGTCCCTCGGTGTGAAGCTGGAAAAGGTGACGATCCCGTTCCGCGATATCGGGAATTCATTCTTCACAATGCTCAGATCGAGCGTCGTTGGCTTTATCGCAGGCGTTCTGCCTGGGGCGGGTGCGTCGCTTGGTTCATTCCTGGCCTATATGTCGGAGAAATCCATCGCGGGTGAGAAGGGCGGCTTCGGCACCGGCGTCCCCCGGGGCATCGCCGCGCCCGAGGCGGGCAACAACTCGGCCGCGGGCGGCGCGTTGGTGCCCATGCTGACGCTCGGCGTGCCGGGGTCGGGCACTACGGCCGTGCTTCTGGCGCTTTTGATGACGCTCAACATCACCCCCGGACCGACGCTGTTCACCGACCGGCCGGAGGTCGTTTGGGGTCTGATTGCCGCGCTACTGATCGCGAACTTCGTGCTTCTGATCATGAACGTTCCGATGGTGAAGCTCTTTGTCTACATCCTGGCGGTGCCGCCCTCGCTGCTGTTGCCGGGCGTGATGATGATCAGCTTCGTGGGGATCTTCTCGCTGACGGGCAGCTACTTCGACCTTCTGCTGATGACGGGCTTCGGCGTGATGGGCTATCTCTTTCGAAAGATTGGCGTCCCGACGGTGCCAATCATTCTGGGCATCCTGCTGGGCAAGCATATGGAGGACGCGCTCAGGCGTGCGATGATCCTCTCGGACGGCGATATCAGCTATCTCTGGTCGTCGCCCATCGCCATCGGCCTTTGGGTTGCGGCGATTGCGGGTTTTGTCGCTCCCATGTTCTTGCGCCCGGTCCTCAAGCGCCCAGATCGTGTGATCGACTAGGTCGTGGTCCGGGTTCTGATCCCCTCTGGCGCCCTTGGTCTCGGTTACGACAGCGAGGCGCTTGAGCGCGGGATTGCGAACCAACCCGACCTGATAGCGATTGACGGCGGCTCGACAGACAGCGGGCCGTCGTATCTGGGGCGCGGCGTGTCGAAATACGCGCGCTCGTCCACCAAACTGGAATGGGCGGGGCTGATTGACGCCGCCAGGCGCGCGGGCTGCCCGCTGGTCATCGGCACAGCGGGCACATGCGGCGCGGGGAGCGCTGTCGACTGGCTTGTCGAGATTACCGAGGAGATCTTGGCGGAGCGGGGCGAGACCGCGAAGATCGCTGTGTTGAAGTCGGATCAGACTTCTGCTCGGGTGAGCGACGCGCTGGCGTCCGGGCGGTTGATCCCGCTTACGCCAGAGCCCGAGATCGACAAGGCGACGCTTGAGAGCTGCACGAATATCGTGGCTCTGGCCGGGGTTGAGCAGATCACGCGGGCGCTGGAGACAGGCGCGGACATCGTGATCGCGGGGCGGACGACCGACACCGCCATCATCGCGGCAT
>JASJAU010000003.1 GCA_030066855.1 Paracoccaceae bacterium | reverse complement strand
TATCCGCTTCACCCCCACGCCCGGTCGCGGCGCAGCCTGGCGTGGACCGCCTTGTAGATCTCCATCACCACAAGGATGGACAGCGCTGCGACCAGAAGCGTCGCCCAATGCTCGAGCGAAACCGGCTGGATGTGAAGGACATCGCTGATCCACGGCGTGTACATGGCGCCGATGTGGATGAGCTGCGCGATCAGGGTGCCGGCCAGCAGGAGCTTGTTGCGGAGCAGGTTGTGCCGGAAGACCGATCTGGTCTCGGACCGGCTGTTGAACACGTTCACGTTCTCAAAAAGAACCATTAGCAACAGCGTGCTGTTTCGCGCCTCGTCAACCGTGAAGCCGCTCTCCAGCAACCATTTGAAACAAGCGAAGGCGACGGCGCCCATGACAAGGGCCGAGATCACGACCCGTTCGATCATGAGGCGGTTGAAAACCGGTTCGCGCGGCGATCGCGGCGGCCGGCTGAGCTCATCCCCTTCGCCCGGCTCGAAAGCAAGGGCGACATCCTGAATGCCATTGGTGACGAGGTTCAGCCACAGGAGCTGGACCGCGACCAGAGGCAAGGGCAGGCCGCTGAGAAGCGCCAGAGCGAACAGCACCAGCTCTGCCGCGCCTGTCGAGATCAGAAGGAAGATCACCTTGCGGACGTTAGCGTATGCGATGCGCCCCTCTTCGACGCCCGCCACGATCGACGCGAAGTTGTCATCGGTGATGATGATGTCGGCGGTCTCGCGGGCGACGTCGGTTCCGCCTTGCCCCATCGCCACGCCGACCTGCGCGGCGCGGAGCGCCGGCGCGTCGTTCGCCCCGTCGCCGCTGACAGCGACGAAATACCCGTTCCGCTGCAGGGACTGAACGATCTCGAGTTTCTGCTGCGGCTCGACCCGCGCGAACACCCGGCCTCGCTTGACGATCGCGTCCGCCATCGCCTCGTCTTCCGCGGTCTTGAGCATCGGGCCGGTTACGACTTGATCCGATGACTGGATAAGATCGAGCTCGCGGGCGATGGTGGCGGCTGTGGTGGGGTGATCGCCGGTCACCATCGCCACTTCAATACCGGCCTCCCGACAGGCTGTGACAGCCGCCTTGGCCTCGGTCCTGAGCGGATCGATGATGCCGACGAGACCAAGGAAGGTCAGCCCGGAAAGATGTTCTTCGGTAAAAATCCCGTCGTCGTCGAGCGCGATCTCGCCGCCCGCGAGCGCTATGACCCTGTAGCCCTCGCTCGCCATCGCCTCGGCTTGGGCTTCGATATGGGCGGCGTCGAGCGGCGCGTCTCGATCTTGCGCCGCCATTGACGAGCAGAACGTCAGGACGCGCTCAAACGCGCCTTTGACGAAGGCGTGCTTGCGCTCGTTAACCGTGTTGAGGCTGGCGCAGAACTGACGCTCGGATTCAAAAGGAATGGCCGCGACTTCCGGATGGGCGTTGACTGTCTCCGCCCGTATCCTGCCCGCCTTGTGCGCCATGATCAGAAGGGCCACGTCCACCGCGTCCCCTTCGGTGATCCAATCCTCGTCCCGGCGCCCGAGGAACCCATCGTTTGCCAAAACGGCTGCTCGCGAGAGGCGCGCCAACGTGGCGTGACTGGCCGCTGACGGGCTGCCCTCCGCCGTCAGGATCGATCCCGACGGTTCTGTCGCCTCGCCGGTCACTTCCCAGGGGTCGGTATCGGGAAAGTCGATCCGCCGAACCGCGAGCTGGTTCTCCGTGAGCGTGCCAGTCTTGTCGGTGGCGATGAAAGTGCAGGACCCCAATGCTTCAACCGCGACCAGCCGCCGGACGATGACATTCCGCCTGGCCATCCGCTGCATGCCGATGGCGAGCGCTACGGTCAGCGCGACAGGCAGCCCCTCGGGAATGGCCGACACGGCCAGCGCGACCGCCAGGAGAAAGACTTCGTCCAGCGCTGTGCCCTGCGTCAGGGCGATCGCGGCCATGGTCAGCGAAGCGACGGCCACGGCGATCGCAATTCGCTGGGTGAATCGCTCCATGCGAACGATCAGCGGCGCCTTGGCCCGGTGTTCGGTCAGAACTCCGGTTGCGATCTTTCCCAGCTCGGTGTCCGTGGCGGTCTTGACCACGATCGCGTGCTGGCGCCCGCGGCTGACCATCGTCCCCGCAAAGACCATATTGGCGCGGTCCCCAAGCGCGCTGTCCGCCCGCATGACCGCCTCGTCATCCTTCATGACGGTCTCGGATTCACCGGTCAGAAGGGATTCGTCGACTTCCAGATCGCGTCCCGCCAGAAGGCGCATGTCGGCGGGAATCTTGTCGCCCGATTCAAGCCGGACGACGTCCCCCGGCACCAGCTCCTCGGAATCGATCAGGAAGGCGTCGCCGTCGCGCAGAACGCGGGCCTTCGTCTTAACCAGCTGGTTGAGCGCCTCGGCCGCACGTTGGGCAGAGTATTCCTGCAGGGTGCCGATGATCGCATTGACCAGGAGCACGGCCGCGATCAGGACGGCGTCCGACCATTCCCGGATCAGCATGGAGACCAGCGCCGCCAGGACCAGAACATAGATCAGAGGGCTGGAGAACTGCCGCAGGAACACCCGGAAGGCGCTCGGTGGCTTCGGTTGCGGCAGCGCGTTCGGTCCGATCCGCTGAAGCCGGTCGGCCGCTTCGCCTCTGGACAGCCCGTGGCGCGTGGCTTCCAGAGCAAAGAGAACCTCGTCGATGGGCGGCACATGGGGTTCCGCCAGAGTGACGTTGTCGTGGATTTCGGCCTGTGGTTCCGAGGACGCGCTGTCGTTGCTCATTAGGCGATGCCTTCCCCCCGGAGGCGCGAAATCGGCAACCCGACTGGCGCGCATGGCGTACGGGTCGGCAGCCCGCATCCAGAAGACAGCGGATATCGGCCTCACGCAACAAAAATTGGGATAGTGGTAAGCCTCGGCGATCGTATTTGGCTGCGGCGGAGGTTCAACGCCGCAATCGTTCGGGTTCTGACCTGCCTTCAGGGAAATCAGAAATACCGTAGCGCCGCCACCTTGCGCCTGTATGATTGCTTTCCGAGCGAACCGTCCGCTCTGAACAGCTTGATAATGAGGAGGCTTTGCAATGGTGAACGGCTGGGAATCACGCTTTTGGCACGGCCTTTTTCACGCCCGGCGAGGTTGCATCGAAGCTGGTTTCGCGGGCTGTTTCGTCGTCGCTCTTTCGGTGTGGCCGACCCCGGCCTCTTCAGAAACGCGCAGCTACGCACTCGAGGGCTTTGACGGAGTGTCAACGTCCTCCGGCATCCAAATGGTGGTCGAATTGGGCGAGGACTTCTCCGTAATAGCGGAAAGCGACGAAGCGAGGCAATTGGACCTTCTGGAACTCGATGTCCGGCGCGGAACTCTGCGGGCCCGAATGGACAATCGGCTGTTTGCTTTGGGGGGGCCTGAAGGGTGGAAAGTGACGGTTTACGTGTCCGTTCCCAAACTTGTTCATGCGGACGCGTCTTCCGGCTCCAACCTGACGATTGACGAAATGGCCGACGACGCCGTGGAGCTTGAAGCTTCAAGCGGGTCTGTGCTTCAGGTGGTCAGCCTCACGGCGACATCGATATCCGCCAGCGCCTCCAGTGGAGCCAGAATTGCTGCCACGGCAAGGACGTGTTCCGAGCTTGAAGCGGTAGCTTCAACCGGGTCGAGCCTCAACTTCGCTGGCGTCGAGTGCGCCGAAGTGGAGATCAACGCCAGTAGCGGATCGAACGCCTCGGTCTTCGCCGACGATCGCATCGACGCCCGCGCTGCCAACGGCAGTTCCGTACACGTCCATGGCGCCCGCAGAGACATGGTGATCGACACGTCAAGCGGGGGGAGCATCGTTCTTCCATAAGGAAAGGCCAAGAAAACGGGATCACTTCCGGACAGGGCGAACGCCAGAACTCTTCCCATTATTGGCGCGTAGTACAAGTCGCACGCCCTGCGAGACGCCTCGTTCTTATCGACCTCGCGGGATAGGATCACGGTCAGCTCGATCTCCGCGGGTGTAGGTGCGCAATCGTTTTGGCTCGTCGGCGAGCAAGCGACCTGCTTCAAGGCCGGGTCAAAATGCCCAAGTCGAGCAAGAACAGGGCCGGCGTCGCCCCCTTTTCAATACGTTCCCGGGTCCATAGCGCCTCTCCCGCGAGGAACGTCGCCACCGCGCCCGTCGGGTGGCGCAGGGATAGCAGCTCCGACACGGTAAAGAAAAACCAGCTCGCCCGCCGATCCGACAAGGGCGGGGAGCCGCGATAGCTGCGCCTGGAGTTGGAGGTAGGCGCAGACGAAGTCGACGGCTAGGGTGAGCGCGTGAAGACTTGCGATCCAGGCGACTTGTCCTCCTGCACTTCGTTCTGGCGGCAGGCCAAGATGATTGACGGCCCCCGGCTCGATCTGATGAAGCCCGACACGATTTTTCAACACACGGCGCGGCGCTCCATGCGTTCGAGCGCGAGCCGGCGATCAACCCGACGTTCGCCCGATGCGACCTGCGAGGCGCCTCTGGCAACGAGCTATCGGGTGTTCGACAATCTGGACAACTTCAAAGACAAAGCGCCGCGCGACCGCCTTGTCTCACCCGACGCGCTGTCACAAGCGCTCAATGCCGCCCGCCGAACATTTTGAGTCTTTGAGAGTTTTGGCTCCGGCGGTAGGGATCGAACCTACGACCAATTGATTAACAGTCAACTGCTCTACCGCTGAGCTACGCCGGAACACCGGCGAGCGTATAGCAATGCCGGAATGCGGCGTCCAGTGGGTTGGATTGAAAAATGACGTAGCGGATCACGCGAGTCGATAGAGCGCGGCCACCGACAATTTCGGTTCGGCGACGACCAGTTTTCTGTTCGTCAGATCAATGAGATGCGCGAAAACGTTTCGCGCCGCAGCAGGGAGCATCTCGGGCGGCGCGTCGGTGTAGACCTTGGCGGTGATGTCCGGGATGGCCGCCGCGCGGAGGCCCAGAGCGTTCAGGATCGCGGCCTCGCGCGCCTTACGGTGAGCGATCAGCCAGGAGAGCCGGTCGGCCGGGTCGTCGACCGCGCCGCCGTGGCCGGTCAGGCATCGGGAGACGCCTAGCGCGGCAAGACGGGCCGAAGTCTCCATGAAGGCCGCAAGATCGCCGTCTGGGGGCGAGACGAGCGATGTAGACCAATCCATGACGTGATCGCCCGAGAAAAGCGTATCGCCGAGACGGAACGCGAGGTGGCCTGCGAAATGGCCGGGCGTGTGCAGGACGTCAATCGTCCAGCCCAGCCCGGACAGGCGATCGCCCTCCGACAGGGTTCGGTCGGGCGCAAAGGCGCTGTCCATGCCCTCGCCGCCGCCGACCTGCCCGCTGGCGGCGAGTTCGATCATCGTGTCGCTACGGCCGGACTCCGGAGGACCGAAGGCCAGCACCTCGGCGCCGGTCGCCTCCGCCAGCGTCCGGGCCAGGGGACTGTGATCCGCGTGGGCGTGGGTGATGAGGATATGGGTGACCTCCTCGCCCTCAATCGCCGCAAGCAGCGCGGCCAAATGCGCGGGGTCCGGCGGCCCGGGGTCGATGACCGCGACCTCGCCCTCGCCTACGATCCAGGTGTTCGTGCCCCAATGGGTCATCGGGCCGGGGTTCGGAGCGACGATGCGGCGGACCCCGTCGCCGATATGCGACACCTCCCCGTACTCGGGGTGCGTCATTGGCACTTTCTCTCGCGCGCTCGCATCCCTAGGGTCTTGCCATGATCGCGCAGCTTCTCAAAGCTTCTTTGCCGCGCTCGCTTTTCGGACGGGCGACGCTCATCCTTCTCGTGCCGGTGCTGTCGATCCTAGCCGTCGTTTCGGTTGTCATTATTCAGCGGCTCTATTCCGACGTCACTGCACAGATGACCCGGGGTGTCGCAGACGAGATTCGGTTGATAATCGCCCGGCTCGACCAGGGGTTTGACGCGGCGCCAGCGGGCGAGGCGGTCGTTCCCATCGCAGAGGCGCTTTCAATTCGATTGACGGTTCCGGCGCCTGACATCTCCGACAGGCGGAGCTGGTACGATTGGAGCGGGCGGACGGTTTCGCTGACGCTGCGGGAAGAGTTGGAGGACGTACGCGCCGTCGACC
The DNA here is from genome assembly GCA_030066855.1 of Paracoccaceae bacterium. Classification (GTDB taxonomy): domain Bacteria; phylum Pseudomonadota; class Alphaproteobacteria; order Rhodobacterales; family Rhodobacteraceae; genus Kangsaoukella. Next base: position 38,641 of record JASJAU010000003.1, on the reverse strand, counting down.
TAGTCTCGGTGGATGGCGCGGTACTCGTGTCGCTCGGAACGCAGAAGGGACCAATAATGCTGGAGGTGTCGCGGAACCGTTTCTCGGCGCGCAATCCGCATCAGTTCCTCGTTCTGATCGGGTTCACGGCTTTCCTGATGGTCATCATCGCCCTTTTGTATCTGCGCGGGCAGGTGCGCCCGATCCGGCGGCTGGCCGCGGCGGCAACCGCTTTCGGGAAAGGGCGCGTCCTTCCGTACCGCCCATCCGGCGCTGCAGAGGTGCGCGAGGCCGGGCAGGCGTTTATCGAGATGCGCGACCGGATTGAGCGGCAGATGGAGCAGCGCACGCTGATGCTATCAGGCGTCAGCCACGATCTGCGCACGCCGCTGACGCGGATCAAGCTGGCGTTGAGCATGATGCCGGACGATCAGGACACAGCCGACGCGCGCCATGATGTCGACGAGATGGAAAAGATGCTGGACGGTTTCCTCGATTTCGCCCGTTCGGACGGTCATGAGGGCGCGGAGCAGGTGGGCCTAACCGAGATCATGGAGGCGGCGGAGGCGCGAGCGCGGCGAGCGGGGCTGCATCTGGATCTCGATCCGCCCGCGACCGACCTGACGATTCGCGTGCGGCCTTTGGCGCTGGCCCGCGCGATCGACAATCTGGTGAGCAATGCGGTCAGTTACGGCACCCGCGCGCGGCTTGCGGCGGCGGCGTCTGAGGCTGACGTCCGGCTTGTTGTCGAAGACGACGGTCCGGGCATTCCCGTCGATCAGCGCGACGCGGCACTGCAGCCGTTCACGCGGCTGGATTTCGCGAGGAATCAGGATCGTGGATCGGGTGTGGGACTGGGCCTGGCGATCGCAGCAGACATCGCGCGCCAGCACGGCGGCGCGCTGAAGCTCGGCGACAGCGCCGCCCTAGGCGGCTTGCGCGCCGAAATCATTCTGCCGGTCTGATCGGCCCGCAATTCCGTCAGATCAGCATGCTGTCGGGAGACGCTCCGCCTTTGACCGCGTCTTTGTACCATTTTGGCTGGCGGCCCCGTCCGGACCATGTTTCGCCGGCATTCGCCGGGTTGCGGTATTTGGCCGGGGCGCCGGCGCGCTTCTTTTTGCCGCCACCGCCGCTGACAATCTGATCGAGCGTCATTCCATGCTCTTTGGCGACTGCCTGGAGCGCTTTCATCGCATCGTCGCGCTTGCGTTTCTCGAATCCCTGAATGGCCTTCGCGACGTCTTTTTGCAGACTTTTCAACTCTGCCAATGACATCTTGCTCAGGTTCACTTTGGCCATTTCGTTAATCTCCTTCTGTGTCAGGAGATCTTCTGACGAAGAAAGTTAAAGGAATCCAGAACAATGTTTCATGGAATTCAAATTGGTTCGCTTGGCGCTATTTCGAGTTGTATTAACGCGGCGCCTGCAATTGCATAACAAAAGCCGCGCACCTGTTCGAAGGCCTCATCAGTCCTGCGGATTGCGCAACCGTGCCCTAAGGTCCGTCTTCAGCACTTTACCGTAATTGTTCTTCGGCAGCGTTTCCAATTCGAAATACTCCTTTGGTCGTTTGAAACGCGCGATCCGATCGAGGCAAAGGGCGTCGAGCGCCGGGGCGTCGAGCGCGGTGCCCGCGATCGGCGCGATAAAGGCCACGACGACCTCGCCCCATTCCGGGTCGGGCTTGCCAACGACGGCGACCTCACGCACCGAAGGGTGGGTCAGCAGCACCTCCTCGACCTCGCGCGGATAGATGTTGGAGCCTCCCGAGATGATCATGTCCTTGGAGCGGTCCTGCAGTGTGACGTAGCCGTCCTCGTCCATGCGCCCCATGTCGCCAGTCCAGAGCCATCCGTCGCGGATGGTCTTGGCCGTCGCTTTCGGGTTCTCCCAGTAGCCCAGCATCACCGGGGCGCCTTTGACGAGGATCTCGCCGGTATCGCCGCGCGGAAGCTCCTGCCCGTTCTCATCCCCAATCCGGACCTGCACGACGCTTTGCGCGATCCCGACCGAGGCGAGGCGCTCGCGCCAGCGCGGGTGGGCGCGGTCGGCGACGTCGTGACGGGAGAGCGCGGTGATCGCCATCGGGCATTCGCCCTGGCCGTAGATCTGGACAAAGCGGGGGCCCATGACCTCGACCGCCTCGATGATGTCGGCCAGGTACATCGGCCCGCCCGCATAGATTATTGTTTTCAATCCTTTGCCGGTCTGGCTGGATTCCTTGGCCGTATCGACCAGCCGGCGAACCATCGTCGGCGCGGCGAACATGGAGACGTTCTCGAGTTTGTGCGCGAGGGCCAGTATCTCGGCGGGGTCGAAGCCGCCGGAAGGAGGAACGACATGGCGGGCACCTTTGATCACGTGCATGAAGTTGTAGATGCCCGCGCCGTGCGACATGGGCGCGGCATAGAGGATGGCGTCCCGGGCCTCGACCGGGTCGGCGTCGACAAAATAAGAGAGCGTCATTGCGGCGAGATTCCCCGCCGACATCATCACGCCCTTTGGCTTGCCGGTCGTTCCGGAGGTGTAGAAGAGCCAGGCGAGGTCGTCGCGTTCCATCTCATACGGCTCGGGGAGCGGGCCGGCGTCGCGGAGCGCGGAAAACTTTGAAGAGTCGGTTGAGATGATTTCGGGCGCGCCCGAGCCGAGCGTGGCGGCGAGGCCCGCGCCGATGTCGTCGGAGGTGAGGACCAGTTTCGCGCCGGCGTTCTGAATAATCCATGCCGCCTCCTTAACATGGAGCTTGCCGTTGATCGGAACGACGGCGGCGCCCGCGAACCAGGTGCCGTAGAACGCCTCGAGGTATTCCGTCCGGTTCGACATAAATATCGCGACCCGGTCGCCTTTTGCGACTCCCCGGCCTCGCAGCGCTCCGCCGATCGCGGCGGCGCATCGGGCGAATGAGGCGTAGCTCGCCACGACCTCCTCTCCCCGCATGAGTGCGGGCGCGTCTGGCGTTCGGATCGCGGTCCTGGCGAGCCATTCGGCAGGGTTCATAAGCGGCCTCCCATTTCCGGCATCAATTCAGTCCACTTGCTGATGCACTTCGATGATATTGCCCTCGGGGTCCTGAAAGAACACCTGATGCCATTCCTTGGCGAAGGCGGTCCCATAATCGGAATAGGGAATGCCGTTCTCGTCCAGGATTTTGAGAAACGCTGCCAGATCGTCGGTGCGAAAGGCGATGTGGCCACGGCTGACCGGATTGATGACTTGTCCGTTTCGAAAGGCCACGCGGAAATCACGCTCGGCCAGGTGCATTTGCATAACGCCTTCGGTCGCAAAACGGATTCTCCCGCTGTAGCCGAGATCCCCTTTGGCCTCGGTTCGGGGGAACTCGTCCTGCGGAATGTCATTGAGGCCGAGCACATTCGTGTAGAAATCGTGCATTCGGTCGACGTCGTCGGAAACGTAATTGATGTGGTGGAATTCGAGCTTCATTGCCTTGACCAGGTCAGGTGGGTTTCTCGACACAGCGTAGCGGCCTCTCAAGCCGTTCGCCACATCCGCTCGCGGTCCATTTTCGCAATTCGGGGCGTTGAAGCGTTTGGTAGGCCCGGAGGGACTCGAACCCCCAACCAAAGCGTTATGAGCGCTCTGCTCTAACCAATTGAGCTACAGGCCCGACCTGAGCCTCGGGATAGGGGCCGCGAGGGGCCGGGTCAAGCCGTGGACAGGGCGGGGCGCTTGGGTTACGCCCACGGTCGACAGTCGAAAGGGGCCGAGCGTGACCAAGAACGGGCTGACCTATGCGGAAGCGGGTGTGGACATCGACGCCGGGAACGCGCTCGTCGACCGGATCAAGCCAGCCGCCGCCTCGACGGACCGGCCCGGAACGATGGCGGGTCTTGGCGGGTTCGGCGCGCTCTTTGATCTGAAGGCCGCAGGGTTCACCGACCCCGTTCTGGTGGCGGCGACCGACGGGGTCGGCACGAAGCTGAAGATCGCGATCGAGACCGGGCATGTCGGCGGCGTCGGCATCGATCTGGTGGCGATGTGCGTGAACGACTTGGTGTGCCAGGGCGCGGAGCCTCTGTTCTTCCTTGACTACTTCGCGACTGGAAAGCTGGAGGTCGAGCACGCCGCCCAGGTGATCGAAGGGATCGCCGCCGGTTGCCGCGCGGCCGGCGCGGCGCTGATCGGGGGCGAGACGGCGGAGATGCCGGGCATGTACGCCGAAGGCGACTTCGATCTGGCCGGTTTCGCAGTTGGCGCCATGGAGCGGGGCGCTTTCTTGCCGCGCGACGTGGCCGAGGGCGATGTTCTTCTCGGCGTCGCGAGCAGGGGTGTTCATTCGAACGGCTATTCACTGGTGCGGCGGATCGTGGAGGTCTCGGGATTGGCCTGGGAGGCGGAGGCGCCATTTGGTGGCGGCGCGCTGGGCGCGGTTTTGCTCGCGCCGACGCGTGTCTACGTGAAGGGCGCGCTGGCCGCTATTGGCACGGGAGGCGTGCGCGGGCTGGCGCATATCACCGGCGGCGGGTTGACCGAGAACGTGCCGCGAATGCTGCCCGACGGTTTGGGGGCCGAGATTGACCTGAGCGCTTGGGAGTTCCCCCAAGTGTTTCGTTGGCTGGCCGGGCAGGGTGGTGTTGCCGAGGCAGAGATGCTCAAGACCTTCAACTGCGGCGTCGGCATGGTAGCGGCAGTGGCGCCGGAGAGCGCGGCGAGCGTGGCAGAGGCGCTTGCGGGCGGCGGCGACGCGGTGTTCGAGATTGGCCGCGTGGTTGAGGGATCGGGCGTCACGTATTCCGGCCGGCTTTCGTGAAACGGGTCGCCATTTTGATCTCCGGCGGCGGCTCGAATATGGAGACGCTGTCGCGAAGCATGACCGGCGATCACCCGGCGCGACCCGCGCTCGTTCTGTCGAACGTGCCGGATGCCGGAGGGCTCGTCAAAGCGCGGGCGATGGGCATTTCGACGGAGGTTGTGGATCACCGGCCTTTCAAGGGGGATCGTCCGGCGTTCGAGGCGGCGCTGGCCAAGGCGATCGCGCCCTATACGCCGGACATCATTTGCCTCGCAGGTTTCATGCGTATCCTGACCCCGGAATTCGTCGGTCTCTGGCAAGGGCGGATGCTGAATATCCACCCCTCGCTTCTGCCAAAATACCGGGGGCTCAACACTCATCAGCGGGCCATCGACGCGGGCGACCACGAGGCCGGTTGCACCGTGCATGTTGTAACGGGAGATCTGGATGACGGGCCGATCCTCGGACAGGCGCGAGTAGCTGTTTTGCCGGGGGACAGCACCGAGACGCTGGCGGCGCGTGTCTTGGAGATGGAGCACCGCCTCTACCCGGAGGTCCTCCGCAGATTCGCTGCGGGCGACAATACGCCGGTTTGCTTGCCCGGACCCGATGAAAGGCCTAAGACGGGCGAACGTTCCGACTGAGGTTCCCGAGCTTGATAACAATCACCACGACTGACGGGCTGGACGCCTTCTGCAAACGCGCGGCGAAGGCGCCCTACGTGACCGTGGACACCGAGTTCCTGCGCGAGCGGACCTATTACGCCAAGCTCTGCCTCGTGCAGCTTGCGGTACCGGGGGAGGCGGAGGAGGACGCAGTTCTGGTCGACCCGCTTGCCAAGGGACTGTCGCTCGATCCGCTCTATCGGCTCTTCAAGAACAAGCAGGTCGTCAAAGTCTTTCACGCGGCGCGGCAGGATCTGGAGATCTTCTATGTCGAAGGCGGCGTGATCCCGGCGCCCTTGTTCGACACGCAGGTCGCGGCGATGGTGTGCGGGTTCGGCGAGCAGGTCGGGTACGAAACGCTGGTGCGCAAAATCGCGCGGTCTTCGCTCGATAAATCCTCGCGCTTCACCGACTGGTCGCGCCGACCGCTGACCGAGGCGCAGAAGACATACGCGCAAGCGGACGTGACTCATCTGCGGCAGATCTACGAGCATCTGGCCGGAGAGCTGGACAAGTCCGGGCGGCGCGACTGGGTCGAGGAGGAGCTGGGTATTCTGAGCGATCCATCGACATATGTGATCGAGCCGCATGAGGCCTGGAAACGCGTGAAGACCCGGACGTCTTCCGGCAAGTTCCTCTCCATCGTGAAGGAGCTGGCTCGGTTCCGCGAGGGCTACGCGCAGTCCAAGAACGTGCCCCGAAGCCGGGTGATGAAAGATGACGCGCTTCTGGAGCTCGCCTCGACCAAGCCCGCGTCGGTCAAAGACCTGTCGCGGTCCCGGCTCCTATTGCGCGAGGCGCGGCGGGGCGAGGTGGCCGAGGGCATTCTTGCGGCGATTAAGACGGGGGTCGAAACTCCGGCGAAGGACCAGCCCAAGCCGGACCGGAGCCGCGACAAGCTGCAAGTGAATCCGGCGCTGGCCGATCTCTTGCGCGTTCTTCTGAAGGCCAAGTCGGAAAAGCTGGGCGTGGCGCAGAAGCTGATCGCGACATCCAGTGAGCTTGACGAGATCGCGGCGGGACTGCGCGAGGGGGCGGCGCTCAAAGGCTGGCGGCGCAAGGCGTTCGGAGAGGACGCGCTGAAGCTCTGCGAGGGCAAGCTGGCGCTCAGAGCCAATGGCTCCAGCGTTGAGGTCTTCGAGGTCTAGCGCTTCAGCAGTTTGAAGACGAGCGGCGCGATCGCGATCACCAGCGTGATCCGCGCGATATGCAGCGTGGCGACAAAGGCGATGTCGGCGCCCATAGCGAGTGCGAGCAGGCTCATCTCGGGCAGGCCTCCAGGCGAGAATGCGAGGAAGGTTTGGCTGAGCTCCAGGCCGGTGAGCCGAGCGACTGTGACGGCCGTCGCGAGGGCTATAAGGACCATGAGCGTGGAGGACCCTGCGGCGAGCGAGAGATCCCGCAGGATCTCGGACGGCGTAACACCCGCAAAGCGGCATCCGACCAGCGTTCCGATAACGAGCTGCGCGGCGTTGACCGCGAGGCTGGGAGGCGGCGCATCGGTCCAGCCCGTAAGGTGGACGATGGCGGAAAGGATCATCGGCCCGAGGATCTGCGGCGCGGGGAGGCGCAGATAGGGGCCGGCCAGCGTTCCGATGACCGCGCAACCCGCCAGGATGGCGAGGTCGGGCACCGGGACATCGGCGATACTAACGTAAGGCCGGGCGTCGCCGGTGGCCTGGACGTCGAGCGCGAAGCTGTAGAAGAGCGCCACGAAGGTCACCACCAGAAAGACCCGCGCGGCATGGGCGAGCGCGATATGCCGCTCGCTTCCGCCGGCCTCCGACCCGATGATCAGCATGTCGTTCAAACCGCCCGGCGCGGCCGAAAAGTACGCCGTGACAGGATCGTATCGGCCGATCCTCCAGTAGAACAGGAACGAACCGCCGAAGGCGAGGAGGATGAAGACGGGGAGAGCGGCGAGCGTGACGCCCCAGTCGGCGATGCGTTCGAAGATTGAGGGATGGAAGCCGGAGCCCAACATCACGCCAAGGATCGGCACCATGATATTGCGAAGCTCGATAGAAGCCCGAACCGGTGCCTTGAGAAGCGCGGCCAGAGTGACGAGCGCCATGGAGCCCAGCATCCATGGCAGCGGCATGCCGATCCTGGCCGCGATGATCGCGCCGGCACCGCCGATCAAAAGGCTTACGCCTTGCCGTCCGAGGCCCTGGAAACCGGTTCGCGCGATCAGCGCCGGGACGTCCTGATGTTCCGCGAGGCGATTACGCGAATTTCGCGTGTCGACGCCAGCGTGATTTCAGATACGAACCGACCGACGACCAGTTCGCGCGACTGGACGGTCGAGACGCGCCGCGGATCGGCGGGCGGCACCGCGCGGAGCGTGAAGGACAGTATGCCGCCGACGGGTTCGGCGTCGCGGTTCTCGGGAACAAGCTCGGCGTCATACCAGCCTTGGGACGGCGGAAGCCCGCTGGCGCGAATGATTGCTCCGCCCGGTGTCCGCTCGACCTCGAGCGAAGTGACCTGTTCGACAAGCGGGCGGGCGTCGGTCTGGTTCAGAATCTCGACCGTCTGAAGCGTTTCGACTTCGGGCCCTGACCGAAACCAGTTGAACGGGTTGAGGCGGCTCTGCCCGAATCCGCATGCCGAGAGCGAGAAGGCCAGGACGAGAATCAAGCCTGTCTGGCGGTATGTCATGGGAGTCCCCCCTGCGCGCTTGCTCCGCTTTGCTAGCCCATCGCGCCGCCCAAGAAAAGCCAGCCCGCGCTGGACCTTGGCGCGGGGCGGCATTAGGTCAAGGGCGCGAGCATGAGGGAGCGCATGGCCCAGCAGACGTTCGAAGAGATCGCCGACACTTTCGAGTTCCTCGACGATTGGGAAGACCGGTACCGGCACGTGATTGACATGGGCAAGGCCATGGCCCCGCTGGAGGAGTCGCTCCGGGCGCCCGCCACCAAGGTTGAGGGCTGCGCCAGCCAGGTCTGGCTCGTCCCGGAGATCGACGGCACAGGCCGGGACGCCGTCCTGCGCTTTCGCGGCGACAGCGACGCGATGATTGTGCGCGGGCTGATCGCCATCCTGATCGCGCTCTATTCGGGTTTGACCGTCCGCCAGGTACTTGAGGTCGACGCCTCGGGAGAGCTGGAGCGGCTTGGCTTGCACGATCACCTGTCGTCGCAGCGGTCGAACGGGCTCCGCGCAATGGTGCGGCGGGTCCGGGACCTGGCGGAGGCTGCGGAGGCGGCCTGAGGCTGGTTACCCGCCGGATCGCAAACGTCTTCGGAAGTGTATCGCGATCAGGAACGCGGCTACAGAATACACGCCGACATAGCCAATGATGCCGATATTGCGCACCTGCATGTCGGCGAGCGGAACGCCGGCCAGTCCTGCCAACGCGAGAGCGCCGCTCAGAAAAAGCGTCCCTCGGATGGCCGATTGCAACCCGCCCTTCTCGAAGGCGAATGCGGAGAGGACGACCGAGATCGGGAAGAAGATGTCCCAGGCGAGGATATCGAGCGAATAGACCGCCGACGGCCATGTGAAGGCGAAGACGAGGCTCCAGCCCTCGAATTCCGGAAGCCGGCTAAGCGTCAGAACTGAAAAGTGGACTACCGAGGTGACGCAGGCGAGGAGCGCCGCGAAGGCCACACCGCCGAGCGCGAAAGGCTTGCGCTCGTTTGGACAGGTCGCGTGGATGGCGATGGCGAGAAGCACGATCGGGACCATCATCGCAAGGATCAAGAACTCCATGATCGTGAAGTAGGGGTTGGCAATCGGGTCTTCGGGCGACTCCAGCGCTGCGAGACCGGAGACGAGCGCGGCCAGGTAGAGCGCTTCCAGAGCGACCACAGAAAACGCGCTGAAGACGCCCAGGCGGCTGGCCTTTCTGTCCGCTGCCATGATCCGCTCCTCTAGATTCGCTGCCCCGAAGGTGGCGGTTGCAATGGAAGCGTTCCATGACGCGGATCAACAGGGCGGGGGCTTCGGAAACGCGTTTGCCGTGAATCAAAATGCGAAGAGGCGTTTCGGTGTTACAGAGGCCTTTAGCGGCGTTGTCGGGGACGGCTTTGATGAAAGCGATGGTGCAGGAGCGTTTTGGTGGGCCGGAGGCGCTTCTTCCTGAGGACATCGCCGTCCCGGAGCCCCGAAAGGGCGAGATTCGGGTGCGGGTGCTCGCCTGCGCCGTCAACCTCTCGGACTGGGAGTTTCTGATCGGGGCGCCGCTCTACGCCCGGATCACAGTCGGGCCGTTTCGGCCCCGCCGTCAGGTGCTCGGCTCCGACATCGTCGGCATTGTCGACAAGCTCGGCCCCGAGGTGACCGGGTTCGGGGTGGGGCAGCGGATCATGGGGGACTTTGTAATGGCCCCTTGCGGGTTCGCCGAATTCGCCTGCGTTCCGGCCAAGGACGCCATTGTCGCGCCCGACGCGCTGCCCGACGAGGTCGCAGCCGCCTTGCCTCAGGCGGGCGGGATCGCGGTTGCGGGCGCGGATGGGCTCAAGGAGGGCATGCGCCTGTTGATCAACGGCGCGGGCGGCGGGTCCGGCACCATGGCCATGCAGCTTGCCAAATCGGCGGGCGCGCATGTCACCGCTGTGGACAATGCTGCGAAGATCGAATGGCTAAGGGGGCTGGGCGCGGACGCGGTCATTGACTACCGCCAGACGGATTTCACCACTACGGGGGAAACCTGGGACAGCATTCTGGATATGGTCGCTACGCGCGGTCCCCGGGCGGTGGCGCGCGCGCTTGCGGAAGGCGGCGTCTATCGCGCGCTTGGCGGCTCGACCGGCACGCTTCTGTCGCTCGTCATTGGCGGCCTGTTCTTCAGGAAGAGATCGATCGGCATGCTTTTGGTGCCTTCCGGCGCGGCGTTAACGGAGCGTGTGGCGAACATGGCTGTCGAAGGCCGGATCGCGCCGCAGATCGAAGCCGTGCTCCCGCTCTCGGAGGTGCCGGAGGCGCTGCGCCGCACTGGAGAGGGCGAGGTCCGAGGGAAGATCGTGATCCGGCCGAACCTGTAGCGCCGTCTATCGCTCTTCGCGATACTTCGCGTGGCAGGCCTTGCAGGTCTCGCCCAAAGCCGCGAGCGCAGGGCGCAGGTCCTCGATTGTGGCGACCTGACCGGCGAGGTCGGTCGCGACACGCTCCATATCACCCGCGAGCGCATTGAATTCAGCCCAATTCTCCCAGATATCCTGCGATGCCTCCGACTTGGGATCGGTTTTCGGCAGCTGGAAGAGCGAAACTACGCGAGATGACTCGCCGGCCGTCGCGGCGAAGGACGCTCGCGCGGTCTTGGCGTCGAACACGCTCTCGCCCTTCGCCATCTTGCCAAGTGTTGTGAGGTGTTTCTGGATTTCCTTCATGCCGTCCATGCGCGCCATGACAGCCGGGTTCTTCACGCCCTCATGCGCGAGCGCGGCGCAGGCCGTCACTGCGGTTGCGATTGCCAGGACTGCTGTTCTCACTGGATTTCGCCCCACTCTCCTTACGATTGCGAGACGACTAGAGGTCCCCGCGCCTGGAAGGTCAAGCGGCGGCGGATTGGCGCGAGAGCGGAGCGCGCGCTGGGAGACACCGCGGCGGCGATCACGCCGAAACATAGGGCCAGCCATATCTTCAGCGCTTGCGTATCGCTCGACGGCGGGGGCGGGATGGTGCGAACCTGTCGCCAGCTTTTTGTGCCCGCGTCGGATATTGAGGGGAAAACGGCCGTCGGTTGGCGGTCGGCAAGGGTCAAACGCGGCGTCTCCGGGTCGGCTAAGAGCACCAGGGTTGACGCCGAACCGGACGGCGCGGCGAGGACGAAAGCGAAGATTACCAAAACGAGCCGCACCGGAACTTCCTTCTGAGGAGCGGACCGAGGAATGGCGCATCAAGGTTTACAATCGGTTAAACGCCGGCGTCCGATTGCCCCAGCGCCTCGATCGCCCGTCCCAGATCGCCGTAACCGGTTGGCCGACGCTCGAAAGCCAGACCCAAGCGCCCCGCCGCGCCCTCGGCCAGCGCGGTGAGCGCGGGATCGTCGGTTTGCGCCTGGTAGATCAGCTTCTCGTAGTGACCGAAGTACATATCGCGCAGCTCCGGGTGGCGGTCGAGGCCGAGGGGCTTCCACACGAAAGCGTCGAACTGCCGGGCCAGGAAGTCGGTGAGGTAGAAAGCGGTCATCTCGTCCTCGGCGCGGGCGGCAAAGGCGTCGACGCCTTCAAAGAATGCGTAGCAATGGGCGCCGGGCAGCATCTCGAGCCCCAGGCGCTCGGCGGCGGCCTGCAGCTGGCCGCCGGTGCCGCAATCGGCGTAGGCGAGGAAGATTTTTTCGTAGTTCGGACAGTGTTTGGCGACAGCCGCTTCAACGGCGGGCACGATCCGCTCCGGGTGGTTGTGCAGAATGGCGGGCAGACATTCGAGATCGATATGACCGAAGGCGTTGGCGCTGATCACCGCGATAATCTCGTGGGCCAGCGCGCCGCAGGCGAGGACGAGAATCCGCCCCTTGCCGTCCGCATCGAGGCCCTTCTCGGTCAGCGTTTGATCGTCCGCAATCACACGAGCCGCTCCGCGCTCCTGTCTCGAATCACGCTGTCCATGTAAGGGCCGAACGCGCCCGGCTAGCAATATCGGTCGAGCAAGGCCTCGGCCAGAACCGTCACCGTCTCCCGGATCTCGCTGTCGCTCGCGCCGCCGGCGTCGCGCATGGCGATGACCGCTTCGTAGACGCAGATCGCGATGAGCGCGTTCTCGAGCAATCTCGCGGCTTTCTCGTCGAGGGCAAGCTCGTCCACCGCAGCCTCGATCAGAGCCACGCGGGTCGCGCCGCGCCTTTGCCCGGGCTTTCGGTTCGAGTTCGCCCAGGCGTCGAGCGCACGGGCGAGGTAGTTGCGAAAGAGCGCTTCGTTTTCTAATGCGATTTCAACGAGATAACTGACTACGGCGAGTACTTTTTCGCGCGGCGTCTCGGCGTCTTTGACGATCTCCGCATAGGACGGCGTGCCGAAGGGAAGCCCGGCGCTCGCGCCAAGGACATGCGCGTCGCCGAAGTAGCGGTAGGCGGTGGCCTTGGAGATTCCGGCTGCCTCTGCCGCCCCCGCGACCGTCACCGGCCGGCCCTCGGCCAGAAGGGCGCGGGCGCCGTCGAGTAGCGCCTCGCGGGTGCGCTGCTTCTGGCGCCAACGGGGGGAGGGGTCGTCCTTGGGCATCATTTCCTTTATGAGACTCTTGTCTCATTATGAGACTTGTGTTTCATTATGCCGCGACTCACCGGATTGGCAAGGAGGGATTCATGACGGCTGATCGACCGCGCACCTACGCGCTTCTGGGACAGATCGCGAAGTTCCACTGCTTTCCCGAGGAGACGGAGGGCAAGTATTGCTTTGTCGAGATCATCTCGCCGCCGGGCACGGGCGCGCCGCCGAACCATCACGCCGGGGAGATGGAGACGTTTTTCATGCTGGAGGGCGCGGCGGAGTTCATGATCAACGGAAAGGTCCAAACGCTTCTCGCGGGGCAATCGGCAATCGTGCCCGACGGCGCGCTGCACGCCTTTACAGTCGTGGGCGACAAACCGGCGCGGATGCTGATCATCAACGCGCCGGGCGTGATGCATGACAAGTTCTTCACGGGGATAGGCATGCCAGTGCCGGACGGAACCCAGGTCGCGCCGCCTCCGGACGGACCGCCTGATATTCCGGCGCTTGTTCAGTTCGCCGCGAGCCTCGGGATGACGATCCCGGTTCCAGAAGACGCCTGACGACCGCCTCCGCGCGAGCTAGCCTGCCGCGAGCTGGTTGTGCTTCCGCGCGACGAACTCCTTGGCGGTCTCCACTGCCACCGCGGCGTCCCGGCAATAGGCGTCGGCCCCAATGGCCTTGCCGAACTCCTCGTTCAGCGGCGCGCCGCCGACGAGCACGATGTAATCGTCGCGCACGCCTTCAGCGACCATCGTGTCGATGACGACCTTCATGTAAGGCATCGTCGTGGTCAGAAGGGCGGACATCCCGAGGATGTCAGGCTCTTCGTTGGTGAGCGCCTCCATATAGGCCTCGACCGCGTTGTTGATGCCGAGGTCCACGACCTCGAACCCGGCGCCTTCCATCATCATTGAGACAAGGTTTTTGCCAATGTCGTGGATGTCGCCTTTGACCGTGCCGATCACCATCTTGCCAACGCGCGGCGCACCGGTTTCGGCCAGAAGCGGTTTCAGGATCGCCATTCCGGCCTTCATCGCGTTTGCGGCGAGGAGCACTTCGGGCACGAAGAGAATGCCGTCGCGGAAGTCGTTGCCGACGATGGTCATGCCGCCGACGAGCGCCTCGGTCAGGACGCGGTAGGGCTCCCACCCGCGCCCGAGAAGGATGTTGACGCCTTCCTCGATTTCTTCCTTGAGACCGTCGTAGAGGTCGTCGTGCATCTGCAGGACGAGCTCCTCGTCGTCGAGTTCGGCAAGGACGATGTCGTCTTCTTCTTCGCTCATCTCGGTCATCCTGATCGCGCGCGCGGCGTGTGTTGTCTGTTCGGTTACTGGGGGACAATGCCGCGAAACACTGTTCGGATTGCGACAGGGTTCAGGTCAATGCCGACCAGATCACGTGGAATTGTCGGGAATCGTTGCGGAAATGGCGCGGTTTCCGGAGTGACCCCTTGGCTTTTGTTCTTATTTTGTTCTAACTGCGTGAATGACCCCACGCTCACTCCATTCCCGAGACCCCGACGCCCGCGGTCGTGCGTCGCGCTCGAACCGTCCCGGCCGGTACGAGAGGCTTGACCGCGACGCTTTTGACGACGGCTGGGAGATCGAGGAGGCAGCGGCGCCAGTCCGAACCGAAGTGAGCATTGAGCGGCCCCGCAAGGTCATCACCCGGAACACCTCGCCTGATCTCTCTTTCGACCGGTCAATCAATCCGTATCGCGGATGCGAGCACGGCTGCATTTATTGCTTTGCCCGGCCGACGCACGCCTATCTCGGGCTCTCGCCCGGGCTGGATTTCGAGACACGGCTGATCGCGCGGCCCGAGGCGCCTGGGGTGCTGGAGCGGGAGCTCAGGGCGAAATCCTACAAACCCGCTGTGATCGCGATCGGGACCAACACAGACCCCTACCAGCCGATCGAGCGCGAGCACCAGATCATGCGGCGGATACTCGAAGTATTGCGGGAATACCGTCATCCAGTGGGCGTGGTCACGAAAGGAACCCTGATCGAGCGCGATGCCGACATTCTGGGAGAGATGGGGCGGATGGGGCTGGCGCGGGTCGGGATCAGCGTGACCACACTCGATCCGAATGTGGCGCGGGTGATGGAGCCAAGAGTGCCATCGCCGAGGCGGAGGCTGAAGACGATCCGGAAGCTCACCGAGGCCGGTTGCCCCGTGCGTCTGATGGTGTCGCCGGTCGTGCCCGCGCTGACCGATCACGAGCTCGAGGCCATTTTGGAGGCTGGGGCGGAGGCGGGCGCGGTGGCCGCGAGCTGGATCATGCTGCGGCTTCCCTTGGAAGTGTCGGAGTTGTTTCGCGAGTGGGTTGAGGCGCATTTCCCGGACCGGGCCGAGCGGATCATGGGCCGGGTGAGGGAGCTGCACGGCGGGCGGGATTACGATCCCGAATGGGGGAAGAGGCTTCGGGGTGAAGGCGCTTTCGCCGATCTGGTTTCGCATCGATTTGCCATTCAGGTCAAACGGTTGGGGATCGACGTTGACTTGCCGCCGCTCCGCGCCGACCTCTTTGCTCCGCCATCGCGGGCGGGCGATCAGCTCAGCCTTTTCTGAGCGTTGTTCCCAAATCTTGCCGCATTCAGCTTCTATGCGAGCAGGTCGAAGGAGGGCGTGACATGAGCCTGTCTTTGCTGTTCGCGTGTTTTTGGGTCGTGGCCTCGACCCTTGTGGCGCTGCTGCCGATGCGGCTGCAATACGCGCCCGGTCTATCGCTTTTGCTGGCCGCGCCGGTCCTTTTGGGCTGGATCGCCTATGACCACGGCTGGTGGATCTTCGCGGCGGGCTTTCTCGCCTTCGTCTCGATGTTCCGCCATCCGCTCAGATACCTGATGAAACGCGCGGCAGGCGCGCGTCCGGAGGTTTCGTAATGAGCCTGCCCCTTGTCCTCGCGCTCTTGTGGCTCGTTTCGGCCAACGTGATTGGCATGTTTCCGTCGAAGCATCATCACTGGCCGGCGGCATATGGGCTGATCGCCGTCGGACTGCCGATCCTTGGCTGGGTCTATGCCGCCGAAGGGATTTGGATCGCGCTGATCGTGCTGGCGATGGCGGCGTCGATCCTGCGCTGGCCGGTACGATTTCTGCTCCGCTGGATGCGGCGCGTGGTTTTCCGGGCGGCTGAAGGGTAGGGGCTCCGCGCCAGACACCAGAGCATTTCGGCCAAGAGGAATGGCGGCTGGTCTCACGGTCAGAGGGATGCTAGCCCCGTTGCGATGAGTGGAATTGCGGAGATCGCGGTGCGGGGTCGGCTGACGGCGGGTTACGACCTCTCGGGCCTGACCTGGCTCAGGGTCGGCGGCGCGGCGGATTGGCTGTTTCTGCCAGCGGATGTCAGCGACCTTCGGCAGTTTCTTGCCGCTCTCCCGCCGGACGTGCCGGTTTTCCCCATGGGCGTCGGATCGAACCTGATCGTGCGGGACGGCGGAATGCGGGCGGTGGTGATCCGGTTGGGGCGCGGTTTCTCGGCGATTGTTATCGAAGGAAACCGGGTGACGGCCGGTGCGGCGGCGCTGGACGCCAAGGTGGCTGAGGCGGCGGCGGAGGCGGGGCTGGACCTGACGTTTCTCAGGACGATCCCGGGCGCGATCGGCGGCGCGGTCCGGATGAACGCCGGGTGCTACGGGACCTATACCGCGGACCGGTTTGTTTCGGCGGAGGTCGTGTTGCGGGACGGGGCGTTGGTGACCTTGGGGCCGGAAGACCTTGCGTTTCAGTACAGGCAGAGCGCGCTTCCTGAGGGCGCGGTGATCGTCTCGGCAACCTTCGAGGCGCCGGCGGGAGACCACGTGGAGCTGAAGGCGCGGATGGCGGCGCAGCTGGCCAAGCGCGACGAGACACAGCCGACAAAAGCGCTGACGGCCGGTTCGACGTTTCGGAACCCCGCCGGTTTCTCGTCGACAGGTCGGGCGGATGACACGCACGATCTGAAGGCCTGGAAGGTCATTGACGATGCGGGCATGCGCGGAGCGCGGCGGGGCGGCGCCCGTATGTCTGAGATGCATTCGAACTTTCTCGAGAATGTTGGAGGCGCGACGGCCGCGGACCTGGAAGGCCTCGGCGAGGAGGTTCGGGAAAGGGTGTTCGAACACTCGGGAATCAGATTAGAATGGGAAATCATGAGGGTCGGCGAACCGACCCCGGAGGCAGAGGCATAGAACCGGGGGCGGGTCCCCGGAAAAGGTAAGCGGCGGGTATGTCGAGCAGGGCAACCCCCAAAGTCGTGGTTCTGATGGGCGGTCCATCGGCGGAGCGCGAGGTATCGCTTTCGTCGGGCCGCGAATGCGCGGCGGCTTTGCGGGAGAAAGACTATGAGGTCGTGGAGTTGGACGCGGGCCCGGATGTGGCCGCGCGGCTGACCGAGCTTGCGCCTGATGTCGCGTTCAATGCGCTCCATGGCCGCTGGGGCGAAGATGGCTGCGTGCAGGGCATCCTTGAGTGGCTTCGCATTCCCTACACCCATTCCGGCGTGCTCGCCTCGGCGCTCGCCATGGACAAAGAGCGGACCAAAACGGCCTACCGCTCGGTCGGCGTGCCCGTGGTTGAGAGCGTCATTCGCGGCAAGGACGAGATCTCGGCGCGGCATGTCATGGCGCCGCCATACGTGGTGAAACCGAACAATGAGGGTTCCTCGGTCGGCATCTATATCGTGCACGAGGCCGCGAATGGGCCGCCGGCGCTGGCCGAGGACATGCCCGCGCATCTGATGGTCGAAGAATACGTTCCGGGGCGCGAGCTGACCGTCACGGTGATGGAGGATAGGGCGCTTTGCGTGACCGAGATTCTCACCGATGGCTGGTACGATTATCATGCGAAATACGCGCCTGGCGGCTCGCGGCATGAGCTGCCCGCTGACATTCCCAACGACGTGGCCGACGCCTGCCTCGCGCATTCACTGGCGGCGCATCGGGTTTTGGGCTGCCGGGGCGTGTCGCGGACGGATCTGCGTTGGGACGACCGGCGTGGAGTCGATGGTTTGTTCGCCCTCGAGACAAACACGCAGCCGGGCATGACCCCTACATCGCTCGTTCCGGAACAGGCGGCGTATGTGGGGATGTCGTTTCCTGAGCTCTGCGACTGGATTGTGAGGGACGCCTCATGCGACCGATGAGAGACCCGGCGCCCTCCCGTATGGCTTATCGCCTCAACCGGCTGATGCTGACGCCTGGGTTTCGCGGGTTCTTGCGCTATGGCCTGCCGGCGCTTCTGGTCGTGGCGGGCGTGGCGATCTGGGCCTCGGACAAGGAGCGGCGGGACGGCGCGGCGGAGCGGCTGGCCGAGTTGCGCCGCCAGATTGAGACCCGGCCCGAGTTTATGGTGCGAATGATGGTGGTCGATCAGGCCTCGCCCGCGATCGAGGCTGAGATCCGCGCGATCCTGCCGGTGGACTTCCCGGTGTCGTCCTTCGACCTCGATCTCGACGTGTTGCGCGAGGCGGTCGAAGAGATCGACGCGGTCGCGAGCGCGGCGGTCCAGATCCGGAGCGGTGGCGTTCTGGGGGTCGAGGTTGTGGAGCGCGTGCCGGTCGTGGTGTGGCGCGAGACGGATGGCCTGAGCCTCCTCGACGGGGAGGGGCATCGCGTGGCGGCGCTGGCGACGCGAAAGGAGCGACCCGACTTGCCGCTCCTTGTCGGCGCGGGCGCGGGGGATCATATCATCGAGGCCTTGGATATCATCGACGCGGCCGAGCCGGTGGCCGACCGCCTGCGCGGATTGCGCCGGGTTGGCGACCGGCGTTGGGATCTGGTCCTGGATCGCGATCAGATCGTGATGCTGCCGGAAGCCGACGCCCTGACCGCGATGGAGCGGGTGATGGCGCTGAACCACGCGCAGGACCTCTTGGCGCGGGACATCGCGGTGGTGGATTTCCGCAATCCGAGGCGCCCGGTTCTCCGTCTGACACAGGGCGCGCTGGACGCGCGTTTCGGCGCAAGCCTGACATTTGACACGGGAGACAGCCGTTAATGACCGATCTCTACGAGGCCCAAAGGGCGATGCGCGCCATGCGGCGCGCCGCCATGCAGCGAGGCGTTATCGCGATCCTGGATGTCGGCACGTCGAAGATCGCCTGTCTGATCCTGCGCTTCGACGGCGAGGCGATGGCGCCCGAAGGAGACGGGATCGGCTCTATGGCGGGGCAAAGCCAGTTTCGGGTCATCGGGGCGGCGACGACGCGGTCGCGCGGTGTGGAGTTGGGCGAGAGCTGCGCTATTCAGGAGACCGAGCGCGCCATTCGGACGGCAGTGCAGGCGGCGCAGAAGATGGCGAATGTCCGCGTGGACCACGTGATCGCTTGTCTTTCGGGCGGACAGCCGCGCTCCTACGGGCTGGCCGGGATCGCGCTCGTCGAGGGCGAGGTGGTCGGCGAGACTGACGTGGCGCGTGCACTGGCCTCGTGTGACATTCCCGACATCGGATCGGGGCGGGAGATCCTGCACGCCCAGCCGGTAAATTTCGCGCTGGACCATCGCTCGGGGCTGATCGACCCGCGTGATCAGATCGGGCAGCGGCTGGCCTGCGACTTGCACATGCTCACAGTTGACAGCGCGGTCCTGGAGAACCTGATTTATTGCCTGAAACGGTGCGACCTGGAGCTCGCGGGGCTGGCGTCTTCGGCCTATGTCTCCGGCGTCTCAGCGCTTGTCGAGGACGAGCAGGAGCTGGGGGCCGCCTGCATCGATATGGGTGGCGGAACCACCGGCATCTCGATCTTCATGAAAAAGCACATGATATTTAGCGATGCTGTCCGGCTGGGGGGCGAGCACGTCACGCAGGACATCTCAAAGGGCCTGCAAATTTCCATGGCCGTGGCCGAGCGGATCAAGACCTTCCACGGGGGTGTCGTGGCGACGGGCATGGACGACCGGGAGATGATCGAGATCGGCGGCGAGACCGGCGATTGGGAGCATGACAGGCGGAGCGTCAGCCGCGCTGAGCTGATTGGGATCATGCGGCCGCGCGTCGAGGAGATTCTGGAAGAGGTGCGGGAGAGGCTGGACGGCGCCGGGTTCGAGTATCTACCCAGCCAGCAGATCGTGCTGACCGGCGGAGCGAGCCAGATACCGGGTCTCGACGGGCTGGCGCCCAAGATCCTCGGGCAGGGGGTCCGGATCGGCCGACCGCTCCGGGTGCAGGGCCTGCCGCAGGCGGTGACGGGGTCGGCCTTCGCGGGCGCAGTGGGGCTCTGCCTCTTCGCGGCGCATCCGCAAGACGAGTGGTGGGACTTCGAGATTCCGGCGGATCACGCGGCGACGAGGTCGTTCCGCCGCGCAGTGAAATGGTTCAAGGACAATTGGTGAGCGGAGCCACGCTGGGAGCGGAGATTCAGGGCGACGCTGAAGACCGAATCTGTTAACTTATCCACAAGGTTCGGCAAGGACCGTGAAGCAGGCCGGGCAGGCCCCAGACATCACGCGGATAAACCGCGAATCGCGCGCCGGAAGGCGTATTGTCCGAGGTTTTGCGTGAGCTTCTTGGGCTATCTTCTTGTGCCGACACAGTATCTTGTTTGAACCGCGATATGCTGCGTGGTCATGACAAAAATCTGCCATATTTTGCGGTTTGCGCCCCGAATCGGGGTGACCAGAGCGTCGCGGTTCTGTAATGTCGCGACCATCCAGCAGTCGGCCTGAAGGGCCGTAGAAGAACGCCCCGGCCCGGGGGAGCGATAACAACAGGCGGACAGAGTAATGACATTGAATTTGACCATGCCGAATTCCCAGGACCTGAAACCTCGGATCACCGTTTTCGGTGTCGGCGGCGCCGGCGGCAATGCTGTAAACAACATGATCGAGAAAGCGCTCGACGGGGTCGAATTCGTCGTCGCGAACACTGACGCGCAGGCATTGGCTCAGTCGGTCGCCTCAACCAAAATCCAGATGGGCGTCCGGGTGACGGAAGGTCTGGGCGCGGGCGCGCGGCCCTCGGTTGGCGCCGCCGCCGCTGAGGAGACGATCGAGGAGATCGTCGATCAGCTCGCCGGCGCGCACATGTGCTTCATCACCGCGGGCATGGGCGGCGGCACGGGCACCGGCGGCGCGCCGATCATCGCGCAGGCCGCGCGAGAGCTGGGCGTTCTGACCGTTGGCGTTGTGACCAAGCCCTTCCAGTTCGAAGGTGCCAAGCGCATGCGGCAGGCGGAAGAGGGCGTTGAGGCCCTGCAAAAGATGGTCGACACTCTGATCATCATTCCGAACCAGAACCTGTTCCGGATCGCCAACGAAAAGACGACCTTTACTGAAGCCTTCTCGATGGCGGATGACGTGCTGCACCAGGGCGTTAAGGGCGTGACCGACCTGATGGTGCGTCCGGGCCTCATCAACCTCGACTTCGCCGACGTTCGCGCGGTGATGGACGAGATGGGCAAGGCGATGATGGGCACGGGCGAGGCCGATGGCGAGGACCGAGCGGTGCAGGCCGCCGAGAAGGCGATTGCCAACCCGCTTCTGGACGAGATTAGCCTTAAGGGCGCGAAAGGCGTTCTGATCAACATCACCGGCGCGCATGATCTGACGCTGTTCGAATTGGACGAGGCCGCGAACCGCATCCGTGAGGAGGTGGACGCTGACGCGAACATCATCGTCGGTTCGACCCTCGACACGTCGATGGACGGCACCATGCGCGTGAGCGTGGTCGCGACAGGGATCGATGCCGAGGCGTCTTCGCTAGAGACGCCGGTACAGCGCAGGACGCTGGCCGAACCGCTCGCTCCGCAGCCGCATGTGGAGGCGCCGCAGCCAGTCCAGCCCGAAGTTGCAGCTCAGGCTCCGGCGGCCGCTGCCGCGACGGTCGCGCCCGCGGCGGCTGAAGCCGCGCCACAGCCTGCAGCGCGGGTCATTGAAGAGCCAAGCCTGTTCGAGGGGATCGAGACCGCCGCTCAGCCGCAGACGGATGACGGCCTGCCGCCCCCGGCGTATCAGCCTGAGGCCGCTCCGGTTGAGGAGACCGTACCGACCTTCGTCCGATCGACCACGTCGCGCCCCGCGCCGGGCACGCCAACACCCGAGGCCATCGCGCGGCTTGAGCGTGTGACAGGCCGCGCACCGGGTTCGATGGCGGGCCGGGTACCCGGCGAGGCCAATGTCGCTCGGCCGCAGCCCGCGCCGGCCGCTCCGGAGGAGGAAAAGCCGAGGTTCGGCATCAATACGTTGATCAACCGTATGTCGGGCGTGGTGCCGGGGACCGAAAGCCGGCCCCAACAGCCCCGCAATCAACCTCCGGTAAGCCGCGCGGCGCCTCTGGAGGAGCCGTCCCCCGAGCAGGAGCGGATCGAGATTCCTGCCTTCCTGCGGCGTCAGGCGAACTGACGCGACGTCACAAATCCTGTGGATAACGGCTGGGGTAACTCAGCCGTTTTCTTTTTATTTCAGTATCTTATGGAGATCTGCTTGGCGATTCGGCGGCAAACTGCCGAAATGTAACGGGCATGTTTCAATCTGTTGCAATGATTGTGTTGTGACCCGAAGGCGCCCCGCCTAGCTAGACCGCGTCGGAACAAGAGGCAGGGTCCGGCGTCACACTGGAACACACCGTGCAAACTACAATAAGATCGTCGGTCAGCTTTGCGGGCACCGGGCTTCATACCGGACGCCCCGTTCGCATGACCATACATCCGGCGTCCGCCGAGTACGGGATTTGGTTTCAGCGAACGGATGTCGCCGGTCGGGACGCGATGATCCCCGCTCATTGGGACGCGGTTTCAGACGCGCAACTTTGCACCCGTCTCGCGAATGAGGACGGCGTGACGGTCTCCACGGTCGAGCACCTGATGGCGGCGCTCGCGGGCTGCGGCGTGCATAACGCGCTGATTGAAATCGACGGCCCTGAGGTTCCGCTTTTGGACGGCTCGTCGGCTGAATTCGTCTCGGCCATTCTTGGCCGTGGCCTGACGGTCATGGACGCGCCGGTCCGCGCAATCGAGGTTTTGAAGCCGGTCACAGTGCTCAAGGGCGATGCCGAGGCGACGTTGCGCCCGGCGGCCGGATTGATGATCGACTTCCACATCGACTTTTCGGACGCTGCGATCGGACAGCAAGACAAGACCCTCAGCATGGCGAACGGGACATTCGTTCACGAGCTTTGCGACAGCCGGACCTTCTGCCGGAAGGCAGACATTGATGCGATGCGGGCGCAAGGCCTGATCGCTGGCGGCTCGCTAACCTCGGCCGTCGTCGTGGATGGCGACGCGGTGGTCACTCCGGGCGGCCTGCGCCACACGGACGAGCCGGTGCGCCACAAGATGCTGGACGCGCTGGGCGATCTCGCCCTTGCCGGGGCGCCGATCCTCGGGCGCTACACGGGGTGCCGCGCCGGTCACGCTTTGACGAACATGCTGCTGCGGGCGCTCTTCGCAGACCCTGAAGCGTATCGCGTGGTTGAATGCACGCCGGAGCAAGTCGCCCTTCTGCCCGGTGCCGGTCTGTCGCGGGCTGATCGCCCTGCCGTGGCCGCCTGAGCGACGTAAGCCATCCGTTTTCAACCGTTTTGCCCCGGATTTTTCTGTGCTACGAACCCCGGGTGACTGGAGATCTGGACGCCAGGCAATGAAGGCATTGGGGGCAAAGAGTGGTTTGAGCGCGGCGGTTTTGCTGACGTGCGCTCTTTTTCTTTCAGCCTGCAGTATCGGCGGCGGAGGTCCTCAAGAGCGCCCGTTGGAAAGCTACTCGGCCGAGGAGCTGTACAACCGCGCCGAGTTCGAGCTTGAAACGGGAGATCCCGAGGAGGCGGCCCGCCTTTTTGGCGAGGTCGAGCGGCTCTATCCTTATTCTGAATGGTCGAGACGCGCGCTCATCATGCAGGCATTCTCATATCACCTCGATCGGGACTACGAGGCGTCGCGCGGCGCTTCGCAACGCTTCCTGATCACGTTCCCAGCGGATGAGGACGCGCCCTACGCGCAGTATCTGCTCGCGCTTAGCTATTACGATCAGATCGACGATGTCGGGCGCGATCAGGGGCTGACTTTCCAGGCGTTGCAGGCCCTCAGGGAGGTAATCGAGACCTATCCTGACAGCGAGTACGCGCGGTCTTCGATCCTCAAGTTCGATCTGGCGTTCGATCATCTGGCGCAGAAGGAGATGGAGATCGGGCGTTATTACCTGAAGCGCGGGCACTTCTTGGCGGCGATCAACCGGTTCCGCGTCGTGGTCGAGGATTTTCAGACGACGACCCAGACGCCGGAGGCGCTGCATCGGCTTATCGAGAGTTATCTGTCGCTTGGAATGACCGATGAGGCGCAGACGGCCGGCGCAATCCTTGGCGCGAACTTCCAATCGACGGAATGGTACCAGGACAGCTTCGAGCTGTTGAACGGACGCGGTCTCGCGCCTGAACCGCGCAGCACCGGCTGGCTTCGCGCGATATATCGCCAGGTCATCCGCGGCGAGTGGCTGTAGAAGAACGACCCTCATGCTGAAAAGTCTCGACATCCGGGACATGCTGATCATCGACCGGTTGGAGCTGTCGCTGACCCCTGGTCTGAACGTGCTGACCGGCGAGACCGGCGCCGGAAAATCGATCCTTCTGGATGCCTTGGGGTTCGTGTTGGGCTGGCGCGGGCGTGCTGAACTTGTGCGCAAGGGCGCCGCGCAGGGAGAGGTGGTGGCCACCTTCGAACTCGCGCCGGGGCATCCGGCGCTTGAGGTGTTGGAGGAGGTCGGAATTCCCCATGACGAGGCGCTGATCCTGCGGCGGGTGAATGCCGCCGATGGGCGCAAGACGGCTTGGGTCAACGACCGCCGTGTTTCGGGCGAGGTTCTGCGGGCGCTGTCTGATCGGCTGGTGGAACTGCATGGCCAGCAGGATGACAAAGGGCTGCTAAACCCGCGCGGGCACCGGCGGATGCTGGACGATTTCGGCGGGCTTCAGGACCAGGTCGCGCGCTGCCGCGCCGCGTGGCGCGATCTGAACGGCGCGCGGTCGACGCTACGAGAGGCGGAAGAGCGGATCGCGGCGCTAAAATCGGACGAAGATTTTTTACGGCATGCCGTCTCGGAGCTGGACGCGCTCGACCCCGAACCGGGTGAGGATGGGGCGCTCGACGCGCGGCGGCGGCTGATGCAGGCGGCGGAGCGTATTCGCGAGGATGTGGCGCGGGCGCATGCGGCGCTTGGCGAAAGCGGCGCGGAAGGTATGCTGCGAGACGCCGAGCGCTGGCTTGAGGGCGCGGCGGAAAAGGCCGATTGGCGTTTGGACGAACCGATGGCGGCGCTCACCCGCGCCATGTCCGAACTGGGCGAAGCCGAAGACGGGGTGGCGCGAACGCTCGAAGCTCTGGATGTCGATCCGGGCGAGCTGGAGCAGGTCGAGGAGCGGCTCTTCGCGATCCGCTCGCTCGCGCGCAAGCATGGGGTGGGGCCGGACGATCTTGGGGATTTGGCGAGCCAGCTCCGCGACCGGCTGGAGGCGCTGGACGCGGGCGTGGACGATCTTGCCGGTTCAGAAGCGGCTGTCATGGAGGCCGAGGATCAGTACGAGGCGGCGGCGGACGCCCTTGGCGCCGCGCGCGCCGAAGCCGCGGAGGCGCTGGATGTGGCGGTCGCCGGTGAGCTGGCGCCGTTGAAGATGGAGCGAGCCGTTTTCTCGACAGAGATTGACGAGACCGAGGCCGGGCCGGAGGGCCGCGACGCGGTCTCCTTCACGGTGGCGACGAATCCCGGCGCACCCGCCGGTCCCTTGAACAAGATTGCCTCGGGCGGGGAACTCAGCCGGTTCTTGCTGGCATTGAAAGTCTGCCTGACCGCAGGGCAGGAGGGGCTGACGCTGATCTTTGACGAGATCGACCGGGGCGTCGGCGGCGCGACGGCCGACGCGGTTGGGCGTCGGCTGTCGGATTTGGCCGATGGGGCGCAGGTCATTGTCGTGACGCACTCGCCGCAGGTGGCGGCGAGGGCCGATCATCACATGCGGGTTGAAAAGCGGGTCGAGGCGGGCGCGACCTTGTCTTCGGTGGCCGAGCTGCCAGCAGCAGCGCGAGTGGACGAGATCGCGAGAATGCTCTCGGGCGATACCGTGACAGACGAGGCGAAGTCTGCGGCGCGGTCTCTTCTTGCCGGATGATCAGCCCCGGCGGCGCCTGCGGCCGCGGCCTTCGCGGACGGGCGCGTCGCCTTCGGTGCCGTCGGCGGCCGATGAGAAGCCGCCGAGCGCGTCGGTGATCTGATCAAGGCTGGGCCGCGGGCCTGGCTCGCGCGTCTCTAACGCCTCGCGCATCAGCCGTAGGTGTTCGGGAGTCGTGCCGCAGCAACCGCCGATGATCGTCGCTCCGGCGGCGCGGGCGAGGACGGCGTAATCCGCCATCAGCTCCGGCGTGCCGTCATAGTGGATGTGGCCGTCGACGTACTTCGGGATGCCGGCATTTCCTTTCGCGACCACGGGCCGCTCGGTGCCCTGCGCGGCGAAGCCCAGCACCGTGCGCAAGAGGTCCGAAGCGCCCACGCCGCAATTGGCGCCGAAGGCCAGCGGCTTGTGGCCGAGTTTCTCAACCAGCTCCGCCAGCGCCTGACTGGTCAGGCCCATCATCGTGCGACCCGCCGTGTCAAAGCTCATCGTCCCGCACCAGGGCATGCCCGCCCGCTCCGCCGCTTCGCCTGCGGCCTTGTATTCCTCGGGCGCGCTGATCGTCTCGACCCAGAGCACGTCAGCGCCGCCCTCTTTCAGTCCTTCGGCCTGCTCATGGAACATCTCGACGGCGTCGGTATAGGTGAGGGAGCCCATGGGCTCCATGATCTCGCCGGTCGGGCCCATTGAGCCTGCGACCACAATAGGGCGGTTCTCGCGGTCGGCGACCTCGCGGCCGATTTGAGCCGCGACGCGGTTCAGCTCGCGGACGCGGTCCTGTCCGTCGTGGAGCTTGAGCCGCGCAGCATTGCCGCCAAAGGTGTTGGTCAGAAAGAGGTCCGACCCCGCTTTGACCGAGCCCTCATAGAGCTCGACGATCCGATCCGGATGATCGACGTTCCAGAACTCCGGCGCGTCGCCCGCTGTCAGCCCCATGTTGAAGAGGGTCGTTCCGGTCGCGCCGTCGGCCAGAATCCAGTCGCGCGTGGCAAGAAGATCGGTCAGCCTGTCGGTCATTTCGTGTCCCGGATCGCGTTTCGCCCGCGTCTTTCGCATGAAGGCTGCATCCGCGCAAATCGAATGTCCTCACAATGAACTTGAGGCGCGTTTGAATTCCGCTCAGGCGAGCTCGCGCAGTCGGGCGCGGACGTACTTCGCGGCGGAACGGTAGTGGCTGGGTCCAGCCGCCTCGGCCCAGCGTCCGGCGGGCCACTTGTTGTTGCCGCCTTTCATCGGCCCGCCGTAGAGCGCCTTATCGGTCTCGCCTTCGATGAAACCGGTCAGCGCCCGATGCCGACTGGTCAGCATCTCGCGAGCTTCGGTCCATGAAAGGTCAGCCTGTTTTGCGCGAAGATCGGCGTTGTAGCGTTTGAGATCGCTCCATTTATAGCCTTCTGCGGGGAAGTGAACCTCGCGGCCTGCTTGCCCGTCGACGTACCAGCCGAGAAAGAGGTCGATCCAATGGGCCCGGTGACCGACGACGTCTTTGATCGAGGTGTCGTCGGCGTCCTTCTTAAGCGCGATCTCAGGCGGGACCGTCTCCAGCACATTCTCGAGTTTTTTGAAGTCCTTGTCCGTGACGGCGAGCAAGTCGGCCTTGTTGGTGGCGGCAGGCATCGGCGGCTCCCTTTCGTTTCCGAGAAGGGTACCGGCTGTACCTCCGCGAGGCTTTGACGGGTATCAATCGGAAATCGGACCGAACGACGGCGCGTCCGCGCTGGTGCGAGGTCGCTCCCAAAAAGGAAGCCCCCGCCAGTCTCCCGGCGGGGGCTTCACTCCGTCCGATAATGGCGCGGCCCCTCGGCCTACCAGTCCTCGCGAACCACCGTCCGGGTTTTGACCGGCAGCTTCATCGCGGCAAGGCGGAGCGCCTCGCGAGCGATGGTGTCGTTCACGCCGTCGATCTCGAACATGATCCGGCCGGGCTTGACCTTGCAGGCCCAGAAGTCGACCGAGCCCTTGCCTTTACCCATCCGAACTTCGACGGGTTTGGAGGTGACCGGCGTGTCAGGGAAGATGCGGATCCAGACGCGGCCCTGTCGCTTCATGTGGCGTGTCATGGCCCGGCGGGCGGCTTCGATCTGACGCGCCGTGACGCGCTCGGGCTCGAGCGCCTTCAGGCCGTAGGAGCCGAAGTTCAGATCTGATCCGCCTTTGGCCTGACCCTTGATCCGGCCCTTGTGCATCTTGCGGAATTTCGTGCGCTTTGGTTGCAGCATCTCGCTTACTCCTTACCGGCGGCCGCCGGCGCCGCGGGGCGCGGGACCTTCCTGGAGCTCCTGGTGGCGACGGTCCCGAGCCGACGGATCGTGCTCCATGATTTCGCCTTTGAAGATCCAGACCTTGATGCCGATGATCCCGTAGGGCGTCATGGCCTCGCTGAGCGCGTAGTCGATGTCGGCCCGAAGGGTGTGAAGCGGTACGCGGCCTTCACGATACCATTCGGTTCGCGCGATCTCGGCGCCGCCGAGACGGCCCGCAACGTTCACGCGGATGCCAAGGGCGCCCATGCGCATCGCATTCTGTACCGACCGCTTCATGGCGCGGCGGAAAGAGACGCGGCGCTCGAGCTGCTGCGCGATCGACTCGGCGACCAGCTGCGCGTCCAGCTCGGGCTTGCGAACCTCTACGATGTTGAGGTGCAGCTCGCTGTCCGTCATGTTCGCGAGCTTGCGGCGCAAACCTTCGATGTCCGCGCCTTTCTTGCCGATGATGACCCCCGGACGCGCCGTGTGGATCGTCACGCGGCACTTGCGGTGCGGGCGTTCGATGATGATGCGGCTAACGCCAGCCTGTTTGGCCTCTTCCTTAATGAACTCGCGGATCTTGATGTCTTCGAGGAGAAGATCACCGTAATCCTTTGTGTCGGCGTACCAGCGGCTGTCCCAGGTGCGGTTGACCTGGAGTCGCATGCCGACGGGATTGACCTTCTGACCCATTATGCTTGCTCCTCGACTTGGCGGACCTTGATCGTCAGTTCCGAGAACGGCTTGATGATGCGGCCGTAGCGGCCACGGGCGCGGGGGCGTCCGCGCTTCATCGTCAGGTTCTTGCCGACATAAGCCTCGGCAACGATCAGCTCGTCCACATCAAGGTTGTGGTTGTTTTCGGCGTTGGCGATGGCCGACTGAAGGCACTTCTTCACGTCGCCAGCGATCCGGCGCTTCGAGAAGGTCAGGTCGCTCAGCGCCTTTTCCACTTTCTTGCCGCGGATCATTGCCGCCACCAGGTTCAGTTTCTGAGGCGAGGTGCGGAGCATGCGCATCTTCGCCATCGCCTCGTTCTCCGCCACGCGGCGCGGATTCTTGTCCTTGCCCATGACTTATTTCCTTTTCGCTTTCTTATCGGCGGCGTGACCGTAGTAGGTCCGCGTCGGCGAATACTCACCGAACTTCTGGCCAATCATGTCCTCGGTCACGTTGACCGGGATATGCTTATGACCGTTGTAGACGCCGAAGGTCAGCCCCACGAACTGGGGCAGGATCGTCGAGCGGCGCGACCAGATCTTGATGACCTCGTTGCGGCCCGACTCGCGGGATTTCTCGGCCTTCTTCAGGACATAGCTGTCGACGAAGGGGCCTTTCCAAACTGAGCGGCTCATCGATTAGCGCCTTTTCTTCCGGGCGTGACGCGAGCGCAGGATCAGCTTCGACGACGCCTTGTTCTTGTTCCGGGTCCGCATGCCCTTGGTGTCCTTGCC
This sequence comes from Paracoccaceae bacterium, assembly GCA_030066855.1. GTDB lineage: Bacteria > Pseudomonadota > Alphaproteobacteria > Rhodobacterales > Rhodobacteraceae > Kangsaoukella. Next base: position 9,320 of record JASJAU010000003.1, on the reverse strand, counting down.
CCAGGGACTGACCGGCGTGCGGCCGCCCGAGGTCCGGCCTTCGCCGCCGCCGAGCGGGTGATCGATCGGGTTCATCGCGACGCCGCGCACCGACGGGCGCTTGCCCTTCAGCCGCATGCGGCCGGCTTTGCCGAAATTCTGGTTCGAGTTATCGGGGTTCGACACCGCGCCAACCGTCGCCATGCACTCCTGCCGGACCATGCGAAGCTCGCCCGAGGAGAGGCGGATCTGCGCGTAGCCGCCGTCGCGGCCCACGAACTGGGCGTAGGTGCCCGCCGCGCGCGCGATCTGGCCGCCCTTGCCGGGCTTCATCTCGATGTTGTGGACGATGGTGCCGATGGGCATGCCTTCAAAGGGCATTGCGTTCCCCGGCTTCACGTCGACCTTACCGCCGGAAATCACCTTGTCGCCAACGCCGAGGCGCTGCGGCGCGAGGATATAGGCCTGCTCGCCATCCGCGTATTGGATCAGCGCGATAAACGCGGTCCGGTTCGGGTCATATTCGATGCGAACGACCGTCGCTTCGATATCGTGCTTCGTCCGCTTGAAATCGACGATGCGATAAAGACGCTTCGCCCCGCCACCACGGCGGCGCATCGTGATCCGTCCGGTATTGTTCCGGCCCGCCTTCTTGGTCAGACCCTCGGTGAGGGACTTGACCGGACGGCCTTTCCAAAGCTCCGAACGGTCGATCAGCACCAGCCCGCGCTGGCCCGGCGTCGTCGGCTTGTACGACTTGAGTGCCATGCTTTCTGTCTTCCGTTTGCTTTGGCCGGGGGTATGCCCCCTGGCTCATGTTTGTCTGAGGCTTGAGGGCCCCAAAGAACACCACCCCGGACGAATCCGGGGTGACGCGATGGGCGGCGTATATCGGGGTTGGGGTTGGGTGTCTAGAGCGCGATGATACTGGTCTTAACCGTTTGTCTCGGCTGCACGCACACCTGCCCGCTGGCCCCACCGTGCTTCACGGGTGACGGCGGTCGGTTCTGATTAACGGCGATTCCGCTTGCGCCAGCCGCGCCGCCTCAAGGCGCTCCAATTCTCGCAACGCCGCATCCGGTTCGCCGCATTCCGCCAAAGCGCGGTCATAGGCGCGGCGGACGGATCGGGGACGCCAGGGCAGCGCCGCCTGGCTGAGCCAGGCGCGGAGGACCGGCGGCAGCCGGTCGAACTCCCGCATCGGGTCCTCGCGCCGGCGCCTGGTCCGTAAACGCGTCTGGCCCAGATTGCCTGCCATCAGTTGGCATCCTCCAGATCGAAGATGGGGTCGATGACAAGCAGAAGGCGCGTCTCGCCGGTGCCTTCGATGGGCGGGGAGCGGTGTCGGAGGCCCGAGGCGGGCTTTTCCGGCCAAAGCGTGCCGCGGAGGATGAAGGGGGCGCAACCCGCCACCTGAAACACCTTCGCGGGCTCGTCGCCATCGACCGAAATCCCGTATTGCGTGCCGCTGCCGCGATAGGTGCAGATCAGCCGGGCGGTGATCGCGTCGATGTGGAACTTGGCGCAGGCGTTGGACGCGATCGCGTCCAGACGCAGCCGCAGATAGGGCGCGCCGGAAATCGCTGCGAAACGACGCGCCAGATCGGCGACATCCGCTTCGAGCCAGTCCCGCTCGGCGGCGTCCGGCAAGTTTGCGATGTCGCAGACCTGCTCCACGGCATGGGCGACCGCGTCTGGGCGCAGGATCAGCCGCGCAGAGGGCAAGACGCCAGGATCGAGGTCGTCGATCCAGGCCTTGAAGCCGGGTTTGGGCGCACGTCGCCAGACAACGGCGGCGCAATCGGGCTCGGCGATCCCCGCGAGGCCCTCGGGTTCGTCCGCCAGACGGACCGCCCCGCTGGGGTCCGTCACGTCAGCCTGCAAATCTTTCATGCCGCATCCTCGACCCGGCGCCAACCGGGGAACGGGTCGGGCAGGTCAAGAGGCAGGGCGCGGGGATCGGCGGCGACGACGGAGGGCAGAAGGCAGGCGTCGAGTTTGGCCTTTAACGCGGGCCAGTCGATGCCCGCACCGATGAACACGATCTCCTGGCGCCGGTCGCCCCAGGGCTCTTCCCAATGGGCGCGCATATAGGCCCGGGCGCTTTCGTGCTGCGGCCAACGCTCTTCCGGGACGGAGGCCCACCAGGTTCCCAAGGGCGTGACGCTCGACAATGCGCCGGCCAGCGAGAACTCCGCCACCCAGTTCGGCCGCGTGGCCAGCCAAAAATGCCCCTTGGCGCGGATCACGCCCGGCAGTGCGCCGTTCAGCACGGCGAAGATTTCCTCCGGGATGAAGGGCTGGCGGGCGCGATAGACAAAAGATGTCACACCGTATTCTTCCGTCTCGGGGACGTGATCGGCGAACCCGTAGAGCTCTTTCGCCCACATCGGGTGCTCATGCGCCTTCTCGATGTCAAAAAGCCCTGTGTCGAGAATCTCGTCCGCCGGGACATCGGAATGGTTGGTCTCGATGATCTTTGCATCGGCGTTGAGGCTGCGAATGATTTTCCGCGCCGCATCGGTCCGCTCCGGACCCGCGTCATCGGTCTTGTTGAGAATGATGACATCGGCGAACTCGATCTGATCTGTCAGGAGATGCACGAGCGTGCGCTCGTCCTCCTCCCCCATCGTCTCGCCACGGTCGCGGAGGAAATCATGGCTCGAATAGTCTTTGAGCAGGTTCACGGCATCGACGACCGTGACCATCGTGTCGAGCCGTGACACGTCCGAGAGGCTCTCGCCCGTCTCGTCGCGGAAATCGAAGGTGGTCGCCACGGGCAAGGGTTCGGAGATACCGGTGGACTCGATCAGGAGGTAATCGAAGCGGCCCTCTTCGGCCAGACGCCGGACCTCGGCCAGGAGATCGTCGCGGAGTGTGCAGCAGATGCAGCCGTTGGACATCTCGACCAGCGTTTCGTCGGTGCGGCTCAGCTCGGTGTCGGCGCGGACCAGGTCGGCGTCGATATTCACCTCGGACATATCATTGACGATGACCGCCACGCGACGGCCCTCGCGGTTGTTCAGGACCCGGTTCAAAAGTGTTGTCTTGCCCGCGCCGAGAAAACCGGAGAGGACGGTGACCGGAAGGCGGGAATCCGCCCGAACGCCGTGTGTATGCTTTGGGGAAGATGTCATGAGCTCTCGATTATCCTTTTATGTCATAACATAACGTTATCGGAGAGGTAAAAACGGGCCAGCGCCGAAGCGCGGCCCGTTTCGAACTCAGCCTAGAGGCACTCTGCCAGCGTGGCTGCCATGTTGCGCAGAAGCTGCGGGTAGAGATCCGGCCCGGGCTCCAGCGCCGCGCCGAGCGGGTCGATCACGCCGGTATTCGCCTCTGTTCCATCAAGCACGACCGCCACGATGCCCGGGTTGAACTGCGGTTCGGACAGCACGCAATCGACGCCCTCATCGGCGATGCGCTCCTGGATCTCGGCGATCCGCGCTGGGCTCGGGTCCGTCGCGTCGCCAATCGAAATCGCTCCGGAAGCCGGGAAGTCGAAATTGGTCTCGAAGTATTGGTAGGCATCATGGAAGACGATGAAGCTGCCGCCCCGGACGGGGTCGAGGGTCGCAGAAATCTCAGCTGAGAGCGCCTCCATTTCCTCGCGGGCGGCGGCGGCATTGGCGAAATACGCGCCAGCGTTCTCCGGATCCGCTGCCGACAGCTGAGCCGCGATCACGTTCAGCCAGGTGCTGGCGTTCGCCGGCGAGAGCCAGGCGTGCGGATCGTGCTCGCCCTGGTCGTGGCCCGCGTGGTCGTCATGCGCATGGTCCTCGCCATGATCGTCGTCACCATGCTCGGAATGTTCTTCGTGGTCATGGTCATCATGCTCGTCCTCTTTAGCCTCGGCATGGTCTTCGTGTTCATGACCGTCATGATCGTCATGGTCCGTTTTCGTATGATCGTTATGGCCGTGTTCATCGTGATCTTCTTTGGCGTGATCATCATGGTCATGATCGTCGTGGTCGGCCTCGGCATGTTCGTCATCGCCATGATCGTCATGATCCTCGTGATCATGGGCCTCGAAAAGCGCGCCCTCGCGGAAATCCAGAAGAGTCGTGCCGTCGGCCTCCAAAAGAGCCGTCACCGCCGCCTCGGCTGCAAGGGTCTCAACCGCGTCCCCCAACCAGGGGGTCAGATCCTCTCCCATCCAGAACACTACGTCCGCGTCCTGAAGGGCCTGCGCCTCCGAGGGCCGCAAGTTGTATTCATGGGGCGAGCCGCCGGGTTGGATGACCAGGTCCGGCGTCCCGACGCCCTCCATCACCCGTGCGACAAGTGAATGAACCGGCGCAATGTCGACCGCGACGCTTGGCGCGTCCGCATAGGCCGTGCTTCCGAGCAGAGCAGCTGTTATGGAGAGCGGGATGAGCTTTCTGGACAAGGGAACCTCCGTGTGATCTTATAACGTTACGCGGGAAATACTTGATACGAAGAACGATGACAAGCAACGCGCACGGCATATCCGCCGACCCCGCAGCTCCATTGGGGTTCGAGAAGCACGACCACAAGACCTGCGTTTCCGAAGGCCTTGCGGCAGCGGAGTCGCGATGCGATTCGGAAGGGCTGCGCCTTACGCCTGTCCGGCGCAAAGTCCTGGAGCTTCTTCTTCAGGAACATCGCGCGCTCGGCGCCTACGCGATTCTCGATCAACTGCGCGAGGCCGGGTTCGGTTCCCAACCACCGGTGGCGTACCGCGCGCTCGACTTCCTTGTTGAGCACGGGTTCGTCCACAAGATCGAGCGGCTTAATGCCTTTGTCGCCTGCGCCCATCCCGGCGAAAACCACTCGCCCGCCTTCATGATCTGCCGGGTTTGCGATGCCGTCGCCGAGGCGGAGTCGACGCCGGCAAAGGGCGCGCTCGGCGCGGCGGCTCGGGCTGCGGGCTTTCAGATCGAACGCACGGTCGTCGAGGCCGAAGGCGTCTGTCCGATCTGCGCGGAAAAGGCCGAGGCATGAGCCTGCTGAGCGTTGAGGGCCTGAGCGTCTCCTACGGCGCCAACCCAGTGCTGCGCAACGTCAGCCTCGCCATCGAGCCCGGCGAGATCGTCACCATCGTGGGTCCGAACGGGTCGGGGAAGACAAGCCTATTGAAGGCGATCATCGGCGCGGCGCGGCCGGCGTCTGGGCGTGTTTCGCTGAAGAAAGGGCTCAAGATCGGCTACGTTCCACAACGCCTCCACATCGATCAGACGCTGCCGATCACGGTTGAACGGTTCCTGCGGCTCGGCGAGAACGTGTCGCGAGCGGATTGCAAGGCGGCGCTGGAGGCCGCGGGGGTGAAAGACCTGCTCAAACGGCAGATGTCGCAACTTTCTGGCGGGCAGTTTCAGCGTGTTCTTCTGGCCCGCGCCCTGATCAACCGGCCAGACATCCTGCTTCTCGACGAAGCGACGCAGGGGCTCGACCAACTTGGCTCCGCCGCCTTTTACCAGCAGATCGAAGACGTGCGTCGGGACACCGGTTGCGCGGTTCTGATGATCAGTCATGAGCTGCACGTGGTTATGAGCGCCTCGGACCGCGTTGTCTGCCTGAACGGCCACGTTTGCTGCGAGGGGACTCCCGCAGTCGTGGCCACCGCGCCCGAGTACCGCGCGCTCTTCGGGACCGGCACGGGCGGCGCCCTGGCGCTATACCGTCACGAGCATGACCATGGTCACGACCACGATCATCCGCAAAGCCATGAGGCGGCGAAGTAATGTTCGACGATTTCATGACCCGCGCCACGCTGGCTGGCATCGGCGTGGCATTCGCAGCAGCGCCCTTGGGGTGTTTCGTGGTCTGGCGCCGGATGGCCTACTTCGGCGATGCAACTGCCCATGCGGCGATCCTGGGCGTCGCGCTTTCGCTCGCGCTTGAGATGTCGATCTTCGCCGGCACCATGGCCGTCGCGCTCGTAATGGCAGTGACCGTGACGCTGCTGGCGGGGCGCGACTACGCCATGGACACTCTTCTTGGCGTAATGGCTCACGCGGCGCTCGCCTTCGGGCTTGTCGCCGTCTCGTTCCTCTCGGGCATCCGGATCGATCTGATGGCCTATCTCTTCGGCGATATCCTCGCGGTCTCCCGAAGCGATCTTCTGGTCATCTGGGGCGGCGCGGCGCTGGTGGTCGCGCTCATTGCCTGGCGCTGGTCGGCCCTGCTGACCGCCACGCTGAACGAGGAGCTGGCCTATGCCGGTGGTATGGATCCCAAACGCGAGCAGCTCGTACTGACGCTTTGCCTAGCCATCACGGTGGCGGTTGCGATCAAGGTTGTGGGCGTGCTCCTGATCGCCGCGATGCTGATCATCCCGGCTGCCGCCGCCCGCAACCTCGCGCAAACGCCTGAGGCCATGGCTTTTATCGCTGCCGGGATCGGAGGCGTCTCGGCCACGGTAGGGCTCCGCTCGGCATATCTGCTCGACACGCCGGCAGGTCCGTCGATCGTCTGCGTCGCGGCAGTGATCTTTGCCTTGCTCAGTCTGGTCGGCTGGCGGAGACGGTCGGCGCGTTAGACCCAATTGGTCTAACTGATCCTCAGTTTCTCTCGCCAACAATGACGATCGCTTTGGTGAACGGGAATTTGGCGGGGCCTGTGTCAGTCTGATTGTTGTTTCCGGTCGTCTCAAGCTGTCTCATAAGAACCTGCAAATGATGCTGAGTGTTTTGGTCCGTGCTTCATGCTCCTGCAAAACATCTCACTTCCTCCCGAGACCAATGTTGGCGAAACGGTAGGGAAGAAATCATAACAAAGCTATCGGCCAAGATGGTCGAAGGCCTGAAAGAATCGGGTTTCTACGGCGATGGCGCGGGCCGCTTTCTGAAAGTCGAGGCAGCGATTGGTGGACCGTTGAAAGACTTTGGCGCAAATCGCGAAGTCGCATTCCACGGGGTGGAGTCACATGACAAAGGCAGTCCGAAAGACCGAAGCCTGACCCCCAGCGGCGGGCTTATCCGTCGCAGGTCGCGGCCAACTGACCGGCAGGAACGCAAGCACGGTAATGCCCGAAGCGAGGGACCGGCTCCGGTGGGCAGGACGAAGACGTGGAAGGCATAGGGACCAACCCGGCCAATCCGATGGGGCTGGTCGTCCTATGCCCTTCGCCTAGAACCTCACCAACGAGCAGGAAAAAAGGGGCAGGACCACGAACCGAGAATCCTTTGAAATCAGTGATGGTAGGAAGTCGCCCAGCGATTTCGCAAAATCCGGAGAGGCGCGGCGGGCTGTCCGAGGCTGTTCAGATCGTGCAATTCGACGCGCGTGACCCCGAGGCTGCCGATCGCTGGACGGATGAGGTGGTGAGCGAACACGGCCAGTTGGACGCGTTGATCAACAATGCAGGTGTTCTGCGAATGGTGGGCTTCGACAAAGGGTCTGAGGCCGACTTGGACGAGCTTTGGGAAGTAAACTTCAAAGCTCCCTTTCGTTTGTGTCGCGCTGCCCTGCCGCACTTGCGGAAGACCGGACGGGGTCGCGTGATTTCAATCGCCTCCACAGACGGGAAGCGGTATCGGGATCGAACGGTTTCGCTTGGCTATGTTGTGACCAAACACGCGCTCGTTCAGCTTTCGCACGCTGTGAGGTTCGAGGGATGGGATGATGGCGTGCGGGCGACGGCCATTTGCCCGGGCGCCATCGATACGGACATGATCGCCAATCTTCCGGGTGTCACTCCGAAGGCGGAACGGCTGAAGCCCGAGACGATCGCCGAGATCGCCGCGTTCCTTCTCGATCTGCCGAACGAGGCCAGCGTGGCCGAGTTCGTTGCCAACACGCGCCTGGAATCCAGTCTTTGAGCGGAGAACTAAATGATCTCAAATGACGTGCTTGCTGAGTGGGATCGCGAGAACTTCATGCATCCCAGTACGTTGCACGGCGCGTTCTCGCGCGGTGAGCTCTCACCAAAGATCATGACCGGAGGCAGCGGCGTTTTCATTGAGGACCGCGACGGAAATCGGAAGCTCGATGCGTTCGCTGGTCTCTATTGCGTGAACGCTGGCTATGGCCGCACGGAGATTGCCGACGCAATCGCAGAACAGGCGCGGGAGCTGGCGTATTTCCACGCTTACGCCGGCCACGGCACCGAGGCGTCGATCACGCTTGCCAGGATGATCCTCGAGCGGGCTCCTGATCATATGTCAAAGGTCTATTTCGGACTGAGCGGATCGGATGCGAACGAGACCAACGTGAAGTTGGCTTGGTATTTCAACGAAGTTCAGGGACGGTCCCGGAAAAAGAAGATCATCAGCCGCTGGCGCGCATACCATGGATCGGGAATTGTCAGCGGCTCGCTCACCGGACTGACGCTCTTTCACAATCAGTTCGGTTTGCCGCTTGAGCAGGTGAAACACACCGAGGCGCCTTATCCGCTCCGCCGGCCTGACCCCGGCATGAGCGACGCGGAGCACGTCGATTGGCTGGGCGATCGCCTGGAGGAGCTCATCGCCTCCGAGGGCGCGGAGACGATCGCTGCATTCATTGGAGAGCCATTGCTTGGAACCGGCGGTATCGTTCCGCCGCCTGAGGGCTACTGGGCGCGAATTCAAGAAATCCTGGATCGTCACAACATCCTTTTCATTGTCGATGAGGTTGTTACAGGATTTGGGCGGCTGGGAACGATGTTTGGCAGTGAATTCTATGGGTTGCGGCCGGACATCATAACAATCGCCAAAGGACTGACCTCTGCCTACGCGCCGCTATCAGGCTCCGTTGTTTCGGATCGGGTTTTCGACGTCATCGCTTCCGGAACGGACACGCACGGCGTTTTCGGACATGGCTGGACATACTCGGCGCATCCGATCTGCGCGGCGGCGGGTATCGCCAATTTGAACCTGATCGATGAATTGGACCTCGTTGCGAATGCGGGAGCGATCGGCGCCTATTTGACAAGCGAGCTCAAGAAAGCCCTCTCGGATCATCCAGCAGTCGTGGAGGTGCGCGGCGCAGGGCTGCTTTCCGCTGTTGAATTCGCGCCGCCCGGTCGCGGGCTTGAGGCGTTTGAAGCGACCGAGGCGGTCATTCCCCGGGTTGTGGCCGATATCGGTCACCGAGGCGTGATCGCGCGGCCGATGCCGCAAAGCGACATCATCGGATTCTCGCCTCCGCTGTGTCTGACGAAAGAAGAGGCGGATCAGATCGTCTCCGCTACGAAGGACGCGGTTTTCGCATTCGACTTCCCAAGTTAAGCTCTGACGGCACTGTCAGAGGAAAGAGTGCGGGACGCCTCTATCCTTCTATTTGGCTTCAATTTCCAAAAGAAACGCGTGCTGTAAGGAAATCTTCCCTGCAGACAAGCCGAGCCAACACCTTCAACCACGTCGAAACCTATCAGACGAGTTTCTTCTGACAATGCC
>JASJAU010000115.1 GCA_030066855.1 Paracoccaceae bacterium | reverse complement strand
CAGTCCTGCGTCTCAGCCTTACTTTCGCCCGGAAAAGACGCGAGAGCTAGTTGAGAGCGAACACCGAACCAGAGAATGTCAGATGAAGTTGATCGTCCAGATCCCGGCTCTAAACGAGGAAGAAACCCTCGCCACCGCTATCGTGGCGATACCGCGGATGATTGCCGGCATCTCAAAAGTCGAGGTTCTGGTGATCGACGACGGTTCGACCGATCGCACCGTCGAAGTTGCTCGCGCCGCCGGCGCGGATCACATTCTTCGAATGCCCTCGAACGTCGGTCTGGCCCGTGCCTTCTCCGCGGGGATTGAAGAGGCCATTGCCCTCGGAGCGGACATCATCGTCAATACGGACGCAGACAATCAATACTGCGCTGATGACATCCCCGCGCTGATTCAGCCCATCATCGAGCGGCAAGCGCAGATCGTAGTGGGCGCGCGTCCAATCACCGAGATTGAAAGCTTCTCGCCAGTGAAGAAAGCGCTTCAGCGGCTCGGCAGCTGGGTCGTGCGCCTGGCCAGCGACTCGACAATCCCGGACGCGCCATCCGGCTTTCGCGCTTATGCGCGCGACGCGGCCGCGCGACTTTGCGTCATCAACACTTACACCTACACGCTCGAGACCATCATCCAGGCGGGCCGGAAACGCATTCCTATGACTTCTGTCCCGGTGCGGGTGAATACCGTCACGCGGCCCTCTCGCTTGTTCAGGGGGATGGGAGAATACGTGACGCGTTCCGCCAAAACCATCCTCAGGGTTTTCGTAATCTACGCGCCGCTCAGGTTCTTCTTTGCGCTAGCCACTGTCTTCTCGCTGCCGGCCCTGATCGCAATCGGTCGCTTCCTGACGCTCTACGCCTTGGGCGACGGGTCGGGGCATGTCCAATCCCTGATCCTCGCGGCGGCTCTCCTTGCGATGGCCACGGTCCTTTTTGCCGTGGGCGTGCTCGCCGATCTGATTGCCACAAACCGCAGTCTTCTCGAGGATATCCGGGCGCGGGAACTCTTGCGGGCTGCGGAAACGAAAAGCGAGCGCCTCGGAAAAAGGAGGGCGAAGCTGGCGAGCGCCGGCTGACGATCAGATGCCGGACGCCGGTTTGGGTCCTGTCTTCTTTGGATCGACATTTTCATCCTGAGATCAATTGCGCGGCACCCCTGGTCCGAACCTGTGCCGCCAGCATCGGACCTTGCCACGGTTCAATTCAATCGCGCGCTGGCGCAAGATACCCTAAGAGCTTGGTAAAGAACGTAGAACCCGCGCAGAGCATTGTCGCTCGTTGATTCCTTTTTGGCGACGTCTTGAAGTCGATGAATGGAGTGCGCCACGACAAAAGCGGACTCCAGCTGGCGCCCTGCCCCGCCGCAAGCCGAATTCTTCCGACGAATTCATTTTGATTGTTGCAGAGCCGCGTCATGGATCGGGTTCTTCGAGACCCCGGCTGCGCCCGCCGTTTGGATTGTTGCCATTTCACGCGGATTGTCGAACATGCCAGCATGTCCTCCGCCCTCAGGATCACTTTCGTGTCGCGCAAATGGCCCCCGGCCATGGGTGGAATTGAAACCTATGCCAAGGCGCTGAGTGACAAACTGCGCGATCACGGCGAGATCCAGGTCATCGCGCTGCCCGGACACGCGGATGGCAGTCCGCCCTCGGCGCTGCGCCTCATCGGATTCGGGATCGCCGCCGGGTTTCGGCTGCTCTTTGCCGCAAGGCCCGCGCCAGTGGTGCATGTGGCCGATATGGCGAGCTGGCCGCTCGCGTTTGCGGCGCGGATACGGCGTCCCTCCGGCCGCCGTGTCCTCTCGGCGCACGGGACGGATGTGTCCTACCCTCTGAGAGGCGGCCTGCGCGGCCGCGCTTACGGCCTCTACCTGAGACTGGGAGCATTGCTGACATCGCCGGTGACGGTAGTCGCCAATTCCGCCGCCACGGCCGCCGGCGCCGCCAGATTTGGTTATCGGGATGCGTCGGTCGTGCCTCTGGCGGCGAACCTGCCCGTGGCTGGTGGAACCCCGGAAACGGCCGGGCGGACGATCCTGTATTCCGGCCGGCTCCTGCGCCACAAAGGCTGCAGCTGGTTCATCGAACAGGTCTTGCCACGCCTGCCCGCCGATGTGACGCTCGAGGTGGCCGGAATGGTCTGGGACGAAGCCGAACGCGCGGCGCTTGCCGACCCTCGGGTCAGGTATCTCGGCCGGCTCGACCAGGATGCGCTGCACCAGCACATGGCTGCGGCAATGTGCGTTGTCGTTCCCAACATCGAGCTTGAAAGCGGCGAGTTTGAAGGTTTTGGCCTGGTTGCCGTGGAGGCGTCCGCTGCTGGCGGACTTGTGATAGCCGCTCGCCATGCCGGGCTCGTCGAGGCGGTCCGGGATGGCGAGACCGGGTTTCTTGTCGCACCTGGCGACGTCGAGGCCTGGGCGGAGGCAATTACCCGGATCGCGGATTGGACGCCTGACCGTCGCGCCGCATTTCTGCGCAGGTCGAAGGTCGTTTGCGCCGACTACTACAGCTGGGCCCGTGTCGCTTCAGAGACGGCCGCCCTTTATTCCGAACCTGTTCATGATCGGTGAAGTTCCGGGACGCGTCTCCCGGGCCCGCGCGGCGCTCGGGCGGCCAGGCGCGCGCCGGGCCCTGAAAATCACCGGGTTAACAGTCCTGGTCGCCGGGGCGGTCTGGGCTGTGGCGGCGCTCGACCTGACATGGGCGGATCTTTCCTTGTTTCATCTGGCGCTCAACGTTCTGCTCCTGACGCCAGCCATGCTGGCGGTTGCCGCAGTCGCGTTTCGGATTACTGCGCGGGCGCTCGGGCGAAAGGTCTCCGCCGGTAAAGCGCTGCGAACTGTCGCCGCTGCGAATGTGGCCGAGCTTCTGCCGCTGCCGGGGGGCGCGGTCGTTCGCGGCGCGGCCCTTGTCGAGGCGGGGGCCGGCGTCGGCGAAGCGACCCATATCGTTCTGATGACGGCGCTTCTCACGCTTGGCATGACGGTCGCGCTCTCGGCGACGGCGCTTGGGTTAATGGCCGACCCGGTCTGGCATTGGCTGGGTCTGGCGGCGCTGGCGGGCGTTGCGGTGATCCTGGTCTTTCTGTCCCGCCGTGTCGGGCCTGGGCATCTGGCGTCGATGGTGGCGGTCCGGATCATGGCACTGGCTTTGACGGTGCTGCGCTTGGGGGTGGCCTTCGCCACGTTGGGTACGGTGATCGGATGGAGGGAGGCGGCGCTCTACGCGGCCGCGCCGACCCTTGGCGCCACCGTCGGTATCGTCCCTGCGGGCCTTGGGGTAAATGAGGCAATCGCCGCGGCGCTGGCGGCCCTGATTGCCGCCTCACCGGCCACAGCCTTTCTTGCTGTGGCTATGAATCGGGCGATTGGCCTTGCAACGGGGGCCGCACTTGTCCTCGGCCAGTCCTTCTGGCAGGCGCGGACTTAATGGCAAAGCAGCTAACCTTCATTGCCTCTGGGGGACGCACCGGCACCCAATTTTTCGGCGACATGCTGGCAAGCGTGGTCAGCGACTGCCATTCGGAACACGAGCCGGACATGGTCGCGGGTCTGTCGCGGCTGACTTTTGAGCGGGTTCGCCGGTTCGGGCTCTGGCACATGGTTCTGGGGCGCCTGCTGGGCCAGTCCGGCGTCCGTGTCATCGGGCAGCGGTATCTCGAAGGCCGCACCTCCCGCGCCGAAGCGCTGGACCGACTCAGGGCGCTCCGCGCGGAATACCACGCGAGCATCCACGAAAGCCTGATTGTCGAAAGCTATTATGCGTGGTGGATGGTGGCGGAAGAGGTCGGTGAGATATGGCCTGGCGCTCGGGTCGCCGGCATACTCCGCGATCCGCGGGACTGGATCGCCTCATGGCTGAGACACGACCCGCGACGCCGGAACGGAGCTCTGACCGAACACCTGCCGCCTGGCCCGCTAACCCCCGCTCGGATTGGAGACGCTGCCGGGGCCCAGCACTGGGGCGCGCTTGGCCAGGTCGGGCGACTTGCATGGGAATGGGGCGCGATTGCCGGAAAGCTGGACCGGGCGGCCCAAAGCTCGAAAGATGTGGCGGTTTTCCGCTTCGAAGGTCTCTTTGGCGGCGACCGCGCGGAGCTGGAGCGCTTCGTAACCTTCGTCTCCGACCATCCGGAGGGGCCGCGCCACAAGATCGGGGATCTCTCCGCTCTGACCAGGACCGTCCGAAACGCTTCCTTCGGGCCGAAGCACAGCTGGGAGAACTGGTCTGATGCCGAGATCGCGGCGGTGGCGGCGTTCTGCAAGCCGGGGATGGACGCGCACGGCTACGGCACCGAGCCCTCGTGGCAGGACCGAATCGCGGAGGCCGGGAAACTCTGACGATCAGGCAAAACCGGCGTTCGCATGCTGCCGGATGGCTTTGCTTTCGCCTTCCAGCCCATCCCATTTCGTGATCGCGACGCGCGGTGGCGGCCCTATGACTGGACGATCGGATTCTCCGACAAGTCCGGTTCTGAGTTTGCCTTTTTTGGTGAGTTGAATTCTGGCGTGGAATGGATGAGATGCCGGATGCAGACCTTGCGTCAACTCAGGCGCCTGCACAGTTCGCCCTGGCGGTCCGGGCCAATGTCGCGTCCGAGGCGATCGGGGTTTTCGCGTGGCAGAGCACTCTCTGCGACTGGTCGGTATCCCTCGCACCAGATCGTGCGGAAAACCAGGGTTTATGTCCCAGATTGGCAAGCACGCAACAGAAAAAGGGATCGATCCGACGGGCTTCTATCGGTTCAGGAGATCTCCCAGGCCTTTTCTCAGTCTTTCCTCCAATCTGTCTTCGATAGAGCCGCCGATCTCCCGCTCAACACGCTCGCGGAGCTCTTCTTCCACGCGGGACTTGAGCGCGCTTTCGAGATCAAGGCGCACCTTGGGTTTGTCCCAGGTGCCGGTCACCAGAAGAGGCACTCTGATCCCTGCGTTGTCCCCGCCCAGAAGCTCTGGAATAAAGCGCAGGTTCAACGATTGCGCCCCGATGCCAATCTGGCCCGCGCCGGTGGCTCGGAATAGCGGCGCGGTCAGGCGCAGGTCGTCGTTGATCACGACGCCGTCGACGATCCGAAACGTTCCGGTGATTTCGTCAAAGATGGTAGTTTGGCCCTGCCCCACAAAGGACGGGTCGAGGTTCCGGAGCATCCCGACGATATCGAGCCCGAGCAGCTCACCGGCGCCGACCCGGAAGGATCCGTCGCCGTCCAGAGAGTTCATCAAGGCGTCCATAGTGTTGCCGACGCCGAGAACATTGAGCCGCAAATCACCGGCGGCCACGATCCGGTCGTAGTCGACAAGTTCCGCCAGCAGACGTGAGATCGCGAAGGCCGATCCGGCGACCGTGAGGCGGGTCGAGAACCCGTCGCGCGCGTTCAGGATGAGGGCGCCGGACGCCGCCCCGTCATAGGCCAGGAGTCTGGCAATCTCGGTCACAGCCCGGGCGTTCTCGATGCGGGTTTCTGTGGAAAGCCCATCAATAGAAGCTGTTCCCAGCTTCAAGCTGGACGCGTCGACAGAGATCCGGCCGTCCAGCAAACCGAGCGCGCTCATGTCGATGGGCGATTTCGACCAGCCGGTCGTCGCGCCCGCCGAGTCTGCTTCAGTTCCGCCACCTGTCGAAATGGACGACAGGTCGAAATCCCCGAGCGAGATAGCAGCATCTAGAACGGGACGCGCGCCGCCGAGGGTGAAGCCGATCCGGCCACCAACGCGGTTCTGATCGAGCGTCGCGTCAATGTTCTCCAAAAGCAGGCTCTCGCCGGCAAAGGCGACGGGGGAAGACATCCGCACATTGTCCCGTCCAAGGCCTCTTGGAATATCGGGCGCCTCCAAACCGAGCAAACCAAGGAGCTCCGGAGGATTGGAGGCGTCCAGATCGAGCGTCCCGGCCAATGCCAGAGGCGCGACGCCAGCCGATCCCTCGAACGCTCCTTTCGCATCCCCCGCCGTCAAGGTCGCGCCGACGGGCACCGCATCTCCATTTACGAAGGCGGCCATCCGGGAAACCCGAGCCTCAGCCGTGAAATCGAGCGTCCCGGATCTCCCGGACAAGGAGACATTCAGCGGCCCTGCAGCGTCCGGAAGTACGCCATCCAAATCGAGATCGTCAAACTGGATCGAGGCGCCGCTCGCGGACGAGAAGACAAGCGTCCCGCCTCTGACGCGGGCGTTATCGAGGGATGGAAGCCGCGTCTCCGTCCCGGCGCCGTCACCGGGCGTCCCCGACGCGCCGAAGTCCAGATTCGAGCGGCCATCCTCGTCGGTTGCGAGCCGGATGATCGGGCGTTCGATCTCGACGCCCGTAATCCGGAGCTCTCCAAAAAGCGTGGCGGGGTCGACGCCGACCGATACGCGCTCCGCTTCAAACATCGGCTCCGGACCCGCCCAATCCGCGTTTTCGATCCGCACCGCGCCCGCCGAAAGACCCAGGACTGGCCAGAGCGATGGACGGATATCTCCTTCAATGGCAAGCGCCCGGCCTGTAGCGGCCTCGAAACGACCGGTCGCCAGAGAAGCGATACGATCCGCCGGAATGAGAAACAGAGCGCCTGCGGCCAGCACCGCCAGCACGACGATGATCCCCAGAACACGCCAAAGCCACTTCATGGGATGATCCTGCTTGTGAGAGGGTCCGAAAGGCAACCGGCTTTTTGGGATTATCTGCCTCTCTCGATCAACGCGCCCTGGTCTGCGGGCCGCTCGCTCAGAAGGTCCAACGCAGTCTGACCAGGCCGGCCGTCGAATGCGCCCCCTCGACGTGCCCATTGTTCAACGAACGCCGGAAGCCCAAGTGGAACTCGGTGTTCTCATTGATCGGGCTGCGGAAGTCA
>JASJAU010000114.1 GCA_030066855.1 Paracoccaceae bacterium | reverse complement strand
CGAAAGAGATCGTTCTGCAGGCGCTGACCGCGCTCTTCGTCCAGTTCGACCCGGAGGCCGCCAGGCCGCTGATCACCGAAGACTACATCCAGCATAACCCCAACGTGCCGACCGGCCGGGCGGCGATCCTGGAAATCCTGCCGGTTCTGAAGGACAGCGGGCTGACGGCGCAAGTGCACCGCGTCATCGCGGAGGATGATCTGGTCGTCGCGCATGTGACCTACTCGAACGCGCAGATCCTCGGCGCCGAGACCATGGTGGCCTTCGATGTCTTCCGGGTGGAGGACGGCAAGGTGGCCGAGCATTGGGACAACTTGCAGGCGCCGCCCGAGGTGAGCGTGTCGGGCCGGACGATGACGGACGGGCCGACGGAGATCACGGACCTCGACCGGGCCGAGGCGAACAAGGCGCTGGTGCTGGGGTTCGTGCGCGACGTGCTGGGCGGCGCGGCGCCCGAGAAGGTCACGGATTACATGGACCCGGCGGTTTACGCGCAGCACAATCCAATGATCGCCGATGGTCTGGACGGCCTCATGACAGCGATTGCCGAGTTCGCTGCCGCAGGACAGGCGATCACCAGCTTCGAGCCCCGGATGGCGGTGGCGGAAGGGAACTTCGTTTTCGTGGCTTCCGAGGCGGTGATGGGCGGGGAGCCCTGGGCGTTCTTCGACCTCTGGCGCGTGGAGGACGGCAAGATCGTCGAGCATTGGGACACCGTCGCGCCGATCCCGGCAGAGATGGCTCATGGCAACGGCAAGTTCTGAGGTTCCTCGCGCATAGCCTTCCGATCATGGCCGCGCTAGAAGGCGGCCATGATCAGCACTCTCTTCGCCACGCGCCTCTATCGCGCCCGCCTCGCCGGCATCGACGCTCAGGAGCTTGAGGCGTCCTGCCTCTCCATCGCGGAAGACGATGAGGCGGGGCAGACCTGGTGCGAGGAGAACGGCTATCCGGGCTATACCTCCTACGCCTCGCTCACCGATCTGCCGTGGCGCTTTCCAATCTTCGACGCCTTGGTCAAGGAACTGGACAAGCACGTGGCCGCTTTCGCTGAGGATCTTGCCTTCGATCTTGGCGGCAAGCCGCTGACGCTGGAGGACCTCTGGATCAATATCCTGCCCGAGGGGGGTATCCACACCGCGCATATCCATCCGCATTCGGTGATCAGCGGGACGACCTATGTCGCGATGCCGAAGGGCGCGAGCGCGATCAAGTTCGAGGACCCGCGCCACCAGATGATGATGGCCGCGCCGCCGCGCCGGGAGGACGCGCGGGAGGAGATGCGGAGTTTTGTCTATGTGGCGCCGGATGTCGGGGATGTTCTCCTGTGGGAGAGCTGGCTTCGGCATGAGGTGCCGATGAACATGGCCGAGGACGAGCGGATCAGCGTGAGCTTTAACTACAAGTGGGGCGACTGACGCCGCTTGCCGACGGAATCCGGCGAGCGGCACGTTCAACGAAGGATTGACCCGATCGGGGACCGCTAGCCGTCATGCGCTTCGTTCTTGCACTTTTGCTCCTGCTCGCCGCTCCCGGCTGGGCGGACACGCTGCGGGACGTGCGTTATGGCGCCCACCCGAAGCAGACGTTTGACGTATATCTTCCGAGCAATGCTAGTGACGCGCCGATCCTCGTGATGCTGCACGGCGGGGCCTGGGCCTTTGGCGACAAACGCAATCGCGCTGTTTGGAAGGATAAGTCGGAGTATTGGGGCGCGAAAGGGTTTCTGTTCGTCTCGGTCAACACGCGGCTTCTGCCGGATGTTGACCCGGTAGATCAGGCGCGCGATCTGGGGCGTGCGATGCGTCTTGTTCAGGAGCGGGCGGCGATCTGGGGTGGGGACGCGGATCGCGTGGTTTTGATGGGGCACTCGGCGGGGGCGCATGTCGCCCTGCTGCTAGCGGTGCGCGAGGATATCCGGCGCCAGATTGGCGTAGAGCAATGGGGCGGTACCCTCGCCCTCGACACGGCAATGACAGATGTGACTGCCGTGATGCGGGATAACCCCGCACGCCTCTATCGCCGCGCTTTCGGCAGCGATCCGGCGTTTTGGGAGGCTGCGTCGCCCATTCGCCATGCAAGCCGGGGTGAGGGCCCGTTTCTTTTAGTCTGCTCTTCTATTCGTGCGCGGCCTTGCCCTGCCGCAAGGGCGTTCGGACAACTGGTCGCGAATACGGGCGGTTCTGCGACCGTTCTGCCGGTCGCCTTGCGACACGGCTCCATCAACAGCGCGCTTGGCCAGCCGTCCTCATACACCGAGGCGGTCGCAAGGTGGATTGAGCGGGCTCTCGAGTAGTTGAGGCCGCGAGTTCATTCCGCACCTCAAATTTTGCCGATGGTCCACGTCTTTGACGCCGGATCAGGATCTCGTGCCGTGCGCAAAACAAATTGTTGACTAAATATAACAGATGATATAGTTTAATGAACATCAGATTTATGGAGAGCAAAGATGCAACTCACGAGCACGCACGAAATCAACGCCACGGCTGACGCGGTTTGGAATCTCATGGGCGAGCGCTTCGCTGATGTCGGAGAGTGGTCGGACACCGTGATTACTTCGTCGCTGGACGGTCCGCTTCAGGAGGGTGCGGTCAGGACCTGTGAGCTGAAGCCGACGCCGGCCGCGTCCGGCACGATTAAGGAGAAGATCACCAAGTTCGATCGGGCGGGCAAAAGCTTCGCCTTCGATATCGTCGACGGTCTGCCGGGGTTCATGCGCCGCGTGAACAGCGAATGGACCATCCGCTCGCTGGGCGGGCCGCGGACGCAAGCGGTCAATACTCTGACGATCGAGGTGGCCTGGTGGATGCGCCCGATGCTGCCGATGATCCGCAAACAGTTCACGCAAACGATCAAGAGCTTCATTCCCCAGATCGAAGCGGCCGCGAAGCCCGAAATGGGGAGTGTTGAGACCATGGCCGCGGCTGGGTAGGGTCGCGCGACGTTCCGATGTTGGTGCCCATGGCCGATACCAAGACTGCCGCGCCCGCGCCTGCCGCCGAAAAGCCGGCGCGGGACAGGCTGATCGAAGCCGCCGCCGAACTTTTCGCCGAGAAGAGTTTCGGCGGCGTTTCTGTGCGTGAGATCTGCAAAAAGGCGGGCACGGGGATCAACATGATCCACCATTACTTCGGCAACAAGGAAGGGCTGCTGGACGCGATCATCAAGCAGTTTGATGTGAACGTTTATGCGGTGCCGATGCGGCTCCTAGCGACGCCGGCGCGCTCGCGGGACGACCTCACCGCGCGGATCGAGCTGGTGTTCGAGACCACGTTGGAGGCTTGCCTGGCGGAACGGCCGCTTCTGATCGTGGCGTTGAGAGAGCAGGCGGAGCTGCAAACCCTGCTCGCTTTTCAGGATAGGATGGTCTCGTTCCTGGAAGAGGCCAAGGGCGTCGGCTTTGTGCGGGAGAGCCTGGACTGCGCCATGATCTCGGGCGCCATGCTGGACCGGATCATCAGCCAAGTGCAGTTCGCGCCTTGGATCAAGAAGACCTCGGGCGTCGATATCGCGAACGACGCGGCCTACCGGTGCGACTGGAGCCGCGCCAGCGTCGATCTGTTCCTGAACGGGATACTGGCGCAAGGATAGCCCCGCGCGGTCTGCGCGAAAAACCCTGAAATCAGGGCTTGCCACGGCCCTCTTTCCCCCTTAAACGGCAGCCTTCACCTGAAGAACCTCCACCGGACGCAGGGTGACCCGCGAGGGGCCCTCCGGTGATGTTGAAAGGAAGACCGGCGATGGACGCCAATGAACTGCGGGAGAAATCTCCCGATCAGCTCCGTGAAGAGTTGACTAATCTGAAGAAGGAGGCGTTCAACCTCCGCTTCCAGCAGGCCACGAACCAGCTGGAGAACACCGCGCGGATGCGTCTTGTGCGCCGCGACGTCGCGCGTGTGAAGACCATTCTGAACGAGAAAGCGGCGGAAGCCGCTCAGGAGGCTTAAGCGATGCCCAAGAGAATCCTGCAAGGCACCGTCACTGGCGACCAGAACGCCCAGACCGTCACGGTCTCGGTCGAGCGCCGCTTTAGGCATCCGGTTCTGAAGAAAACGATCCGTAAGTCCAAGAAGTACCGGGCTCACGATCCGAAAGATCAATTCAAGGTCGGCGACAGCGTTCGCATTCAGGAATGCGCTCCGATCTCGAAGACGAAACGCTGGGAGGTGATCGCCGACTAAGGCGTCGCCTTTCGGTTTGAGCGAAACCCTGGGGCCGGCGACTGCAAGCGGCTCCAAAGGTCGGGAGAAACCAAATGATCCAGATGCAGACCAATCTGGATGTTGCTGACAACTCCGGCGCCCGCCGGGTTCAGTGCATCAAGGTTCTGGGTGGTTCCAAGCGCAAGTATGCGTCCGTGGGCGACATCATCGTTGTCTCGGTTAAGGAAGCCATCCCGCGTGGTCGCGTGAAGAAAGGCGATGTCCGCAAGGCCGTCGTCGTACGCACCGCCAAGGAAGTCCGCCGCGACGACGGCACCGCGATCCGCTTTGACCGGAACGCCGCCGTGATCCTCAGCAACAACAACGAGCCGATCGGAACCCGTATCTTCGGACCGGTGGTTCGCGAGCTTCGCGCGAAGAACTTCATGAAGATCATCTCGCTTGCGCCGGAGGTGCTGTAAGATGGCTGCCAAATTGAAAAAGGGCGACCGTGTCGTCGTTCTTGCCGGTAAGGACAAGGGCAAAGAGGGCGAAATCGCCCAGGTGCTGCCGAAGGCCGGAAAGGCCGTTGTCGATGGCCTGAACATCGCGATCCGCCACCAGAAGCAGACCCAGACGAACCAGGGCGGCCGCCAGCCCAAGGCGATGCCGATCGACCTGTCGAACCTGGCGCTTCTCGATGCCAACGGCAAAGCGACCCGCGTCGGCTTCCGCATGGAAGGCGATCAAAAGGTTCGCTTCGCCAAGACCACGGGGGACGTGATCTGATGCTTGATGCGGCAACCTACACCCCGCGCCTGAAGACGCTCTACAAGGACAGCATCCGCGCGACCTTGAAAGAAGAGTTCGGCTACAAGAACGACATGCAGATCCCGCGCCTGGACAAGATCGTCCTCAACATCGGCGCCGGAACCGAAGCGGTGAAGGACTCCAAGAAAGCGAAATCGGCTCAGGAAGACCTGACCTCGATCGCCGGCCAGCAGGCCGTCATCACCAAGGCCAAGAAGTCGATCGCGACCTTCCGGGTCCGTGAAGACATGCCGCTTGGCGCCAAGGTGACGCTGCGCGGCGACCGGATGTACGACTTCCTCGACCGGCTCATCACCATCGCGCTTCCCCGCGTCCGCGACTTCCGCGGCATCCGGGGTAAGAACTTCGATGGCCGCGGCAACTTCGCCATGGGTCTGAAAGAGCACATCGTCTTTCCCGAGATCGATTTCGACAAAGTCGATGAGGTCTGGGGCATGGACATCGTCATCACCACCACGGCCGACACGGACGCGGAAGCAAAAGCGCTGTTGAAGCATTTCAACATGCCGTTCAGCAGCTAAGGAGACCGATCAGATGGCCAAGAAAGCTATGATCGAACGCGAGACCAAGCGCCAGAAGCTGGTGGAGAAGTACGCCGCCAAGCGCGCCGCGCTCAAAGAGATCGCGAATGATGAATCGAAGCCGATGGAAGAGCGGTTCAAGGCGCGCCTTAAACTGGCGAAATTGCCGCGCAACAGCTCTGCCACCCGACTTCACAACCGTTGCCAGCTTACGGGGCGTCCGCACGCCTATTACCGGAAGCTGAAAGTCAGCCGGATCGCGCTGCGGGACCTGGGCTCGATGGGCCAGATCCCCGGCCTGGTCAAGTCGAGCTGGTAAGGAGGGTATGAGATGAACGATCCTCTCGGTGATATGCTGACCCGCATCCGGAACGCCCAGATGCGCGGCAAGTCAACAACGCTGACGCCTGCGTCGAAGCTGCGCCGCTGGGTGCTCGAGGTGCTGGCCGACGAAGGCTACATCCGCGGTTTCGAGGAGACCAAGGACGTGAACGGCCACCCGGCCATCGAAATCAGCCTGAAGTACTACGAAGGCACTCCCGTCATTCGCGAGCTCAAGCGCGTCTCGAAGCCGGGCCGCCGCGTGTACCTCGGCAAAGACGACATCCCGCAGGTCCGTCAGGGTCTCGGCGTCGCGATCGTCACCACGTCGAAGGGCGTGATGTCGGATGCGAGCGCTCGCGCCCAGGGCGTCGGCGGCGAAGTCCTCTGCACGGTCTTCTAAGGAGGTCATGTGATGTCTCGAATTGGAAAAAGACCGGTCGAGCTGCCATCGGGGGTTGAAGCGTCCGTCTCCGGCCAGACAGTGACCGTCACAGGCCCGAAAGGGAGCCGTGAGTTCACCGCGACCGACGACGTGCAGATCAGCGTCGATGGCGGCGTTGTCACCATCGAGCCGCGCGGCAAGTCCAAGCGGGCTCGCCAGCAGTGGGGCATGAGCCGCACGATGGTCGCCAACCTGGTCACCGGCGTGACCGAGGGTTTCAAGAAAGAGCTTGAGATCAGCGGTGTCGGCTATCGGGCGCAGGCCCAGGGCAACAAGCTTGTCCTGAACCTCGGCTACAGCCACGACGTTGAGTTCGAAGTTCCGCAGGGCGTGACCGTCACGACCCCAAAGAACACCGAGGTCGTCGTCGAGGGCATCGATCAGCAGCTCGTCGGCCAGGTCGCGGCCAACATCCGCGAATGGCGCCGTCCCGAGCCCTACAAGGGCAAGGGCATCAAGTACAAAGACGAGTACATCTTCCGCAAGGAAGGCAAGAAGAAGTAAGGACCGGACATATGGCACTTTCCAAAAGAGAGCTGTTCCAGAAGCGCCGCCTGCGCGTCCGGAACAAACTTCGCAAGGTGA
>JASJAU010000113.1 GCA_030066855.1 Paracoccaceae bacterium | reverse complement strand
ATCAAGCGGTCGTTGTCCGGCCCAAGACCGCAATTATCGCAAGCGGCGCGTATGAGCGTCCGCGCTACGTCCGGGGATGGGATTTGCCGGGTGTGATTACGACGGGGGCGGCGCAGACGCTCTGGCGGTCCTACGGGGTCCTGGCCGGTCAACGGGTTGCGGTGCTGGGGAATGGTCCGCTGAACCTGCAGGTTGCGGATGAGCTGCGGGCGGGCGGCGCGGAGGTGGTTGTTGTGGCCGAAGCGGCATCCGCTCCCTGGTCACGCATCGCGCTGGCGTCGGCAATGATGACATCATCACCCGGGCTGACCATAACCGGACTCGCAACCACGTTGCGGCTGATGCGTCATGGCGTGCCGGTGCGGTACCAGTCCGTCGTCTCAAGTATCGAAGCAACATCGAATGGTCTCGAGTTCGAGTTGAAGTCCGCGAAGGCGACCAGCCGATGGACTGCGGACGCGGTGTGCATGAACTACGGATTTCAACCGCAGAACGAGCTCCTTCGGCTTCTGGGCGCGACCTTCCAATACGACACATCCCTCGAGCAGTTAATTTGTGAAAGGACGGACACGTGCGAAACGACGAAGAAGGGTATCTTTGGCGTTGGCGATTGCTGCGGAATGGGAGGCGCACCCGCGGCGCGCGAGGAGGGGCTTATAGCAGGTCGTGCGGCGGCGCTTCGAGCCAGGGGCGAGGAAGACGCGCCTGAACAGCGAGCTCTCAGCCGACTTGCGCGGCATCGCCGCTTCCAATCCGCGTTGTGGTCGCTCTTCGGCGCCGAGGTTCAAGACTACGCCGATGTGGATGCTGACGTCCTGATCTGCCGATGCGAGGGGCTGAAGCGGAGCGACATCGATGGGCCCGCTTCGGAACGTGGCATTGAGATTGGCGGCGTGAAGCGCGCGACACGGGCAGGCATGGGGCGATGCCAGGGCCGCTATTGCGCGCCTATTCTGGCGCCGCATATGGCGAAGGAGCTTGGGCGCGAAGTCAATGAGCGCTCGTTCTTCGCACCGCGTGTTCCGGTGAAGCCCGTTGAGATCTCCGCAATCCTGGCCGCCGGAGTGACGGACGGCGAGGATGCCTGATGCCCGCGCCGATGTCGCCATCGTTGGCGGCGGGATTACAGGGTTAAGCGCGGCCCTGCGATTGGCGGACAGCGGCGTTGACGTTGCCGTGTTTGATGCCGGTCGAAACGCCGGATCCGACGCCAACGCGGGGAGCTTGCACGTTCAGTTGCAGAGCCGCTTTTTGCGATTGTTCCCCGATCAAGCGCCGAATGTAGAAGCCTCATTGCCTGCGTACCTTGAGGCGGTCCGGGTTTGGCAGCGGTTGGATCAGCGGCTCGGCGGGGTCGACCTCGTGCGCAAGGGCGGGCTGATGCTGGCGGAAACTGCCGAGCAACTCGACTTTCTGGAGCATAAGGCCGAACGCGAGGCAAAGCATGGCCTGGATGTCGAGATTCTGGATCGCGATGCGGTTGAGCGCATTGCGCCTTGGCTGGGGCCCCAGGTTTTTGGCGCCGAGATATGCCGTGACGAAGGCAAGCTGAACCCGCTTGTGGCGAATAAAGCGTTGCGCAAGACGGTCCTGGGGCTGGGCGTTCGCATAGAGCCAGCAGAGGTTCTAGCGGTACGTGCGAGCGGCGCCGGTGTGGTCTTGACGCACGAAGGCGGGACGTCGGAGTTTGACCAGGTAATCCTCGCAGCATCATGGGGAACGGCGCGATTGGCAGTGCCCCTAGGAGGACGTGTTCCTGTGGCCTGGGAGCCGCTGCACATGAACATCACGGAACAAGCTGAGTATGTGATCGAGCACCTGATCCAGCACGCCGAGCGCCCCATAACACTGAAGCAGTTCCGGTCCGGTCAGATTGTTATTGGAGGTGGCTGGGAAGCCCGATTTGATCCGGATGTCGGGACGCCAGAAGTTGTTGAGAGCAGCATGATAGGAAACGTGTCGCTGGCGGCTAGAATCGCCCCGGGTATTCGGAACCTCAGGGTCATCCGCACCTGGGCTGGCTTGAACACAACTGCGGACGGAAAGAGCATCATCGGCCCCTTGGAGCCGCACCGGAATGTTTTCATCGCAGTGCCGGGCGACGCCGGATACACGCTCGGGCCGCTCATCGGCCAGATGGCGGCGGATATGGTCTTGGGCGAAACGCCCGAAATGGACCCGTCACCGTACGCCCCCAGCAGATTCCTTTGATCAGTCGGGCAAGGCGCGGGCGATGCGATCGCCGGTTTCCTGCAGTTTCGGCAGTACTTCGTTGATCATGTGTTCTGGCGTGGCACGGACCGTTGGAACGCCGACGTTCACCGCGCCAATTGTCTTTCCGGATAGGGTCTTCAGCGGAATGGCGATGGACAGAAGTCCGATTTCAAGTTCTTGATCAACAAGCGCGTAGCCGTCTTCTCGAACCTGTTTCAGGATCTTCTTGAACGCGCTCTTCGATGTGACGGAGTGCTGGGTTCGCGGCTCAAGTTTGATGGATTGCAGCAATCCATCCCAGATTTCCGGCGGTTGATCGGCCAGAAGCACGCGGCCCGTGGCCGTGCAGTAGGCCGGCAGACGATTGCCTACAGTCACGCCGACACTGATTACGCGATGAAATTGAACGCAGCTGACATAGACGACGTCGGTCCCGTCCAGAACGGTGGCGGCAACCGACTCTTCTATCTCCTCGCTCAGCCGATCAAAGAATGGTTTCGCGATGTCCCAGGTGTCGATTTTCGAAAGCACCGAATACCCGAGTTCGAGAACCTGCGGCGTCAGGTCGAAGTACTTTCCGTCAGTTGCCGCGTATCCCTCGCGAACGAGTGTCAGCAAAAACCGGCGCGTGGCCGCGCGCGTGATTCCCGTTTCCGCGGCGACCTCGGAGAGGGTCATTTTCTTTCCGGTTTGCGAGAAGGTTCGCAGGATCTCGAGTCCCCGCGCCAGCGATGACACGTAGTCTCTTGCATTGCCGGATTCTTCACTTGCGTCGCCTCCGACGCCTGCGGATATCGCAGTCAGGTTGCTTGCTCCGGACATGATTGAATCGGAAGTTGCGAGCTTGGATTTCTGCTTGGGTGTCCTAGGCAACTTCTATTCCCTCAGTGTTTCCGCAGACCTATGCGGGACTTGGTGGGCGAGGCTTCTACACCGATCGCGAATGGCAATAAAGACTTGCCTTGGGAAGCGCCTTCCTGTCAACTATCCGCACAAATGTGCGATATGTGAACATTCTGAATATGCACAGCAGGGAGAAATCAAATGGCAATCAATGATCCGAAGACCCGCGGCAAAGCAGGCGGTGTAAGCCGCCGCACGGCGATTGGGGGCATGGCGGCTGCAGGAGCCGCGCTCGCGGCCCCAGCCCGCGTTTGGGCTCAGGATGCGACAATTCGGTGGTGGTCGCCGCAGGCTTCTCCCGGGCAGCTCTCGGCTTATCAAACGCAGATCGATCTGTTCGAAGCCGCCAATCCCGGCACCAAGGTCGTATTCGAGAAAACATCGGACGAGGGGTATCAGCCTCAGCTTGCCGCCGCTTTCGCTTCGGGCGAGGTGCCAAATGTCGTCACCCACCTTCCTTCGTTTGCAGTATCCGACTACTGGGCCAACGGACTGCTCGAGTCCTTCAATGAGGTCATCGAGGCGGTCGGTCCCGAGAAGTACTATCGCGGCGCCAACGACATCTATGAGATAGACGCGGGCGTATACGCGGGCTCTGGTATCGGCAACTCCGCAGCCAACATGCTTTGGGTGCGCAAAGACCTCATGGAGCAGGCCGGCATCGACGCCATTCCGGAGACTTGGGACGAGCTGCGGGCCGCGCTTCAGAAGATGCAGGGCGGGGGCATCTACGGCGCGCCTCTCCCCTACGCTAAGAACTCGATGACGACGCTTACGATCATCGGCTTCATCCATCTGGCGGGCGGTCAAATCTTCACGCCTGATCTGCAGGTCGCGCTTGACAGCGACGAGACGCGGAATGCGCTTGAATTCTACAAGGCGATGCGCGAGCTGTGCCCGCCGGGCGCGACGAACTACTCGTGGGGTGAGAGCCTGACCGCCTTCGTCTCTGGCGCGACGGCAACTGGCATCTACACCGGCCGCGTGCTGATCAACGTCAACGATCAGAACCCGCCAATTGCGGATCACGTGACTTGCGCGACGTATCCGACCATTTCCAAGGACGTGCCTTCATGGACGTTCAATGACTTCCCCTCGGTCTTCATACCAAAGGCCGCAGGCGACATGGAGATGACCAAGAAGTTCGCGGCGTCGCTCTATGATGGAGCCGGGTACATCGAGCAGCTGCACGCCGCGCCGGGTCACGTCCTTCCGGTGCTCCAGACAGTCGCGGAAGATCCGGCCTACCTGAACAACCCGATCATCGAGAAGTACACGGCCGAGGTCGAATTGATGGCGGCGTCCGCGGCGGCGGGGCACAACCTTGGCTGGGAGAGCCCGGAGCACAAGCCGAACGTCAAGGCTGGCGCGATTGTTGGTTCGGGCGTGCTGGCAGAGATGGTCCAGCGGATCGTTCTAAACGACGAGGATGCCACTCAGGTCATTGGCGAGACCGCCAAGGCCATCGAGGACATCATGAAAGCATGATGATCTGAGCATGGTATATCCGCCGCGGGCGTTTTGGCGCCCGCGGATGCTCGAACTC
This sequence comes from Paracoccaceae bacterium, assembly GCA_030066855.1. GTDB lineage: Bacteria > Pseudomonadota > Alphaproteobacteria > Rhodobacterales > Rhodobacteraceae > Kangsaoukella. Next base: position 2,185 of record JASJAU010000113.1, on the reverse strand, counting down.
ACCGGATCGACACGTGGCAAACGCGACGCAATCGCCCCTTGAGCGCAACTACGCGCGGCTCGGCATCCTGCTTATCGGGCCGACGGTGCTCGTGTTCTGCGCTGTCATTGTGTATCCGCTCGTTTCGGCGATCTATCTGAGCCTGTTTTCGATCTACACTCCGACACTCGAGGGCGAGTGGGTGGGGCTCTCGAACTATCGCGAGCTTTTGGCCAAAGGCGAGTTCTGGTCCTCGCTTTGGACCAACATTATCTGGACGGTCGGAACGTTGACGCTCCAGATTGTTTTTGGTGTCGGTATGGCCCTCGTGTTGCACCAAAACCTGATCTTCAGGTCGCTGGCCCGCAGCCTTATTCTTTTCCCTTACTTCGTCTCGACCGTGGTCGCCGTTCTTGTCTGGCGCTGGTTGTTCAACGATCTCTACGGCATCCTGAACCACTTCGTGATGCTGAGCGGCGCCTCGGACATGCCGGTAGACTGGCTCGGTTCGATGCCAAACGCCCTTCTCTCTGTGATCCTGGTGGGCGCCTGGAAGTACTTCCCGTTCGTTGTCATCGCCACGCTTGCCCGACTTCAGACGATACCGGATCACCTTTACGAAGCCGCCAAGATAGACGGGGCGGGGCCAATCGCCCGGTTCTTTGATGTGACCCTTCCGCAGCTTCGCGACGTTTTGGTCGTTATCATCATGTTGCGGGCCATCTGGGACTTCAAGGAGTTCGATCTGATCTTCCTGCTGACTGGCGGCGGGCCGGTGACTTCAACCCAGACACTTCCGCTTCTGGTCTACAAGGAGGCCTTCGCGCTCAATCAGATGGGCATGGCTTCGGCCTACGCCGTCGTGATGATGGCGATTATGCTTGTTTTCATGATCCTTTACATCCGCCGCACCCGCGAGGAGGAGGATCGATGAGGATCATCCGCCGGGTCCTTTTCAACCTGTTCGCATGGGCGCTGGTCCTCGCTGTGGCGTTCCCGTTGTTCTGGATGGTGGTAACCTCGCTCAAGCCCGGGTTCGAGCTTTTTCGCCGTCCGCCGACCATGCTGCCGGAGACCGTGACATTCGAGCATTATTGGAGGCTTTTGACCGAGACGCCGTTTCTTCGGTACTTCGCAAACTCCGTAATTCTGGCGACCACCACCACGCTGGTTGTTGTGACGATCGGCACTCTCGGCGCCTATAGCCTCGTGCGGTTCCGGTACCGCGGCCGGGAGTCGCTCGCGTTTCTCGTTCTATTCACATACCTCTTGCCATCGGTGGTGCTGATCATCCCGCTCTACCTTTTGATGGTGAAGCTTGGTCTGGCGAACACGATCTTCAGTCTGGTGATCGCCTATACAACCTTCGCGCTGCCCTACGCGCTATGGCTTCTCAGATCCTTTATGGCTGGTGTGCCGGAGGATCTGGAAAGCGCCGCGCTTGTCGATGGAGCGTCGCGCATGGAGGCGTTCTGGGACGTCATTCTGCCTCAGCTTCTGCCGGGCATTATCTCGACGGCGCTCTTCACCTTCATCCTTGCCTGGAACGAGTACCTCTATGCGCTTGTGCTCGTGAATTCCGACAGCGCCCGCCCACTGACAACGGGCGTGATGACCATGCTGATCTCCGCTTTCAATATTGAGTGGTCTCTGCTGATGGCAGCTTCGGTCATGATGAGCCTGCCCTTAATCGTCGTCTTCGCCTTTTTGCAAAGCTACCTGACCCGCGGATTTGGCGCGGGCGCGGTCAAAGGGTGACCTGAATGTCGGAAGTCGTTCTTCAGAAAGTCGAGAAGAGGTTCGGTTCATTCACCGCCGTTCATGCGCTTGATCTCCACATCCAATCCGGCGAGTTCGTTGCGCTTCTTGGTCCGTCGGGCTGTGGGAAAACCACTACGCTGCGGATGCTCGCCGGTCTGGACTTTCCGACGTCAGGCGACATTCGGATCGGCGACCGGACCGTGAATGACGTCCCGCCGGGGAAGCGGGACATCGCAATGGTTTTCCAGTCATACGCGCTGTATCCGCATATGACCGTCGAACAGAACATCGCCTACCCGCTGAAGAAGCGCGGCATCCCGGAAGCGGAGCGCGGGCCGATGGTGGCCAAAGCGGCTGAGCTTTTGCAGCTTGGCGATCTTCTGAACCGCAAACCCCGGCAGCTATCGGGCGGTCAGCAGCAGCGGGTGGCGCTGGGCCGCGCGCT
>JASJAU010000026.1 GCA_030066855.1 Paracoccaceae bacterium | reverse complement strand
GAAGCGGACTGGAACGGATCATCTGACCCGGGAAGGATCGTGAAAACCTTTGAGAGGGCGTCTGGAGGACGAGGACGGGTCTTCGGATCGGGAATCGGAGGAAGGGCGTTTCGAGGACGACGCGGGCTGGAGGGGCTTTTCGGAGTGTCTTCGGCAGCCGGGGTGGATCTTCGGAGAGACTTCGGCAGTGGTGACCCGCAAGGGGAGCCGCGACTGGGCCGGACGCCCTTGGGTGGACAGGTTCAGGAAGGCGTCAGGGAGCGGGCTTTTCGGAGTTCGCGTTGCGAAGACCGCGTCTGAGCACCTGGCGCCTTTTCCTGTCCGCGCAGCAGACCCCCAAATGTTGTCCGAACAGGAAACGGGGCCCGCCTGCCATGCAGTCGAGCCCCGCTCACGTCAGTGTTGCCGTACCGCGTCTACGCACCTGTGCGACCTCCCTTACACGCCCTCCATAGACATATCAACAACATCTTGCGGGTTTTCCGAACACCCGCCCAATATTTCCGCAAACCTTGGCCGCATTCCGGCCAAGAACCTGTGCTACAGCTCTTTTAGAACCGGAGCCGAAGCCATGAAACGAGTCCTGATGCTGATCGTCGTCGCCTTTGCGGGCGCCTGGGCCTATGAGGAGTTCAGCGGCAAAAACTTCGGGATCAAGGACACCGTGCGCGAGATCTCCAGCGGCGGTTTCGCCGGCGGATACGGCTACGCGACGCAGGCCGGCCGCTCGGTCGGGCAGGGCGCGAGCAACATCGCCGGCGGCATCACAGGCAGCCTGGGCGGTGCTTTGTCGAACTGATCGCCGACCGCCGAAAGTTGACTGGAGCGAAAGCCCGTCTCGCGCGAGTTTGTGTTACTCTGCGGCATTTGAAACACCGTGGGGGAGTTTCATGTTCACCAAGTTCTTTGTGCTCGCGCTTCTGGCTGTGGCCGCATTGTTGGTATTTGGTGAGCGGATTCACCCGTCTTTGGCCAACGCGCACGAGAGGCTGGCAGGCGCCGTCGGAAGAGACGTGGGAAACGCAGTTCGCGACCTGGCAGGAGCCTTGCTGCGCTTCTTGTGAGACCGGCCAAATAGTGAGAGGATAATCGGGCGGATGCGGGAACTTCATCCGCCCGATTTGAGTACCCCCATCTCAGGGACCGATACGCGACAGGGACGATGCGTACGGTTTGGGAGACCTGCTTGCGAAACGCGCCCGATCCGCGATTGGTTCCCGGCCTAAGGAAAAAAATTTAATGGCGCCCTCAGGCCGACAGAAAGGCGTCGACAGCGGCCTCGAACTCGTGCGGGCGATCGGCATGAAGCCAATGGCCCGCGCCAGGGATTTTGGCGAATATCGCATTTGGAAACAGCGCCTTGATCCTCGGCCGCGCATCGGGCTTTACATAGTCGCTCTCGCCGCCGGCAAGGAAAAGCGTCGGACCGTCGAAGCGGCTCCCGATGTCGGGAAAACCGATGATCTCGTCCATCTCCGCAGCCAGCACATCCAAATTCAGACGCCAGCTTCGAGACGGCACGTCGAGCGACTGCAAGAGAAACGCCCGCACCGCCGGTTCCGCGATATGCTCTGCCAGCTGCCTGTCCGCGTCGCTTCGCGCCGCCATGGCTGCGAGGTCGACGGTTCGCATCGCGTCGATCATCGGCATCTGGGTATGCGCGTAACCGACCGGCGCGATGTCCGCGACCACCAACTTGCGGACAAGCTCAGGGCGGTTGAGCGCGAGCACCATGGCCGCCTTGCCGCCCATCGAGTGGCCGAGCACGTCGACTGGGCCATCGCCCGCCGCCCGGGCAAGGTCGTCCGCCATGTCGAGGTAGCCATGGCTGTCGAACCATGGGCTCTGCCCGTGATTGCGCATGTCCACGGCCGCAACCGGCCGCCGGGCGGACAGCCGTTTCGCGATGACGCCCCAGTTTCGCGCCGAGCCGAAAAGCCCATGCGCGACCAGGAGCGGCACGCCCTCGGCGACATGCCCGTGTGTCAGAGTGTTTAGCATGGCTTCTCTTAGCCCGCCTCCCGGTGTATCGCCAGCACCATGAAGATGCGCGACAAGACCGACCGGATGGCCCGGAAGATGGCCAAGCAGCTACGTGTCCGGGGCGAGGGGCTGGAGGAGGTCGCGGGCCGCGCGGGCCGCCTTCTGCCGCGCCGCTTGCGCGGCCATGTCGACACACTCGTCGAAGCGGCGGCTTGCGAGGCGCATCCGAAGCACCGCGCCCGGATCGACGCGCGCGCCGTCGCCAAGGCGGAGCGCGCCCTAAACCAGTTCCTGGACAGTCAGAACCCTGCGCTGGCGCGGTGGCATGGGTTTCTGGACTGGCTCGCGGCGATCGCCTTTGTTGTGGTCACGGTCGTGATCGCCCTGTTCTTCTATCTGTTAAACAAGGGCTACTTTGACTAACCCGCAGGGCGGTCAGAGGTCCGGATAGACCGAGAAGCGCGCGCAAAGCGCCTCCACCTCAGCTTTGACACGGCTCTCGATTGCGGCGTTGCCTTCTTCGCCATTGGCCGCCAGCCCGTCCACAACCTCAGTGATCCAGCGGGCGATCTGACGGAACTCCGTCTTGCCAAAGCCTCGCGTCGTTCCGGCTGGCGAGCCAAGCCGGATGCCCGAGGTGATCGTCGGCTTCTCAGTATCGAAAGGGATGCCGTTCTTGTTGCAGGTGATATGCGCTCGGCCCAAGGCCTTCTCGGTCGCGTTGCCCTTCACGCCTTTGGGCCTGAGATCGACCAGTAGCAGGTGGGTGTCGGTGCCGCCCGTCACGATGTCCAGTCCGCCCTTGATCAGCTCGTCGCTCATCGCCTTCGCGTTGGCGACGACCTGCCGCTGGTAGTCTTTGAACTCAGGGCGCAGGGCTTCGCCGAAAGCCACCGCTTTCGCAGCAATCACATGCATGAGCGGCCCGCCCTGAATGCCCGGGAAAATCGCTGAGTTGACCTTCTTGGCGATCGCTTCGTCGTTCGTCAGGATCATGCCGCCTCTGGGGCCGCGCAGGGTCTTGTGCGTCGTCGTGGTCGCGACATGGGCGTGCGGGAAGGGCGAGGGATAGTCGCCCGACGCGACGAGGCCGGCGAAATGCGCCATGTCGACCAGAAGGTAGGCGCCGACGCTGTCCGCGATCTCGCGCATCTTCGCGAAGTCGATGATGCGCGGAATGGCCGAGCCTCCCGCGATGAGCATCTTCGGATTGTGTTCCGCCGTCATCTCGGCGATCTGGTCGTAGTCGACCTCCAGGTCCTGACGCCGGACGCCGTATTGCACCGCATGGAACCACTTGCCCGACTGGTTCGGTTTCGCGCCATGGGTCAGGTGCCCGCCCGCGTCCAGGCTCATCCCCAGTATGGTGTCGCCCGGCGTCAGAAGCGCGGTGTAGACGCCCTGATTGGCCTGACTTCCGGAGTTCGGCTGCACGTTGGCGAATTCGCAGCCAAACAGAGCGGTCGCCCGCTCGATCGCAAGCGTCTCGGCGATGTCAACGAACTGGCAGCCGCCGTAGTAGCGCCGGCCCGGGTAGCCCTCGGCGTATTTGTTTGTCATGACCGAGCCCTGCGCCTCGAGCACCGCGCGGCTGACGATGTTTTCCGAGGCGATCAGCTCTATCTCATCGCGCTGGCGGCCCAGCTCCTGTCGGATTGCGCCGAAAATGTCCGCATCACTCTCCTCGAGCGACTTGGTGAAGAAGCCAGGCGTGCGGTGGGGCGCGTTCATGGGGTGGGTCTCCAGACGGTCAGTGACGATTTCGAGCGTCTCTAGCGGGAAATTAAGTCCCGGCAAAGGACCGAAACCGTCGCATCACCGCCGCATCCCGTCACGCACCAGCCGCCGCTTGATTGCAAGGCGCCGCGTTCGGGTGCACAAGGCGCTATGGCAACGGCGATTTCCTTTCGGGCGAGCGAGGCGGAAGAGGCGCAGGAGGCGCTGGCAACGCTTGTCGCGCGATATGGCCAGACGCCGCCAGAGGAGGCCGAAGTCATCGTAGCGCTCGGCGGCGACGGCTTTATGCTGCAGACGCTCAACGATGTCAGCCCGCTGACGAAACCCGTCTACGGCATGAACTGCGGAACCGTTGGGTTCCTGATGAACGAATTCCGCGATGAGGGGTTGAGCGGCCGGCTCGCGAGCGCGACCGAGGAGGTGATCAATCCGCTCCGCATGCGGGCGGGCAGCGAGGGCGGCGGCGTGACCGAGGCGCTCGCGATCAACGAAGTGTCCTTGCTACGCGCCGGACCGCAGGCCGCACGGCTAAAGATCACCGTCGATGGCCGACCTCGGCTGGACGAGCTCGTCTGCGACGGCGCTCTCGTCTCGACGCCTGCGGGCTCGACCGCCTACAACTATTCGGCCCACGGCCCGATCTTGCCGATCGGTGCCGAGGTTCTGGCCCTGACCGCCGTCGCGGCCTTCCGCCCCCGGCGCTGGCGCGGCGCGCTTATCCCGAAGTCTTCGATCGTGCGGTTCGATGTGCTCGATCACGCCAAACGCCCGGTCATGGCCGACGCCGATAGCCGGACCGTCCGCGACGTGCACTGGGTCGAAGTGCGAAGCGAACCGGCGGTTTCGCACCGTTTGTTGTTCGATCCCGGCCATGGGCTTGAGGAGCGCCTCATCCGCGAGCAATTCGCATGACCGACCGTTGCCCTGGCGCAGCGGTTGCGCGGCCGCCGCCCGTTCGGGCTTGAGCGGACGGCGCGCCAATGCCAGTCTCCCCCCTGAACAAACGGGCGAAGACCCGAAAAAATGAGCAGAGGCAGACAGATGAGCGAACCAGCCGTCCTCGCGGGCGACATGCGCGACCGTATTCTTCAGGATCCCGATACCGTTCTCAGCGACCCCGACGTCATGCGCGCGCTCATCGCCGCGAATGAGCGGGCGCGAGGCGCCAACGTGGTCGATCTTCGCGGTATCGCGATGGACCGGCTCGAAGACCGTCTCACACGGCTCGAGGAGACCCACAAATCGGTCGTCTCCGCAGCTTATGAGAACATGGCCGGCACGAACCAGATTCACCGGGCGATTTTGTCCTTCCTCGAACCGCTCGAGTTCGAGCAGTTCATCCGCATCCTTGGCACCGATATCGCCGACATCCTGCGCGTTGGCCGCGTCCGGCTTGTTCTGGAAAGCCATGAGGCGGGCGTCGCGGACGCCGGGTTGGGCGATCTGAGCGAGATTCTCGCGGTCGTCGAGCCGGGTTACTGCGAGGCCTATATCGGTCGCGGTAGGCCTGCGCGGCAGGTCACGCTCCGCCCGGTCGAGAAGGGCGATGCGCCCATTTATGGACCGAATGAGGATTGGGTCGGCTCCGAAGCCTGCATCCTTCTCGATTTCGGCGAGGGGCGGCTCCCTGGCATGCTCGCCTTCGCCGCCGAGGATCGGGCCCATTTCACGCCGCACCATGGAACCGATCTGTTGAGCTTCCTGGGCGGCGTCTTCGAGCGCGCGATGCGGCGCTGGCTCGGGTGATACAGGCTGGGCTCGCAGATGCGCTGGAGGCGTGGCTTTCCGAGCTGCGCGGCGTGGGCGGGCGGGCCGAAAACACGATCGAGGCCTACCGGCGCGACGTTTCGGGCTTCCTGGCGTTCCTGCAAGAACATGAGGGCAACGGCTTTGGCACCGCCCATCTGGCCCATCTAACGACGCGGGACATGCGTGCCTGGATGGCGCATGAGCGAGGGCGGGGCGTCGCCGCCCGCTCGCTCGCCCGCTCGCTGTCGGCGGTTAAGGCTTTCATCGGGTGGCTGGCCGCGCGTGACGGCTTCGACCCCAGCGCGGTGCTGATGACCCGAAGTCCGAAGTTCAAACACAGGCTCCCCCGTCCGCTGGCCGAGGACGCTGCGCGGGTGATGATCGATACCGTCGGGGAGGACGCGCGCGAGGATTGGGTCGGCAAGCGGGACGCGGCCATCCTGACGCTCCTTTACGGCTGCGGGCTTCGCATTTCCGAGGCGCTCTCGCTCACCGGCGGCCATTCCGATCCGGGCGAGATGCTGGCAATCAAGGGCAAAGGCGGGAAGGAGCGGTTGGCGCCCGTCCTGCCGGTCGCGCGGGAGGCGGTGCGCACATACGCCGCCGTCTGCCCCTTCGATCTCGCGCCCGATGATCCGCTCTTTCGCGGCGTCCGGGGCGGCCCGCTGAACCCGCGCATGGTCCAGAAAGCGATGGAGCGGGCGCGGATGCAGCTTGGCCTGCCCGCCAGTGCCACGCCCCACGCCATGCGCCACAGCTTCGCGACACATCTCCTGAACGCCGGCGGCGATCTCCGCGCGATACAGGAGCTTCTCGGTCACGCCTCGCTCTCCACCACGCAGGCCTACACAGCTGTCGACACGGCGCGTCTGATGGATGTCTACAAATCCGCGCATCCGAGGGCGCGATGAGCGGCCGCGACGCCGCCTTCGGTGCGGCGCTTGAGGCTGGGGACGTTGAGATACTCGAGCGCCTCGCGGGCGAGGCGCCGGAGCTCATGGCCGACATCGAGAACAGGGTGCTAGACGCGATCTCCCGGCAGCCGCTCGCGACGGTCGAATGGCTGATCTCGAAAGGCGCGCCGCTGCGGATCGCAGTCGACGACGGCTTCCCGGTCATGCACCTGGCAGTCGATCGTGAAAAGACCGATCAGGCAGAAACCGTGCGGCTGCTGGTCGGCAAAGGCGCCGACATCAACGAGAAGGGTTTCAACGACTGGACCCCGCTCCACCGCGCGGCCGCCATAGGGGATGTTCCAATGGTCCGCCTGCTGCTCGATCTCGGCGCCGACCCGACCATCCGAACCGAGATTGACGATCTCGCTACGCCTGAAGAAGAGGCCCGGCACTTGGGCAGAATCGATACCGCCGACGCCATCCGTGGCTGGCTGGAAAGCCACGGGCGGAGCTGACCTAGCCGATGTCTCTGGCGCTGAAGTCCCGAATAAGTCATGACGCTTCAATGACGGCCAAGACCAACGCCTATCTCGTGCACCTGCTCACAGCCACAGGCGCGGTCTTCGCCATGCTGGCGATGCTAGAGGCGGTGCAGGGTGATTGGGCGATGATGTTCGTCTGGCTGGTCGTCGCCTTCGTCGTCGACGGGGTCGATGGTCCGCTTGCGCGCAAGACCGAGGTCAAGACCTACGCGCCGCGCATTGACGGCGTTCTCCTGGACCTGATCATCGACTACCTGACCTACGTCTTCATACCTGCCTTCGCGCTCTTCTGGTCGGGCTTGCTGCCGGGCTGGACCGGCTGGTTCGCGATTATCGTCATCACCTTCGCCTCGGCGCTCTATTTCGCCGACACGCGGATGAAGACCAAGGACAACAGCTTCCACGGCTTTCCGGGCTGCTGGAACATGGTGGTCCTCGTTCTGTTCGCGATCGAGCCGAATTTCTGGGTCAGCCTTTTCATCGTCTCGGCGCTCGCCGTCGCGATGTTCCTGCCGGTCAAATTCGTCCACCCGTTCCGCACAGAGCGGTGGCGCTCTGTGACGCTCCCTATGGTCTGTGCGTGGACCTTTTTCGCTGGATGGGCGGCCTGGGTGGAGTTCCATCCCGAGAGTTGGGCGCATTGGGGGCTGATCGTCACATCGCTCTGGCTGACCTTCGCGGGCGTCGTCCAACAGATCCTCTACCGCGAGACGATCTGAAACTCAGGACCAGGGTCCTGACCGGCCGTCTGACATCTCCTTCAGCGCCGCGATGCGCCGCTCCAGCGGCGGGTGAGTTGCGAACAGGCTGTCGATGGCATGCGCGTGCAGCGGATTGACGATGAACATATGCGCCGTCGCCGGATTCCGCTCGGCTGCATGATTGTCGATCCGCCCGGACAACTGCCCCAGCCGGTTCAATGCAGAGGCGAGCCACATCGAATCGCCGCAGATCGCAGCGCCCTCCCGGTCGGCCTCGTATTCCCGCGCTCGGCTGATCGCCATCTGCACGAGCCCGGCGGCCAACGGCCCGAGGATCATCATCGCCAGCGTTCCGATCAACCCCATGGGCCGGTCGCGCCCGCCGAAGAACATCGCGAAATTGGCCAGCATCGACACCGCGCCCGCCAGCGTGGCCGTGACCGTCATCGTCAGCGTGTCGCGGTTCTTGATATGCGCCAGTTCATGCGCCACGACGCCCGCAACCTCCTCGCGGCTCATCGACGACAGAAGCCCGCGCGTGACCGCGACGGCAGAGTTTTCCGGGTTCCGCCCCGTGGCGAAGGCGTTCGGCTGCTCAGTCTCCAGTACGTAGAGCGCGGGCATCGGCAGGTCGGCGTTCCGCGCCAGTTCCTCCGTCATCCGGTAGAGATCGGGCGCGCTGTTCCGGTCGACGGGCCGCGCGCCATGCATCCTCAGAACCGCCTTGTCCGAGTTCCAGAACGCGTAAGCGTTCATCCCCGCCGCGATCAGAAGGGCGATAATCAACCCGCCCTGACCGCCCAGGAGTATGCCAATGCCGCCCACAAGGGCGGTCATCACTGCCATCAGTATGAATGTGCGCATCATGTGCCGGACCCGTCCCGCAATTGTTGCTCTCGCGACAAGAGATAGGGCGGCGTCCGGTCGCTATGAAGGGGTCAGCTCCGCCGCGTCGCCGGATGCAGCGAAGAGGCGAGAATGTGCTCGGACCCGTGGATCACGTGGCTCGCCTCGCCGACGATTTTGGGATCGGGCGGCGTCGCGATCTTCTCATCCTTATCCGGATAATCGAACAAGGACAGGAAATGCCGCATGCATTCCAGGCGCGCGCGCTTCTTGTCATCCGACTTGATTACCGTCCAGGGCGCGTCGGCGGTGTCAGTGTAGAAGAACATCGCTTCCTTCGCCTCGGTGTAGTCGTCCCAGCGATCCAGGCTCGCCCGGTCGATCGGCGACAGTTTCCATCGCTTCAACGGATCGGTCTCGCGCGACTTGAACCGGCGCATTTGTTCGCCCTGTGTAACCGAGAACCAGTACTTGACCAGCTTGATTCCGGACCGGGTCAGCATGCGCTCGAGGTCCGGGGTTTGCCGCATGAACTCCAGATACTCGCTCGGTTCGCAAAAGCTCATGACCCGCTCGACGCCGGCGCGGTTATACCAAGATCGGTCAAAGAACACGATCTCGCCGCGTGTGGGCAGATGCTTGACGTAGCGTTGGAAGAACCACTGACCCTTCTCTTCATCCGTCGGCTTGTTCAGGGCCACAACGCGCGCGCTTCGCGGGTTCAGATGCTCGGTGAACCTTTTGATCGTGCCGCCTTTGCCGGCGGCGTCGCGCCCCTCGAACAGCAGCACGAATTTTTGCCCGCTATCCTGCACCCAAAGCTGCACTTTGAGGAGTTCCGCCTGCAAAGCCGCCTTTTCGCGCTCGTACTCGCCGCGGCCCAACTTGTTCGGGTAGGGGTATTCGCCAGCTTCAAAAGCTAGAATCTCTGCCGCGCGGCTCTCGTCGCCAAGTTTGTCTGTGGGGTGCGCGTCCATTATCCACGGTCTCCTTCGTCCCTGATCGCCCGCGAGTGTGTCAGATTCCCGGAGGGGCGACTGTGATGCAGGTCAAACAAAACGGGGCGCCCAAAACACGGGCGCCCCTGCAAAGCCAGGCCGGGGGGAACGGACCTTAGCCTTGATCCAATGTCAGCGCGACGAAGCGCGGATTGTCGTCGCGGCGCACCAAAAGCACGAGCGAGGCGCGCCCCGCATCCCGAGCGGCGTCGATCCGTGCCTCGAGATCGGCGATCGTCGCGACCTTTTCCTGACCCGCCTCTGTGATGATGTCGCCGACGCGAAGGCCCTTCTCGAATGCCTCCGAATCCTCGGCGACATCCGACACGACCAGCCCCTCGGACTCATCGGTTAGCCCCAACTGCTCGCGCAGCTCGGGCGTGATGTCCGAAACGGTCAGTCCCAGGAACTCAGTGGTTGTTGGATCTTCGCGGTTGATCGATGCGGGCACGGCACGCTCAGCATCCTCGCGACGGCCTAGCGTCACCCAGAGCGTTTCGGTCCCGCCATCGCGGAAGACGATGACCCGCACCTCTTTGCCAACGGGGGTTTCGCCAACTTGCTGCACCAGACCTCGGGTGTCGCCCACGTCGACGCCGTCGAAGGTCAGGATGACGTCACCCGCTTCCATGCCCGCGTCCATCGCCGGGCCCTCGGGCACGTCGGTGACGAGCGCGCCCCGCTCCTCGTCGAGCCCCAGCCCTTCGGCCAGATCGGCGGTCACGTCCTGAATGCGAACTCCCAGCCAGCCGCGCCGGGTTTCGCCGAACTCGCGAAGCTGGTCGATGACGTTCTCGGCCACCCGGCTCGACATCGCGAAGCCGATGCCGATGGAGCCGCCGTTGGGGCTGAGGATCGCCGTATTTACGCCGATCACCTCGCCCTCGAGATTGAACAGTGGTCCGCCGGAGTTGCCCCGGTTGATCGCCGCGTCGGTCTGGATGTAGTCATCGTAGCTTCCCGACAGCGCCCGGCCCCGCGCCGACACAATCCCGGCTGAGACCGAAAAGCCCTGACCTAGCGGGTTCCCCATGGCCATGACCCAATCGCCCACGCGCGAGTCCTCGCTGTCGCCCCAAACAACGTAGTCCAGCGGCTCGTCGCTTTCGACCTTTAGAAGCGCGAGATCGGTGTTCGGGTCGGTCCCGATGATCTCCGCTTCCAGTTCAAAGCCTTCGAAGAACTCGATCAGAACCTCGTCGGCGCCCTGAATGACGTGGTTGTTGGTCACGATGAACCCGTCTTCCGAGATCACGAAACCTGACCCAAGCGCCTGGCTGCGGCGCGAGCGTTGCCCGTTCGGGCCGTTCCGGTCCATGAAATCGCGGAAGAAATCCTCGAACGGCGACCCTTCCGGAACGACCGGGCCGGGCTGCACGGTTGTCGCCACAGTGGTCGAGGTCGTGATGTTCACCACCGACGTGCTGACCTGATCCGCCAGGTCCGCGAATGTCGACGGCCGCGACTGCGCGGCGGCCGTCAGGGACTGCGCCAGAACCATGGCTATGGCGAGCGCCATGAGCCAAATGACTCTGTAGGCGCTGTCCGCCGGACGAAGACTGCGAATGGCGACTGCCTTCATATGATCCTCCAAATATGCTCGCTCTGGCCGGTTCCCTCCGGCCTTCGTGCTTCCAATGCTCTAGATAGGTACGTCCGACCGCAAGCCAACGATCAGTCGCGCCCATTCACCACCGCGTGATTGTTTGCACAAACACAATATCACAGATAACGCGGGCGTTGCAGGCCCGAACGGTTGAAGCCCTGGTCGCGCAACAGGCTCAAAGCGCGGCCTGCCGCACATCGATCTCAATGTCGTCCTCGCTGTGCGCGAGCTTGGGCACATCCGACGCCCCCGCCGATCCTCGCCCAGAGAGTGAAGGGTTCTCCATAAAGAACCGATGGCAATTGAAGGCCCGCTCGCCTTCGGGCAGCGCGGGCCGCGTGAAGGTTCCGTCCGGCGCCAGCACCCAGCTTTGGGCGACATCGGCCAGGTTCGCCGCCATGATCTGGCTGACGATCTGCGCCTTGACGGTCGGGTTTCTCGCCTCGACCAGAGTCTCCACCCGCCTGTGCAGGTTCCGCCCCATCCAGTCAGCGGACGATATATAGACCCGCGCCTTCTTGTGCGGCAGCCCGTGACCGGCGCTGAAGCATACGATCCGCGAGTGCTCGAGGAACCGGCCCACCACGGATTTCACCCGGATGTTCTCCGAAAGCCCCTTGATGCCTGGCCTGAGCCCGCAAATCCCGCGAACGACCAGGTTGATTTTCACGCCCGCCTGGCTCGCCAGATAGAGCGCGTCGATCACGTCCGGTTCGATAAGCGAGTTCATCTTGGCCCAGATCTCGGCGGGCCTTCCGGCAAGCGCGTGCTCGGCCTCCTCCGCGATCCGCTCAAGAAGCGTGTCCTTTAGGGTCAGCGGCGAAACCGCAAGGTTTTCAAGGCCTTCAGGCGGCGCGTACCCGGAGAGGTAGTTGAAGATCTTCGTCGCGTCGCGCCCCATCGCCGCGTCGCAGGTGAAGAGCGACAGGTCGGTGTAAACCTTGGCCGTGATCGGATGGTAGTTGCCGGTGCCGTAATGGGTGTAGGTGACCAGCTCTCCGCCCTCGCGCCGGACCACCGTCGAGATCTTGGCGTGCGTCTTGTAGTTTAAAAACCCGTAGACGACATGGGCACCCGCCCGCTCGAGCATTCGGCTCTGACGGATGTTCGCGGCCTCGTCGAACCGCGCCTTCAGTTCCACCAATGCCGTGACCGACTTGCCGTCCTCTGCCGCCTCGCAGAGTGCCCCGACAATCGGGCTGTCCCAGGAGGTTCGGTAGAGCGTCTGCTTGATCGCGACGACATGCGGATCGGCTGCGGCTTGCTTGAGAAAACGCACCACCATGTCGAAGGTCTCGTACGGGTGGTGCAGCAGCATGTCCTTTTGCCGGATCGCCGCGAACATATCCCCTTCATGGTCCTGTACCCGCTCCGGCACGCGCGGCTGGAAGGACGGCCAAAGGAGATCGGGGCGCTGGTCCAGCACCAGCTCCGACAGATCGGCCAGCCCGATCATGCCACCAAGCTCCACTACCTCGGATTCTTCGACCTCTAGTTCTTCCATGATCATTTGCCGCAAGCGTTTGGGCGCGCCCTTCGACATGGTCATGCGCACGACCTCGCCCCGACGGCGGCGTTTCAACGCGACCTCGAACTCGCGCACAAGGTCTTCGGCCTCCTCCTCGACCTCGAGATCGCTGTCGCGGAGCACGCGGAAGGCGCAGTGGCCGGTCACCCGATAGCCTGGAAACAGGCTCTCGAGGTGCAGAATCAGCAGGTCTTCCAGCGGAAGGAACCGTCGCGCGCCTTTCTCGGCGGGCAGAGGCATGAAACGCTGGACCTGATGCGGGATCGGCAAAAGCGCGCGCAAAGGCCGCTTGTCCGACTTCCGCTCCATCGACAGGGCCAGCGCGAAACCGTCGTTCGGGATGAACGGGAAGGGATGCGCGGGGTCCACGGCCAGCGGCGAAAGCACCGGGAAGACCTGCGTCAGGAAGGCTTGGTCCAGATGCGCCAGATCGTCTTCGTTCAGGGTGTCGCGCGTGCAAATAGCAATTCCGGAGCCCGCGAGCTCTTCGTTCAGGCTCTGCCAGACGGTCTGCTGCCGCTCCATCAAGCGCCGCGCGTCGGCGTCGATCAGTACAAGCTGCTCGGCGGGGGTCATCCCGTCGGCGCCCGGCGTCGTGTTCCCGGCATGAGCCAGCTCGCGGAGGCCCGCCACCCGCACCGTGAAGAACTCATCGAGATTGGTGGCGGATATCGACAGAAACCTCAGACGCTCCAGGAGCGGCACACGGCGGTTCTCCGATTCCTCCAGAACGCGCCAGTTGAAAGCTAGCCAGGACAGCTCCCGATTGAAGAAGCGCTCCGGACCGTTCGGATCAAGCCCCTGAAGGGTCGTCGCGGGCGGAAACGGGGCTTTGAGAAAATCGGTAACAGCGGGCATGTGGCGGCTTATCAAATCCAAGTGTCACGGGAAGATGACACTTATCGCCCGTCCACGGCCATCTTGTCCAGCACCTGCTGCGCCAGCGGGCGCGTTACCGCGCGGCCCTCAGAAAGGGAATCCGCATCGAGCCGCTCGGCCAGCCTTCGCGCGAAATCGAAGGACCGCTCCATGCGCGGCAGCAGCCAGTCGATCAACCGCGGCGGAACGCCGAGCTGCCGGTCGGCGAAATGCTTCACCAGTACTGCCGCCAGCAGTCTGTCGTCCGGCTGTCCGATTTCGACGACCTCGGTCGCCTCGAAACGGCTTCGCAGGTCCGGCAGGGAGGTGGACCACCCGGTTGGCCCCGCCCGCCCGGTGAGAAGGAGCGGGAGCGACAACTCCCTTAGGCGGTTGTGCAGATGAAACGCCAGGGCCTCGTCCGCCTCAGCGATCCGGTCCGCACCATCCAGCGCGACCGGCCGGTCGAGCGCCGCGATGTCGAGATCGGCCAGGTCAGACGCATCCGCGCAGACCGCGCCCGTTGCCTCGGCCCAGACGCTGGCGAGGTGGGTCTTGCCGGCGCCTGCGGGCCCGATCACGCAAAGCTTGCCGTTGATCCAGCTTTCAGGCGCGTCGATGCGGGCGATCGCGGCGGCGTTCGCCGCGCTGACAAAGAAATCGTCTCGTCCAAGCGCCGTTCGCACCGGCAGGTCGAACGTCAGTTGCGTCGCCATCAGCCCTCGTCGTCGCGACCCGCCAGTCCCTGGTAGAGACGGCTGGCCTGATACTGCTCTATTGCGAACCGCGTCACGACACCGATCGCCGCCGCCACCGGTACGGCGACGAGAAGCCCGACGAAGCCGAAGACCGCGCCGAAGGCGGAGAGCGCGAAGATCAGCCAGACTGGGT
Organism: Paracoccaceae bacterium; assembly: GCA_030066855.1. Lineage (GTDB taxonomy): Bacteria > Pseudomonadota > Alphaproteobacteria > Rhodobacterales > Rhodobacteraceae > Kangsaoukella. The sequence goes on along the minus strand of JASJAU010000026.1, from coordinate 17,368 downwards.
GCAAACCGACCGACGATCCCACCAGCTTCGGCGTCAGAATGTTGCCCTCGACGAACTGGCCCGACTGGAAAATCGCCCAGATCAAGACGATCCAGAGCCAGTCGCCCCAGAACTGGAAGAGCGCGAGGCCGATTGCCAGAACCCCGCCCACAAGGGCGCCGACATAAGGAATGAACGTCAGAATGCCGGCGACGAAGCCGACCACCAGGCCGAAGTTCAGCCCGACCGCCATGAGGGCGACGGCGTAATAGGTGCCCAGGATCAGGCAGACCGTGCCCTGTCCCCGGATGAAGCCCGCCATGGTGCGGTCGATCTCGCCGGCGATGCGACGTATCGCCGGTGCGTGGTCGCGCGGCAGAAGGTGGTCGATGCGCTCAACCATCCGGTCCCAGTCCAAAAGCAGGTAGAAGGCGACGACCGGCACGATCACCAGAAGCACCAGGGCGTTCACAAAGCCGGTGAAGGACCCGATAATGGTCTCGATCACCTCGCCGCCCCGCGACTCGATGGTCTCCGCGATCGATGCGAGCGAGCGGCGGATCGTGGAGTTCGCGTCGCCGAGTTCCGGGAAACGCTCGGTCAGAAACGTCTGAACATTCTGGAGAATGGCAGGCATCGCCTGAACGAGCGCCGCCGTCTGCGAGACGAGCGTCGGAATCACGAGGAGCGCCAACAGGATGAAGACCAGAAGCGCCACGAAAGTGATGATCACGGTCGCCACCGCCCGCGAGCAGCCCATATCCTCCAGCCGGTCGGCGACCGGGTCGAGGAAATAGGCGATGGCCGCGCCCATCACGAAGGGCAGGATCACGTCGCCTAGGAACCAGAGCACGATAAAAAAGGCCGCCGTGGCGACGCTCCAGTATTTGACCTGATCGCGGACCGGCAGGGCCATCGTGTTCTTCCCGCTTCGACCGGACCGGTATCGCCGGTTCCGGCCAAGGGCGCAAGCGGCAGGGGGCTGGGTGTTGAACCGCCACCCCCGATGTCCTAGACGGGCGGGACGTTCAGCCCGGAGGCCCCCATGCGCTTGTCGCGGTATTTTCTGCCCGTCCTGAAGGAAACGCCCGCCGAGGCGCAGATCGTCAGCCACCGGCTGATGCTGCGGGCGGGCATGATCAAGCAGGCCTCCGCCGGCATCTACTCCTGGCTGCCGCTGGGCTTCAAGGTGCTCCGCAAGATTGAGGGCATCGTGCACGAGGAGCAGATCCGCGCGGGCCATATCCCCATGCTGATGCCGACGCTGCAATCGGCCGATCTCTGGCGCGAAAGCGGACGCTACGACGCTTATGGAGCAGAGATGCTGCGGATCAAAGACCGGCACGAGCGCGACATGCTCTACACGCCCACGGCTGAGGAGCTGATCACCGACATCTTTCGCGACAACGTCTCAAGCTACCGCGATTTGCCGCTGACGATGTATCAGGTACAGTGGAAGTTCCGCGACGAAATCCGCCCCCGGTTCGGCGTGATGCGTGGCCGCGAATTCTACATGAAGGACGGCTACAACTTTGATTTAACAAAGGAAGATGCGCTCCACGCCTATAACCGCCACCTCGTCAGCTACCTGCGCACCTATGAGCGGATGGGCCTTCAGGCCATCCCGATGCGCGCCGACAGCGGACCTATCGGCGGCGACTACACCCATGAGTTCCTTATTCTGGCGGAGACGGGCGAGTCGGAGGTCTTCTACGACAGCGAGATCACCGATCTGACCTTTGGCGACCGTGAGATCAACTATGATGACCATGCGCAGTGTCAGGCGGTTCTGGAGGAGTTCACTTCACGCTACGCCCGAACGGACGAGACCCATGACGAGGCCGAATTCGGCAAGGTGCCCGAAGCCCGGCGGCGCTCGGCCCGGGGTATCGAGGTCGGGCAGATCTTCTATTTCGGCACCACCTATTCGGAGGCGCTTGGCGCGACCGTGCAGGACGCCGACGGCAATCAAGTGGCCGTTCACATGGGGTCGCACGGGATCGGGGTCAGCCGCCTTGCCGGCGCGCTGATCGAAGCGAACCACGACGACAATGGGATCATCTGGCCCGAGGGCGTGACGCCGTTCCATGCGGGCGTCATCAACCTCCGCCAGGGCGACAGCGCGACGGACGGAGCCTGCGAGGCGCTCTATGCGGCTCTGAAAAAGCGCGGTCTGGAGCCGCTTTACGACGACCGCGACGAGCGCGCCGGGGCCAAATTCGCAACGATGGACCTGATCGGCCTGCCGTGGCGCGTGACCGTGGGCCCGCGCGGGCTGGGCAATGGCGTCGTTGAACTGACCTCCCGCCGTACCGGCGAGAGCGAGGAGATGTCGCCCGAGGCCGCCGTCGACCGGATAGCCCAGATCTACGCAGGCGTCTGACCGCCGACCGGCTTGACGCTGGCGGCCCCGCCGCACAGTCTCTCGCCAAACACGAGCAGGAGCAAAACGCCTTGGCCGCGCCGCCCGCCCCGTTTTCCGCCTATGAGTTCCTGATCGCCTGGCGCTATCTCCGCGCCAAGCGCGCGGAAGGCGGCGTGAGCGTGATGACCTGGATCAGCCTGATCGGCATCACGCTCGCAGTGGCCGCGCTCATCATAACGCTCGCCGTGCGGTCCGGGTTCCGGGACGAGTTCGTCACGACTATCCTTGGCGCCAACGCCCATGTCACAATCTACAGCCAAGCCTATCAGGACGAGAACGGGCGGGTCACGCGCGTGATCCCCGATTATGCCGATCTGGCCGACCGGCTGGCGGCCGTGCCTGATGTCCTTCGCGCTGCGCCGCTCGTCAAAGGCCAGGTCATGTCCGTTTTCCGCGACCAGAACACAGGGCTCGAGGTCTTCGGCATCCGGGGCGACGACCTCTCGGACATCCCGCGCATCAATGACCCGACGACCGGGCGCGGGTCGCTCGACGACTTCGGGACCGGCATCGCTCTGGGGCGGGAGGCGGCGCGAACGCTCGGTGTGACGGTCGGTGATGTCGTGCGGTTCATCTCGCCCAACGGCGTCAGAACCGCCTTCGGTACGAGCCCCCGCGTCGGCGAATACCCGGTGGTCTACATCTTCAACTCTGGCCGTTTCGACATCGACCGGACCCGCGCCTATATGCCCTTCGCCGAAGCGCAGGCCTTCTTCAACCGCGAGGGCGTTGCGGACGAAGTCGACGTTACGGTGATCGAGCCTGAGCGCATTGATGCGATGACGCCTGCACTTCTCGCCGCCGCGGGCGACCGCGCGCTCGCCTGGACCTGGCAGGACAGCGCCGGCGGATTTCTTCGCGCGCTCGAAGTCGAGGATACCGTGATGTTCGTCCTGATGAGCGTTCTCGTCCTGATCGCTTCGATGAACATCATCTCAGGGCTCGTGATGCTGGTGAAGAACAAGGGGCGAGACATCGGCATCTTGCGGACCATTGGCCTTACTGAGGGCGCGATCCTGCGCGTATTCTTCCTGACAGGCGCTCTGGTAGGTACACTTGGCACGCTCTTCGGCGTGATCCTGGGCTGCCTCTTCGCTATCTACTTCGATCCTATCCTCGCCTTCGTGAACGGCGCCTCGGGCGGCGGGGTCTGGGACGGCGCGGTACGGGGCATCTACCGGCTTCCGGCCAAGCTCGAGCTTGCCGACGTGCTCTCCGCTGTCGGCCTATCGCTCTTCCTTTCATGGGGCATCACACTCATTCCCGCCCGCCGCGCGGCGCGGATGAACCCGGTTGAGGCGCTGCGCTATGAGTGACGCGCTTGTGCTCGACCGGATCGAGAAGACCTACAATCGTGGGCGGGAAAACGCGCTAACCGTCCTTTCGGGAGCTTCTCTCGCGCTGGCCGAGGGTGAGATCGTCGCGCTCGCCGCCCCCTCGGGCGCGGGGAAATCAACGCTCCTGCATGTCGCCGGGCTGCTGGACGACGCGGACGCCGGGACAGTCTCGGTTTGCGGGACAGTCTATACCGGGCTCAGTGACCGGCGGCGCACGACCGCGCGGCGGAATGAAATCGGCTTTGTCTATCAGTTCCACCACCTCCTACCCGAGTTCTCCGCCGTCGAGAACGTGATGCTTCCGCAACTCGCGAACGGCACGGGACGTTCCGAGGCGCGGGCCCGCGCGATCGAGCTTCTCGACGCGGTCGGCGTCGCAGGCCGGGCAGACAACCGCCCGGCGGCGCTTTCCGGCGGAGAGCAGCAGCGAGTCGCGCTTTGCCGCGCGCTTGCCAACACCCCTCGCGTTCTTCTCGCGGATGAGCCCACAGGAAACCTCGACCCGGGCACCTCCGAGACAGTGTTCTCGGTTCTGATGGAGCTCGTGCGCTCGACCGGGCTTTCGGCGCTGATCGCCACACACAACCCGGATCTCGCCGCCAGAATGGACCGCACGGTCCGGCTGGAGGATGGGCGCCTGGTGCCCGGCTGACAGTTAACCCTGTTGGGTCAGCGCCACGCCTGCCGCCATCAACGCGATGCCTGCCGCGCGGGAGAGCGACATCGGCGTAACCTGGGCGCCGAACAGCCCCCACTGGTCAATGGCGGCGGCGGCTGCGAGCTGGCCCAGGAGCACGAAAAAGATCGCGTTCCCTACCCCGAAATGCGGGGCGATATATGTGATCGACAGCACGTAGAACGCAACCAGCAATCCGGCCACGTACAGGTGTTTCGGCTCCCCGGCCACCTTCGCGATCGCTCCCGGGCCCGTCACCAGAACGACGATGAACGCCGCGCTGAGCGCGACCAAAAACAGGCAGAGCGCCGCAACTGCCGGGCTCCCCAGCCGGGCGCCCAGGGTGGCGTTCAAGGCGGCGAGAACCGGGATTCCGACCCCGGCGAGGAACATGATCGCGGCGTAGGCGACGTTCGGCGACATGACGCGCACTATGCCGCGAAAGCCGCAAAGCGAAAGCGAAAACGTGATCGCCTGTTTGTTCTGGGTCAATGCCCGTGCCAAAGTCCAAGGCGACGATTGCGCGAAAGGAGATCTGTGATGCGCGCGCTTTTGATGATTGCAAGCTTTTGTATATGGCCGGCCCTCGCTTTGGCGGAAAACCCTGCAATGGGCCGGGACGCTTTCGCCGACCATTGCGCCACCTGCCACGGCCTGGGCGGCGAAGGTGACGGGCCGATGGCGGCCGTTCTGTCGGTTGCGCCGCCAGATCTGACGCGTCTTTCCGCAGCCAACGGCGGGGTTTTCCCCGCCTCTCAAGTCGTATGGCGCGTTGACGGCACGACAGAGGTCATGGCCCACGGCGGGCCGATGCCGATCTTCGGGCTGATCCTTGACGGGCCTTCGGGCGGGATCGTCACTGAGGACGGAGAGGAAGTGATCGCCAGCGAGGCGGTGGTCAACATCGCCGCTTGGTTGAGGGGGATTCAGAAATGAACCGTACTCTACCCTTTGCAATCATTGCCGCCGCGCTTGCGGCCCCCGCCACAGCCGAGCCCGGCGACGCCGAGCGCGGGGCCGAAGTCTTCGAGGTCAAATGCGCAGTGTGCCACGGGCTGGGCGCAGAGGGCGACGGGCCCATGGCTTCCGTCCTCCTCGTCGAGCCGCCTGATCTCACGGTGCTGGCGAAGGAGAACGGCGGAGTCTTTCCTGTCACCTGGGTTGCGCAGCGGGTCGACGGTCGCGCGCCCATCGCGTCGCATGGCGGCGACATGCCGGTCTTCGGCCGAATCTTCGATTTCCCCGACGGCTCGATCGCGTCGGAAACCGGCCAACCGATCATCACCGCCCAGCCGATTGCCGACGTGATCGCGTGGCTGGCGACGGTGCAGGCGGAGTAGGGCGCCCCCGACGCCTACTCGCTCGGCGGCGTGTAGTGGGTAACGATCTTGTTCGCGCCCTTCATGGCTGAGACCGCGTCCTCCATCGTCATCAGAATGGTCGTCTTAATGTCTGAGAACGCGCCTGACGCGCCCACGGCCATCACGGCTGAGGCGGCAGCCACGTCATCCGGGAAATCGGTGATTACAACGCCGTCGTACTCGCCGAATGTGAAATACATCGCCTCGATCTCGCCCCCGGCAGCGGCGAAGATCTTCTGCGCGGCGGCCCGCCGGTCCTGCGGATGCTGCACCATCCCCTTGATGGACGCGGTCGAATAGCTGAACTGGCTCATATACTTAGGCATGAATGATCCCCCCGTTTTGGAAATGCATGTGGTTAGTCCTAGGAGGTTAGCATGGATTTCGGAGTTTGGGGCAGACTAGACTCTGAGCCACTCCAGATGCGCAATGGCGGCGTTCGACGCGCCCTTTAGCATCGCCTCGGGCGCCTTCGCGCGGAGCATGACGAACATGCCGATGACTGATGACGTGAAGAACCCCGCTTCGCTTTCGATGTCCGCGCCAGGCCTTAGCGCTCCGCCTGCTTTGGCGTTGCTGAGCGCGGTCTTGAACGCGCTGAACAACCGCTCGAAGTAGGCCTGAACGAAACCGGCCCCGGACGGATCGAGCGGGCCGAACTCGACGGCCGTGTTGCAAAGCAGGCAGCCAAGACCGCCCGCCGCTTCGGGACCTCGCTCGCCGTAGAACGCAAGCAGCGCCCGGATCTCATTCAGCCCCGCGTCGGGTCGCTCCAGAGGCCCGAAGCGGCGGCCAACGAACTCCTCCTCATACCGCTCCAGGGCGGCGTCGAAGAGACCCTGTTTGCTCCCAAACTCCGCATATAGGCTGTAGCGGTTCACGCCCAGCTTCTCGACCAGCATGTCTGCCGACGCGCCAGCAAACCCGTGCTCGCGGAAGACCGTCATCGCCTTCGCGATCAGCTCATTCCGGTTGTAGCTTTTCCGCCGTCCCATGCGCGCTCCATTGACAGACTTTTGGAAGTCATATAACTAAACGATCATTCTGAAAAACACAAATCGGAGATAGATGCGATGTCAGAGGCGACGACTTTGGTGGTGACGGCGGTTCCGAACCCGGCGGAGATGGGCGCGGTTCAGGCGTATTTGCAGGGCGTTATGCCTTTGTTCAAAGGCGCAGGCGGCAAGCCGGTCAAGCGGCTGAAGGTCGACGAGGTGCTGAACGGCCGGCCGAGCGCGATGGTTCTGGTGATGGACTTCGAGTCGAGCGATGCGGTGGCGGAGCTGTTCGCGTCAGAGGATTACAAGGCGCTGGTGCCTATGCGGGACCAGGGGTTTCAGGAAATGAACATCGCGGTCGGCCGCGAGATGTGAGGCGATTGCTGTGCTAGCGCCCTGGAAGGGACGCCATTCTTGCATCGAACGCGGGGTTGAAAAAACCACAGTCCCGCAGCCTTTGAATAGCTCGATTGGACGGCGCGCTGTTCGCCTCAAGCACCACGGGCCCTCTATCGCTCAGGATGAAATCGAAACCCAGAATCTTGATGGACTGGAAGTGGTTGTGGATGTCGACCGCGATCCGGGTCATTTCGTCGATGGCGGGAATGACGATTTCTTCACGCGCCATTCCGGTGTCAGTGTTTGAGCGCAGTCCCGTGGAAAAGAAGCCCTCGACCTGCCAGAAGTCCGAGATGACCCTGCCGCTTTCGGAGTCGATCTCGGCGCTGTGAAGCCCCTCTGTGTATTCCAGAACGCCCATGCTGTCCGGTTTTGACAGACGGAGAAGAAGGTAGAAAACCTCCGCGCTTTCGCCCGGCATTTTCAGCGTGACGTAACGCAGAATCGCCGGCGCCTGACCGAAGGCTTCCAACAGATCGGGGCTTTGATTGACCCGCTCCTGAAACAGATAGCCGTCGGCGTGTTCGGTCAGAACCCGGTCGATGAAATCGGACATCGCAACCGTGGTGGTGTCGCCAAGAGTGATCGTTCCGGTTTCGCGGTCTACACCGTCGATCTGCGTGGCGCCTTCGCCCAGTGAGGAGAAACGCGGCTTGCAGAAGATCGGGAACTCCACTTCGGTTGTAAGAAAAGAGGCGATCTGATCTTTGGATTGGAGCGTCCTGACGCTGCCCAGGTCGGTTTGGCCGGCATAGGCAAGGAGCTTCGGCGATCTGTGTCCCAGGGATGAGACGAGCGCGTCGAACAGGAGCTTGTCGTGCACGAAGAGCTCGTAGTTCATAAGCTTGGGATCATTGACCTTTTTCATGTGCGCGGAGTTTCGGTTCTTCCCCAGGAACGCCGCTTTCTCCTTTTTTGAAAGCTCCGGGCGATAAAGGCCGTACTGATAGTACTCCTTCGGCCGCAGCTTGGCCCGCCCGCCGCAGAGCCACAGCAGGTCGAGGAACTGTTGCGCGTGCCCAACGCCGTATTTGGACTTGGCGATCTGCATCTGGATCGCGAGCGCTCGCTGACCCGGGTTTTGGGTTGATGTCATTGTCGTTTGCTGCGGCCGGTATTGCGCGCGCCGCTATTCCCCCAAACGGAACTTCAGCATGAAGGGTGCGGAGGGACAAGTGTGGAGGCGCGGTCTGCTTCCGAACTTGCAATTACGATGGCCTGACGGGCTGCCGCGCCACCGCTCGCAACCCCACCGCCTCACGGAGATTCGCGTTCGCCCTCGTCTGCCCGCCGTTTCCGCCTTTCTTCATCGGGTCGATCGCTTAGGGCTGCGGGGAAATGGAGACGCCGAGTTTCTAGTTCTTATTCGTCAGCCGCGAACGGCCAAGTCCCCTCGCCTCAAACATCCAGCTCCTCCACAAACCGCGCGTTCTCCTGGATGTACTGAAAGCGCAGCTCCGGCTTCTTGCCCATCAGCCGCTCGACCAGATCGCCGGTCTCGCCTGGCTCGTCCTCGTCGATGGTCACGCGGATGAGCGTGCGGGAGGCAGGGTCCATCGTGGTTTCCTTGAGGTCCTTGGCGTCCATCTCACCCAGGCCCTTGAAGCGCTGAACGTCGATTTTTCCTTTGCCGCCAATACCTTCCGCCATCACGCGCACTTTCTCGGTATCGTCGGCGACATAGACGCGCTTCGCGCCTTGCGTCAGCCGGTAGAGGGGCGGGCATGCGAGGTAGAGGTGCCCCTTGTCGATCAATGGACGCATCTGAGTGAAGAAGAAGGTCATGAGGAGCGAGGCGATATGAGCGCCGTCCACATCCGCATCCGTCATGATGATGACCTTGTCATAGCGCAGGTCATCGACGTTGAACCGCGTGCCCATCGAGACGCCGAGCGCCTGGCATAGATCGTTGATCTCCTGGTTCTGGCCGAGCTTCGACGACGCCGCGCCGAGCACGTTCAGGATCTTGCCTCGAAGGGGGAGAAGCGCCTGGGTCTTCCGGTCCCGCGCCATCTTTGCCGAGCCGCCCGCGCTGTCGCCCTCGACAAGGAATATCTCGGTCCCCTCGCGGGTCTGGTTCGAGCAATCGACCAGTTTGCCGGGGAGGCGGAGCTTTTTGGTTGCCGACTTCCGGGCCGTCTCCTTTTCCTGCCGGCGGCGGAGCCGCTCTTCGGCGCGAAGAACGAGGAAGTCGAGGATCGCGCCCGCCGATTTGGTATCGGCAGCGAGCCAGTTGTCGAAATGGTCGCGCACCGCGCCCTCGACCATCTTCTGCGCGCTTTCGGTGGAGAGCCGGTCCTTGGTCTGGCCCACGAACTGCGGATCGCGGATGAAGACCGAAACGAGCGCGCCGCCGCCTGTCAGCAGGTCCTCCCGCGTGATCTGGCCCGCCTTGCGGTTCCCGGCCAGCTCGCCATAGGCGCGGATGCCCTTGAGGATCGCGGCCCAGAACCCGGCCTCATGCGTGCCCCCCTCGGGCGTGGGCACCGTGTTGCAGTAAGACTGGATGAAACCGTCCCGCGCCGGCGTCCAGTTAATCGCCCATTCGACCTTGCCGGGCTCGCCGTACTTCTCCTGAAAGTCGACCAGACCAGCGAACGGACGTTCGGCGTAGGTCGTGGCGCCTTCGAGCGTCTCGGTCAGGTAGTCAGACAGGCCGCCGGGAAAGTGAAACGTCGCTTCGGTCGGCGTCTCGCCATCGTCGATGGCTGAACGCCAGCGGATTTCGACGCCTGAGAAAAGGTACGCCTTGGACCGTGCCATCTTGAAAAGGCGGGCGGGCTTGAACTTGAGCGAGCCGAAGATCTCGTCGTCGGCATGGAAGGTGACGGTGGTGCCGCGCCGGTTGTTGGTGGCCCCGAGCTTTTCGACCTTTGTTTGCGGGATACCGCGCGAGAAATCCTGCGCGAACAACTGCTTGTTCCGCGCGACCTCGACCCGGAGATGGTCCGAAAGCGCGTTCACAACGCTGACACCGACCCCGTGCAGTCCACCGGAGGTCTGGTAGGCTTTGCCGGAGAACTTGCCGCCCGCGTGGAGCGTGCAGAGGATGACCTCCAAAGCGCTCTTCTCGGGGAACTTCGGGTGCGGATCGACCGGAATGCCGCGCCCGTTGTCGCGAATGGTGACCGAGTAATCCTCGTGCAGCTCCACTTCGATCCTGTTGGCGTGGCCGGCAACGGCCTCGTCCATGGAGTTGTCGAGAACCTCGGCAACCAGATGATGGAGCGCACGCTCGTCGGTCCCGCCGATGTACATGCCGGGCCGCTTTCGGACGGGCTCGAGCCCTTCCAGCACCTCGATGGAGGTGGCGTCATAGGTATCCTGCTGGGCCGCCGTCAGGAGGTCGTTCGCCATGTTGCCTGCTCTTTTTCGCTCCCCGCATTAGAGCAAGGCGGGCCAGCGGGGGCAATCAGGAAGATGAGGCTTGGCGGGCGAATGATTGACGGTCATCAACGACCGACACCCTCTCCGCCGCCATGGTGGCCTAGGGATTTCAAAAGCGACTTCGTAGGAGGGGCGGTCTATGCGCATCTGGTTTGGCGCTGTATGCGCGGTTTGGATCGCACTATCGAGCGGGGCGCTTGCCGACGACGCCTACTTCATCTCCGCCCATCGCAGCGCCGAGATGGGCGGGCATCCGGAGAACTCGCTCGCCTGGATTGAATACGCGATTGGCCTTGGCGTCAGCTCCATCCACATCAACCCGCAGCTCACGCTCGACGACCGATATGTGCTGATGCACGATCCGACCCTGAACCGGACCACGGATGTGGAGGCGGTATTCCCCGAAGGCCCGCCGGGTGGACCGACAAGGGAGCAGCGCCGCGGAAAGGACTACGTCCGCGACTATACGTTGGACGAGATCCGGACGCTTCGTCTGGCGGACGGGCAAGCCGTTCCGACGCTCGAAGAGGCGCTCGATCTCGCGGAAGGGCGGATCATCGTCAGCCTTGGTTTGAAGGGGTACGAGGTCGAGAGCCTCGCCCAAGCGCTCGACGGGCGCGAGACTGACGGGCTTCTCTTGAAGGAGCTCTACTACTCCGGCACCGACCAGAGCAAACTCCGCGCCTTGGCGGACCGAACGGGAATCGGCGTTCGCGCCGCTTTGTTTCGCTCGCGGGATCACCTGAAGGATTTCGAGGGGCTTTTTGCCCAGATCGGCCCGGCGCTCAAGTGGGTCGGGGCGGACGCCAAGCGGCTGACGCCGGAGTTTGTCGACCGCGCCACTGATCTTGAGGTTGGCATCTACATCTCGGGTTGGGACGCCGGTGAAGACTTCGCGCTGCGCATGGAGGGGGATGTCGGGCCATGGAAGGCGATTCTGGACCAGGGCTTCGGCGCGTCGACGGATCAACCCGAGTTGTTGCTTGACGCGCTCGGCATCTAGGGGAAGCGGAGACCAAGCAAGGGAGAAAGGACATGTTCAGACACATCATGGTGCCGGTCGATTTGTTGCACTCCGACACGCTCGACCGGGCAATCGAAGTCGCGGCGGAGGAGGCGCGGCTGCATGACGCGCGCGCGACCTTTGTTTCGGTGACGGCCCAAGGGCCGACCCGCGTGGCGGATTCGCCGGACGATTTCCGCGCCAAGCTTGAGCGGTTCGCCGAGCAAAAGACGCGCAAGCACGGTGTTTATTTCGCGCCCCACCCGATCTTCAGCAACGACCCGACCACGGACGTTGACGACCGACTATTGGCGGCGGTGGAGTCGCTCGACGTCGATCTGGTGGTTATGGCGTCCCACAAACCTGGCTTCGCGGAGTACTTCTGGCCGTCCAACGGCGGCAAGATCGCCTCGCACAGCGGCGCGTCAGTGTTTCTTGTCCGTGAGCCTGATTGAGCCAGGGTCTGCCCGGTTTACTTCCGACCGAAGAGTCGCCCGAAGAACCCCGCGACGCGACCCCTGGCCGCAGCGGCGTCTTCCTCGATCTCGTCGATTACCGGGTCGATCCGCGCCTGCCGGAAGTTCCGCCAGAGCCGCCAGAGCGTGAGGACGATGGTCGTCAGGATCGTGAGGAAGACAATGTTGAACCAGGGGATCAGCCGTGTGTCCGGGCCCGGGACGGGTTGGATGGACAAGGCGTTGGGGAAAATCGAAATCAGCGCATTGCGCCAGCCGTAATGGCGGACGGCGTACCACTTCGGCTCTTCAGACGTCGAACGGGCGTCGGTCGCCTCGGTCTGCAGATCGGCGGTGTCGAACTTGAAGTAGGGCGGCCAGCCCCAGCCAGTGTCCTCGTTGCGGTAGACCATCGTATCGCCGTTGGCCTTGACCGTCTGGATGAAAAGCACGTCGCGATTGGCCGTGCTCTCGCCGGCCCCGGCCGAGCCCGACGACCAGAAAATCGTGTTCCAGCCGCCGAAATCCTGCCGCTCCTCGTAGGTGTCCACGATTCGCACGATGTCGCGCTGCGGCAGGGTGTAGTGCAGAAATCCGCCGATCAGCAGGATCAGCAGGATGCGGAATGTCCAGCGGATATACGTCATGGAAGGCCCCCTTCCAGAAACAGATAGGTCTTTGGATCCTCAGGCCGCAAGGCCCTTAACAGCGGTGCGCTCCCATGCAAGGGTCATCCTATGCGATTGGAGGGACGGACGGCAATCGTCACAGGGGGCGGTTCCGGATTTGGAGCGGGAATTGCGGCGGCTTTCGCGAGAGAGGGCGCCCAAGTTGCCGTGCTCGATGTGAACCTTGACGCTGCCGAGGGCGTCGCGTCGGATATCGGCGGGCGGGCGTTTCATTGCGACGTCTCCGACGGCGCCTCTGTAACCGCTGCGATCGAGGCTGCCGAGGCCGCGCTCGGTCCCGTCGACACGCTTGTCAACAACGCCGGCGTCACGCACCTGCCGGCCGCCCTCGAGGAGGTGACCGAGGCGGATTTCGACCGCGTGCTGGCGGTGAACGCCAAGTCAGTTTACCTGACGGCCCGCGCGCTGGTGCCCGGTTTCAAGGAGCGGGGCGGCGGCGCGATCCTGAACATCGCCTCAACGGCAGGCGTGTCCCCGCGCCCCCGCCTCAATTGGTACAACGCCTCCAAAGGCTGGATGATCACTGCCACACGTACGATGGCGGTTGAGCTGGCCCCCTTCGGCGTCCGCGTGAACGCGCTGAACCCGGTCGCGGGCGAGACGCCGCTTCTGACGTCGTTCATGGGCGAGGACACGCCGGAGATTCGGGCGAAGTTTCTCTCGACCATTCCCATAGGGCGGTTCTCGACACCCGAGGACATCGCCGCAGCAGCCGTCTTCCTTTGCTCGGACGAGGCGTCGATGATCACAGGCGTCGCGCTGGAAGTGGATGGGGGGCGCTGCATATGAACGCCCGCGTGCCCGCGCTCCTGACCGTGCTCTCGGGGTCGTTCAAGACCCAGCCGCTGGCCTTCGCCGCCCTTCTGGACGAGGCCGAACAGCGCGGCACCACCGTCGATCTGGCCGAGGTTGATGTGATCCAGGCTGCGGCGGAGGTAAGGCTCGCACATTACTTCCGCCCGGCCATCGTGGCCCGGATCGAGCGGCTTCGGTCGGACGATAACACGGTGATGGTTCTGCGACCCTGCGAGTTGGCGGCTGCAAGGGATTTCCCGCGCAAGGCGGGGCGGGTCCGCATGCTCGGGCGCTTTGCGGGCGAGATAATCGATCCGTTCGGGAGCGCGGATCTTTGACGACCGGGCCACTGAACCTGATCACCGACGTGCCCGGACTTCTCGTTGGCAACGCCGAGGACGCGCGATTGAAATCGGGTGTGACCGTGGTGACGTCGGAGGCGCCTTTCAGCACAGCCGTCCATGTGATGGGCGGCGCGCCGGGGACGCGGGAGACCGACCTCCTGGCGCCGGAGAACCTGGTCGAGCAGGTGGACGCGCTGGTCCTCTCCGGCGGCTCCGCCTTCGGCCTCGACGCGGCGACCGGCGTGATGAACGCGCTTCGACAGGCCGGGCGCGGATTCCAGGTGGCCGACCAGAACATTCCGATAGTGCCCGCCGCGATCATGATCGATATGATGAACGGGGGCGACAAAGCTTGGACCGAGTCGCCGTATCCGGCGCTGGGCGCCGCCGCTTGGGAGAATGCCTCTGCGGAATTCGAAATCGGTACCGCGGGCGCCGGGACCGGCCCGCTCACGGCGACGTTGAAGGGCGGTCTCGGCTCGGCCAGCGTCCGGCTGTCCGGCGGCGGGACGGTGGGCGCGATTGTGGTCGTGAACCCGATCGGACATGTGACGGTGGCGGACGGGCCCCATTTCTGGGCCGCGCCGTTCGAGATCGGCGACGAGTTTGGCGGACTCGGCCCGGCAGGCCAAGTGCTGCCGCCCGACTTGCCAGTGACGAAGGTCACGGATCGCGGCGCCACCGCGATCGGCGCCGTCGCGACCGACATCGATCTGACCAAGGCCCAGTTGAAGCGCATGGCGATCGCCGCCCATGACGGGATCGCGCGGTCGATCTATCCCTCGCACACGCCGTTCGACGGCGATCTTCTGTTCGCCTGCTCGATCGGGACGAGGTCCGCGACGGGAACGCCCGCGGAGGCCATCGAGCTGGGGCATGCGGCGGCCAATTGCGTGGCGCGGGCGGTGGCGCGGGGGGTTTTCGCGGCGACTCCGGCGGCGGGCGACGTGATGCCGACTTGGCGGGAGAAGTTCGGGGGCGGCGTCTGACGCTGGTCAAGCCATTGTCGATTTGCCACGGATCTTCGTACGAAAGTTCGTAACTTCAAGCGGTCAAAGCGGAGTTCGTCTTAAGCGAGAATCGCGTTGACCAACGGACTCTCCGGCGCCCGCAACTCATTGATCACGTCGAAATGGTGCCGTCCCGGCGCGATGCGGTGCTCGGCGCCCCAGGCCCCGGCAAGCCATCGCGCCTGGTCGAGGAAGGCGGGTCGCTCCTCCGCGCCGACCCAGACGGTGACCGGCGCCTCGGGCGCGGCATGGTGGACAGGGCTTTCCCTCTCAACCTCGTCACCATCCAGCCTGAGCCCTTCGTTCATCGATGTCTCAAGGAGGGGCGCCAGGTTGGCCAGCGGCGAGATGGGTACGATTCGGGCAAGGCGGGCGCGGATCTCGGGGGCCAGGGCGACATCCCTACAGCCCATCCGCGCGACCAGATGCCCACCTGCCGAATGCCCGGTCAGGCGGATCGGCCCCGGCACCAGGGCGGCGGCGGCCTCCACTGCCCGGGCGATCTCGTGGGTGATCTCGGTGATCCGCGCCTCGGGCGCCAGCGTGTAGGACGGCATCGCGACGGCGCAGCCTCGCGCGGTCAGCCCTTCGGCGAAATGCGACCACCAGCTCCGGTCGAAGCGAAGCCAGTAGCCGCCGTGCACGAATACGACGAGACCCTCGGCCCGCCCCGCGGGATGGAACAGGTCCAGCTTCTGCCGCTCGCCCGCCCCATAGGCATGGTTCAGCCGGGCCCGCCCGATGGCGGCCTCCGTCTCGCGAAAGGCGCGGGCCTCAGTTTCCCAGAGGTCGATATAGGATTCGGCGTTCGGAATGAAATCGGCATTGGCGTAGGCGCGGTCGTTCTTCATCTCTTTCCCTTCTCGGCCTCGCGGGCGTATACCGTCCGGGAAACGCCGCCCGTCGGCAACCCGGAAACAAGGTGCCCCTATGCTCGATGCCACGACCGACCTGAAATCCCTCCTCAAAGACCCCTCCCTCCTTGAGACGCGGGCCTATCTCGCCGGCGAGTGGAGTTCTGGTCAGAAGACCTTCCAGGTGACCAACCCTGCCCGGGGAGACGTGATTGCCGAGGTTGCGGACATCTCGCGCGAGGAACTGGCTGACGCCATCGCGCGCGCGCACTCCGCGCAAAAAGACTGGGCCGCCCGGACGGCCAAGGAGCGGGCCAACATCTTGCGGGCCTGGCACGATCTAATGATCGAGAACGCGGATGACCTCGCCGTCATTCTGACCGCTGAGCAAGGTAAGCCGCTTGCTGAGGCGAAAGGCGAGGTGCTGTATGGCGCATCGTTCATCGAGTGGTTCGCAGAAGAGGCCAAGCGCGTCTATGGCGAGACCATCCCTGGTCATCAGCCGGACAAGCGGATCACCGTGATCAAGCAGCCGATCGGCGTTGCAGCAGCGATCACGCCCTGGAATTTCCCCAACGCGATGATCACCCGGAAGGCCGCGCCGGCCTTGGCTGCGGGCTGCGCGTTCCTGAGCCGTCCGGCCACCCTGACGCCGCTCTCTGCAACCGCGCTTGCCGTTCTGGCCGAACGCGCGGGCATGCCGGAAGGCGTCTTTTCGGTCGTGCCGTCAAGTTCTTCGTCCGCGATTGGCAAGGAATTCTGTGAGAACGAACTGGTCCGAAAATTGTCCTTCACAGGTTCCACCGAAGTTGGGCGAATCCTCCTCCGGCAAGCCGCCGATCAGGTGATGAAGTGCTCGATGGAGTTGGGCGGCAACGCACCATTCATCGTCTTCGACGACGCCGATCTGGACGCGGCGGTTGAGGGCGCCATCGCCTGCAAGTTCCGCAACAACGGCCAGACCTGCGTCTGCGCCAACCGCATCTACGTGCAGGAGGGCGTCTACGACGCCTTTGCCGAAAAGCTCTCCGCGCGCCTCGCCACGATGAAAGTGGGTGACGGTCTGGACGGCGCGGACCTCGGCCCGCTGATCGAGCCTGCCGCCGTGGACAAGGTGCGTGAGCATATCGAGGACGCGACGGCAAAGGGCGGCACGGTATTCTACGGCGGAAACGCGCATGATCTTGGCGGCCTCTTCTACGAGCCCACGATTGTGACGGGCGCAACGCCTGACATGAAAGTCTCGATCGAGGAAACCTTCGGCCCGCTGGCGCCGCTCTTCCGATTCAGGGACGAGGACGAAGTGATCGAGTTGGCCAACGACACGATCTTCGGTCTGGCGTCGTATTTCTACGCCAAGGATCTGAGCCGGGTCTATAAAGTGGCCGAGGCGCTGGAGTACGGGATTGTCGGCGTCAACACCGGAATCATCTCGACGGAGGTCGCGCCTTTCGGCGGCGTCAAGCAATCGGGGTTGGGCCGCGAGGGGTCGCGGCACGGGATCGAAGACTACCTGGAGATGAAGTACATCTGCATGTCGGTCTGACCATCGCGAAAAAAGTCCGTTTGCCCGCCAAGGATTGACCTTTCGCGTCCGTCTTACCCAACGTGATGCGCATGGAAGTGTCGGACGAAGCCCTCGCGGGCCAGGCTGCG
>JASJAU010000112.1 GCA_030066855.1 Paracoccaceae bacterium | reverse complement strand
CCTCGTAATGCTGTACAGAAAAGCAACGCTGCCTGCCCAAAATCGTCCGCCAGCCTGGGCTGTTCAGCAGCCGACGAGCTGACGCCAGCTACAACTTTGAGCGTAGCCGGGCCACGATCGATTTCAGCCAACCGATGAAGGCCAACACATTGGGATTCGGTTCCGAGGTCTCAGGGTACACAATGTGTATTCCTGCATTTTCGGGAGAGACCGCGAGCGGACTTATGATCTTGATTGCCCCGGTGGCGAGCTCGTGCTCGGCAAGCGGCTCGGCATTGAGCAGCGCTACAGCGCGGCCAGACGTCATGTAGTCCATTGCGAGGCCGGCATCCGCGAACTCGATGAAATTGAGGCCAGAGGTAATCTCTACACCCGCTGCCTGAAACCATTCCATCCAGCCTGTGTTGTGTCCCGGCGTCGTTGCCAGGGGCAGCTTAGCGATCTCTTGCGGGGAAAGAGGAAGTTCCAGCCCGTCTACAAGGCTAGGCAGACTTAAAGGAAAGTACCTGTTGCAAATGGTCGCCGATACCAGCCCTTCCCAAGGCCCCCGCCCGTAGCGCAATGCAGCATCGACATTGCTCGAGCGGACATCCACATACTCTCTGGAATAGTCGATCTTAACTTCCAGATCGGGATAGAGCGCTTTGAACTCCGCCAGGAACGGCGTCACGATCCGGCTGGCCAGGAACCCATTCATCGACAGTTTCAGCTCACCGGAAATCCCCGATGACTTCAGCGTCGTCGCGGCTTGCGCGATCTCATCCAGCGCCGGCGTAATCGCAGCAACAAAAGTCGCGGCCTCATCGGTAAGGCTGACATCCCGACCGCTTCGAACAAATAGCTGTCGACCAATATCCTCCTCTAACGCTTTGACCTGATGGGAGATGGCGGCCTGCGTCACAAATAGCTCTTCTGCCGCATCCCTGAAGCTGAGGTGGCGGGCCGCAGCCTCAAACGCGCGCAACTGATTGAGGTTGGGCAACCGCCTCGGCATCAATTTCCCCATGAGAAAAACTAATCGATAGTAGAAAAATAGATCGTTTGTTGTCCAGAACGGTCGGTTGCTAGGGTCATTTCACGGCGCCGAATTTCACTCTAGCGATGAAGAAAGAGACTCGAAAATGACAACGATCACCCGCGCCGCGACACAAGCGCCGAGCCGTCCGAAATTCCGTCCATTCTTGCGTTTATTCGCCCGCCTGCCGGACATGTTTTTCCAAGGGCACGCCGACAGTAAGCTCGCCCAGGACCTGAGGCATGCAGATGACGCAATCCTGAAAGACATCGGCGTGAACCGTGTCGCCATCAATGGAAAGCCGCATCTCTTTCCTCATTCCTACGACTAATTCAACAGAACTGGTGGTACGGAGAACCAATCTCCCGCGCTTTCTTTTGAGCGCGGGTTCCATCCTCGTTAGGCCGCAGCAGCGGAGTGCAGGATTGCCCGCTTTGTCCCGAGATCAGCAAATAAGCGACGTTCAAGCTAGCAGACCGGTCTTTTCTGACGAAACCCTCGCGAGAACTCAATCGCCGGTGAAGGGAGGAGTCCCTGGGGCCCTGTAGCGGTCCAGAGGGCTGCGTTTTGCGTCGCTGCCGTAGTAGTGCCCGCTCCCTTCCGGCTCTCCAAAGAGAAGGAAGATCGCCGAACCGGCTCCCTCTCGCGGAGTCTTCATGCCCAACTCCTCCGGACGCTTGCCGCTTTGTTCCTCGTACTGCCGTGTCAGGTCCGTTGAGATGAATCCGGGCGTGCACGAATTGATGATGAATTGCGGGAACTGGCGCGCCAGATGGATCGTGCAGGCGTTCGCGCACGCTTTTGACAGCCCGTAGGGCGAACCGTCGCCCAACCCGAGGGAGGAGAAGGCCTCAGTATCACCAGAGATGGCGCTGCATTCCCGCATCATCGCGTCGATCTCTTTCCATGTGATATCAGGGTTCTTAAAGAATGCCTGCTTCTCGGGGCTGCAAGTGGCCACGAAGTTCGGGCCAGCCGCCGAAGTTACGTTCACAATCCGCCCGCCGTCAGCGAGAAGTGGAATGAATGCTTTGCAGACCCGCCAGATGCCTCGCGTGTTGACGTTTAGCACGCTGTCCAAATCATCAGAACCGAGTCCGATCCCCGCGTTGTTTACGATGCCGTAGAGCCGCTCACTCCCACATGCTTCCTCAACATCGCGGACCGATCGCTCGACCGACTCGTCGCTTCCGACGTCGATCTCAACGACGTGAACGCGACCAGCTCGATTATTATCTGCTTTCCGAAGTCTCTCCGCAGCAGCCTCACCGCGGCTGGGATCACGAGAGCCGAGAAAAACGATCGTATCTTCCGCCTCTTCGAGAATCCGCTCTGCGATAGCAAATCCGATGCCCTTGTTCGCACCGGTCACCAGAATTCTTCGCATTGCTTCTTACCCTTATCTGCGTCTGTCGAGTTCAAGTCTTCAGCGCAATCGGACACCTTGCGGGAAAAAAGAGGCAGGGCTGACCAACGTTTGCGAGCGCCGAATTCATCTGCGACCGAAAATACGTTAGCAGTCAAAGAAATGATGACCAATGCATCAGTTGCGATTTCGATCCGCACTTAAAAGCGTTTGGCTCGATCCGGGCTTTGGAATTCCAAAACAAGATGGAAAACGAAGGTTCGCTCTGTCCGCAATGCGGCCGTTCGTGGATGCAAAGGCAGTCCAGAACCTCACTGATGGCTTCAGATGCCTCCTAAAAGCCAAAAGGACAAATCCTCGAGATAGTGTTACGGTCCAAAACAAAGAGGCAGTGATGCATCTAGGGACCGTTTTCGAATGACGGATGCACGGCCGCTTCTGCAAGGGAGAGTACCATGGTCTGCAACCCGGCTCCGCCCAAAGTCGTCCACGTTCCGGACTTTCATGCGCTCGCAACCTGTCCATACTGTCGAGAGAAATCTGTTGTTTCTCACTTTGACCTGAAGAACTCCGGTCGCGCTATCGACGGAAGCGCTGAGTGGGTTTGCTCACTCTGCAAAGGCATCAAGCGGCGGCCATTCTTCGGCCAAGCCCAGAGTTGATCGTTGATCCGACTGTCTGTTTTGTCCGCAAAGCGGCCATTCGCACGCGCCAGGCTAGCTCAGAAGTCGACTGCTTGCGGCAGGTGACCGCTGAGAGCTCAAAGCGACCCTTCCACAGAAGACGCGCCCGTGTATTCTTATCGGGAGATGAACAGCGACCCGAATGAGACACTGGAAGCTGCCAGAAACGCTTACAAGCAGGGCGCCTGGGCCGACGCGACCCAGCTTTATCTTGAGGCGGACTCGTCCTCAGAACTCGAAGCCGGTGATCTGGACAACCTGGTATGGGCGGCAGGCATCGCGGCGCGGGATGCAGACATGCTCGCTGCACTAGAGCGGCTGTACAACTTCCACAATGCGGCCGAGAACCATGAGGGCTCCGCCCGCGCGGCTTTCTGGAGCGGGCTACGAAACATGATGATCGGCGAAGTTAGCTTGGGCGCAGGGTGGCTCCAGCGCGCGGGCAAGCACGCCCAGATGACACCGCCTGACTGCGTGCAGCGCGGATTTCTCATCCTGCCGCGAGTATTCATGGCTCGCGCCAAAGGCGACCTGGAAGCAGCCGTCTCGTTGGCGGCCGAAGCGGTGTTGGTTGGAGAAAAATGCGGGGACCCGGACTTGATCGCAATGGCGGGCAGCATTCAGGGCGGACTGCTCTTCAGGCTCGGCCGTTTGGAGGAAGGGTACGTTCCGATCGACGAAGCGATGCTGCTGGCGAATGCGGTAAAACTGTCCCCCGTTGTGACGGGCGCTGTGTATTGCGAGATCGTCGCCGCGTGCTGCCGCGTCCTTGAAATGGAGCGGGCGCGCGAATGGACTGAAATTCTGAACGAATGGTGCAGCAGAAACCCTCAGGCTAAAGCGTTCAACGGCGTCTGCCAGGTTCATCGCGCGGAAGTTTTGCAGCTAGGCGGCGACTGGAACGAGGCGTTTGCGGAATCCGAACGCGCTGGCGAGGGGCTCAAAGGCACCACCGAACAAACCGCAATGGCCACGGCAGCGTACCGGCGAGGCGAGATTCACCGGCTGCGCGGGAACTTCGAAGAGGCCGAAGCCGAATATCGTCTGGCTGGCGAGATCAAAATCGACCCGCAGCCAGGCCTCGCATTGTTGCGGCTCGCGCAAGGGCGCGCGGACGAAGCGTCCTCAATGATCCGCCGCGCCGTCGAGACCGCCGGGGACTTGCCTGCCAAAACGGCCCTGCTGCCGGCCTGTATCGAAATCCTCATTGCAGTCGACGCGCGAGACGAGGCCGAAAGGCGTTGCGCGGAGTTTTACGAGATCGCACAAACCTATGGGACGGAGATTCTCGCCCGGGTTAGCGATCTCTGCCGCGGCTCCCTAGCGATAGCGAACGAGGACTTCGCGGACGGTGTAGCCGCGCTCAACCGCGCGCGCGCTTTCTGGTCGGCGTTTGGGGCGCCCTATCTTGAAGCGCGTGCCCGCGTAGAGATCGCCCGGGGTCTTGAACATCTTGGCGACGTCGAAAGCGCGCGCGTTGAGCTTGAGGCAGCGGAGAAGCGCTTCCGCCAGCTCGGCGCGGCTCCGGATCTTGCGCGGATCGATGCGCTTCGCAACGACGGAGATGGCAGTTCGAGCCATTCATTGACCAATCGCGAATGCGAGGTCTTGGCGCTCTTGGCCGAAGGCGGAACAAACAAGGATATCGCAGATCGACTTGGTCTCAGCCCAAAAACGGTCAATCGGCACGTAGAGAACATCTTCAACAAGCTCGGTGTTTCGTCGCGCGCCGCTGCCGTCGCAAATGGCCTGAAGATCGGTGCCATCTGAACTCCACCGACATGGGTAAAACGCCCCACACCGAAAAGAACGCGTGTGGGTCGTCTGTACGATGAGCGGCGTCGGTAGGGCGCATAGTTTCGTCTCCAGACAACAACTGAGTTCTGGAGACGACGATGCCCGCAGCGCCTTCGAATACCGCAAGGGCCAAGGCCCCCCATCCTGCCGACCTGATTGAGGCTGGACGCGCTCTCAACACTGCACGAACGGCCTTTTCTGACAAGACCTCCATAAGTGAGCAAGGCGCCGATCTCGAGCGCCACAACACGGTGATCATCGGAGCGGGCCAAGCCGGTCTGTCTGTCAGCTACCACCTCAAGTCGCGCGGCGTCGGCCACATCGTTCTGGATAGCGCCAATCGCATTGGCGACACGTGGAGAAATCGGTGGGACTCGCTGCGCCTATTCACGCCGGCGAAGTTTGATGGTCTCGACGGATTTCCTTTTCCCGCGGGAAAGGACGAGTTCCCGACCAAAGACCAGATGGCCGACTATCTGGAAGGCTATGCGGCTCGGTTCGAGCTCCCGGTTCGCCTCAACTCACCGGTCAGAAAACTCCGCCGATGCGAGGCTGGCTTCGAAGTCCTGACCGAAAAAGGCGCCATCCTTGCCAAACACGTGGTTGTAGCGGCGGCCAGCTATCAGAAACCGCGCATTCCTCCGATCGCATCCAGCCTGGACTCGGCGATCTCGCAGATCCACAGCCGGGATTACAAAGCCCCGAAGCAGATCCCAGAAGGTCGCGTGCTTTTGGTGGGCGCCGGGAACTCCGGCGCGGAGATCGCGATGGACCTGGCCAAGACACATGACGTCGTTCTGGCGGGCCGCGACGTCGGACATGTTCCGTTCGACATCTCCGGATTTATGGGGCGCAAGATGCTGGTTCGCCTGGTGATCCGCGGCATGTTCCACCATGTCCTGACAATGCGGACGCCCATGGGCCGCAAGTTCCGGTCCAAGATGCATGACCGCGGCATGCCATTGATCCGCACTCGTCCTGGCCAGTTTGAGCGCGCCGGCGTGCGGCGTGTGGGCAGAATCCTCAGCTTCGATGGCGATACCGCCGTCTCGGATAGTGGCGATCGAACCCGCTTTGACAGTGTCATATGGTGCACCGGATACCACTCCGGCTTTGACTGGATCGACTTGCCAGTTCTGGACGAGCGTGGCGCGCCCCGCCATCGCTTCGGAAAGGCTTCCGACGTGGACGGCCTTTATTTCGCCGGGATCCATTTCCAGTACGCCGTGTCGTCGACAATGGTCGCCGGCGTGGGACGGGACGCTCGTCGCGTCGCCGATTGGGTGGCCGCTAGGCCGGCTCTCAGCTCCAGTCCAACTCTCAATCCAAATAGGAGAAAAATCTCATGAAACTCTTCGCTGGCATTCTCGCGTGCGCTCTTTTTCCAGCTATTGCCGCGGCCGAGCCGGTAGTTGTTCCGGCAAAAGGGACAGTTCAGGAAACCGTCGATAGGCTGCAGGCTGTAGTAGCCAATGCGGGCGCAAGGGTCTTTACCGTAGTGGACTTCGGAGCCGGAGCCAAAGGCATCGGCAAGGACATCGGCGACATCCAACTTGTCGTTTTCGGGAACCCGGAGATCGGCGCGGCGGCGCTGTCTGCAGATCCCCTGGCGGCATTGGATCTTCCGGCCAAGGTCTTGGTCTACGAGACCGCTGGCGGCACGGAATTGGCCTACGAAGCTCCCTCCGAGATGCTGGCAGAGTGGAGCATTCCCATCGATGCACCAGTTCTGCAAATTATGTCCAGCACTCTTGAGGGCATCACCGCAAAGGCGGCGAACTGGTGAGCCCCGTGGGGGGGG
>JASJAU010000025.1 GCA_030066855.1 Paracoccaceae bacterium | reverse complement strand
TTTCTCCGGCAACCCAGGAGCCCGCAATCAAATTGAGTTTTGTGTCCGACATTCGCCCGGTCCGTTTGTTCGGAATTGATGGGGCATGGTGGACTCTCTCCGCTGCATCAGTCAAATTTGAATAACTAAAATAAGCTTCAGTAAGTCTGAAATGACGATCAAGATTGAAATGCTTCGATGCTTCGGCGCCGTCGCGCAGACCGGAAATCTCGCCGATGCCGCAGAGCGACTCGGCCGCACACAATCCGCTTTGTCCATGACCTTGAAACAACTGGAAGAGCGCCTGGGTCAGCGGCTGTTTGAAGGCGAACGCAAGAACCGCCTGACGCCTTTTGGGCAAGAGGTTTTCCGGCTTGCTCAGCAGCAGTTGCGCCAGTTCGATGACACGATTGACGCCATCGAGTCTGCGGCAAACGCGCCTCAGGGACTGTTGCGGCTGGCATCCATTCCATCGGTATCGAGTTTGGTTTTGCCTTCTGTAATCGACGCGCTGACCGAGCGTCATCCGTCGATGAATGTCGAACTCCGCGACATGGACACCAGCGCGGTCATCGAAACCCTTCAGCAGGGCAAAGCTGATATTGGTATCGTCTCTGGGCGCCCCCCTCTCAACGGGATCCAACAATCTACGCTACTTGAAGATTCCTTCGGCCTTCTTTGCAGCGCGAACCATGAGCTGGCGAAAAAAAGCGAGCCGCCCTGCTTCGATGAGGTCTTCGCTTCCGACTTCGTTCGAAACAACCTGTGTTCGCTGATAGAAGCTCCGGAAGTCAAAGCAGCGCTTCCTCTCGCCAAAATCACCGTCCACAACACTCACTCGCTGATTGCCATGGTGCGCGATGGGAAATGGACGACGATTTTGCCAGACAGCGTTGCGCGATTCCTGCCAAACGAACTCGCCTTCAGACCCATTGCGGGCCTTGTGGAAAAGCGCTCGGTCTCGCTGCTTATCAGAGAGAGAACGCAGTTTCCCCAAATTGTTGAGGAGGCCGCAGAGATCATTCGAAGGCTGGCCAGCAAGCGATACCCGGCAACTGCGACGGGGCGCGACGCGGAGCATTGACATCACGCCCAAAGGCTCTTGCAGACCCAAAAATCAAAGGCGGGAAATGTCTTGCCGCAAGTTGGTGTAGGCGACGTCCTTTAGCACACACGGGAAGTGCCCCGGCGACGACACAAGCAGCACCTTTTCGGCGATAGGCTCGAAATCCGCCCGAAAGTGCGCGGTGCTTTTCACGTGAATGATTTTGGCCGCGTTCGGATCAAGGCCCAAATGCGTGAAATGCGCGAGGTCTAAACATTGATTTCGGACGCTTGTGACGACGATCTTGATCTCGGCACAGGTATCCATCGGACTGAGAACAGCGGTCGGCCCGAGGGTAGCGAGACCGCCGCCGTACATTTCGCCTGTGTACGCGCACTTGCCGTTGCCCAGCCCGACCACGCGGAATCGGCTTTCGATAGGATTGTCATCGACCACGCCGGAGTGACCACCCAGACTGATCATCAGAACACTTCCCACACCAACCGAGTGAGCGCCTGCGGCTGCGGCCGGATCAAATATCAGCCCCGAAAGGACACCCTTTGCGCCTCTTTCGATCAACTCCCGGAGAAGTCCGGTCGTATCAGAACTGCCGCCCGCCCCGGGGTTGTCCTGCACGTCCGCGATAACTGTCGGGCGTTTCGCAGCATTGGACATCGCAATCTCAACAGCCTCGGCAGCTGACAAAAGGCGAGTACAAAAGTCACTTTCACTGGACCGGAGTTCTGCAAGGATCTCGTCGGCAATACCGTTCGCCCGCGCGGAAGAGTCCGCATAGACGACAACGGACACACCCGTGTCAGGCGTATCACCCGCGGTGAACCCCATGGCCAGTTCCGCATGAGTCCCTGAAACGCCATCAAAGCTGCGTACTTTGTCATAAAGCGCGCGTGCCGGACCGGAACCGGTGTGCTGGGCATGGAGTGGGACCAAGAAAGGCGCCTGACGAAACGCTTTAGCGGGCCGCTGTCCCGTGATCAGAATATCTGCCAGGGCCCGATAGGCACGTGCGCCGGACAAAGACATATCGATGTGCGGATAGGTGCGGTAGATGCACAGACAATCGGCGTGGCGAACCATGCCGGGGCTAACGTTCGCATGAAGATCCAGGCTGGCCACCATTGGCCATGAGACGCCCTTCAGCTGGCGCAGTCTTGAGAGAAGCTCGCCTTCCCCGTCTATCTGGCTTTCCGTTATCATTGCGCCATGGAGATCAAGGTACAGTCCATCCAGCGGACCGGACTCACAGATCCTCTCCAGGATCTCCGCTGAGATCCTTTCGAAGGCTTCCTCCGTCACCGGACCTGAGGGCTCCGCAGAACACCAAAGGATTGGCACGAGCTCCACGATACTTTCAGTCTCGGCCGCCTCCACGAACCCGGCAATGGGAAGGTTCATGCCGCGTGTCCCCTTAATGACTGACCGACCTCGCATCATTCCGGGCCAGGAATCCGCCATTTCGAACTCGCTCAGACCCGCTCTCGAGGGAGCAAAGCTATTGGTCTCGTGCTGAAATCCAGCGATTGCGACGCGTATTTTTTCCTCCGTTGCAGAGTTCATCCGGATTCTCGCGCAGTTTCGCCGATATTTGCATCAAGACTCAAAAGCCACTTGTTCCTCAATGGAGGATAATTTTCGAGTCAGTGTCCAGAGGGCACGACTCAACCGCGCAGCGACGGTTGGTTTGCATTTCCCGCCGTCTCATTGCGTCGATGGCGGAGTAAAAGATCTCTCAGTGAACGCACACGGAAACAGCGCGGTCCAGCCGTCGATAGGTTCGAAGAAGCTTTAAGAGACCAAAGACTCAGGTGTCTGCGTTGTTCGCGAAGCAGAATTACACCCAACCATTGAGCGTACTGTCAGAGGAATGAGTCCGGGCCACCCCGCCCCTTTTCTTGAAATCGAGTACACAGAAATCTGTTCTGTCAGGAGATTAGCGCGTCAGAGCGCTATGTAGATCGATAAACCCGCGGCGTTTTGGCTGGCAGACCGGCTTCTTCAGACAAAACCCTCAGCGGTCTACGACTAAGATCGCTCCGTATTCCTTGAAGACTTCGGTCATGGCGCGCGAGAAAGACACAAACTCCTCTGTCCTGTCGTCTGGAACCGCGCAGAGCATTCCGATGAAAAAGCTCATGCTTCTTAAACTGTAGCCAATATCTATTTGGCTGATTGATCAGCGACGGCGGCTTCGAGTGCGGAAAGGTCGATCTCCCGCATCGTCATCATCGCATCAAACGACCTCTCGGCTCTAGCTCGGTCAGGATCGGCATTCCGTTCCAACAGAATGAGCGGAGTGATTTGCCAGAAGCGCCCCCACCGATCCTTGCAGCATCCGCAAGCGCTTTCGGTCGCGCCATTTCCGACAATGGCATTCCAGTAGCGATCGGTCTCTTCCTGATCCTGGATCGCAATCGTGGTGGAGACAGCTTCATCCGGGAGAACCTGCGGGCTCCCATTGAGACCAATGAACCGGCGGCCGCGGATGGTGAAATCGACCGTGAGTTCAACTCCCTAATTGCCATCAGGAAGGTCGTCGGGCACCAAGTTGGTTTGTTTTGTTTTCCTGTCAGGGAATGCCTCGGTGTAGAAAGCGACAACCTTGCGCGCTTCTCCGTGTTTGAACCAAGAGCACGTGACAATGTCGGTCATAGAGCGAAAACTCCACGAAAATCAGCATCTTAATCGAGGATCGACCTACACCAAAGCGATCCTTGTTCCGGCGCACGGACAAAATAGCACTTTGACACGCCGGATGACCGGTTTGTCCGCTAAGCGGTCATTCGCATCGGGCAATCCGCAGGAACGTCAGCCGGACACCCAACCCGCAAAAAACCTTGAGGTCGCGTGTCAGTCGGGCGAGCCAAACCGTAGAATGTTTCCGTCCGGATCTTCGACCACAAAGACCGTCTCACCCCAAGGCATGCTCTCGGGAGGAGATGCAATTGGAGCCCGTCTGCTCTCAAGCTCCCCATGCAGGGCAGTCGCGTCCCTAACGTTGACGTATATCGAGACGCACTCCGGACCATCTCCAGCGTGCTCAGACAAGTGGATGGCTACCGCATCACGTTTGACCTCAATGAAAACCGGGGAGCCATCTCCCGGGTTGTCCCCCCAAGTCTTCGTGAAGCCCAGAAAGTCCCTATAGAAGGCCTCGCTTGCGCTAGCGTCTTTCACTCTGAACGTGCTGATTGCGCTTTCAAGCATTTGGCCTCCAGAGGTCTGAGCATGTCGATGCGCGGGGCGACCGACTCTTTGAGTTGATCTATTTCCCGAGCGCGATGCCCTCCCGGCGCGGATCCGCGCCTCCCAGGAGGCTGTCCCCCAGCGAAATCGCATGGAGCCCGGACGTGAGCGCCCTGGCGTTGACTTCGTAGCCAAGCTCCTGCAGCGCAGGTCCCAGTTCCTCAGCTGCAGTTCCGGCCTCCAGGTCGTAGGTTCCAAAGCGATTCACAAGGTGCGGCATCGCAACGGCTTTCTGCACATCCACGCCCCAGTCGACATGCGCGACAATCGCCTGAACGACATAGCCGATAATACGGCTTCCGCCCGGACTTCCCACGACCAGCGAAGGCGCGCCGTCCTTCAGGACAATGGTCGGAGCCATGGAAGACCTTGGCCGCTTGCCCGGTTCGACCCGATTTGCAATGGGAACGCCATTTGCATGGGATCGGAATGAGAAATCGGTCAGTTCGTTGTTGAGGAGAAAGCCACGGACGAAAAGTCGGGATCCAAATCCGTTTTCGATGGTCGTGGTCATCGAGAGCGCGTTGCCATCGGAATCGACGATGGAAATGTGCGACGTGGAGGGGAGTTCGATGCTCTCGTCTTGCGCCCAGTTCAACGCGTGATCGAATTCGGGGGACCCGGCAGCAACTTCGGGGAGCGCGTCGTCTCCTTCCAGAAGCGCGGCGCGCTCGTCCAGGTAGTCCGACGCAACAAGCCCTTTGACCGGAACAGGTACGAAGTCGCTATCCGCCATGTATCGCCCTCGGTCAGAGAATGCGAGGCGGGAAGCGTCACCGATCAATCGCCAGGCTTCGGGCGATTCCGGCCCGAGCGCGGACAGATCATAGCGATCGAGCATCCCGAGGATTTGTCCAACGGTCAGAGCTCCCGAGGAAGGCGGGCCCATCCCGCAGACTTCGCGCTCTCGGTAAGGAACACAAACGGCGGGCCGCTCGACGGCTTGATACAGGCTGAGGTCAAAGGTAGAGAGCGTGCCGGGATTGCCCGGCGCCCCCCGCACGGTCGCAACAATGTCTTCTGCAATTGCGCCCGAATAGAACGCCGAACTGCCTTTTGAAGCGATCTGCCGAAGCGTGTCGGCATAGGCGGGGTTCGCAAGCCGATCGCCCGCCGTGATGGCGACCCCGCCCGGAAAGAAATATTCCGCGGTTTCAGGGAACCTCTGGAGCCTGTCTGCATCTCGCTCAACCAGTGCGGACAGGCGCGGGGAGACCGTGAATCCGTTCTCCGCAAGGTCGATCGCGTCTTTGAAAAGGCCGCTCCAGTTCGTGCGGCCCCAACGCCTGTGAGCTTCCTCCATCAGGCGTGGCGTTCCCGGAGTGCCCACCGATCGCCCCCCGACAACCGCGTCAAAGAACCTGAGCGGTTCGCCCTCGGAGGTCTGAAACAGTGTTGGAGTGACGCTCAGAGGCGCGGTCTCACGACCATCGAGCGTCGTAACTTCCCCGGTTCCCGCATCATACCAGACGAGGAATGCGCCCCCGCCGAGACCTGAAGACTGAGGTTCCACGAGCCCCAGAACTGCTTGAACGGCAACCATTGCATCCGCCGCGGTACCACCCTCAGCCAAGACGCGCGCGCCAGCCTGAACAGCCCAAGGATTGGCCGCCGCGACCATCCAACTATCGGCCGCAACTGGAACGCCAGAGAACTTGGCATCTAGGGCAGCGAGAGCAGCCGAAGATACTTCGTCAAAGCCAGCAGCGACAGAACTTTCGGCTTCCGGCGCAATGCTGTCAGCCGTTTGCTGAGCGACGGCGGGCAGCGCCGTCAGAATTAGGGCACCCAAGACTGTCAGTGAGTGTTTCATTCGCGTCCACCATTCGCTTAGTCTCATTCCAAACCGAGAATGGCATGTGTAGTAGCGCCCGCGAAGCAGATCTTTTCTGCGAAGCATCGGATCGCATGACAAGCCACCGGCATTATCAGAGGAGTTTTGCGAGAGGAATGGATCTCGACCACCCCTTCCCTTCCTATTCCTGAAACTGAAAAAAAAAGGTATCCCGCACCGTAAGGAGATAATCCGTTAAGGGCGCCACCGAAATCGGCAATCAAGCGGTGTTGAGGTTGGAGAACGAGTTTCCTCTGACATCCATCCAAGCAGATCGTGTTGACAACATAAATGTCAATATGACATTGATATTGTCATTATGAAGACTCAGGAGCTCTACCAGCTCGTTTGGATGTCCCGCCCGCTGATGCAGGCCGCTGAAGCATGTGTGGAAAGTGGGCTGGCTGGAACGGACCTCACGGTTCGAATGCGCGCTGTTTTGGAGATCCTACGCGCGGGCGGTGATTTGGCGGTGCCGGAAATCGCAGCCAAGCTCGAGATCAACCGTCAATACGTTCAGCTGATGGTCAACGAGACGCTTGCGTCCGGGTTCACAGAGCTGCGTCCCAACCCACGACACAAGCGGTCACCACTTCTGACCTTGACCGACAAGGGTCGGGAGTTGATCGACAATGTCATAACGCGGGAAATGGAAATCATAAGGACCATCGGCTCAGAGCTTTCAGATGAAGAAGTCTCTACCGCCCTCAACGTGGTGTCGTTGGTGACATCACGACTACGGGCGCAGGACGGAAGTACGTGATGCTTTTCTTGTTTGCACTGGTGGCCTCATCACTCATCGCACTCGTTTGGCTTGCCAGTGGCGTGAGATCAATCGGGGCGATTAGCGTTGGAGAGCCGATTGGGGATCGAGAAGAAACAGCCCTAATTCTCATCGACCTGCAAGAAGTCTTCTGGAACCAAGGCCCCTATTCTGAGGCGTCAAGATTCGAAGCCGAAGCTGTGATCCAAAAAGAGGTCAACCATGCAGAGTTAAAAGGCTTTCCGGTCATTGCCGTACGTCAGGAGTGGTCGATCCCATCAACAATGGTCGTGGCGCGACTTGCAATGAAAGGTCAAGCTGTCAAAGGCACGCCGGGCACGCAACTGGCTGAACCGTTCGCAGGCATGGCCGATCACGTTCTAGTCAAACGGGTGCAGGATGCATTCGAAACAGGAGAGCTTGATGCCCTTCTGTCGAGCCTTGGTGTCGGACGGCTCCGTATCGTCGGCCTGGATCTCAACCATTGCGTTCAGAAAACCGCTCTTGCCGCCCGAAATCGCGGCTACGAGGTGACGATCATTGAGAAGGGAACCCTCTCATCGGCACCAACAAGGAACGCCATGAGAAGAATGACTTCAAAGGAAGTGGTTTTTCAATGACCCCAACGATCACCGGGCAGCGCAGACATGAAATGCAAACGCCCGAATGAGCGTTCTGTCCGCTACCCTGACCTAGGTCATCACGGCAAGGCGAATGATCTCGGGACTGGTCTTGAAGTTGCGAAGGGGAGAGGGTTTGGTCATGCCCGAATGCTAGGCAGACCCCTTCCCGACTCAAGCGCGGTTTTCTGTGACATCATCTTTGGGCATGCCCGAACGCTGAGCAAACGCCCTGCACCGCTCGAGTTCGACTTCCTCTGACGCTACCTGCTCAAGCTTGGATTTTTGCCAGTACCGGATTGCTCAGTTTCTGGAGTCTGTCTTTACCCGATACCGAAGTGGAAAGACTTGGATTTGGTATCGCTCTCGGACGTAGCCCCATACGCCCTTTGGCGCCTTGAGCATGACGACGATCGCGACAACGCCCAAAACGATCAGGTATGTCGTCCCAAGGTCAGCCAATGTTTCGCGCAAAGCGAAGAAGATAAGCGTTCCAATGATGGGGCCTTCAATGGTCCCAATCCCGCCGATCACCACGATGAAGATGACAAATGCGGTCCAGTCATTCACTGAAAACGCTGCGTCCGGCGAGATCCGAAGCTTTTGCAGGAAGATTAACGCCCCCAGCATTGCGGTTAGAGCGCTGGTGACGACGTAAACAACGAACTTCGTCTTCCAGATGTCGATCCCAAGCGAGCCCGCCGCAAGCTCGTTGTCACGGATCGCCGTAAGCGCCAATCCCCTTCGGGACCTCAGGAAAAGGTAAACAGCGGCAATCACCAGGACCGCGGCGCCAAGGGCCATCCAGTACGACAGCGCCTCTCGACCAGAACGGGAACTGGAAAGCGACCGTACAATATCCACAGGCAGTGACGAGCCCGACCCCCCGCCAAGCGCTGAAATCTGAGCGAAGGAAAGGCGGAACACCTCCGCGATCACCCATGTGCCGATTGCGAAATACGCGCCTCTTAAACGAAAGATCAGCGCGGCCACGGGAACCGAGATCAGCGCTCCAAGAACTGCGGCGCCCGCGATTGCGACAACGGGATGAAGCCCGCCGAAGATGGTGAGCGCAAAGAGCATGTATCCGCCAAAACCAACGTAGGCCTGCTGTCCGACTGAGACGAGACCTGCGTAACCCGCCATCAGGTTCCAGAGGCTGGCCAGCGCCAGATAAAGGAACAACTCGCCCATCAGTCGCATATCCGCACGACCTGCCCACCACGGAGCCAATATGAGCACGATCAGTATGACGGCTCCAGCGACGGCAGCGCCTTTCGCTGCCGGCGAAGCACGGGAGACGGTGTAGTTGCTGTCGCTCATCCACTAACCCTCGGGAACAGACCGTTGGGGCGCACGGCCAGAACGAATAGAAACGCGATGTGGCCTGCCAGGAGCTGCCAGCCCGGATCGATCTTGGCACCAATCGTTTGCGCGACACCAAGGATCACGCCACCGACCAACGTTCCCCAGAGGTTGCCCAGTCCACCGATTATGACCGCCTCGAATCCGTAGATGAGACGCGCCCCGCCCGCCGTGGGATCAAAACTTGTCCTGATGCCCAGGAGGATTCCGGCGATTGCCGTCACCGCCAGCGCTAGAGCCATTGCAAGCCCGAAGATGTGCCGCTTGTTGAGCCCCATGAGCTGCGCGATGTCCTGGTTGTCCGAAACCGCCCGGAAGGACCTGCCGAGCGGCGTCCGATAAAAAATGAACTGAAGCCCTGCGATGACGCCGACGGCGATGGCGAAGGTCAAGAGCGGGAGGATGCCAAGAGAGAGACCTCCAAGGCTGATGCTAGCCGTCTCGATCGCGCCGGCGTCCATCTTCTGAGGATCGGCCGTATAACCCTCGAGGAAGACGTTCTGAAGGATGACTGAAAGTCCAAACGTCACCAGAAGTGGCGGCAGGATATCGTCACCCAAAGTCTGATTGAGAATGCCTCGTTGAAGCGCGTAGCCTATGGCCGCCATCACCGGGATGACGATTATGAGGGCGAGCAATGGGTGCAGGCCGGTCGTGACGACCACTGTCAGACCGAGATAGGCGGCAAGGACAATCAGGTCGCCGTGGGCGATGTTGACCAACCGCATCACGCCAAAGATCAGCGACAGGCCCGCGGCGAAGAGCGCGTAGAGACCTCCAAGCAGTGTTCCCTGGACAATTGCATTCACCCAGTCCATCTCAGTCGATCCCGAAGTAAGCGTGGCTGATGGCATCTCGCGAGACGCTATTCGAGGCGCCCTCAAGCGTCACGCGTCCTTCCATCAGGCAGTAGACACGATCAGAAACAGAGAGAGCCTTGGAGATGTCCTGCTCGACGATGACGGCTGACATGCCCTCGCCGACGATGCCGGGCAGGGCATCGTAGATCGACTTTATGATGACGGGCGCAAGGCCGAGAGAAATCTCATCAAAAAGGATCAGGTCCGGGTTGGACATCAACGCCCTGCCGATCGCGACCATCTGTTGTTGGCCGCCAGACAGAGCAGTCGATGGGTACGCGCGCCTTTCCTCGAGGACCGGGAACAGCTCGAAAACCGAGCGCAGGTTCCAAGGTCCCGGTCGCTTGAGGCGCCCGCCAATCAGCAGGTTCTCTTCTACCGAGAGTGACGGGAAGAGCTGGCGTCCCTCTGGCACGAGCGCGATCCCGAGGGCGGCCACTTCGTCAGCCCGCAGCATTCCAATCGGCTGACCGCGGTATCTTATCTGGTCTGCGGCGTTCGACATCAGGCCAGAGACCGATCGTAAGAGAGTTGTTTTTCCCGCCCCATTGGCGCCAATGATCGCGATGACCTCGCCGTCGTCGAGCGCCATGTCCACCCCATACAGCGCCTGGAAGTCGCCGTAATGCGCGTCGAGCGCGTTCAGTGACAGGATTGGCTCAGGCATCGACCTCGATCCCAAGATAGATCTCCTGCACCTCAGGGCTGGCCATGATTGTTTTCGGATCGCCTTCGGCAATCTTGCGGCCGAAGTCGATCACGATGAGCCGGTTCACTACAGCAAGAAGAGCGTGAACCACGTGCTCAATCCAGATGATGGAAACGCCGCTTGCGTGAACGTCCT
This sequence comes from Paracoccaceae bacterium, assembly GCA_030066855.1. Taxonomy (GTDB): domain Bacteria; phylum Pseudomonadota; class Alphaproteobacteria; order Rhodobacterales; family Rhodobacteraceae; genus Kangsaoukella. The sequence goes on along the minus strand of JASJAU010000025.1, from coordinate 18,953 downwards.
TGATGGTCTGGATCAGCGAGACGCACTCGCTGTCCGTCAAACCGCCGGCGATTTCATCGAGCAGGAGCAGTTTCGGCCTCGCGCAGAGCGAGCGTGTCATTTCCAACCGTTTGCGATCCAGCAGCGTCAGGCTCCCGGCTACCACGTTCGCCTTTTCAAGAAGCGCGGTTTGATCAAGCACCTCGATGCAGTGGCGCTCGGCCTCATGGCCCGACATGCCAGCGGCCTGCGTCGCCGCAACCATCGCATTTTCAAAAACGGTCATACCCGAAAACGGCTGCGGCACTTGGAAGCTTCGCGCGATGCCCGCGCGGCACCTACGTGCTGCAGAATGCTTCGTGACGTCTTCCCCCTGGAACCGGATCGCACCGCTGTCCGGACTGAGCGTGCCGGTGATCAGATTGAACATCGTCGTCTTGCCGGCGCCATTTGGTCCGATGATGCCCAAGGCTTCGCCTTCCTCGAGCTCGTAGCTGAGGTTGTCGGCAACCGTCACAGCGCCGAAGGCCTTTCCGAGACCGTCAAGTTGTAGGATCGAGGGCATGCGCGCGTTCTCAGGGTAGTGCCGCGGCAGAGTGCCCGCCGCGGCCAGTCATTCAGATCAGTTTCAGTTCGCCCGTGATCGGGATGTTGGGGTGCGCCGAGTTCGCGACGATCTTCAGATCGAACGTGTCGCCTTCTTTCTGCCACTGGCCGCCAACCAGGGGTGTCTTGGAGACGTTCTTCACCGGTCCGCTCGACCAGTCGACCTTGCCAACAATCGTGTCGAGGTTCGTGGCAGCAATCGCCGCTGTGATGGCCTCGTAGTCTTCGAGGTCTTCGGCGCGCCGGATCACATCCGCAGCAACTTCGAAGAGCGCGTGCTTGAATCCGATCGGCTGCGTCCACGGACGCCCGGTCGCCGCCGTATAGCCGTCAGCAAGCTCCTTCGCCGATGTGCCGGTGAGCGACGAGTTGAACGGATGGTTCGGAGACCACCAGACCTCGGACGTCAGGCCGTTGGCACGGTCGCCGTAGCTGTCGATCACAGTCGGGAAAAGCAGCGCCTTGCCTACTGTCACCACCTTTGGCGCGAACCCTTGTTGCGCCGATTGCGCCCAGAACGTTCCGAAATCCGGCGGGATCATTACGCCGGTCACGATCTCGCAATTGGCGTCCCGGAAGGCCGCGATCTGGTTCGAGAAATCGTCTGAGAGCGGCTGGTAGCGACCGGGATCGACAAGCGTGAACCCGGCTTCAGCCAGCGCGGGCGGCAATCCCAATTGAGGGTCACCCCACGCGTTGCCGTCGGCGTCGTTCGGGAAGAGCCCGCCAACACTCTTCTCGACACCGCTCTGCCCCCAGATGTCGAGGAAGACGCCGATCACATCCTCGAGGCCCCAGAAGAAGTGATAGGTGCTCTGGAACCCTTCCGCCGGGTTGCCATTGCGACCGAAAAAGTAAGGCTGCCACGGCGCGTCGGTTGTGATGCATGGCACCTCGTTGATCTCGGCTTGATCCGCCACCGGGTTGGTGGTGTCAGGCGTAGCTGCGGCCATGATGATATCGACCTCTTCACCCAGGATGAGGTCGGCCGCGACTTCAGCCGCACGGTTCGGGTTCGATTGGCTGTCCCTTGTCAAAATCTCGACAGACCAGCTGGAACCATTGTTTTCGAGCCCGCCTGCAAATGTCTGGCGAATGCCCTCCAGAATGTAATCGTCCGCCTCGGCAAATCCGGCCAGCGGGCCCGTCTTCGGGCTCACAAATCCGACCTTCAGCGTCTTGTCCTGCGCATATGCCCGCGTGCCGCGCAAGATCGCCGGTGCGGCTATCGCAGCCGCCGTGCCAGCCAGAAAGCCACGACGCGTTCCTCGCGCGAATGTGTTGCGTATCATGTAGTCCTCCCATTCTCGGTCGTCTCGACCGCATTCCTCTTCATGCATAAAAACATCAAGATTTGTCCTCAGGCAACGAAAATATCGATTTTCTGAATGCCATCATAATCGTTGCATCAGTCATTTTTCGGGCGCCAGGACGAAGTTATGGACGACTTCGTAGAACGGTCCTTCCGCACCTTCCTCCTTGATCCGTTCGGAATCCTCGATCAGATCGAACTTTGCGAGGAGGCTCTCCTTCACACCAAAAACCGCGTCGGAGTTGATGTATTCATCGTCTGGATCGAAAATGTGGGTGACAAGCGTTTCGAAGCCGTCCGCTTCCAGGATGTAATGCAAATGCGCAGGCCGGTTCGGATGCCGCCCAAGCGCGCCAAGAAGCTTGCCCACAGGTCCATCATCCGGAATTGGGTAGAACCGCGGCTTCGCTCCCCAGAAGTGATACGCGCCATCGTCACCCGTGCGGAAGACGCCGCGCAAGTTGAACTCCGGTTGGATGCCCTTTTGCTGAACATCGTAGAACCCGTCATCGTTGGTCTGCCAGACATCAATCTTGGCGCCTGATATCGGACTGCCATCGGTGCTGAGAATCCGACCCTTGATCAGCATTGGATGCCCCTTGCCGTCGAGGCAGATATTCGCGCCCATCGGCAGTTCGGGCACATCCGGGATATGGAACGGGCCGAGCACGGTGCTCTCTGACGCGCCGCTTGGTTTTCGGTTGTTGATTGCATCTACCAGCATCGACACGCCGAAAATGTCGGACAAAAGAATGAATTCCTGCCGCCAATCGTCTGACTTGTGGCCTGTCTGGGTGAGAAACTGGATCGCCTTGAACCATTCCTCTTGCGTCGGTTCGATCTCCTTCACCGCTGCATGCATGTGGCGCGTGATCGCGGCGACGACTTCAGAAAGCCTTGGATCTGTGCTCTCAGCGATCCTCGAAATGACCACTTCGGCCGAGTTGTCTTCCGTGAAATATCCCTTGTCGACTTCGTGCATAGCTCGCCTCTTACCGCGCCAGAATTGCGTTCAGCACATCGCGAAGGGAGGTGCGTGGATCGTCGACCATCGCCTCGGCGCGCCAGCAGACATGATGGTCCGGTCGGACCACAAGACAGCCGGTGTCTTCCACTTCACGGCTACGGGACCAGTCGCCTGTAAGGTCGACGTACTTCTGCCGCGGACCGATGACACGCGCTGCGATCTCGATCCCAAGCTCGTCCGAAACAGCCTTCGAGGCCTCGACCCAGTCCTCTCCTCCCAGTCCGGTCAGAACGGTGAACTTCCCGTGCCCAGTCAGATCAAGGGTCGAGTGTTTGGCCCCGTCAGCATCGAAAAGCCATGAATGCGGAACGCGCGCGCCGGGCCAAGTCGTCGGCTGATAGTGAAGGTCCGCATCCAATGCGAAATCCGGCTCCATCTGCCGGTCCGTCACGATTGCATCCGACCGATAGCGCTGGTTCATTTCCACGCCATGCGCGTCAAACTCGTACTTCTTGAACGCGATGGCGGCATTCAGCGCGGCGCGCTGCGCTTCCGCCTCGGGGCCAGTGCCGCAGCGCGCATCCATATTGGCTTTGATTTTTTCGATGTCCGTGCCGCCGGTCATGCCCAGCGCCTCGAAGATCGGGCCGAATTCACCGATCGACTGATTGGCCCGCGTCACGATCTGCTTGGCCACCGGCGCTCGTTCCGCCGTGTAGGTATCGAGCAATGTTTCACCCGCCTGCCCCTTGAGGACGCTTGCCAGCTTCCAACAAAGGTTAAAGGCATCTTGAATCGACGTGTTGGAGCCCAGTCCATTCGAGGGCGGGTGCCGATGCGCGGCGTCGCCCATGATGAAAACACGGCCATTCGACATGCGCTCGGCATAGGCGTCGTTCACGGTCCACGTGTTCGCGCTCAGGAGTTCGATCTCAAGCTCCGGGTCGCCAACCAACTGGCGCGCCACTTCGGTGGCCATCGCTTCGTCGACGTCAGGCGCTGGTTCATTGATGTCGTAACCCCAGACAATCAGCCATTCATTCCAGGGCCGGATCATTCGAACAAGACCCATGCCGATTCCACCCACATCGGCGCCCGGCTGCATGACCCAGTAGAGAACAGACGGGCGATGGGCGACGTACTTGCTCAGGTCTGCCTTAAACAGGATATTCATCGAACCGCCCACGCCCATCTTGCCCGCAATAGGCAAGCGTTCGTTTTCGGCCACTAGCGAGTTCCCGCCATCAGCTCCGATCAAGTACTTGGAGCGAATGGTGATCTCTTCTCCGGTCAGGCGATCAAGACAAGTCGTCGTGACGCCATCGGCGTCTTGCACATGGCTTTTATATTCTGTGCTCATCCGCGCCTGGGTGCCCCGGCTACAGGCCGTTTTGAACAGCAGCGGCTCCATAAACGTTTGCGGAAGATCGTTCATGAAGGTCGGGCTGCTCATCAGGTGCTCAGCTTTCGACAGCGGGTGCGTGCCCCAGCTGTTCATCCGTCCGATCTCTTCTCCCGCGAGGCTCTCGCAGAAGACGTTTTCGCCCATCAGTTCCTGTTCGGTGGCAAAGAGATAGGCCTCGTCCTCCACGTCGCGTCCGAGATCGCGCAGCACCTCCATGGTTCTTTGGTTGGTGATGTGGGCTCGAGGCGTGTTCGCCAGCCACCGGTACCGATTGATGACCATGTTCTCGATGCCGTAGCTCGAAAGGAGCGCCGCAGAAGAGGACCCCGCTGGCCCGGTTCCGATGATGAGAACGTCAGTGGTGATATCGACCATTTGATTTCCTTCGATACTGGGTCAGAAGGCCGGCGCTTCACCGGCCCAAGCCGCCTGCAACAACTTGCGAATGCCCGACTTGGTAATGGGATGAGGGTTTGGATAAGGAGCCTTGGTGGCAAGTTCGGCGGCCTTGTCGAGATCGGCTTCCTGTAGCCCGAGGTCCCTCAAAGCAAGAGGCGCGCCCATCCGCTTAGCAAAGTCATGCATCGCGCCACCCGCACTATCTCCACCAAGAATATCGACAATGGGCTGCAACTCCTTCTCAGCGCTTCGCGCGTTGTAGGCGATCGCGTGCGGCAAAACGATTGCATGGGTTTCCGCATGCGGGAGATCGAATGACCCGCCCAGCGTGTGACAGAGCTTGTGGTGCAGCGCCATGCCGACCTGTCCCAGAACGCGTCCGCACGCCCAGGCGCCACGCTGCGTTTCCAGCCGCGCATCCAGATCGTCGGGCGCCCGCAAAACGCGCGGCAAGCCGCGCGCGAAGGCCTCGAAGCCCCGCTGGGCCTCGGCGTCGGTCTCAGAATTGCGATTTGGCGCGTAGAAGGCCTCCGCAGCATGCGCCATCGCGTTCAACGCTGACGTAACAGTCATGGGGATTGGAAGCGTCCGAACAAGCTCCGGATCGTAAAGCACGATTTCGGGCGTCACCTTCGGATCGCTGAGGGTGGTTTTCAAACCGTGCTGTGTCTGACCGAGGATCGGCGTCGCCTCGCTACCGGCATAAGTCGTGGGAATAGCCACCTGAGGCAGATCGGTGCGATAGGCGATCGCTTTGCCAAGTCCAATCGTAGATCCGCCTCCAATTGCGACAAGGCAGTCTGCACTGAGTTCATCCAGGTGAGCGATTGCAGCTTCGGTGACTTCGACCGGGGTGTGCATTATGGCTTTGGCGAAGACGCCGGATGCCATCTCGCCAAGATCCGATGCCATCTCGAAGGCGCTCTCGCTTTGCGCGGGGGTGGACAATATGAGCGCCGAGCTGGCTCCAAGGTCTCTGACTGCTTTCGCTACGTCGTGACGAACTCCAGCGCCGAAACGGGCTTCGGCCTCACGCCTGCTTTGAGTGGCTTGCAGCATCCGGTTCTCTCCCTGACGCGCAAGCTATCAAAGAGAATCGAGATGTTGATCGAATTCCCGTCAGTTAGTATAACGCAACGCTATGCAATTTGATCCGCGTCACCTCGAGATCCTCGCTGCCATTGTCGATGCCGGCGGTGTTTCGGAAGGCGCCGCAAGACTTGGGAAATCTCAACCCAGCCTTTCGCGCAGCATTGCGTTGCTCGAGGCGCGTGTTGGCGCGCCCCTGTTCGAGAAAGGGAGACGCCCGCTTCAGCCCACTGCACTTGGATCGGCGCTCGCCGAAGAGGGAAGGATCATCAGGCAAGCGAGAGAGGCAGCCGCAAAGAAGGCCCTCAGTCACTCGCGCGGTCACGTCGGCACGATCCGCATCGGCGGAACGCCAGTGTTTATGGACGGCGTAGCCTCTCCAATGCTCGCAACATTCCAACAGGAGTACCCGGAATTACGCCTGGACCAATCCTACGGATTTCTGGATGACCTGCTCAAGCAATTGGAAAGCGGCCAAATCGATCTGGCCATTTGTCCGATCGTGCCAAGCGAGTTGCCGGAATTCTTTGATCTTCAAGTGCTCCTGCCCGGACGAAACGTAATCGCATGTGGCGCCTCGCACCCGCTGGCACGACGGACCTCGCTCCGCCTTGACGATATTGCGCCCTATCCATGGATCGCGCCTCCGACAGGCAGCCCGCTATTTCGTGATCTGCGTCAAGTCCTCAGCGAGATTGGCATCAAGGACATGAAGGTCAGCTTCTCTGGCGGGTCACTCACCTCAATCATTAACGTACTGCTCGGCTCGGAAGCGCTTACTGTATTGCCCTACTCTGTCTTGTTTACATACCGCGACGCGAATGCAATCCATGCGCTTCCCATCAAGATCAGCCATCCGGAACGCCAACTCGGTTTACTGAAGAAGGCGGATGTCCCGACCCCTCCGACAGTGCACCATCTATCGAACCATCTCACTCTGCATTTTCAAGGCCTGTCGAAGCGCATCGCCGAACGGGAGCGAATACATGTTTGGAGGGCGTGACGAATTCGCGTAGTCGGCTGAACACGGATTGAATGTCCTTGCGTGGAGGACCGACCGAGCAATCTTGCGAGAAATCTCTTATGCGATGCTGCAGCTTGAGCTTCGCTCCAAGCGAAGGTCCAACCGACGCCAAGGTCGCTACTGGCCTAACTCAATCTTGGATGGAAGCACGGTCGGCCAAGCGGCATTTCAGTCCGTGAACCGGAATGAAGTTCCTGGGCTAAGCTTTTGAGAATGTTTGCAAGGTTGGGACGCCCGGCATCAAGCGGGAACGCGATCCCTGAAGAACAAACGGTACAAAACAGGCGCGGCGAGCAAAGTGAGCACCGATGCAAACGCAAGACCACCCATAATCGTTACGGCCATTGAGACGAAGAAGGCGTCCGAAAGCAGAGGTGCCATCCCCAATATCGTTGTACCGGCTGCCAGAATGACGGGACGCAAACGAGAGACACACGCTTTGACGATTGCATCGTTCAATGCGAGGCCGTCTTTGCGAACCAGGTCAATCTCTTCAACCAGGACTATACCGTTTTTGATGAGCATTCCTGAAAGGCTCAACAAACCCAGCAGCGCCGTGAAAGTGAATGGCAAACCGGTGCCCAACAGCCCCAGAACCACGCCATTCACCGACATTGGAACCAACAGCCAAATGATCAGCGGTTGCCGCAGAGCATTGAACAACACGACCGAAATCAGGACCATGATGAGCAGACTGATGGGCAGCTGACGACCCAGGCTCTCATTGGCATTCGAGGAGTTCTCGAACTCACCGCCCCATTCCAATCGATAACCTATCGGAACTGGGATCGCCTCAACCGCGGCTCGTATCTCGGAGTGAACCGTTGCAGCCGTGAACTCTGCAGGGATATCCGCCTGCACGGTGATCGTGGGCAGACGATCGCGGCGATAGAAGAGTGTGTTTTCAGTCGTCACACTCAGGCCGTCGACGACTTGCTGCAAGGGAACAAAATCGCCGGCCGTCGTGGAATAGACGACCTGATCCATGAGAGTCAGATCAGTGCCTTGCGTCACGCGCAGGATAATCGGGATCTGACGCTCAGCCTCTCGGTACGCTCCACCTTGAATACCCACCGAAGCGAACCGAAGCGCGTTCGCAACATCATCCCTGCTCACGCCGGCTGTCTGCGCTCGCTCCTCTGCGTAATTGGGTTGAAGAACAAGCTCTTGCTCGCGCCAGTTCGTCCGAATGTGCAGCAAATTATCCGAGCTTTGCTCCATCACATCTGCCGCGAGCGAAGCTAGCTGACGCAACACCACCGGGTCGGCCCCCGAGAACCGAGCCTCGATCGGCGCGCCACCACCCGGGCCAAAAACCAATCGTTCTGTTCGGAACTCGCCATCAGGAAGGTTGGTGCCACCAAATTCATCCAGCTCCGCCCTGAGTTGCGGGATTTGATCGATCGATTCCGTTCGAATTATCAAGTGCCCGTAGCTCGGATTGGGCCGCTGCCCCTGATAGGTCAGCATGAACCGATCCGCCCCCTGACCAACAAATGTGGTAACGGAAACAACCTCGGCTCTTTCGCTCAACCACTCCTCGATCAGTTCAAGATCGCGCGACGTCTGCTGAATGGTCGTTCCTTGCGCCAGTTTGTAATGGGCGAAGAAAAGCGGCGTGTTCGAATTCGGGAAGAACTGCTGCCTGATCTGCCCAAAGCCGGCGTAACAAGCAACGGTGATCCCAATCAGAAGAATCAGAACCAACCATCGAAAACGAAGAGCGCCGCGCAGGATCGCTCCATAGACTCGAAACAGCATTCCTCCGTAGGGGTCGTCGTCGGCTCCGGCCTGCCCTACGCGGAACAAGTAGTGCGCCAGCAAGGGCGTTACGGTTATCGCCAGAACCCAGCTCAGGATGAGCGAGATGCCGATAACGGCAAATAGCGAGAACATGAACTCGCCGGTGGAGTCAGGTGACAATCCAATCCCGGCAAAGGCCATGATTCCAATGACCGTTGCTCCCAGTAGCGGGACCTGCGTCCTGCCGGCGACGTCTCGCGCTGCATCGCGCGAGCCCTTGCCTCCCCTCATCGCGATCTGCATGCCTTCGGCGACAACAATCGCGTTGTCCACAAGCATACCCATCGCAATGATCAATGCTCCAAGGGAGATCCGCTCCATCTCGATCGAGAACATCGCCATGAAAAAGAGCGTTCCAACGACAGTGAGAAGCAGGGTCCCGCCAACCACGACCGACGCGCGCCATCCCATGAACAATGCCAGCACAAAGACAACGATGCCGACCGACATCGACAGGTTCACCAGGAAGTCGTTCGAGGCTTTTTCGACGACCACGTGCTGCTCGTAGATCGGGTGAAGCTCCACTCCCCATGGAATGTCGCGTTCGAGCTCGACGAACTTCTCTGCGACACGTTTTCCGACGTCGACGATGTTTTCACTGGCAAGGCCGGCTACGCCGAGCGCGAAGGCTTCTTGCCCGTCGAACCGGATGACGACCGAAGGGTCTGCCACCCGTTCTCGAAAAACGGTCGCGATGTCGATGAGATTCAAAACTTCTCCACCCACGCCGACATTGAGGCCCGCGATCTCGCTTACGGAATTCGTGCCTTCGGGGTATCCGATGATGGACTCCGTCCCATCATGATCGACCGCACCAGCATCTGTGACCGTGTTCGCGGTCGATATCGCTGTCATGAAAGCAAGAGGATTCACGTTTTGGGATGTGAAGAGAGCAGGATCAGATTCAACGAAGATCGCTTCTTCCGGGAGTCCGGTCACAACCACGTCGGCCACGCCCTCTACAGCAAGGACTTCCCGTCGGACAAAGGTCGCAAGGCCGTGAATCTCGGCGTCCGACAGTCCGTCGGCCGTAACCGCGTAGTACAGGCCATACACATCACCGAATTGGTCATCGACAATCGGTTCCTGGACGCCATCCGGTAATCGGCGCGCGGTACTTGATACCCTGGCGCGCAGCTTGTCCCATATCTGAGGGAGCTGGGTTCCATCGAAGGTATCCCTGACCTGAACGTCAATGATTGACCTGCCGGGTTGGTTGATCGACGAGATGATGTCGACTTCGGCAAGGTTTTGGATGGCGGATTCAAGCGGCTCAGAGACTTCGATGGCTACCTGCTCAGCCGAGGCGCCGGGATACTGAGTGATGACCACGGCCTGCTTGATGGTAAATGCGGGGTCTTCCAGCCGCCCCAGCGTCAGGAAGCCCCAGATGCCGCCGAATATGCAGGCGAGCATTATGAGCCAGGTGAAAAGTGGGCGGTCGATTGATGCGCGCGCGATGGACATCGGCTAGTTCGAGAAACCCTTGAACCGTCGCACGACCTGCCCCTCCGACAATCGCGAAACACCGGCGACCACGATCTCTGTACCGCTGGCGACCTCACCTTGGATCAAGAACTCGCCGTCGTCGCCTGCGGTAAGGGCTACCTGACGGCTGCGAATAACCCCAACGTCCTCATCCTGCGGTTCAAAGATCAGCACCGACATTGATCCGTCATCCCGGACCAGGACAGCGCTCGCTGGAATCTCCACACCTCGGTCGTCTGTCTTGAGTTCGGCAATCACGGTTATCGAACTCCCAGGCAAGACACCTGGCCCGGGCTCTTCCAGCATAGCCAGAGTGATTTTGAAGGTTTGTCCCACCGCGCTTGCCTCCGCAGTGAATTCGCGAAGAAACAGCGGTATCCTTCGATCTGATCCCGTGAAGGTGCCAACCAGCGAAAGATCCGGATCTTCTCCGGCGGTTCGGAAGAGGATTTCCGGAACATCGATCTCGACCCGCCACTCGCTGATGTCGTGCAACCGGACGATTGGGGATCCCGCTTGAACAGTTGTGAAATTCGCCACGTTCCGCGCAGCGATGAGCCCATCAAACGGGGCGTTCAGGGTCGCGTTTCTGAGCGCGTACTCGGCGTCACGAACCGCAATGGCCGCCAATTCCGCAGCCGATTGAGCATCCTCAAGAGCTGCCTGGCTGACTGTTGAGGATGACAGTCTCTCCAGGCGATCGAGCGCTCGATCCGCTTGATCTCGCTGGACCACCGCCTGATCGAGCGTCCTGTGAAAAGGTTCAAGATCCAACTGCGCGATCAGCGCACCCTTCTCGACCGGAGCCCCTTCAAGAACGGGGAACGCGTTCAGCTGGCCAGACACCTGCAGTGCGAGATCGACAGTCTGGCGCGCAATTACGGTCCCGAAGAACTGGCGTCTGATCACGGCGTCGCCGTTCTCTATGACCATAGTCTTGACCGGTCGGGGAATTTCCTGGGACGAAGCTTGGGTCGAAGACAATCCGAATAGCAAGACAAGGGTAAGTTTCAGCTGTCTCACATTCGACCTCACAGGCAAGAATCGCTCAGGCGTTCAGATGCTTTCAATCCTTAGATTGGCAACACCTGCGGAAAAGTAAACTGATTAGTTCAGGTCGGGGTACCCGACCGGAATGTCAGATGGTGTCGTCAAAACAGTCCCAATGGACCCATCTCACACCTATGGACTGACGAGAGAGAACGCAGAGAAATGTTCCACAATGAAAAAGGCCTTCCAGAGCCCAACGAGACAAGTAAACAAGCGATCCCGAGGCTAGCAGACCGGCTTCTTCCAAAGAAAGACCCTCTGGGCTGATCTTGAATGTGCTGAAAGGGACAAGGGTTGGTTATGCCCGAACGCCAGCCAGGCCCCCTGCCCGGCTCAAGACCGGTTTTCTCCTGCATGTCGCTCACAAGTGGCTTCGATCAGCCTCTGAAGCGGTTCAGCTGTTGGATCCTCGATCGCCCGAACCGCCGCCTTAGCCAAAAACTCACCTGCTGCTCTGACATCTTCACGCACAGTGCCAACGGTCTTCCGGAAGTAGCGCAGGAAAGGCGTGCCCTCTTTGGCAAAAACATGCAGGTCCTTGCCTATCTCGCGGCCGACGCGCTCGGCACCGACGATCGCTGAGATTGCTGCCGTTGTTGAGGGGCAGATCAATGCATCGCACCCCGGGTTTTGCTCAAGGTATTTCGCGATCCGGCTCTGAATGACCTCTCCCGGGTCGTCTCCTGAAATGCCCTCAAGCACTTCCAGATTGAGACCGTGTTCAGACAATGCTTCATTCGCTCCTGCAACCATGTCACTTGCGTAGCTTTGCTCAAGCGGCGGAGCGAGCATTGTGATCGATCGACAACCTAGCGAAACAAGCTCATCGGCCGCGATGCGCCCGAACGAGCCGTTGTCGAAATCAAAGTATGGATGTTTATTCCGCCACTTGCTGCGGCCAAAGCTGACGAAAGGGAAGCCCTTTTTCATCAGATAAGCCACACGCGGATCATTGATTTCGATGCGGTTCAAGATGACGGCGTCGGCGGACTGAGTCTCGACGATATACCGAACCGGTATCATCGGGTCCTCTTCAGGAAAGTACGGCGTAACAACCATATGGTAAGGTGTATCGCGCAAAGCGCGGGCGATTGATGAGATGAGCTGGCCTGTATGATCCGTGACTTCGTTGTCGGTTCCGAGAACCAGAGAAATCACATTCGTCTTTCCCGTCCGCAGCCGCACGCCAGCCCTGTTTGGAACATAACCAATCTGTCTGGCGATCTCGCGGACGCGCGCCTTGGTGTCCTTTCCGATATCCGGAGCGTCGTTCAGCGCGCGCGATACCGTCGGTACGGCCAATCCAGACAATTCGGATATGGTCCGTAGCGTTGGTTTCTTTCGGTTGCTCGTCGCTGTTACCACTGGGAACCTTAAAAAATCTGGTCTACGCTCCTGGCACGCGCACCAGAAAAGTGGTGCATCAGGACTAGGAATGGCGCGGACACATCCCTGATAAACCATCTTGCAAGGCGAATCTATAACGTTATAGTTTTGCCTATAACGATTTAGAAAACGGGAGGAAATCGAATGAATCGTGGAATAGGTATGCTCGCTGCGGCGGCCATTTGCGGAGGCAGCGCTGCCTCAGCGGCCGATCTTGAAGTCGTCCATTGGTGGACGTCTGGCGGCGAGGCTGCGGCTGTAGCCGAATTCGCCAAAGCGCTCGAAGCGAACAGCGACCACAAATGGATCGACGGCGCAATCGCAGGCGGTGGCGGCACGAACGCCATTCCGGCGGTGGTCTCGCGGATGCTTGGTGGCGATCCTCCGGGCGCGACACAATTCAACCACGGCCGTCAGGCTGAGGAGCTTGTCGCCGAGGGGCTTTTTCTGGACCTGACAGATCTTGCTGAAGAAGAGGGCTGGCGCGACTTCGTGTTCCCGTCTTCGCTTCTTGATTCATGCACGCTTGACGGACGCCTTTATTGCGTTCCGGTGAATATCCACTCCTGGCAGTGGATCTGGCTGAACAACGAGGCGTTCGGAAAGGCTGGCGTTGACATACCTTCGGACTGGAACGAGTTCGTCGCTTCCGCGGACGCGCTCCGTGGCGCTGGCATCGCTCCGCTGGCAACCGGTTCGCAGGCTTGGCAGTCGAGCGGCCTGATCACTCAGGTTTTGGCCGTTAACATCGCCGGCACCGATGCATGGCGCCGTGTGAACGTGGACAAAGACGCCGAGTTTGCCGCAAGCGCGGATTACGCTCCGGTCTTTGAGGCGGCGGAAGCCGCCCGCGAGCTATCGAAGGACATCGAAGTCACGGACTGGAACCTGGCGACCGCAGCGGTGATTACAGGTCAGGCCGCCGCTCAGATCATGGGTGACTGGGCGCAAGGTGAATTCGCCGTAGCCGAGGCGGTTGCCGGTGAAGACTACACCTGTCTGCCCGGACTCGGTCTGAACGAGGTGCTCCAGCTAGGCGGCGACGCGTTCTACTTCCCGAAGAACTCGGATCCCGAAGTCGAAGCCGCTCAGCTCAAGATGGCGTCGCTGATGATCTCGAAAGAGGTGCAGGTGGCGTTCAACCTGAAAAAGGGTTCCCTACCGATCCGCGGCGACGTTGATCTCTCCGCCGCCAACGACTGCATGCAGAAGGGCCTTGGCATCTTGGCCGACGGCAGCATTCTTCCAGGCGGCGACATGGCGCTCACCCGCGACACTGTCGAGCAGATCAACGACCTCATGGTTCAGTTCTGGAACAGCGACATGTCGGCTGGGGAAGCGCAGCAGAAGTACGCGGATCTGATCGCTCGCGCCGACTAATACTCAACCAGAGAATAAAAGCATAAGGGGTCGGCGCCGCGGGTGCCGGCCCCCAACTCCAAAAAACACAGGGAGGGACGGCGATGGCTGATAACGCACGGCCAAATGCCTTGTTCAAGAACATGGCGGCCAAGGTGGCATCGATCCCGATGGTGCTTACCGCGATTGTCATCTTCATCGGCTGCACATTATGGACGGTCGCCTATTCATTCACCGGCTCTCGACTCCTGCCGCGCTGGCGTTGGGTTGGAATGGATCAATACGATCGTCTTTGGGAGACCGACCGTTGGATCATATCCATTCAGAATCTCGCGATATACGGGACGCTCATGATGATCCTGTCGCTTGCGCTTGGTTTCCTGCTGGCGGCTCTCCTTGACCAGAAGATCCGGGGCGAGAACATGTTTCGCACGATCTTCCTTTACCCTTACGCCCTCAGCTTCGTCGTCACGGGACTAACGTGGCAGTGGCTCCTGAACCCTGACTTCGGCGTTCAGAAAGTTGTCCGGGACTGGGGCTGGGAGACTTTTGAGTTTGCCCCATTGGCCAGCAACGACTGGGCGATCTACGGTGTCCTGTTGGCGGGTCTCTGGCAGGGCACTGGCCTTGTCATGGTGATCATGCTGGCCGGTCTTCGCGGGATCGACGAAGACGTCTGGAAAGCCTCCCGCGTGGACGGCATTCCGGCCTGGAAGACATACCTTTACATTGTAATTCCAATGATGCGCCCGATCTTTGTGACGGCCATCGTGCTGGTCGCCACCGGCATCATCAAGGTCTTCGACCTGATCGTTGCTCAAACGGACGGCGGCCCCGGACTCTCGACCGAGGTGCCAGCCAAATACGTCTACGACATGATGTTTTCGAACCAGAACCTCGGTCAGGGCTTCGCCGCGTCGACAACCATGCTGATAGTCGTTCTGATCATTATCATTCCCTGGTCATTCTATGAATTCGGAGGTGGTCGCCGTGAGCGCTGAGATGACTGGCCCGCGCGGCCCGAAACCAAAGTCGCCATTTCGACTGGCGAACATCGTCGTCTACTCGACGATCACCATTCTTGCGCTCTATTACCTTGCGCCACTCTACATCATGGTTGTGACGTCCCTCAAAACAATGCCAGAAATCCGGCTTGGCAACGTCTTCGCGCTACCTTCCGAGATTTCCTTCGACGCATGGTTCAAGGCATGGTCCACCGCCTGCACTGGTCTGAACTGTGAGGGCCTGAGATCCGGCTTCATGAACTCCGTGATCATAACTGTGCCCTCGGTCATCGTTTCGATCGTTGTCGCCAGCATAAATGGTTACGCGCTGGCTAACTGGCCGTTCAGGGGCGCGAACATCTTTTTCACGATCCTGATCTTCGGCGCCTTCATCCCATATCAGCTGATGCTCTATCCGATCGTGATCATCCTGCGGACCTTGGGGGTCTTCGGCGATTTGACCGGTCTCATAATCGTGCATTCAATCTTCGGAATGCCGATCTTGACGCTGCTGTTCCGCAATTACTTCAGCTCGCTTCCAGCCGAGCTGTTCAAGGCAGCTCGAATCGATGGCGCCGGTTTCTGGGGTATCTTCTTCCGGGTCATGCTGCCGATGTCGATCCCGATCCTGGTCGTGGCCGTCATTCTGCAGGTCACCGGCATCTGGAACGACTTCTTGTTCGGCATCGTTTACACGCGACCCGAGACGTATCCAATGACGGTGCAGCTGAACAACATCGTCAACTCCTCGTTCGGAGAGAAGGAATACAACGTCAACATGGCCGCCACGATCCTGACCGGTCTGGTGCCGCTGACCATCTACTTCGTCTCCGGAAAACTCTTCGTCCGCGGCATTGCCGCTGGCGCCGTAAAGGGCTGATCGCATGCATTCTGTCGAAATCAAGAACCTCGACCTGAACTTCGGCGCGGTTAGCGTCCTGAAGAACCTCAATCTGGACATCCACCATGGCGAGTTCCTCGTACTTCTGGGCTCGTCTGGCTGCGGAAAGTCGACTTTGCTGAACTGCATCGCCGGCCTTCTGGAGGTCTCGGACGGACAGATCTTCATCAAAGACCAGAACGTCACCTGGAAGGAGCCTTCCGAGCGTGGAATCGGAATGGTGTTCCAATCCTACGCGCTCTATCCGCAGATGACCGTGGAGGGGAACCTGAGCTTCGGGCTGCGCAATGCGGGACTACCAAAGGACGAAATCGCCAAACGGGTCGCGCGTGCGGCAGAGATCCTTCGGATCGAACCGCTTCTGAGCCGAAAGCCGGCCGCGCTCTCCGGCGGTCAGCGACAGCGGGTAGCGATCGGGCGCGCGCTGGTTCGGGACGTCGACGTCTTCCTTTTCGACGAGCCCCTTTCAAACCTAGATGCAAAACTTCGGACCGATCTGCGTGTTGAGATCAAACGGCTGCATCAGCAACTTGAGAACACGATGATCTACGTCACCCACGACCAGGTCGAGGCGATGACGTTGGCTGACCGGATCGCGATCATGCGGGACGGAAAGATCCAGCAACTCGCGTCACCGTCGGAAATCTACAACAAGCCAACCAACAAATTCGTTGCGGATTTCATCGGATCGCCATCGATGAACTTCATGGATGGAACGCTCGACAATGGTACATTCCGCGTGGCCGATATTTCACTCGATGCGAGCGGTTATCCCTTTGAGAGCAAGGCTTCAGGAGGCGCTGTCATGGGTGTGCGGCCAGAGCATGTCTCTGCTGGAGATGCCGCGCAGTCGATGCCAGTGCAGGCTGAGGTCGGTGTCGAAATCGTCGAGCCTATGGGATCGGACACACTGGTTTGGACGACCTACGCCGGCAAGCCTTTCCGCATCCGTATCGACGGTCAGATGGATGTCAAAGAAGGCGGACGGCTGGCGATTGGCTTCGATCCGGCGACCTCTTCCTTCTTCGATGCAGAGACCGAAGTGAGGCTCTGAGCCATCATAAATGACGAGCGTGGACCTTTCAGGGGCCTGGCGCCTTCGCGATTCCGCGGGCGACTACGAGGCCAGCATCGACCTGCCCGGTGATGCGATCACCGCGTTATTTGAGGCGGGCGTGATCCCCGACCCTTATTGGGGTCGAAACGAATACGATTGCCGTTGGGTCGCCGAGCGCGATTGGGTGGTGTCACGGCGTTTCGAGGTCGCTCGAACTGATCTCGAGCTCTATATCGATCAAGTCGACACAGTGGCATCTATCCGCATCAATGGCCGCGAGGTTCTGGAAACGAACAACGCCTTTCGTTCTTATCGCGCAACCGCTTCAGAGGCTCTTCGTATCGGAACGAACGAGATTGAGATCGCCTTTCCGTCGTCCGTTCGCGTTGCGGCGAAACGACAGGCAGAGCAGCCTTTCTTCGTACCGTTCCAGGCTTCAAACTCCCCCATCCCGAATCCGAACATGCTGCGAAAGCCGCAGTGTGATTTCGGCTGGGACTGGAACGTCGCTTTGGCGCCATTTGGCGTCTACGGCGCCATGCGACTGGAACCCATCCGATCGACGCGTATCGAGCTGCTTTCGGTCAGCCAAATTCACGGCGCTGACGGCGTTCAGGTTTGCGTGACCACCCATCTTACCGGCGATTGCTCGGGCGAATTGTTGGTGACCTTCGATGGCAGATCCGAGCGCATTTCGATCAACAAAGACAACAGGACTCCAACGCTCGTATTCGATGTCACCGACCCAAAACTCTGGTGGCCTGCCGGCCACGGGGAACAGCCGCTCTACCAACTCACAACCAAAATCGACGGCCAGGTTGAAAACCGAGCCATCGGTCTGCGCAGAATAGAACTTGTTAACGAGCGGGACGAGATCGGTGCGAGCTTTGCCTTTCGCGTCAACGGGCGGCCCGTTTTTTGTAAAGGAGCCAATTGGATACCGGCAGACGCTCTTCCCGGCCGGATCACGCGAGAGAAGACTCGTGATCTGCTCCAATCAGCAATCGACGCCAACATGAACATGATCAGGGTCTGGGGCGGCGGTCGATACGAGCCCTCCTGGTTCTACGATATCTGCGACGAACTCGGCCTGATGGTGTGGCAAGACTTCATGTTCGCCTGCGCGCTCTATCCCGCCGACGAGGAGTTCCTCGAAGAAGTCGGCACTGAAGTAGAGGAGGTCGTCGCTCGCCTTCATCACCATGCATCGATCGCGCTCTGGTGCGGTGACAATGAAAATGTCGGTGCCCTGAATTGGTTCGAGGAGAGCCGGAACAACCGCGACCGATACCTCGCCGCATATGACCGGCTGAACCACACGATCGAGCGGTCTCTAAAGGCAACCTGTCCGGACGCAAACTGGTGGCCCTCCTCTCCATCGCGTGGGCGGCTGGATTTCGGAGATGGCTGGCACGACGACACTTCAGGCGACATGCATTTCTGGTCTGTCTGGCATGAAGGTCGCGATTTTGAGCATTACAGCGACGTGTCCCCGAGGTTCTGCTCGGAATTCGGGTTTCAATCCTATCCGTCGATGGATCAGATCAGGAGCTTCGCGGAACCTGAGGACTTAAACATTGCGGCGCCTGTATTCGAGAGTCACCAGAAGAATGCGGGCGGAAATGCAAGAATTGCAGAGACAATGTTCCGCTACTTTCGGTTTCCTGTTGGTTTTGAAAGCTTCGTCTATCTGAGCCAGGTCCAACAGGCGCTTGCCATCAAAACCGCCGTGACCCGATGGCGGTCTCGCATGCCTCGGTGCATGGGTACGCTATACTGGCAACTCAATGACACGTGGCCCGTTTGCAGCTGGTCATCGCTAGACTACGGTGGTGGTTGGAAACTGTTGCACCACAAGGCGCGGGAATTCTTCGCTCCGGTACTCTGCACAATCGTTCCGAATGGGTCTGCCTTCGACCTCGTTGCCGCCAACGATGGCCCGGGCCCGGTCGTGATCGAGTTCGAGCTCTCCGCGTTGAATATGGCAGGCGATCTTCGACGACTCGCTAACGGAAAGAAAACCGTTGAACCCGTCGCATCGCTGGAGATCGCCAGCATCGAAGCGACCCAAGTTTTTCCCTACGAGATGCTTTTCTTTCGCTGGAAAACGAATGATGGAGACTG
>JASJAU010000024.1 GCA_030066855.1 Paracoccaceae bacterium | reverse complement strand
CGTCACCATCTGCGCCGGTCTCTTTCTTCCAAAAGGGCGCGCGGCTCTTCAAGTAATCCATCAGGAACTCCGCCGCCGCAAAGGCGTCGGCCCGGTGACGGGAGGCGGTTGCGACCATCATGATCTGATCGCCCGGCGCCAGGGAGCCGTAGCGGTGGATGATCATGGCACCTGCCAGCGACCAGCGCTCCAGCGCCTCGTCGCGGATCGACGACAGCGCCTTTTCGGTCATGCCGGGGTAATGCTCGATTTCCATCGCGCTCAGCGTCCCGCCCTCGTCGCGGACAAGGCCCGAGAACGTCACGACGGCCCCGGCGCCCTTGTGCTCGGCGGTGAAGGCCTCCACCTCGGCGCCCATGTCGAAGGGCGCCTCCTGAACACGAACGGTCATCCGCCGGTCATCGGCGGGAAGAAGGCGACCTCACGGGCGCCGCCGATGGGCGTCGACATCTCGGTCAGCTCCTGATCGACGGCCACGCGGACGCTCTTCATGTCTGAAAACGCCATCGCATGGGCCTCGCTCCGACCCTTCAACTCCTCGACCAGATCGGCAACCGTCTCCGCGCTGGTCTCGACACGCTCTTTCGGCGCGCCGATCCGCTCGCGAAGCCAGGCGAAATAGAGGACATCGATCATGGGTGATCCCTGAGATGCGGCATGGCCTTGCGAAGATAATCGAAGCCGGTGAGGAAGGTCAAAACGGCGGCAACCCACAGGAGGCTGACGCCCAGCCACCAGAACCACCAGTAAGCGTCGCGGATCAGCCGGATATTGGCCGGGTCCTCACCTCCACTCAAGATGTCAGCGATGATCTCGCGGTCCATGCCGATGGTCCGCTCGATATAGAGATGTTCGAACACCCCGGTCGAGAACAGGACCGCGATCGCGATCATCTGCGCCGTGGTTTTCCATTTCGCGAGCTTGGTGACCTTGAGCGTCCCTGCGGTGTCGCCAAGGTACTCTCGCAGACCCGAGACGAAGACTTCGCGAAACACGATCAACGTGGCCGGCAGCAGGATCCACGGGTCCATGCCATAGCGGCGGTCGCTGTTGAGCGCCACGATGACAAGGAACGCGATCACGACCATGGCCTTATCCGCGATCGGATCGAGCATCGTGCCGATCTTCGTCTCCTGCTTCCATAGCCTCGCGAGATAGCCGTCGAACCAATCGGTCACGGCCGCCGTGACAAAAAGGATCAAAGCGAACCAGTCGGCCCAGGGCCGGTCGAAGTAGAGAAACATGACCACAACGCCAGGCGCCGCCAGAAGGCGGAGCACGGTCAGGACATTGGGGATCGTCCAGGTCATGCCTTGCAAATAGTCCGCCCCTGCGGGAAGGTGAAGAGCCGTCGAGCAACGCACCTATCTTTCACAACACGTTAACCAAACCGCAATATCTAGTGTCCATGTTCGAGCGACTACCCGTCCGGTTGACGTATACCCGCGCCGAATACCTTTCAGACGCGGTTGTGCATGTGGTTGGCGTCGTCGCTGTTGCCGCCGCCGTCCCCGCCCTGATCGTCACCGCAATCCTGACCGACGGCGAGAGTGGTAGGGTCGCGGGTGCTGCGGTCTATGGCGCCACCTTCGTTCTGATGATCCTCTGCTCGGCGCTTTACAACCTGATCCCACACCCGGATTGGGAATGGCTGCTGAAACGGCTCGACCACTCCGCCATCTATCTCAAGATCGCCGGCACCTTCACCGCTTTCGCGCTGATAGCGGGGCATGGCTGGTGGCTGATAAGCGGGCTTTGGGCGGCGGCGGGCGCCGGCGTTTCGCTGAAGCTCTACGCGCCCGAGCGGTTCAAGGGGCTGAGCCTTTGCCTCTACCTCGGCATGGGATGGTTCGGCGCTGTTCTAGGGTGGAGCCTCTTCGCCTCGCTTCCCGTCGCTGTTGTCGCGCTGATCGCCTCAGGCGGCGGGCTCTATACGGCCGGGGTCATGTTCTATCTCTGGAACCGGCTGCCCCACCACATGGCGATCTGGCATGTGTTCGTGCTGACCGCCAGCCTAACGATTTACGCGGCCATCATGCTGGCGGTATTAAGCTAGCGGCTAGCCACCATGGAAATGGTCGTAGATCGTCTCGGCCAGAGTATCGGATATCCCGTCCACAGCCTTGAGATCGGATAGAGCGGCGCGCGCCACCGCCTTGGCCGATCCGAAGTGCTCCAAGAGAGCGCGCTTGCGGGTTGCGCCGACGCCCGGCACCTCGTCCAGAGGGGTCGCCCCGATGGCCTTTGAGCGTTTCTGCCGATGGGCGCCGATGGCGAAACGGTGCGCCTCGTCCCGCATCCGCTGCACGAAGTAGAGAACCGGGTCCCCGCGGCGGAGCGCGAAAGGGCGGCCACCAAAGCGATGGAATTCCTCCTTGCCCTGGTCGCGGTCGACGCCTTTCGCCACACCCAGCATCGGCACGTCCTCGACGCCGAGATCCGACATAATCTCATGGACCGCGCTGACCTGCCCCGCGCCACCGTCGATTAGCAGAAGATCGGGCCAGCTCTCTGTCCGCCGGTCGGGGTCCTCCTTGAGAAGGCGCTTAAACCGGCGCGTCAGCACCTCGCGCATCATCCCGAAGTCATCCCCCGGCGTGACTTCCTCGTCCTTGATGTTGAACTTGCGGTACTGGCTTTTCAGGAACCCGTCTGGTCCCGCCACGATCATGGCGCCGACCGCGTGGGCGCCCTGGATGTGCGAGTTGTCGTAGACTTCGATCCGCCGAGGCGGCGCGTCGAGATCAAACGCCTCCGCCAAACCGCTCAGGAGCTTCGCCTGGGTCGCCGTCTCGGACATCTTACGCGCCAGGCTCTCCCGCGCGTTTCTAAGCGCGCCGGCGACGAGCTCTTTCTTCTCGCCTCGCTGCGGCACCACGATCTCAACCTTGCGCCCCGCCTTGTCCGAAAGCGCCGCCGCCATCAGCTCCGGGTCTTCAATCGGGTCGGACAAAAGAAGAAGCCTCGGCGGTTCTTTGTTGTCGTAGAACTGGCCAAGGAACGCCTGCATAACCTCGGTCGCGCCGGCGCCCGCGCCGGTGCGCGGGTAGTAATCCCGGTTGCCCCAGTTCTGGTTGGCGCGGATGAAGAAGACCTGAACGCAGGCCTGGCCGCCATCCATGTGGAGCGCGATTACGTCGGCCTCGGACACGCCCTGCGGGTTGATCGCCTGGCTGCCCTGCACAAAGGTCAATGCGTGGAGCCTGTCGCGGAGCGCGGCGGCTCGTTCGAACTCCAGATCGGCGGAGGCCTGTCG
Source organism: Paracoccaceae bacterium (assembly GCA_030066855.1). GTDB lineage: Bacteria > Pseudomonadota > Alphaproteobacteria > Rhodobacterales > Rhodobacteraceae > Kangsaoukella. The sequence continues at coordinate 26,324 of JASJAU010000024.1, read as the reverse complement.
CATCTCGTCGGCGAGCTTGGCCTGTACCTTGGTCGTCCGCCCTTTCAGGAAGCGCTCAGCGTCGCGCACAAGGTCGCCATACGCCTCCTCAGAGATGAGACCCACGCAGGGGCCCGAACAGCGTTTGATCTGGTAGAGCAAACAGGGGCGTGTGCGGCTCTCGAACGTCGCGTCCGAGCAGTTCCGAAGCAGGAACACCTTCTGCAACTGGTTGAGCGTACGGTTGACAGCACCGGCGCTGGCGAAGGGGCCATAGTACTCCCCCTTCTCCTTTTTCGCGCCGCGATGCTTTTTGATCTGCGGGAAGCCAGTCTCTTTCGAGACGAGAATATTCGGGAAGGATTTGTCGTCACGCAGCAGCACGTTGTAGCGCGGCTTAAGCTGCTTGATGAGGTTCTGTTCCAAGAGCAGCGCCTCGGTTTCGGTGCGCGTGGTCAGAAACATCATCGACGCGGTGTCGCGGATCATCCGGGCAATCCGGGGCGAGTGACCCTGAGGTCGGGCGTAGGACGAGACCCGGGCGAGGAGGTTCCGCGCCTTTCCGACGTAGAGTACCGCGCCCTTCTGATCGAGCATGCGATAGACGCCCGGCGAATTATCGAGCGTCTTCAAATAGGACTGGATGATCTCGTGCCCGGTCGCCGCCATGACTTCTGCTTTGGAACCCGCCCTCGCGCTTGCGCGATTCTCGGCATGGCTGCACCGAGTTCAAGGCGGGAACAAGCGAAAACATGTCCACGCGATCTGTGGATAACCTTTGGGACAAATCAGATGCGCAGGGATTTTCTCGTTAGTTTCAACCGGGTTCAGAGGATTGCCTATTTTTTAGGCGGTAAACTAAGGCGCTGATATTTATACGATTTTTTTGACGCCCGGAGCAAAACACTGAAAACATTAAAAATTCTTTAACGCCTATGTGTCGATCGAATCGGACCGTGTACAAGTCAAGGTCCAATACGCGGTTTCGGAAGGTTTCGGATCACTCGACGCCTTGGACATCCGGCGTTTCCCAACCCAAATGCTGGCCGCCGTCAATACAGAGAAGCTGCCCGGTGACCGCCGGAGCATCGAGGAAGTACCCCAGCGCGTGGGTGATGTCCGATGGGCTCGCTCCGCGGTTCATTACGGTCGCGGCGCGCTGATTTCTGAAGTGCTCTTCCGACTGCCGCGCGCCTTGCATTGTCGGGCCCGGGCCGATCGCGTTGACCCGGACCTTGGGCGCCAACGCTTGCGCCGATGTTCGGGTGAGCGCCCAAAGTCCCATCTTCGCAATGGTGTAGGTCATGAACTCAGGCGTCAGCTTGCGCACGCGCTGGTCGATCATATTGACGATCAGCGCCTCGGCCGTCGGCTCTGAGAACGCGCCTTCGAACCGGGGCTCGGGCGCCTGAGCCGCGAACTGCTGCGTTAATACGAAAGGTGCTCGCAGATTGGATTCGAAATGCCGGTCCCAGCTCTGGCGTGTCGCCGTGGCGATGTTGTCGTATTCGAAGATCGAGGCCGAATTGACAAGAACCGCCAGCGGCCCGCCGATCGCCTCGGCGGCGCGGGGGACGAGTTCTCGCATCTCCTCTTCGACGATCAGATCGGCTTGCAGTGCGCGCGCCTGGCCGCCAGTCGAGACGATCTGATCGACCACCTCGGCAGCCGCATGCTCCGACCCGTTGTAGTGCACCGCAACGTCATAGCCGCGCTCGGCCAGATAGAGCGCCATCGCCCGACCCAGCCGCTTGCCCGCGCCTGTCACCAATGCCCGTCCTGTCATCCGTGAACCACCAAGTAGAGATAAAGCAAGTAGAGCGCGAAAAGGACCAAGCCGGCCATCCGCGTCATGTTCATCGTCTTCGAGAAAACGAACGGCGCGATCAGGAGCGAAGCGCCGAGCATCACCCAAAGGTCGAAGGCCAGGAACTCGCGCGGAACCGGGATGTCGCCGAACAAGCTTGCGATCCCGATGATCGCAAGCAAATTGAACATGTTCGAGCCGATGACATTGCCCAGCGCGACATCCGCCTGCCGCCGGATCGCCGCCATGACGGTGGTCGCCAATTCGGGAAGCGACGTGCCGAGCGCCACGAGCGTGAGACCGATGACGCTGTCCGAGACGCCGAACCGCTTCGCTATGGACAGCGAGCTGTCGACAAGGATGTCGGCCCCTAGCGGAAGGCCAAAGAGGCCCAGGGCAATGAATAGGCCGATTTTCCAACCGCTCATATCGGGATCGACGCCTTCAAGCTCGGTCTCGACATCATCGATGTCACCAAGCGCCCGGCGATGCGCGATGGCCTGCCTGCCCTGGTCAGCGAGGATTGCGGTCAGAAGCGCCAGATAGACCAGCCCATGCACCCACGTGATCGGTCCGAAGAAGGCGCCCGCCATAAACACCACCGTCACGCCCATCATCGCCATGTAACTCTTCTGGCTTTCGCAATGGGCGGTTGCGAGGCCGGCCATTAGGGCGGGAACTCCCAGTACCAGCAAGATATTTGCGGTATTCGAACCGACGACATTACCGATGGCCAGTCCTGGCGCGTCATCCAAAATGGCCTGAATGGAGATTAGAAGTTCCGGCGCGGAGGTGCCCAGCGCCACGATGGTCAGGCTGACGATCAGCGCGGGCACGCCCAGGCGCAGTGAGAGGTTCACCGCCCCGCGCACCAGCAGATCGCCGGCCAGCAGCAATATGACGAGGCCGACGCCCGCGAACAGGAAATCCATTGGTCAGGCCTTCCCGCAGGGACAAGGCCCTTTTCCGATGCGGTACCGGCCGCATTTCGGGCACTTGGCGGACGCAAGCCGCGCCCTGCCGGGGAAGTTCACTTTCAGTTTGCCGAACATCCCGAGGATGATCATGAAGATCAGAAAGAACGTGACGATCTTCGTGAGCATCCGACGTCAGATCCCGAAACGCGCGAAGGCGGCGCGGTCTTCGACCTCCGCCATGGCGTCGCCGAGCACGCGGGCGCCGAAGCGGCTGAGCAGCGAGCGCCGCGCCTGATACGGTCTGAGCGAGACCTTGTCGCCAAAGATCTCCTTCATCTTGGGCACCAGATGACCGACCCCGTCGATCAAACCGGTTTCCATCGCCTGCCCGCCGACCCATACATCGCCCGTGAAGAGCTCCATCTCCTCGTTGAGACGGCTGCCCCGGCTGGTTTTCACATGGTCAATGAACTCGCCGTGGATATGCTCCTGAATCGCCTTCAGCCGCTCCACGTCCTCGGGCTTTTCGGGGCGGAACGGATCGAGCAGGCTTTTCGATTTTCCCGCTGTATGGACCCGGCGCTCGATTCCGTAGCGGTCGATGAACTGATCGAAGCCGAAGCCGGCCGAGATCACGCCGATCGAGCCGACAATGGAATGGCGGTCAACCCAGATCTCATCCGCCGCGCTGGCAATGTAATAGCCGCCCGAGGCCGCGACGTCCTCGACAAAGGCGTAGACCTTGATCTTCTTCTCTTCTGCCAGCCGGCGGATGCGGGCGGCGATGAGAGAGGACTGGCTGGGGCTCCCGCCCGGCGAATTGATGGCGAGCGCAACCGCGTCCGGCTTGCCGCGATGGAACGCCTTATGCATCAACCCAGCCAGACCCGAATCGTTCAGCGCCGCGCCGCGCGGTTGGGCGGAGATGATACCCTGGAGCCGGATGACCGAGACGACGGGCTGCGTTTTGATAAAGGGGATGGACGGCCTCATGCGAGCCGATGTAGGCCGCGAAGCCTCCCGCAACAAGGCGCAACCCGCCCCCGTCACGCGAATGTTGCAATTAATCCGAGCGCTCAGCTTTTGAGGCGATAGCCCGTGCGGAAGATCCACCAGACGATGCCCATGCAGAGCGCGGTAAAACCGAAAACCGCCACGAGTGAAGCGACCACGGGCACATCCGCCATCCCGAAGAACGACCACCGGAAGCCCGAGACCAGGTAAAGGACCGGATTGAAGAGCGAGATGGTCTGCCACACCGGCGGCAGCATGCTGATCGAGTAGAACGACCCGCCGAGGAAGACGAGCGGCGTGACGACGAGGAGCGGAACCAGGTTCAACTGCTCGAAGCTCTTCGCCCAGATCCCGAGGATAAAGCCCAGCATCGCGAAGGAGACGCAGGTCAGAATGAGGAACGCGATCATCCAGAACGGATACGCAATGGTTATGTCGACGAAGAAGAACGAGGTGACGAGGATGATCAGGCCGATCATCAACGCCTTGACCGCCGCCGCGCCGACATAGCCGATGACGATCTCGAAGGCACTCAAAGGCGCGGAGAGCACTTCGAAAATCGTACCGATGAACTTGGGAAAGTAGATGCCGAATGCCGCGTTCTGAATCGCCTGCTGAAGCACGCTAAGCATGATCAGGCCGGGCACAATGAACGCGCCGTAGCTCACGCCCTCGACCTCTGGGATACGGCTGCCGATGGCGGCGCCGAAGACAACGAAGTAAAGCGAGGTCGAGACCACCGGCGAGACGATGGATTGAATGATCGACCGGAAGAACCGGGCCATCTCGAAGCGCCAGATCGCGATGATGCCGTACCAGTTCATGCGCTTTCCCTCACGAGCCCGACGAAGATGTCCTCAAGCGAGCTCTGGCTGGTTTGCATATCGCGCAGGACCAGGCCCGAGGCCTGAAGATCGTTCAACAGGCGAGTTATGCCGGTCCGCTCTGCCGCCGTGTCGTAGGTGTATATCAGGCGGCAGCCGTTCTCGGCGCGTTGCAGGTTGTAGCCCGAAAGCGCCTCCGGGATGGCGTCGAGCGGCTCAGCCAACTCGATGCGCATCTCCTTCTGGCCCATGCGGGCCATCAGCGCGTCTTTCTTCTCCACCAGAAGAATCTCACCATTGTTGATCACGCCGATACGGTCGGCGATGGCCTCAGCCTCTTCGATGTAGTGAGTGGTCAGGATGATGGTGACACCCTCCTCGCGCAGCCGTTCGACCAGCGTCCACATGTCCTTGCGGAGCTCGACATCCACGCCGGCCGTCGGCTCATCGAGGAACAGGACGCGCGGCTCGTGCGCCAACGCCTTGGCGATCAGCACGCGGCGCTTCATGCCCCCGGACAGCGCCACGATCTTGGAGGCGCGTTTGTCCCAGAGCGACAGGTCGCGCAGCACGCTTTCGACGATCGCGTCATTGCGCGCCTTGCCGAAAAGACCGCGTGACAGCCTCACCGTATTCTGAACGTGCTCGAAGGGCTCGAGATTGATCTCCTGCGGGACCAGGCCGATCAGCCGGCGCGCCTCGCGGTAGTCGTTTTCCACGTCAAATTCACCCACAGTGATCGCGCCTGACGTGGGGACGGTGATCCCGCAGATCGTTGAAATCAATGTGGTTTTCCCCGCGCCGTTCGGCCCGAGCAGGGCGAGAATCTCGCCTTCCTCGATATCCAGCGAAACGCCTTTTAGCGCTTCAAACCCGCCTTCATAGGTCTTTCTGACATTGTCGACTTTGACGATCGCGGCCATGGCACTCTCCTAGAGGACGCAGCTCTACTCCCTCGCGCCGTGCAAGGGAACTCTCGTTTTACGTAGAAGGGATCTGCCGAAATGCATGAAAAAGCGGCGGCCTTGCGGGCCGCCGGTCTCAGAAAAGGTCCGTTCGGTTCAGTTTGCGCGGGCCGCTAGGGCCGCCGCGTATTCGGGGCCGAGGGCCGCCAGACCCTTAAGGATGTCGATTGCGTAGGCCAACTGATAATCCTCCTCACGCAGCGCCGCCGAGGCTTCCGCTTTGGCGCGTTCGGACTCGATCTGAAGGCGCTGATCGTCGGTCAGGCTGTCGTTTCCAAGGCTGCCGCGGAGATCGGACTCGAAGCGGCGGAAACGGTTGCTGTCCTCCTCTTCGTTGTTGGTCTCGACCCGGGGCGGCTGCTCGACGATGATGTCGGGCGAAACGCCAAGAGCCTGGATCGAGCGCCCCGACGGCGTGTAATAGCGCGCGGTCGTCAGGCGCATCGCGCCGTCTCCACGGAGCGGCATCACCGTCTGAACCGAGCCTTTGCCGAAGCTCTTGGTACCGACGACAATAGCGCGGCGATGATCCTGAAGTGCGCCGGCGACGATCTCGGAGGCGGATGCGGAACCGCCATTGATCAGGACGACCATGGGCTTCCCATCCGCCAGATCGCCCGGCTCGGCGTTGAAGCGGTCGCCATCTTGAGGGTCGCGACCCCGGGTCGAGACAATCTCGCCGGCGTCGAGGAAAGCGTCAGACACCCGCACAGCCTGCGTCAACAGCCCGCCGGGGTTGTTCCGCAAATCCAGAACGAAGCCGTTGACGTTCTCCAGACCGCCGAGCTCCTCAACCTGCTCGAGCAGTTGATCGCGCATGGAGGGGAAGGTCTGGTCGCTGAAGGTGGTGATGCGGAGAACGATGGTGTCGCCGACCGATCGCGAGCGGACCGCCGTCAGCTTGATGGTATCGCGGATAATCGAGACATCGAACGGCTCGTCCGCGCCTTCGCGCACGACCGTGACAACGATTTCGCTGCCCACGGGCCCGCGCATCAGCTCGACCGCTTCATCCAGCGCCAAGCCGAGAACGCTCTCGCCATCGACATGTGTGATGAAATCGCCGGCCTCTATCCCTGCCTGATCGGCGGGCGTTCCGTCGATCGGAGAGACGACTTTGACGAAGCCCTCCTCTTGGGTGACCTCGATCCCGAGACCGCCGAACTCGCCCCGGGTTTGGACGCGCATAGCGGTCGCGTCATCGGGGGACAGATACGAGGAATGCGGATCGAGTGAGGTGAGCATCCCGTTGATCGCCGCCTCGATCAGGTCGGAATCATCGACATCCTCGACATATTGCGAGCGAATCCGCTCGAAAATGTCGCCAAAAAGATCGAGCTGCTCATAGACGGAGGCCTTGTTTGTCGCTTCCTGCGCTAATAGCGGCCCAGCGACCTGCGTGGTCACCACCGCTCCCAGCATGACACCTGTGATCGATGCCAAAAAGAAACGTTTCATCTGTTATCCTTCCTCGATACCTGCCCTGAAGCGGGTCTTCGGATCGACCGGCTTCTGACTCTGTCGAACCTCAATATAAAGCGTTTCGCTCGAAGGTTGACCACTGTCGGTGACGATTTCGTTCAATTTCTGGTCAGGAGTGGCATTGGACCTCCCCATGAAACCGATTGGCTCGCCTACGGAAACAATCTGATCCCGAACCACGAACAGATCGCCCAGACCGGAGAGAATCACAATTTCTCCGGGGTTTGGCTCCAGAATCGCAACACCGCCCTGGTCAGGCAGAACGCCGGCAAACCGTATTGTTCCCTGCGTCGGCGCTGCTACAAGCGCTTCCGGAGCCGTCGCCAGAATCCAACCCGGCCGCCGTATGCCGCCCGCGTCCGGCTCTTCGAAACCGCGCAGAATTTGGCCGCGCGCAGGCAAAGCCCAGCCTGCGTGCGCGGCGCCCGCCGCGACCGAAGCCGTTTCGCTCAAGCTGTCCGCAAAAGCCGAAAGCGTCTCGGTTGCGTCGATCAGCGCGACCATCGCGGCGTCATCGGTCGCCAAGGGGGCGGGCCGGTCCGTACGCGCTGCGATCGCGGCGGAGAGGAGCAGGCGGGCGTCACGGACCTCTTGCAGGCCGGTCTGCAGTTTCTGCCGCGAGGCGTCGCGGAGGCTCGCGACCGCCTTCAGATCCGCCAGTTCGCCTGCCAGCTCCACCGCCTCGGCATTGAGCGCGGGCGCGGCATCGGAGGCGAGCATGCCCGCCCGGATCGCGGAAAGCGCACCTTCCGGATGCACGAAAGCTTGCGCCGGACCGAACCGCTCCAGCGCCTGCAATTGGAGGAGCGTAGCGATGAGCCCGGAATCCCTGCCGCTCAGCGCCTCGCGTTTAACCCGCGCCTCGAAGGTGGCGGCGCGGAGACCTTCACGCATTGCCTCAAGTCCGACCTCGTAGGCGCGAACCGTCTCCGACAGCGCGGCCACCCTGTCCTCCTCGCTGTCGGCGTCGGTGAGAGATAGCGAGGCCCCTGCCAGCAGCTCCGAGGCATGCCGGGCGATAGCCTCGGCATCCGTCTCTGCGGCGGCCGTCATCGACGAGATGGCCGTCAGAACTGCGGTGGCGAACGCAAGCCGCATTACTGAATCAAGCTCCGCCCCGTCATCTCCTCTGGGATGGGAAGGCCCATGAGGTCGAGAAGCGTCGGCGCCAGGTCCGAGAGCCGCCCGTCGCGCAGGCTTGCGCCGTCCGGCGCGCCGACGACCGCGACGGGGACCAGATTGGTGGTGTGCGCCGTGTGCGGCCCGCCGGTTTCGGGGTCGATCATCGTCTCGCAGTTGCCGTGATCGGCGGTGAGAACCATCGCGCCGCCCGCCTTCTCCAGCGCCGCGACGACCCGCGAAAGGCCGGCATCGACGGCCTCACAGGCCTTCATCGCCGCCGCGAGGTCGCCCGTATGCCCGACCATATCCGGGTTGGCGTAGTTCGTGACGATCAGGTCGTACCCCGCCTCAATCGCCTCAACGAATTTGTCGGTCACCTCCGGCGCGGACATCTCCGGCTGCAGGTCATAGGTCGCGACCTTTGGCGAGGGCGGCATGAACCGGTCCTCGCCCTCTTCCGGCGCTTCCTTTCCGCCATTCAGAAAGAACGTCACGTGAGGGTATTTCTCGGTTTCCGCCAGCCGGAACTGGCGCAGACCGTGTTTGGCCACCCATTCACCAAGCGTGTTCACGATCTCGCGCTTAGGGAAAACGGTCGTCATGTAGGCGTTGTGCGCGTCGGAGTACTCGACCATGCCGAGCCGAGACGCTAGCGCGGGTCGCGGGCCGGTGTCGAACTCGGAAAACCCGGGCTCGCAGATCGCGCGGAGAATCTCACGGGCGCGGTCCGCGCGGAAGTTGATGAAGAAGAGACCGTCGCCGTCGGCGATCCCGGAATAGTCGCCTACGACAAAGGGAACGATGAACTCGTCGCCGACACCGGCGTCGTAGGACGCCGCGATACCACCGGTTGCGCTGTCTCGCCGCTCGCCAACGCCCCCAACGATCGCGCGATACGCAAGCTCCACCCGTTCCCAGCGGTTGTCCCTGTCCATCGCGTAGTAGCGACCAGAGACCGTCGCGATCCTCGCGGCCTCCGGAAGTGTCGCCTCAAGGTCAGCCACCTGTTCGCGAGCCGAGGTAGGCGGCACATCGCGACCATCGGTGAGCGCGTGGATCGCAACCGGCACGCCCGCCGCCGCGATCACCCTTGCCGCCTCGCTGATATGGTTTTGGTGCGAGTGGACGCCGCCAGGCGAGGTAAGTCCCGCGATATGCGCTGTGCCGCCGGAGGCCTTCAGCGCCTCGATGAAGTCAAGAAGCGCGGGCTGCGCTTGGAAGGAGCCATCCTCAATCGCCAGGTCGATCTGGCCCAGATCCATCGCAACGACCCGGCCCGCGCCGATGTTGGTGTGTCCAACTTCGGAGTTGCCCATCTGACCGCTGGGCAGCCCGACATCGGGACCATGTGTGACGAGCGTGGCATACGGGCAGGTCGCCAGGATCCGGTCGACAGTCGGCGTGTCGGCGAGAGCGGGCGCGTTCGCCTCCCGCGCCTCACGCAATCCCCACCCGTCCATAATGCAAAGAACCACCGGTTTCGGCGCGCTCATGTCTTGCCTCATCTTGTTCTTGGGAGGGTTCTATCGCATGGGTCTGGCCGGTGGAACCATGACTTCTGTTAATTGGCGTCTTCGCTCTCCTCCCCATCGCCGAACTCGGTTGCGACGATGCCGGCATCGTAGCCCTGCTCCTCCAGCCAACGCCGGAAGACCGAGGTGTAGCCGTGGGTCACAAACACCCGCTCGGCGCCGGTCTCGGCGATTGCGGCGTTGAGACCCGGCCAATCCGCATGATCGGACATGACGAATCCCCGGTCGGCGGCGCGGCGCCGCCGGACCCCGCGCAGCGCCATCCATCCCGAGGCGAAGGCGGTCGAGGCCGGCTGAAACCGGCGCATCCAGGACGAGCCCAGGGCGGCCGGGGCGGCGAGAACGAAAGCGCCCTTGTGCCGTTTCGCATCGAGATCGGGCGTCACCTGGATCGTCTCAGGCAGGTCGATGCCTTGGGCGCGAAGCACCTCGTTCGTGTTCTCGATCGCGCCGTGAGTCAGGATCGGACCAATGGAGGTGTCGAGCGCCGCGAGAATTCGTTGCGCCTTGCCGAGGGAATAGGCCCCGCAGACCGAGAACACGCTACTTTCGGCGTTCCTGGACCACCAGTCGTTGATGTCCGCCGCGACGTCTTCCGGGGGCGCCCATTTGAAGACGGGCAGTCCGAAAGTGCATTCGGTGATGAACGTGTGGCAGAGCACCGGCTCGAAGGGCTCGCTCACCCCGTCGGCCACGACCTTGTAGTCGCCGGAGACCACCCAGACCTCGCCGCCGACCTCGACCCGGATTTGCGCCGATCCGGGCACGTGCCCCGCGGGGTGGAAGCTGACACGCGCGTCTCCAATGGCGCGCTCTTCGCCGTAGTTCACAGTGTCGAGCGCGATGCCGCCGAGGCGGTGATGCAGCACCGGCGCTGCCGCATGAGTGGACAGATACCGCGCCATCCCCGGTCGCGCATGGTCCGCGTGCCCGTGAGTGATCAGCGCTCGATCCACCGGGCGCCAAGGGTCGATATGGAACCCGCCAGCCGGGCAGTAGATGCCGCGCTCCGTGAAGGTCAGGACGTCGGTGCCGCTCATGCCTCCAAGTTAAGAACGCCGCGAAATTGGGCAATCGCGAATTCAGGGTATGGAAAGGCGGGTTCAATGCCTTTAACTCCCGGTTTTGCCGCGACATACTCGGCGGGCGAGAGGGCGCCATGGGGCAGAACCAAGACTATTTCAACGAGATGTTCGAAAGCGGCGCCGTCCGCCCGCCCTACCGTGGCCTCGGTGACTGGGCCGAGAGCATGCCGGCCGAACTCCGCTCGCTAAAGCAATCGGAAGCCGAGAAGCTCTTCCGGCGGATCGGCATCACTTTCGCGGTCTACGGCGAGGGTGGAGACCCGGACCGCCTGATCCCCTTCGACATGTTCCCACGCGTTTTCTCCGCCGAGGAATGGCGCAAGCTCGAGCGCGGGATCAAGCAGCGGGCCAAGGCGTTGAACGCGTTCCTTCTGGATGTTTACGGGCGCGGCGAGATCGTGAAGGCCGGGCTGATCCCGCAGCACATGGTCTATCAAAACGAGGCCTATGAGCGCGCGGTCGCGGGATTCAAGCCGCCGCGCGGTGTCTATTCGCACATCGTCGGCATCGACCTGGTGCGTACCGGGCCGGACGAGTTCTTCGTGCTCGAGGACAATTGCCGTACGCCCTCCGGCGTTTCCTACATGCTGGAGAACCGCGAGATCATGATGCGCATGTTCCCGCAACTCTTCAAAGAGAACCGCATCGCGCCAGTCGAGGGCTACCCGGCTCTGCTCAAGCGAACGCTGGCCAGCGTGGCGCCGCAGAAATGCGAGGGCGAGCCGACCGTCGCCATCCTGACCCCTGGCCATTTTAACTCAGCCTACTACGAGCACAGCTTTCTCGCCGATATGATGGGCGTGGAGCTTGTCGAGGGGCAGGACCTGTTCGTGGAGGGCGATTTCGTTTGGATGCGCACGACTGAGGGTCCGAAGCGCGTCGACGTGATCTACCGGCGAATCGACGATGCCTTCATCGATCCGCTCTGTTTCCGTCCGGACTCGATGCTCGGCGTTCCCGGCTTGATGAATGCCTACCGCTCCGGCGGAGTAACCATAGCCTCGGCCCCAGGCGCGGGCGTTGCAGATGACAAGGCCATCTACACCTTCGTGCCCGAGATGGTGCGCTTCTATTTGGGTGAGGAGCCGATCCTGAAAAACGTCCCGACCTGGCAATGCGCCAGGGAGGAAGAGTTGAAATACGTGCTCGATAATCTCCCCGACCTAGTCGTCAAGGAGGTGCACGGGTCCGGCGGGTACGGGATGCTGGTGGGGCCGCGTTCCAGCAAAGGCCAGATCGAGGCGTTCCGGTCGAAAATCGAAGAAACGCCCGAGAATTACATCGCGCAGCCGACGCTTTCACTGTCAACTTGCCCGACCTTCGTCGAGGAGGGCGTCGCGCCCCGGCATGTTGACCTTAGGCCCTATTGCCTCGTGGGCGAGCGGATCGAGCTTGTGCCCGGCGGGTTGACCCGCGTGGCGCTGACCGACGGGTCGCTGGTGGTGAACTCTTCTCAAGGCGGCGGCGTCAAGGACACCTGGGTGATGGCCGAATGACGCTCCTCTCCCGCCACGCCGAGAACCTGTTCTGGATCGGCCGCTATGTGGAGCGGGCCGAGACCAACGCCCGCCTGCTGGAAGTTGGGCAGCGGAACGCCCTCATCCCGACCATCGGAGGGGGTTACCGAAACGAATGGATTCCAATTCTGAAGGCGAGCGGCACGAAAGACGCCTTCATGGACAAGTATGGCGACATCCGACAGCGGAACGTGGAAAGCCATATCTTCTTCGACACCGACAACGCCTCTTCTGTCGCTTCGTGTTTCTTTCGGGCGCGCGAGAACGGCCGCATTGTGCGGACGTCGCTCACCAGCCAGACCTGGGACGCGCTAAACACCGCGCATCAGGAGATGCTGGCGCTCAAGCGGACCGAGCGATCGGCCTTTGAAGAAAGCGATCTGATCGACTGGACGCTGCGCCATGCCGCATTGATCCGAGGCGCGATCGAAGACACCCAGCTTCGCATCGACAGCTACGACATGCTGAACATCGGGCTCTACCTGGAGCGGGCGGACAGCACCGCGCGGCTGCTGGACGTGAAATACTTCGTGCTGCTGCCGCAGGTCGACCTAGTCGGATCCGGGCTCGACAATTACCAGTGGCGTACCGTGCTCCGGGCTTTGTCCGCGCACCGTGCCTTTAACTGGGCCTATGGCGGAGAGGTGACGCCTGGAAAGATCGCCGACTTCCTGATTCTGAACTCGAAAGCGCCCCGGTCGCTCATCACCTGCGCGGAGGAGGTCTGCAACCACCTCGACCGGCTGGCGCGGGCATATGGGCGGACGACCGAGGCGCAGACGCAGGCGCGCCGGATCGTGGCGCGCATGACTGAAATCACGGTGGACGACATTTTCGACGAGGGGCTGCACGAGTTCCTGACCCGGTTCATCGACGAGATCGGGGCGCTCGCAACCCTGATCACGTCGACATATCTCAGCGGGGAGACCCGCTGATGCGGCTGCAGGTCAGACACGCCACCACCTACAGGTTCGACCCGCCGGTGCGCGGTGTCGTCCAGTCGATCCGGGCGTGGCCATCGACCTTCGAAGGGCAAACCGTGATCGAATGGTCAGTCGAGATCGACGGCGCGGTCAGGGGATCGAGCTTTCGTGACGGCGCTGGGGATCAGACCGAGACTTTCACCCTGCTGGGGCCCGTCAGAGAAACAACCGTGGTCGTCAGCGGCATAGTCGAGACCATCGATCTGTCCGGCATTCTGAGCGGACACCGAGAGAGGGTAAGCCCGCTCGCCTATCTCCGCTCGACCCGGCAAACCCGCTCTGACAGCGCTTTGCGCGAGCTTGCCGCGAAAGCCACTATCGCCGGCGCGGCGCCTTTGGAACAGGCCCATGCGCTTTCAAACGCGGTTCGGGACGCGATCGAATACGTGCCGGGAGAGACGCATGCGGCGACGACGGCTGCGGAGGCTTTGGCCAGCGGGCGCGGAGTCTGTCAGGATCATGCGCATGTGCTGATCGCCGCAGCGCTCACGCTCGGCATTCCGGCGCGCTACGCGACGGGCTACCTCCACGCCGAGGGCGGAATCGCCGAAGCCAGCCACGCCTGGGCTGAGCTATGGGTCAAGGACCTCGGTTGGGTCGGGTTCGATCCATCCAACGGCGTCTGCCCTGACGAGCGCTATATCCGCATCAGCTCGGGCGCCGACGCCTTCGACGCGGCGCCAATTCGCGGCCTGACACAGGGCGTCGGCGACGAGGCGCTGGACGTGGACGTGCAGGTGGTGGAGGCGGCGCAGTAGGCGCCTCACTCCTCCTGAGGGCGCCGCGGCTGCGGCCGGCCTGGCATTTCCTTCAATAGCCCGCCTACGCCCATCGCCGCGATGTCGGCATCCCTGACCTCCAGGCCGGCGGCGACACGCTCCAATACCCAGTCGACGCCGTTCAGCGCAGGAGACCTAGCGCAACCGGGCAGGCCCACCACGGGGTTGCCATTGAGCGTGCCGAGAAAGAGGAGATTCCCGGGATCGACCGGCATGCCGAACCGCTCGATCGTTCCGCCCGCGCGGACAACCGCGGCCGGCGCCACATCCTCCCGGTCGGAGGTCGCCGAGGCGCCGAGGATCAGCGTCAGGTCGGCGGGCATGCCCAACACATCGGCAACCGCGCCAAGCTCATGCGGCACAAGGATGATGTCGACAAGGGTGTAGCCGAGATCCTCGACCCGCTTGCGAACGGCTTCCGCTCCCTTGTCGAGCAGGCTTCGCTTGAATCCCGGCGTGTGAGTCAGGATGAGCCTCGCGCTTCCGCCCCGGAAGGGCACGACGCGCAAAGCCGCCTCGCCAATAGCCGCGATCGCCCGCTCCAGCGTATCCGTTGGCACCGAGTAGGGGATGATCTTAACCGTCGCCACCAGCTGATCCCGCTCCAGTCGCGCCAGATCGGGGAGCGTGGCGAGCGTTATGCCCTCGTCCACAGCGTTCAGCGTCGCAACGCGCTCGGCATCGACATGCAGCAGGCCCGGCGTCTCCGCGATCAGGTTGACCCGTCCGGTGAAAACCGGGCCCAGACGGAAGCCCGGCACATCGAGTTTCGCGCCGATGGCGGCGGCGGCGGCGTCTTCGCCGGTGTCGGTGTTGTCGATCCGCGCGACCGTGATTTCGGTCACGCCGAAAGCGGCGATCCTGCGGACGGCCTCCGCGTCCAAAAGGGTTCCCTTCCGGATCGGCCCGTCCGGCATGGTCAGGGTATGGGCCAGAATGGCGCCCTCGGCCTCATTGGTTGGAACCCGACCGAACCTCATGGCCGCGTCTCCGGCCGGCGCAGCCGCTCGGTCATCTCCGCCATGATCGACACGGCAATCTCGGCGGGTGAGACCGCGCCGATATCGGCGCCGACGGGGCCGTGGATGCGCGCGATCGCCGCGTCCGACACGCCTGCCTCGCGCAAAGCCGCGACTCGTTTCCCGTGCGTGCGGGTCGAGCCAAGCGCGCCAATATAGAACGCCTCCGATCCAAGCGCAGCTTCGAGTGCCGGCGTGTCGATCTTGGGATCGTGGCTCAAAGTCACGACCGCCGTCCGGGCGTCGGGCCGGTAAGTCGTCAGCGCCTCATCCGGCCAACCGTCCAGGAAGGTTTCATCCGGAAACCGCTCCGCCGAGGCGAAGCTGTCGCGCGGGTCGTTGAGCACGACGTCGTACCCCGCCAGACGCGCCATCTGAACGAGCGGTTGGGCGATATGCACCGCACCCACGATCACCAGACGCAGAGGCGGATTGTGAACGCCGCGAAACAGAGCTCCCTCGACCGAGGACTTGTCGGTCCGGAAACGCGCCTCAAGGTCGGGATCCGCGTCGTCCCGATACCGCAAGTGACGCGACCAGGTCTCAAGATCGACCTCCCAGACAACCGGCTTGCGGTCGGCCCGCGCTCGCACCAGCTCCTCCAACTCGGGGACGGACGGGCCCTGACCGACGCCCAACGGCTCGACCATAACCTCGATCTCGCCACCGCAGGCCAGACCGACCTCGAACGCCGTCTCGTCGCTCACGCCAAAGGACAGGCGGCGGCAGTCTCCCTCACGGATCGCTTCGGCGGCCTCGAAGATTACAGCGCTCTCAACGCAGCCGCCGGAAACAGACCCTTCGAAAGACATGTCCCCCGCGATCGCCAGTTGCGCGCCGACAGGACGCGGCGCCGATCCCCAGGTCCGGATCACCGTGGCGAGGGCGGCGTCCCGCCCGTTCAATGCCCATTCAAGAGCGGTTTCCGGGATTGCGTCGTGCTGGTTCATCTCGTCTCGGTCCGATTCGGAGGGCAAGTTAGCAGCGGCATGTGCCGCATCCGTGACCCTTGGGATGCTGCTTCGCCACATTTTTGCCACATTCTGTGGATATCCTCGCAGCAACGGCGTTGCTGACTAGAGCCGCATACCGGCACATCCTAGCGGGGTTCGGTCTCCAGCGACACCAACAAGGTTGAGTAGCGGGCGGCTCGAAGCTGCCCAAGCGTTTCCTCCCTGACTGGACGGCCGCTTTCCAAGCGGCCATTTTTTTAGTTCACCGGCTCAACGCCCACCGGCTGCCCGACCACAACGAAACGGAGGTCTTCCGGCTGATAAAGCCGCGCCGCGACGCGGCGGACATCCTCAAGCGTCACCGCGCTGACCCTGGCGTTGCGGGTCGTGATGTAGTCCGGCCCAAGGCCGGTCGTCTGCATGCCCACCATGATCCGTGCGATCGTGCCGTTGCCGTCGAACCGCAGGGGATAGGCCCCGGTGAGATAGGTCTTGGCTTCTTCCAGCTCTTCCTCGGTCACGCCCTCTTCCGCGATCCGCCGCCATTCATCCCGGATGACATCAATTGCCTCGGAAATGCGGGCGTTGGCCGATGCGAGCTGCCCGAGCAGCATGTCGGCCTGATCGAAGTTCACGAGGTAAGAGCCGACGCCGTAGGTCAACCCGCGCTTCTCGCGCACTTCTTTCCCAAGACGCGAGCGCCGTCCGGAGCCGCCGAAAATCTCGTTGGCGACGAAGGCCGCGAAAAAGTCCGGGTCGTCGCGAGGCAAGCCCTCATGGCCGAAAAATGCCACGGCCTGCGGGGTATCGAAGGGAACCACGGTTACGCCGCCTTCGAGCGCAATTTCGGCAGGCCCCGGGATCGGCAATCCGGTCTCAGGCAGGTCGCCCAGCAGAAGATCGATGAGCTCGGCGAGCTCCTCTGCAGCGATGTCACCCGAGGCGCCCACGAACACGCGGGCGCGTGTCAGTACGTCTCGATGGGCTTGAACGATGTCCTCTCGCGTCAGCGCGGTAACGGTCTCTGCCGTCCCATCCTTGGACGTCGCATACGGATGGCCGCCGTAAGCCATCTCGTTGAACGTACGGGAGGCGATCGCGTTTGGGTCCGTGGCGTCAGATCGGATCCCCGAGAGAACCTGCGCCCGAACCCTTTCGATGGCGTCATAGTCGAAGCGCGGGTTCGTGAGCGCCTCGCGCAGGAGCGCGATGGCCTCACTGCGGTTCTCGGTCAGAAAGCGGGCGGATACCGACAGACTGTCGTCGTAGACCCTGAAACCGAAACTCGCCGCCAGGCCGTCGCGGGCCTTGGCGAATTCCCGCGCGTCCATGTCGCCCGCGCCCTCTTCGATCAGCGCGGTCATCAGGTTGGTGACCCCGCGCTTGCCGTCCGGGTCCAAGGACGAGCCGCCGACGAACCGAATCTCAAGAGCGACGAAGGGAATGGAGCGCGCCTCGACAAGCCACGCGTCGATGCCCCCCGGAGTCTTGACCTCCTGAATGTCGACGACCGCCTTCGCGGGCAGCGCGCCAACCGCCAGGACGAATGCGGTCAGGAATACTCTGATCATTGCGTCACCTCACCGCTCTCGACCGGCTTCACCCAGCCTGTGACGGCTTTTCTTCGGTCGAAAATCATTTCCGCCGCGGCCATGATGTCGTCCTCCGTTACCGCGCTCAGGACATCCGGCCAGGCCTCGATGTCTTCGACCGTGAGACCCGATGTGAGACCCGCTCCATAGGCACGGGCCAGACCGCTCAGGTTGTCTTGTCCATAGATCTCGGAAGCGCGGATTTGCATTTTGATCCGGTCAAGCTCCTCCGTATCAACGCCTTCTTCCATGAACTCGGCGATGGCACGGTCCAAAGCATCCTCCGCCTCCCGCAAGCCGATGCCCTCTACCGGCACGATGGCCAGCCCGAAGGAGGTGTCGTCCAGAGACAGTCCCGAATAGAAGGCTGCGGTATAAAGGCCGATCTGCTCTTCAAACTGCAGCTTTCTAGCGAAGACCGATGTGGTGCCGGACCCGCCGAGGAGATCGGCCAGCAAGGTCAGCGCTGCCGCCTGGGCCTGTGCGCCGGCGTCGCGCTCGGGCGCAAGGTAGGTGCGCACCACATAAGGGTCGCTGACACGCGGATCGCTGTAGACGAGGCGTCGTTCGGCCAATTGCGGGGGCTCCTGGACCCGGTCGCGCGGGCGAACGTTCAGATTGGCCGGAATCAGACCGTAGTGCCTCTCCGCCAGCTGGCGGACGTTCTCCGGGTCGACGTCGCCAGCAACAACCAGAATCGCGTTGTTGGGACCATAATGCCGCTCGTAGAAGCTCATGGCGTCTTCGAGCGTCAGCGCCTCCGCCTCGTGCTTCCATCCGATAATGGGCACGCCGTAGGGGTGGTTCAGGAACTGCGCGGCGCGGCGCTGCTCTGCAAAGAGCGCGCCGGGATCGTTCTCCGTCCGTTGATTTCGCTCTTCAATCACCACGTCGCGCTCTGTCGAGATGTCCTCGGGCACCAGACGCAGCCCATCCATGCGGCTGGCTTCCATCCGCATCATCAGCTCCAGCCGATCAGCGGCCACACGCTGGAAATAGGCCGTGTAGTCATAGCTCGTGAAGGCGTTATCGCTGCCACCGTTTCGAGCGACGGTGTCGGACAGCTCTCCTGACGCCAACTCATCGGTGGCCTTGAACATGAGATGTTCGAGGAAATGCGCTATCCCCGACGTTCCGCGCGGCTCGTCCGCCGATCCGACGCGGTACCAAACCATATGCACGACCGCCGCCGCCCGGTGATCTTCGAGAACGACCACGTCCAGGCCGTTCTTTAGCGAAAATGTCGTCACCTCTGCGGCGCGGACGGGGCCGGCAAACGCGACCAAGAGCGGCAGTAGGCCGGCGATCAGTCTACGCATGGGATCTCCTCGCGAACCATGGTTAGGAATTGAGCGCTCCCGCGCCCGGGTTCAACCCGCTCTTACGCGCTTGTGAGTCGCGGTAAGCCTACTCTTCCAACGCCGGGTCCGGCGGCGCGGCGGAAGTGCGAATGCCCGCGCGGCGAAGTCTCTCAAGCTCGGCATATTGGTCCAGCTCATAGGGCTCGTAGGCGCGGAAGTAGACGTTGACGTTGAAAAGCCGTTCCACAAGCCGCCCGTCATTGGCCCGGCGGAACGCGAGGTCCTCGGCCGCGAGCCGGGGACGGATGTCGGACGCGACACCGTAACGCCCCGAATACGCGAGCAACGCGCCATCCGTCGCGCCTCGCGCAAGCACAGCCGCATTACCACCAAGCGCCGCTGCCGCATCGGCCCTCGGCGTCGGGTCGGTCAGATTGCCGCCGCCCGGCGTAGGTGGAGGCAGGGTCGCAAGATCTTCGGGGATAACGAGCGGTTTGCTGGGCAGGACGGCGAATTCGTCCGGTCCGGCTCCCCTCGGTTGCGATATGTTCAGAAGGTCCGGCTCCTTATTCCCGCTGCCGCAAGCAGCAAGAACGATCAGACCCATCGCCGCCCATAGCGCCCTCATCTCGCCTCTCCGCAATCCGTTCCCACCAGTCTTAGCCGCCCTCGCCTTCGGCGTCACGCCCCTTAGCGCCGTCTCCGGACAGCAGGATCAGACCGAAGGCGCCCACAAAGATCGAGATGTCGGCGACGTTGAACGACCACGGGTTCTCGATGCCGCAGCAGGACATGTTCAGGAAATCGGCGACCGCGCCGTAGATCACGCGGTCAATCACGTTCCCCATCGCGCCACCGACGACAAGCCCCGCCGAGATCTGCACCCAGCGGCCCGGCTTGTCGCGCAGCATCCACCAGATAATCCAGATTGAGATCGCCAGGGCCACGGCGATCAGCACCCAGCGCATGTGATCGCCCCAGCCGGACATCAGGCCGAAGTTCACCCCGCGATTCCAAGCCATTCTGAGCACCAGAAAAGGGTCCCAGACGACAATCGTGCCGACCGTCTTGAGGTCGAGAAACTGTACCACGACCCATTTGATGATCTGGTCGACGACGAAGACGACGCCGGCGGTCCAGTAGAGAGGCTTGAGCGCGCCCATCAGTGCAGGAAATGCCGCATGCCGGTGAGGACCATGGCGAGCCCGGCCTCATCCGCCGCCGCGATCACCGCGTCGTCCCGCATCGAGCCGCCAGGTTGGATCACAGCCGTTGCGCCCGCCTCGGCGGCTGCGAGAAGACCATCGGGGAACGGAAAGAAGGCGTCGGAGGCGACGACCGAGCCGATCGCAGCGCTTTCGTCCAGGCCAAGCGCTTCGGCCATCCGTCCGGCCTTGAGCGCCGCGATAGTCGAGCTGTCCACGCGGCTCATCTGTCCGGCGCCGATGCCCACGGTCGCCTCGTCCTTGGCATAGACGATGGCGTTCGACTTCACATGTTTGGCGACGGTCCAGGCGAAGAGCAGATCGGAGAGTTCCCGGTCGCTCGGCTGTCTCTTGGTAACAACATGGAGGTCGGCGAGACCGACCGCGCCGTTGTCATGGTCCTGCACAAGCCAGCCGCCAGACACCTGACGGACCGCCTGCCCCTTCTTTCGTGGGTCCGGCAAACCGCCGGTGGTCAGAAGCCGCAGGTTCTTTTTGGCGGCGAACACCTCCTTCGCGTCCTCCGAGGCCTCCGGGGCGATCACTACCTCGGTGAATATCTGGGTGATCGCCCGCGCCGTGTCGGCGTCCAGCGTCCCGTTCAGCGCGACGATGCCCCCGAAAGCAGAGGTGCGGTCGCAATCAAAAGCGCGTCCAAAGGCCTGGGCCAGGCTCGACCCCGTTGCCACGCCGCAGGGGTTGGCGTGTTTGACGATAACGCACGCCGGGCCGCCAGCCGCAGGAAATTCCGAGACCAGCCGAAAGGCCGCGTCGGTGTCGTTGATGTTGTTATAGGACAGCGCCTTGCCCTGATGCTGCTCGGCGCTCGCCACGCCCGGGGCGCTTGATCCTTCGATGTAGAATGCGGCGGATTGGTGCGGGTTCTCGCCGTATCGAAGCTCCGAGGCCAGGGCGCCGCTGAAGACCCGACGCCTCGGCATGTTGATACCCGCCGCTCCGGCCATCCAGGTCGAGACCGCCGCATCATAGGCGCCGGTCCGCGCGTAGGCGGTCTGCGCAAGCGCGCGCCGGAATGAAAAGGACGTCGCGCCGGATCGCGCGTCGAGCTCCGCGATCACCGCATCGTAGTCCTCGACATCAACCACCACGGTGACGAACTTGTGGTTCTTTGCCGCCGCGCGGATCATCGCGGGTCCGCCGATGTCGATGTTCTCGATGGCGGTGTCATAGTCCGCGCCAGCCGCGATGGCCGCCTCGAACGGATAAAGGTTCACCACCAAAAGATCGATCGGCCCGATTCCATGCGCCTCCATCGCAGACAGATGCGTTTCGTCGTCCCGGAGCGCCAGCAGCCCGCCATGGACCGCCGGGTGAAGCGTCTTGACCCGGCCATCCATCATCTCGGGGAATCCGGTCAGCTCGGAGACATCCTTGACCTTGAGCCCCGCCTCACGAAGCGCCCGCGCGGTGCCTCCAGTCGAAATCAGCTCCACGCCCCGCGCCGCGAGCGCTGCCGCGAAGGCCTCCAGCCCGGTTTTGTCCGACACGGATATCAGGGCGCGGCGCGCCGGCTGAAGATCGGTCATGTTGTCTTGGTCCTGCTCTCTCAGTTGACGGCCAGCGCACCGTCCATCGCAAAGTCGCGAAGGGCCGATGGGGTCTCCTGCGCCTTGGCAAGGGACCAGCTCACGCGGGTCGAATACTCTATCGCGCTGCCAGAGAGAACAATCTGTTTGGTCGCACGTGGCGAAAGCCTCGATTTTTCAAGATAGACGCTTGATTCCAGCGTCAGCTCAACCTCGCCCCGGAACCGGAAGACCCAGATCTCGCCGCTTCTGAGCGCTACAGACACGGCCATGCCATTCATGTCGAGCGTGGCGTCAGCATCCGGGTGCAGGTGGAACCGGATTGCGAAAGGGACGCCCGCCAGTTTCGAGCGGTCGAAGGCGAGGTCGAAGCGTTTCTTGTCGGGCGTGTTCGGCGCGACCAGCGCGTCCTCGCCACGGAGCGAGCGGCCGTCATAGCCCAGATGCAGCGTGCGCATGTGCACGAGACCGTGGCTTTCGGAGTATCCGTTATGGCCAAGCGCTACTCGCGTGCCGCCATCCACCTCGTCGCGCTCATACGCCACGTCCCGGGGGGCGTCGACCAAGAGCTCCGCCTCCTTGCCGGAGACCATGCCCGCCTCGCCCAATCGCGACGACGAGTACCCTTCGATTCCGAGTGTCGAATGGCTGGGGGTCGCCCGCCCCGCCCGGCGCCAGCTCTTGCCGAAGGTGGCGCCGGAGCCGCAGTTCACGATCAAGGGCCGCCGTCCCGACGTGACCTCGAAAGCCAGCGTTGAGGCGTGCGCGTTGGCCGAGGCCTCGGGCCGTGGCGGTTTGCCGGCGTCGATTATCACGCTCGTGCGGCCGTGCGAGATCCGCGCGAAGCCCATGGCGAGCCCGTTCTGCGGCGCGCCGCGCACGCCGGATGTCGCAAGCGACCGGTCCAGCCGTCCCTCCAGCCCGCGCCCGCCGCCATGGAACCGAGCCAGCCCGCCGTCTGAATGGCGGAGCGCCCGCAGCACCGGCGCTATCGACGCGATCGCGGCCATATGGGCTGCGGCGGGCATGCGGCCCGCGTCTTGCAAAGCGGCAGCGGCCCAGTTCAGGAGCGTGAAAACTTCCAACAGCTCTTCCGGATTTCGCGTCGACAAGCCGCCGTCCGCGTCGATCTCGGTCGCGCATTCCCGCGCCAGCCCGCGAATGGCGTGGCCGACATGCCCGTCCATCCCGTCGAGCGCGAGGCCCGCATAGACCAGGCCGGTCAGCGCCTCGAAGCGCGGGAGACCCGGCGAAGCGGCCTTCCATCGTCGGCTCAAAAAGATCGTCTGAGTGGCGAGGGAGCGGAAGTAGGCCGCGCTCGCTTCCCTCTCCTGGCCGTTCAAAAGGAGGATCGCATGGTTGATCCAGCGGATCAGCCGCCGCCCCGTCAGATCCGGCGTCCAGCCCGCGCCCTTGCCGCCTCCGAACCGGCGCACCCATTCATGCGTCCATTCCTGCGCCCGACCGGTCGCAAAGACGTCGCCGACGGCCGCGAGATCATCGAGCCAGGTGAATCCGTGAAGCTCGGCCTCAAAGCTCTCATCCGGCATGGGCAAGTCCCAGATGCCCGTTTCCGGCGCCTCGACGAGGAATCCCGCAAAGAGGAAATTGCCGCCCGTGATCTGCCGCCCCCGCGCGAAGGAGCCGATGGTCCGAGGTTCCGGCGTCGTCGAAAAAGCCGTCGCCGGTCGCGAGAACGAAGCCGCGCGGGCATGCGCTGCATTCATCCACCGCGTTTTGCGCGCTGACCAGCTTTCATCTTCGGACACGTTCTGTCCTGCCTCTGCCCGCCCCTGTTCGCCGGGGCCATTGGCGCGAAGAATACCGCCAAGCCCTTTCCATGTCATTTATGAATTCGGGATCAGGCGCGTTTTTGCAGCGGTGCGATAAAGAAACCGTCGATGCCGCCCTGGTCCACCCAGTGATCGGGGCGGATGCGGAGGCCGGTCTCAACCCGCCAGGCCGGATCGATCCAGTCGGCTGAGGGCAAGTTCAGCGCCATGTCAGGCGAGTTACCCAGCAAATCCTTGATCTGGCACTCGCCCTCCTCCGGCAGAAGCGAGCAAGTGCAGAAGACCAGCCGCCCGCCCGGCCTCACCCAGTCCGTCGCGCGGCGGAGCATCCGGAGCTGCAAATCGACGAGAGCGTCGATCTCCGAACCGTCCTTGGCGTAGCCGAGATCGGGATGCCGCCTCAGCGTCCCGGTCGCCGAGCAGGGCGCGTCGAGCAGGATGGCGTCAAAGGGCGTCTCTGGCGTCCACTCAAGCGCGTCGGCCACCACCAGCTCCGCGCTCAATCTCGTCCGCTCGAGGTTCTCGGCCACCCGCGCCATCCGACGCTCCGACTTGTCGAGCGCCGTCACCGTTGCGCCGGCGGCGGCCAGCTGCATCGTCTTGCCCCCGGGTGCAGCGCAGAGGTCCAGAACCCGCGCGGCGGGCGCCGGATCCAGCAATCGGGCCGGAATCGCCGCCGCCGCGTCCTGCACCCACCAGGCGCCCTCAGCGAACCCCGGCAGGGCCGACACGGCCCCTTTCTGATCGAGGCGAAGGCTCCCGGTCGGAATTAATCGGCCTCCAAGCTCGGAAACGCCCGCCCAATCCGGGGATTTCAAGGTCAGGTCGAGAGGCGGCGGCGACGCCTGCACGCGCTCCATGATTTGAACCGCGTCCTTGCCCCAAGCCGCCACGATGCGCTTGCGCAGCCATTTCGGGATCGATGGCGGCGGCAGCGCGTCCCACTTCGCGCCGTCTCGAAGAACATTTCGGAGCACCGCGTTGACGAGGCCCTTCTTCGACTTCGACGTCATGCCGACCGCTGCGTTGACGACCCCATGCGCCGCCTCGCCTTCCTGAAATAGCTCGAACACCGCGAGCCGCAGGGCGTTCAGCACCGGGTCTTCAGGGCGATTGCGCAGGTAGGGTCCCAGGACCCGGTCGCTTCGCTGCGCCCAGCGTAACGCTTCGGTCGCCAGCCGCCGGGCCCGCGCCTTTTCGGCATCGCTCAGAGGCGACAGCGTCTCGGGCGCGGCATCTTGGAGAAGCCGGTGGTCTTCAGTCACTGCCGTCATCAATCGCACAGCGGCTTGCCGCGCCGACAACCCTTGATCGCTCATGCCAGTCGGAACCTTGTGTCAGAAGCGGCTCCGCGTATATGACAGCGCGATGAGCGACAATACCTCAAGCAAACCCAAGACGGCCGACACCGACTTGCCGCCCGAAGCGCGGCGCGCGCTCGCGGAGGCGGAGGAGCGCCGCAAAAAGGCGAAAGACCTGGCGCTTCCGCCCGAACTTGGCGGGCGCGACGGTCCGGAGCCCGTCCGCTATGGCGATTGGGAGAAAAAGGGAATCGCCGTCGATTTCTGACGGTGGGTCCGGTCAGTCGACGAGTTTCAGATCGGCGTAGATGCCCTGGCCCATGTCCGAGGTGAAACGCATGGTGTTGCCGCGAATCTCGACAAGCTGGCAGTTCGCGCCCAGCTCGTCGCCGCCCACGAAGAGATCCCGGCAGAAGAAACCATCGTCCCAGTTCCAGGCGCCGGTGACCTTCTGACCGAAGGCGCGGCCGGTGATCGCGCCCGCATCCCGAACCTGAAGGCGGATGCCGAAACGGCGCAGATCCCGGTTCTCGACCAGCGACATGAACCCGTCACGGTCGATGACCCGCTGGAACCCCTCCGCCAGGGCCGGGGTGGTGATGACAATGGCAGCGCAGACTGCAAATACGCGGTGCAGCATTCGAACTCTCCGAACTTTGTTACACCTACTACGCGCGAGCGGCGATTTGGTTCACTTCAATCCGAGAACATCGAGCATATCATACGCGCCAGGCGACCTTCCCTGACCCCATAGGGCCGCTTTTAGGGCGCCGCGCGCGAAAATCCGCCGATCCGTTGCGATGTGACGCAGCACAATACGCTCTCCGGCCCCTGCAAATATGACGTCATGCTCGCCCACGACATCGCCGCCGCGAACCGCCGCGAAGCCGATATGGCCGCGCTCGCGAGCGCCGGTGATTCCATCGCGACCGCGCGCCGAGACCCGATCGAGGCGCACCCCGCGTCCCTCCGCCGCAGCTTCGCCGAGCATCAGGGCCGTCCCGGATGGCGCGTCGACCTTTTGTCCGTGATGCGCCTCGACGATCTCGATATCGAAATCCTCGTCCAGGGCCTCGGCGACTTTACGGGTCAGCTGAACCAGAAGATTGACGCCAAGGCTCATATTCCCCGCCCGGATGATCGTCGCATGGCGCGCGGCCGCGTCGAGCTTGGCGAGGTCGTCGTCTTCAAAGCCGGTCGTTCCGATCACGTGGACCGCGCGGGCCTGCGCCGCCAGTGCCACGTACTCGATCGTCGCCGCAGGCGAAGTGAAATCGATGATTGCTTGCGCTGACGCGAAAGCTTCCAGCGGATCGTCCGTCACGACTACGCCCATTTCCGCGCCGCCCATCGCCAGCCCGATATCCTGGCCGATCCATTCATGGCCCTCGCGCTCGACCGCCCCGATCAGTCTGGCCGCGTTCGAGGCGCGCGTCTCGGCGATCAGCATACGGCCCATGCGGCCCGACGCGCCTGTGACGACGATTCCCGGCAAGCTGTCCATCGGCGATCCTCCTCGGCCTTCCTTACGATGCGAGTCAGTGCTTGGAAAGCGCCGCTTGCCGATCCGGCGGGCAGCGATTAGGTCCACGCCATGGCGCGATCCC
>JASJAU010000111.1 GCA_030066855.1 Paracoccaceae bacterium | reverse complement strand
CTCGCCCCTGGCTCGAAGCGCCGCCGCGCGACCCGCAACGAGTCCTTCTTCGCGCGCCGCTGGAGCGCCTCCCATTCCGCAGCAATCGCCAACGCCAAAGATGCCCCTCTTCGTCGTTTCGCACGTGTCCGCCCTTTGGCAAATCAACTGCTTGCGGGATGTGTCGTATTGGAAGGTCGCGCCCAGAAGGCGAAGGAGCTCGTTCTGTGGATGAAATCCGTAGTTCAAGCACACCGCGTCCGCGGTCCATCGGCTGGTCGCCTTCGCGGATTTCAGCTCGAACTCAAGACCATTCGACTTTGCTTCGATACTTGAGACGACCGACTGATAACGCACCGGCACGCCATGACGCATCAGCCGCAACGTAGTCGCGAGTCCGGCAAGCGTCAGCCCGGGTGATGACGTCATCATTGCCGACGCGAGCGCGATGCGTGACCAGGGAGCGGATGCCGCTTCGGCCACAACAACCACCTTCGCGCCGCCCGCCCGCAGTTCATCCGCAACCTGCAGGTTCAGCGGACCATTCCCCAGCACCGCGACCCGTTGACCGGCCAAGACCCCGTAGGATCGCCAGAGCGTCTGCGCCGCCCCAGTGGTCATCACGCCCGGCAAATCCCATCCGCGGACAAAGCGTGGACGCTCATACGCGCCGCTTGCGATGATTACTGATTTGGGTCGGACAACAACCGGCTGATCATCCCGTTTCGCGTAGATGACAGGTCCGTCGAACGCCCCCCACACTTCGGTCCGATCAAGAATCCGGGCGCCGCTCGCTTGGGCCGCGCACGCAAGGGCGAAGCCGTCCGACTGCTGGCGATCCAGCGGCGGCTTGTCATCAGCTCTCTGTTTGTAGAATTGGCCGCCTGACACGCCTCGTTCATCCAGCAGAAGCACGTCGGCACCCGCTTCAGCTGCGGCAACTGCCGCCGAAAGTCCACCCGCGCCGCCTCCGACAATCAGGACATCCGGGTTCTCGATGATTGGATCTCCGCTCTCCTCGGATCGCGCGTTTAGCTGCGGGCGGGCGACCTGTGTCCGGACATCCATGCCCGGTTCGACTTTTGTCATGCAGGCCCGCCGATTGGGTTTGCCGTTCACCTCGACGAGGCAATCCTGACAAACTCCCATGCCGCAAAACATGCCGCGGCGAGAGCCGTGAGGACCGTCACGCAACTCGCGAATGCCAGCCTCGGTCAATGCCGCTGCCAGCGAGCTTCCCGGCTTGGCCGACAGGTCCCGTCCGTCGAACCGAAACGAGATCACTTCACTCATTGCTGCCGTCGCCTTTCGGGTTCCAGAGCCGCTCTGCCTCGCGTCGCGCGAGCAGGATCCGCGTCAAAGCCTTGCGCCGCCATGCCACCCGGTCCGAAAGCTGTTTTTCCGAGATCACCTCACGCCTTTGGCGCAAGGCTTTGTCCACCAAAACCGGCGGCCAGGGCAGGCCCTTCTCCCCATTCTCCGTTCCGATTCTGCCGTATGCCGCGCCGAGGCGCTCTGCGTGGGCGCGAAGGCCGCCTTTGGTGTTCAGATCAGCCGTCTCAAAGGGACCGGAGAGAGCCCAGCGAGGCCCCAGCGCGTCGGAAACCAGGCGGTCGGCGCCCTCCACGTCAACGATGCCCGAATCCACCAGTCGGTACGCCTCCCGCAAGAGGGCGCTTTGAAGCCGGTTCATCGCGAAACCCTCGACTTCCTTGAGAACGCGGATTGGAGTGAAGCCTGCGCCTTCTAGGAACTCCATCACCCGATCGGTTAAGGAGGGGTCAGTTTCCGGTGAGGGCACGCATTCAATCGCCCGGATCAATGAGGGCGGGTTCGCAGGGTGGGCGACCAGACACGCCCGACGATCCGCCGGGTTCTCGACGATCTGGGAGATTGTTATTGCTGAAGAGGTCGTAGCGATCGGAACATCGGCCCCCAAACGTTCGCGGAGCGACACGAAGATCTCACGTTTCGCCGCGACATTTTCAGGTCCCGCCTCCATCACGATATCCATTGCTTCGGACAACGCCGCGATTTCTTCGGGCGTGGTGAGTCGGCCAGGCGTCTCTCCACGGGCCAACCCGGCAGCCGCCATCTCCTCGGAGAACTCCGCCAAGCGTCCGGGGATGCGCTCGCGGACGGCTTGGTTCGGTTCGACGATCTCGACATCAACGCCGGCGTCCAAAAGGACCGCGGCCATTGAAACACCTATCTCGCCGCCGCCAACTACCGCCGCTTTCCGCATCCCTGCTGTCATTGTCGCGCCATTCCCGTTGGACGGCGCCGCAAATCCCGCCGATGATATTTCATGCGCATGAGGGGAACACTATGGCACGCGAGATCAACCTGAAAGGCCGTCAGGCATTCGTCACCGGAGGCGCCAGGGGCCTTGGACGCCGCATCGCTGACCGCCTTTGCGAGGCGGGAGCCAGCATTGCGATCACCGATCATCCCGATGCGCTCGCCGTTGCGGAGATACCGGCCGATTGGAAGTCCGCGCCTCTGGACCTTCTGACCGGCGACGCAGAGCCGACGCTGACCTCCGCCGTATCCAAGCTGGATCGCCTCGACATTCTGATTGCCAATGCTGGCGTCGTCCCGCCTTGGCGCGGCGTCGCCGAGTTGGACATGGTAGAGTGGGAAACGGTCTTTCGGATCAACGTGACTGGCATGGCAATGGCTTTGAAGGCCTCCGCTCCTTTGCTCGGAGAATCCGAAAAGGGCGCCGTAGTGCTGATGGCGTCGATCAACGCCTATCGCGCGCACCCGTCGCAGATCCTTTACTCTGCCTCCAAACACGCCGTCCTTGGCCTCATGCGCGCCGCGGCTCTCGACTTGGGCCGCTCCGGAGTTCGGGTTAACGCCCTTGCGCCCGGACCTATAGCGACCGCGGCGCTCAAGACCCGCGTCGCCAACCGCCATGAAACTGGGGGGCCGGCCCCTGCGGACGCGTTTCGGGCTTTGGCGGACGAGACGGCGTTGGGCCGAATGGCGACTGAGGACGACGTCGCAGACGCCGCCCTCTACCTGGCAAGCGATCTCTCCGGCGCGATTACCGGAACGCTGCTTCCGGTCGAGAGCGGCCTCGCCTAACCGCTCAGTGGTTCCCATCCGGCTTCCGCGAGGATTGCGTGGGATGCGGGTATGTCACCATCAGGATCGGTGTCAGGCTGCAACGCGTCGGCAATGATCTCGAGCACCGTGACTTTGTCGTACCCGATTTCCTGCAGCGCGGCGCCCGCCTCTTTCACATCAACGATCCCGGTGCCGAGGCGGGAATGCAGGAATTCCTCATACCCTGAGTCCGAGATGTGGACGTTCTTGATCCGATCGCCGAGCAACCGAATCGCGCCCGCGACATCTTCCTTGATGAACGCCGAATTGCAGACATCGAAATTGATGCCGACGTCCGGCCCGATATCGTTCGCGACGTCCAGCATGTCTTGTGCCGTTGGAAGGAAGGTGAACGGCACGTTTTCAAGAATGATCTCGACGCCGGTTCCCTTCGAGTGGTCGACAAGCTGCTTCATGCCCTCGACGAACCAATTCCGCATCCAGTCATATGGCGGATTGATCAAGCTATTTACCGGCCCGGGTATCGCGCAGACATACGGACACCCCCATTCGGCTGCGAGATCGAGCGCCTCGCGATAACGATCCAGCGTGTAGTCGCGCATCAACACGTCCACGCCGTTGGGGTTGTTGTCGAGAAGCGGAATGCAGAATGATGTTATGCTGGTGCCGGTGTCGTCCAGCCAGGATTTGTACGCGGCGCACTGATCGGCCGAAAGCTCCCTCGGCCAGCAATGCGGCGGGAAGATCATCATCTCGAACATCGAGTAGCCCATGCTGTTGAGATGCTTGAGAGCGCCGAGACCGTCATGCGAGTAGAGATACGGGAAAGTGCTTGCCGCCACCTTCATCGCTGCCATCTGTCTTTCCTTACCCTGTCAGTGATTGGTAATTGTTCTTATAGCGAACATTTGTAACTATAGCGCACAAACACCCCTATCAGGCAAGACCCGACAATGAGCACCCTCTTCTCTCCTTACAATTTGAGAGACTTTCAATTCTCAAACCGGATCGCTGTCGCGCCGATGTGCCAGTACTCCGCCATCGACGGGACGCCTGGCGACTGGCACATGATGCACCTTGGCCATCTCGCGATTTCGGGCGCCGGGCTCCTGATCTGCGAAGCAACCGGCGTTTCGCCTGAGGGGCGCATCACTCCCGATTGCACTGGCCTGTACTCTGACGAGAACGAAGCCGCGTTCGCAAAGCTCATCGCGTTCTGCCGGTCGATCTCGCCCGTCAGGATGGGGATTCAGCTTGGTCACTCGGGCCGAAAAGGATCAACTCGCGCGCCCTGGTTTGATGGCGGGCCGCTCACATTAGAAGAAGGCGCGTGGGAGACGCCAGCCCCCTCATCCGTCCCATACTTGGAGAGCTGGGATTCGCCGAGGGAAATGGACGCGCACGAGCTTGAGCAATTGAAGGCTGACTTCGTTGCTTCGACGCGCCGTGCCGCAAGGGCCGGATTCGAACTTGTCGAAATCCACATGGCCCACGGATATCTTCTTCATCAGTTCCTGTCGCCGATCACAAACCAGCGAACGGATGAATACGGCGGCGACCTCGAATGTCGGATGCGCTATCCGCTCGAGGTTTTCGAAGCTGTGCGCGGGGAGTTCCCCTCTGAACGGCCTGTGACGGCGCGCATTTCCGCTTCGGACTGGATCGAAGGCGGCTGGGACCTTGATCAGTCAGAGGAGCTTTCCAGGCAACTGAAGGATCTTGGCTGCGACATGATCCACGTATCTTCAGGCGGATTGGATCAGCGCCAACGGATTCTCACCGGGGCCGGTTATCAAATTGGGATGTCCGAGCGCATCCGGCGCGCTGTTGGCATCCCGACGATGGCGGTTGGTGAGATCACAAACGCCGTTCAGGCGGAAACGATCATCCGATCCGGCCAGGCCGATGCGGTCGCGCTCGCCCGCGGATTGCTGTGGGACCCGCGTTGGGTATGGAAGGCGGCCGTCGAACTTGGAGCCGAACTCGACCTCCCCGCGCCCTACGCCCGCGCAAACCCGGCGCTTCGCGCCAAGCCTTTTGTAAAACGGAGTTGAAGCATGACCGATCTTTCCGGAAAAATCGTTGCCGTCACCGGAGCGTCAAAGGGGATCGGAGCTGCGATCGTGAAGTGCCTGGGCGCCGCCGGAGCGGACGTGATCGCCCATTACGCGAGCGATCGGGCGGGCGCGGAAGCTGCCGTCGCAGATATCCCAGAGGGCCGGCGCATGCTGGTTCAGGCGGACTTCAATGATCCGCGAACGGCCGATGATTTCTGGGCTGTCGCAACGGCATGGAAAGGGCGAGTCGACACAGTCGTGCCGAACGCGGCCGTCATGAGGGTCAGCGGCGGTTTTCACGCCAGCGACGAGGACTGGGATGGAGTTTGGGACGAGGCGCTGCGCGTCAACGTTCTCTCCCCAGTGCGGCTGATGCGAAACGCCGTCAGAAGCTTTGAGGCGCAGGGCGGCGGCGTGATCGTATGCCTTTCAAGCTGGTCGGCAAACCGGGGCTCCTCCCACCCTGAAGGCATCGCCTATGCCGCTTCAAAGGCAGCCATAACTGCTGCGGCGAAGACCATCGCGCGCGGCTACGCGACAAAGAACATCCTGACCTACATCGTCGCGCCGGGCGTTGTCGCGACTCAGATGTCGTTGGATTTTGCGGAATCTCAGGGCGGCGAGGACGTCGTCACTCAGACTCTTCAAATGAAGGAATGGGTTCCGCCGGAGGACCTGGGCGAACTGGTGACCTTCCTGGCTTCGGGCAAGGTTAGGCACCTCACCGGCGCGACAATCGACGTGAACGGCGCGAGCTTCGTCCACTAGGGCTTTACGCAGCCTTCCTCTCGATCTCGTCCACCAGCTGGTCAAGCTCCGTCATGATCGGCACCAAGCGATCCAACCGGTCGCGGCCTTCCTGGCCAAGTTCGCGGAACGTCGTCAAAGGCGCGCGGACGTCGCCCACTGGGTATCCCGCAGCCGCGGCAAGCGCCTTGGAGTAACACTGATGGCCATAGGTCGGGTGCCCCTCGCCGATGATGTCCTGCATCTCGTCGATCTTGTGCTGGATCGCTTTGGCTTCCTCCCACATGCCCTTCGCGGCATATTCGCAAAAGATCCAGGACGCGCGCGGCACGTAGTTCCCGTAGGGGTTTACATATCCCACGGCGCCGAGCGAATAGCTTTCG
Source organism: Paracoccaceae bacterium (assembly GCA_030066855.1). Taxonomy (GTDB): domain Bacteria; phylum Pseudomonadota; class Alphaproteobacteria; order Rhodobacterales; family Rhodobacteraceae; genus Kangsaoukella. The sequence continues at coordinate 378 of JASJAU010000111.1, read as the reverse complement.
ACCACCCGCTCGCCCGCAAACACGTTCATCACGCCTTCGGTCTCTTCAATGATGTCGAAGACCCGACCGACATCCATCGAGGCTTCTTTGATGTATCGCACCTGCTCGAAAGCGCGGGTCAGGCGGGCGACAAACTTGGCTGACATGTCGACATTTGAGGTGAACGGGTTGTTGTACAGCATGATTGGAAGATCAACTGCCTCGCAGATCGCTCTGTAATAGTTGAATATCTCGTCTTCCGTCGGGGTGTAGTAATAGGGCGGTATGATCATGAGCCCGTCTGCGCCCAGTTCTTGCGCCTCAGCGGAGTAGCGCACCGCGTTGGGTGTATGAGCGTTCATCGTGCCGACGAGCACCTTCATCCGCCCCGCGGAATTT
>JASJAU010000110.1 GCA_030066855.1 Paracoccaceae bacterium | reverse complement strand
GAGGTACGCACCTCAGGTCTACAATTTTTTGAGGTGCGTAACTCAATAATTCAAATATATATATTAAAAACAATTACTTAACTTAAGTAATTCATTCAAAAAGATCCTGTCAGAATGGACGAGTCTGCTCCTTGTTGCCGGTTGTTTGCAGATCACCGTGCCGCTCTGAAAGCTGATCTCCCTACACGACAGCGTTCACGAGGACGGGCGCTATTGGATTTCCGAAACCGTCTTCGAGTGCAAGCCTGTGCTGCTGGCGATGGGGGGCTGCAGGCCCCAAGGTTGAATGTCCGCTTTGGGCTCATAGGAGGCATCTGACGGGCTGGGTCAGTTTCTGATCCCAGCTATTCCATTGAATGACTGCTTTGTGGATTGAGCGGACGTTAGGACCGAATGCAATCAGGGCTTTGGTTGAGAGCGTCTCAGCTCAGAAATTGAAGCGAGTGCGCCAGCAAGCTAGTTACCCGTAGATGCACCGATTGAGCTCCAGCATTCTCGCATTTCGTATTGCGATCGCCGCAGAAGAAGGCGGTGAAATTGGCGCGATCCTGGATGCTGCGGGTGTGCCGCATGATCTGATGAACGGAGACCCGCCATACGTCGATCTTGCCACTGAGCGTCGGGTTTGGAGGGCCATCGTCGAGGCGACAGGGCGTGAGGACATCGGACTTGTCTGCGGCAACAAGTTTCCGACCCAGGCGATGGGCATGCTCGGTTACGTTTGCGCGAATGCGCCATCGCTCCACATCGCATTCGAGAAATCCTGTCAATACGCGCGCATAATGGGGGACTCCATGGGAAGCCTCGTGGAGCGCGGCCCGACCGAGACCAGGGTTTGGATCGAGCAATGGACGGAATGGCGCGACCCGCTCCGCTACACCGTTGATTGCTTCATGACCGCCATGGTGGCCTGGGCGACCGCCAATGCGCCGCGACCCGTGCGGCCGAAAGAAGTTGGTTTTCACTACGCGCGTCCAAAGGATACCACCGCCCATGAAAAAGCGTTTCCAACAGCGTCGGTGCATTTCGAAACCAATGTCAGCTACCAAATCTACGACAACGCATGCCTTGATCAGCCGATTATCGGCGCGAATTCCGCGCTCTTCCGAGATTTCGAGGAGCGTGTTCAAAGAGTAATGACGCAAATCCATAACGCGGCTCCCTGGTCCGAACGTGTTCGGCATTGCGTGGTGGAGGGCCTGAAGGGATCGACACCAACTCTGGACGCCATCGCGTCGGAATTGGCCGTGAGCACGCGGACGCTGCAATTGCGGCTCAGTGGCGAAGGTACGAGTTTTTCGGAAATCCTGAGCACGTCGCGGGCGGATCTTGCGAAAGAGTTTCTCAAGACCACCGACGTGCGGAACGATGAAATCGCCTACTTGCTTGGCTACTCGGAGGAATCCGTCTTCTCCCGATCATTCAAGAAGTGGACCGGACGGACGCCGACGGAGTTCCGCTCTTCGCTCGCCTAAAACGCGGGGTTGAACCCGAGCGCTTTGAAGGCCTCCCGAGGCTTGTGAACCACCAATGCGCGCTCTGACATTGGCCGAAACGGGATCGCGATCCCGTATATCTCGAAGCTGATCATCCCGCTGGTGCCGTCTACCAGGGTGTTAAGGATGTAGCCGCGCCTGGCCAGGCCGGTCGGCGTTCGGTCGAGAGCGAACCAATCGATCGGATCGCCGACGACACCTTCATAGGGCGGCTCGTAGCCGCCGCTTGTGCGGTCGAAATCCCGGAAATCCAACCAGAAGCCGACGACAAAAAGGCAGATTGCAAGGCCGCCGATCGCTGCAAGCGTGTAGATGATGTAGTTCATTTGCGAGCCTCCTTCTCCAAGAATCCTTCCAGCGCCAAATGGGTGTCTGAAGGATCGAGTGAATCCCATGACGACAGGCGAATCTTGCGTGACAGATCGCGCAATTCGGGGTGCTGCGTGCTTTGCGCGATCGGCCAACTGAATTGCGCGAGCCGTCATGTGCGGACTTGGCTGAAGCCGCAATAACGACCTCGACAGCCAATCGAGGAGACTGGAAATGATGGTTTCACGCAGAAAGATGATCGCTCTCGTCGGCGGAGGCGCGGTCCTCGCAGCAGGTTCCGCAGCTGGCGGGTTCGTAGCGACCCGGCGCCCGAACAGCGCGCTGACGCCATGGGAGAGCGCAGGGGACTACGATGATCCAAGAATGGCCGCTCTGAGCTGGGCGATTCTCGCACCAAACCCGCATAATCGTCAGCCCTGGCAAGCTGAACTAGTCGGCTCCGATCGGGTTCGCATCTGGCGTGAAGAGGCTCGCAACTTGCCTGAAACCGATCCTTTCGATCGCCAGATGACGATAGGCATGGGGTGTTTCCTGGAACTTTTCCGTCAGGCGGCGGCGGACAAAGGGCTCGTCGCAGAAATGACGCTGTTTCCCGATGGCGAAGGCGGGCCAGTTGCTGACATCGCCCTTGTGTCCGGTGGAAAGCCGGATCCGTTGTTCCAGTTCGTCCCATCGCGCCACACGAACCGACTTGCTTATGAGAGTCGTTTGCCGAGCAACGCGGCGATGGCGGTTATCGCGCCGGAGGCGTCTGAGATCATCACGGACACGGAACGCGTGGACGCCCTACGCAAGCTGACGTGGCGCGCCATGCACATCGAAATGACAACCCATCGAACGCACATGGAAAGCATCAACCTGACACGTCTTGGCAAATCGGAAATCGAAGCGAACCCCGATGGCATATCGGTCAGAGGCGCGATGCAGGAAGCCCTGATCCTCGCCGGGATGATCACGCGCGAAGGTCAAGCAGATCCTGAAAGCAGTGAGTTTCAACAGACCGCAAAATTCATCAGGTCCGCTCAGGACTCCACGCCAGCCTACGCAACAGTGAAAACCACGGGAAACACGCGGCCCGACCAAATCGAGGCTGGACGGCTTTGGCTGCGGCTCCACCTCGCCGCAACGTCCGAAGGGATCTCCATGCAGCCTCTCAGCCAAGCCTTACAGGAATACCCCGAGCAATCAGAGCTTTATGCGCAGGTTCATGAGCTTTTGGCAGAGCCCGGAGAAACAGTGCAGATGCTCGGTCGCGTTGGTTACGCCGCAGCCGTCGGTCCGAGCCCGCGTTGGCCATTGGAGAGCCGGATTATCGGTTAGAAGCGTTGGACATGTTGCGGGCTTCGGTCGCCTTTGATGTTCGTGTCGGGCTCAAAGCGGTCACCTGACGCAATCGGTCAGGTTGTGAGCTCCCTTGGGCGCGATGAATGCCTGCTTTGCGGACAACCCGCCTTTTGCTTCTACGGAAAGTGCCTGGTCAGGCGGTTCATCGCGAGTCTGCCAAGCCGCGAAGGTGATTCATGAAGGAGTGGCCTGCGTACTTTTGATGATCTTCAATTGGCTCGGTCGTCAGGTTGTCGAAGTAGCGGTCGAGCACAGTGGTTCGTTCGTGCAAAAGAGGGCTGGGGCAGAAGCACATCTCGCTCCACTCCACATCGCCTTTATCATTGACGACAGCGCGCTCCATGGAAGCCACCAATTCAGGTCCGTCAGGCCGTTGTTTGGAGATGGTGCCGTCCGTTAGCATGGCAAGGAACTCAGTCGCTGCGTCTTCTCGGAAACTCGCTGTCACGTGGTAGATCATCGCCTGAATCATCTAATGATTTGGATTGGATCTCGTGTCTAACACCTCAAGTTTACTTGAGGTCAAGGGTAGTGTCAGCGGAGGGCGTCAGAGGAAACCGGTCTGTGAGCCTAAAGCCGCTCGAGTGCCAATCTCCGTGGCGCTCTGAAGGGCCAGGACCCCTTTAGAACAGAATATTTGTATCCTCGATTTCAAGAAGAGGGCGGGAAAGGGTGGAAGAGACCCAATCCCATCAAAAAAATCCGTCTGACAGCACCGATTGAACATCCTAACACCAGGCGGCAGAGCTCTGAAAAGGCGGCTGCACATCCATAGCCTGCATCCGCTTGTTGTAAGCTCTGGCTTCAAGTTGAGTGTTGATGAGTCGCGCGCCGGGGTCGCTGTGGCGAACTAAGGCGTCCCTCAGGATCAAGCAGCATTGTGGTCTGCATTATCCGGCGCATTCACGGATCCTGATCGGAAGTTGGGTTGAAGGCGTATTACTGCTCTGCGATCCTGCGATGTGGTCCAGCAGATCGTGGAAGTTGTTCCCGGCGACGTCTTCAAGCGCGGGATCTGCGACCAGATGCAATTCTTCTGCGGGCCACGGTTGAAGCGGCGTGAATTTCCAGGTGTGTTCTTCGTCACCGATTTCGATTGTACCGTGGACGCTATTCATTGTTCCAGTTTCCAAGCGAAGTGCCCTGGTTAGGAGATGACGGTCGAGGGCGCGATCAAAGGTGATTGTGAGCGACCCTCGTGTGCCCGCGCAGGGCGCCTTGGCGGTCCATAGCCGTGTATCTGGACGCGTACGCAAGGCGTTGGACACAAGGAACGCCTTTTTGAACGCCGGCAGAACTGACGTCCCGTCGGCGGAGGGCCAGCCTGCCTTGATTTCGAGCATGTAGCGCTTACCGGTCAGTAAGGCAGGGCCTAGCTCCACATTGGTCGCGACCTCGCGCTTGATGCGGCCAGGATCGATAAGGATGGTCAGGCGGGTCCTGTCTTCGTTCCAAAGCTCTTGCTTGAATCGCATGAATGCGGCGTCGTCGACGGTGCCAGAAGCATCGCGAAGCTTGATGAAGTCGAAGGCCACATGAGGTTTCATCGGCACGGAGAAGTGGATGTAAAAGCGCAGGGTATTTTCTGGCAGCGTATCTCCACTTGGGAAGATTTCCGTCACAACAGCCGGAACGTTTGCAGTAACAGAAGGAATTCGAAACGGTATGAACGCATCGCCATGTGCTGTTCGAATGCGCGCGACATAGTCTTGGCCGGCATCGAAGCCGAAAGCAGGCGAAAACGAGAGGACATCGTTGGTCATTGCGTAGCGACCTGCAATCGAAGTGCGACCTTCGCAGCAGGTTTTTGTGGTGCCTACAAAGACCTGAAACTGACCCGACGGGTGCTTCGTCGCTGTCACGCCTTCAGGCAGTGATAAAGAGATCGGCTCGGCCTCGTTCTGCGGAAGCACCAAACCCTCAGCCTGGGTAGGTGAACTCATCATCATGGCTGTAAGCAGGGTCGCCAATAGAATGGCGACCCAGTTGTTGATACTTCGACCCATCGTCTTCACTGCATCCGAGACGGATTTGGTTTGTACTGCGGGAAGTCGAACTCCGCCCGCATGTTGTGGATGCGGTTGGGGAAGAAGGTCGGGTTGGTATCCAGGTTCAGGCTGCCGGTGTAACCATCGCGCGTAATCGAGGCGAGGAAGCTATCGCCAACAAGTGTCATGTGCAGCGAGATGCCGTCGAACATAATAGTCTTGCCGATGGGCCCGTAGGGCATGACCGGGTGCAGGTCCAGCTTGCCGCCACGCTCGAAGTCATTGTGGTCGACCACCTTCGCACCTTGTAGCCCGGCCACGGGAATAACCTGCGGTGACCGGCTGTCATTGGTGACAAACAGCATCGTCTGGTCCTGCATCTGGAGCGGGATCATATCGAGCGGCTGACCGTTGCCGTAGTCGATGATTGTGTTTGCAGAGATCTTCGCACCGTCCTGAATGTCCTCGAGCGGCACCAGCACGATAGGGCTGCAGGTATAGGCGGCCACCAGTTGAGGCTTTCCATCGATCTCTTGCACGGACATGGCCCTGATCGGCGCACGGCTTTCGTACTGGTCATGGGTGATGTGGTACATCTCTACATTGGTGATGCTCTGCGTGCTGTCGAACGGATAGACGATCCGGCGAAGGGACGACAGGAAGTTGTCATGGGCCACGCCCGCGACGAAGAGCTCGCCGTCATAGTATTCCATATCCATGATCGCCAGTGTGCGCAGCGGAATTTCACCCTTTGCGACATCCCGCGCGAGAGGGCCCATGGGCCCCAGGCCGCGCACGCCAAAAGTCGTTTCACCCTCTGGGAACTCGAGCAACTCCTGCTTCTGGAAGTTGAAGGAGGCAAGATCCACCAAATTGATCTGCTGATCCTGCGTGACCTGGATGAGCGCGGGCTGCGACGCAGAGCTCCCGATGCGCGTGACGGAGATATAAAGGTCTCTGCTCACCGGGTGGGCTGCCATGTCGTTGATCTCGATGGCGCCGATGCCGACGCCGAGCAGTTCGGCAATCTTGGCGTCAATATTGGCAATCGAGCTAGGCATGATCTGCTCGGGGCCGGCTGTCGAGGGCATCTCGAACGCGTAGATGGCGCCGCTGTAATTATCGCCAACAAAGAGCGTGCCGTCCTCGCCAAATTCAAGTGCTCCAGCGAACTTGATGTCGAGCTCTGTTTCGGCGACCGCCATGTTTCCGAGGGTCAGCGCGGCGGCGAGCGAGATCGTGAATGTGGATTGTCTTTGCATGCATTTCTCTCCCAATTGCGTGGTTCTTTAGGGCTTTGCGAAGAGCCAAGGGCGCTCGTCATTTGGTCTTGCTGCTGTTGCAAAGTG
>JASJAU010000109.1 GCA_030066855.1 Paracoccaceae bacterium | reverse complement strand
CAAATCCCCCAATTAATCCTTCCTCAGGCTAGCGTGCGTGGGATGAGGTACAAAGCGTTTTCCCGAACGGTAGGGTGCAAAACCAATGTGCGATTTTCTGCGAAGGAATTGGGCTTCGACGAGGAGGTGTTTCACGAGCTTCTGAGAGGTCAAACCAACTGAAACCGTCAGATGACTGCTACGAGCCCGAAGCGGACGGTGGCGCTTGCGTGTGGAGCAGATTGGCTTGTCCTTAACCGCTGCAGTAGGATTGGCCGCAAGCGGCGGGACGTGAACAGATGCAACGAATGATGTTGATCGAGGGCTTCGAGCCTGACGAGCTCGTGTCTCAGGAGGACATCAAGCGCTTTGCCGTCACCGGCCAACCGATAGTCATATCTGTCGGTGATGCCGAGGTCTTGGCCGAGTTCTCTACTCAAGCAAATGTTCTAAAAGTCAAACTTGCAGTCGTTGAACGAGGCGGAGAGGGCGTCTTGCCGGTCCTGATAGACGTAATTGAAAGAGTGGCGCTCAAGCAGAAATATGCCGCCATAGAATGGATCGCGCTAGCCAGAGATTGTGCGACACCGAACCCCAAGTTGATGAAAGTCCTTGAAAAGCTGGGATTTGAAGTGCGCACCGACGATGTTGGCGGAGAGTTCTATTGGCAACGGCGATCCATCAATGACACTTTGATGCGCCGTAGGGCGACATAAACGCCAGTAATGTCCGCGAAGCGGTCATTCGCCTTGTGTATCGCAAACGAAACCCGGAGTAACGCTGACACGGCTCGCATTGAGCACGGCCCAGTATGCGCTTTCGATCAGGCTCCCGTCTGGGAGCATTCGGAAGATCATCACACTAGTGCCACGCTCGCCATAGTTCTGCGATCTGTGGCAGGTTGCAGAGCCGTCGCGTTGCTCATCGCACTTTAGAGCCCAAAAGCGTTCGATCTCGTGATCATCCCAGGTGTAGAAACCCTGACCGCCATTCATCCCGTACGTATGATTGGGACGTTCTGGATGGATGCACGTCATTTCTGAGGCGTTTGCAGCTGTGTGCGACTGCAAGAGGCAAGCAAATGCGATGATCCTTTGGGCTTGCTTGGTCATGCACGTACTTTGGGCCGCTCGCCTTATGACTTTCAACCTTCCTAGAGCGAAGGCGACTATCAATTGGCGGCCTCTACGGCATTCCGGCGAGCCTCAGTCCTGAGAACAGCGTTTCCCGGTCTTGCGGGCCTTCAAAACGGGTTTCTTTGGCATAGCGCGCGACCGAAAGTCGGGGATTGATCTTTAGAAGCTCTTTCAATGCTGAGCGGGCGGCTTTCATTTGATCGTTGTGAGCCAATGCCGCAATCAGAACGCGATGGCATACTGTGTAGTCCGGCGCGACGGCATGGGCGCGGCGCGCATCTTCGATGGCTCCCCGGTAATCATGTCGATAAAGGCGGGCGAACGCGCGTCCCGTCAGCATGCGGAATCCAAACTCATCCAGCGGGCAAAGCGCGAGCCCCCGGTCGAAGTGTTCAAGCGCTTCGCCTGGACTGCCCGAATACAGCAGCAGCCATCCAGCGTGATCATGCGCCCGGGATGAACTTGGATTGATGGCAAGCGCGCGGCGAACATAGTCCAGCCCGGTTAGCGGATGCCGGTCAAAGAACCCGAGCGAATAACCTCCCATCGCAAGCGCGTCGCAATCGAAGCTGCCTTTTGAAACCGCAAGGCGGCTCCTCTCGAGTTCGGCCTTCGCATCTACACGTTGTCCCTGGGGTAGCAGCAGCGTCGCTATCCAAGCCCGCATGCCGTGCGCCGCCGCATAATCGGGGAACTCCTCAACAGCTTTGTCGAGCTCGAAGCAAGCCGCGCGCATTGCCGGAAGATCCATGGGGCGCAGGATGTCCGAAGCCCGCAGATAGTGGTCGAAGGCTGAGTAATTGCCGTGATGGCTCTCGCTGCGCTGGAGCTCAAGTCTCCGAAGGCGGGGCTCGATCTCGCCAAGAAGCCGGGACGCGATCCGATCCTGAATCCCAAAGATGTCCGACCTCGATCCCTCGAGACTTCCTGACCAGACCTGCCGGCCATCAGCCGGATCAACAAGACGAACGGCAAGCCTCAGCTCTTCCGCTGTCGATTGCAGCACGCCCATGACGAGGTATCCGACTTGGAGCCTGTCGGCGATCTCTGATGGCGATAGCTCACTCACCTCGGGCGCGAACGAGGCGGCCGTGTCCCGAACATCAAACCAGGCGGCCTGTCCAAGCGCGGCCGCAAGTTGATCAGCCAGTCCGCGAGAAAGGTGATCGTCACGGTCATCACCTTCGACCAGCACGAAGGGCAGCACCGCAATTGCAGGCCGGCCAATCGTGTCCCCCTCGACCCTCACTGAGGCCACGTACCTGAACCCTTGTCGGGAAAGGGTCTTAATGACTTCCTGTCGGCGCCCGTCATCGCCGAGAGCCCGACGGGCCGCGTTAAGGCGCGAAGCGATCGTCGCATCGGATACAACTCTCCCCTTCCAGACGCGGGCGAGCAGTTCATCCTTGTCCACCACGCGATTGCGGTTCTCGACGAGATAGAGGATCAGATCGAACACCTGCGGTTCGACGTGAAGCGGATCAGGGCCTTGGAACACCGTTCGCGCCCCGACGTTTATCTCGCGATTATTGGAGAGATACTTCATTCCGATTTTGGGCCCGTTTCAATCGCTGGAACCGAGCAGACCACGAATCTGAAGAACTTCCGAAGAAAAACTCAAAGCGCGAGAACGCGCGATCATCAAAGGTTGTCCCTGCAAGGCGACGAGGGTCGCTAGAAGCACAAAAGGAGACAACCATGCATACGAAGAGAACACGCAACCTCGTGGCCGGAGCCATCGCAATCACTGTCCTTCCACAGCTCGCGCTGGCGGATTGCCGTCCAGTTGCCGGCACAATCGACGCCACAGTCGTGGGCGGAGAGCCCGTGAATGTCCTGGGCAATGTCAGTGGCGACCTTGCCGGGGCGACCCGCGCCGTGCTGACGGGTCAATCCGCAGGTGACGACGGCAAGGTGGAGCTCGATCTGGCGCATGACTTCGTGACCTTCGGGCGCGGCTCGCTGAAGACAACGGACAAGGCGGTCTGGACGCCGGTGCCGGGGCAGGATGGCGTCTTTCACATGGCCACCGTCTACACGATTGATGGCGGCACTGGCGCCTTCAACGGCGCCAGCGGCAAACTGATGAACGACGGCGTGGCCGACACAAACACCGGCCTCGTGACCCTCCGTTATGCCGGCGAGATCTGCACAAACTAAGCAATCGTCGGCTGGCAATAAGGATAGACACCCGGCACCGCCCGCATGTATGCAGTGCGGGCGGCTCCCTCTCGTGACCATGCGGCACTTTGGCTGGAAAGCTGGTCGAGAGCACACGGCTGATGACAGAGTCCGCCTTGTCCGCAAAGCGGTCATTCCGTTGCTCGGCAGCCGATGACATTGGCCGCGTCACTGCATCAGTCAAAATCGGACCTTATGCAGCAAGGCAAGACTGCTTATTGGTTGCCGTGGAACTACCCCTCTTCTGAAATCCGGCGAATGGCAGCCATCGTAATTGGCGGACCGATGATTTCGAAAACGACCGTGCTAGCGATCGTGAACGCCATTATGGCAGCCGCCCATTCAGGAAACTTCTGACTCGCGACAAGCGCCATACCTACAGCAACGCCCGCTTGCGGGAGCAACGCCGGCCCGTACCAGTGCCACTCTCTCCGAGGCGCGCCTCCAAATCGCGCGCCAATCAGGCCCCCAAGGAAGCGCGATGCAGTCCGAAGCACCAAGAACAGCACGCCCGCCCATCCAAGCAGGCGCAGCGTTTCCACTTCCAGCAGCGCTCCCGCCAGCAAGAAGAACAGGATCATGAACGGCCACTGGATGTGTTCGATTTCATGGAATGCTCGATCATGGTGCCGCGCGAAGTTCGCAACCAATGCTCCGGCTGTCATGCCAGCCACCAGAAATGACACCTCTAGCCAAAGTGCGAGACCTGCGGTGAGAAACATGATCCCAATTGCTTCGGCTTGCAGTGGTTCTCCGGGCTGCAATCGCCCCGTCAGGAAGGATGCGGGCACTCCGATCGCAGCTCCCAGCACTATCGCGCCGCCCAGGTCCCAGAGCGCTCCCGAAAGGACGCCGCTCCATCCGTTGGCTTGATCAACCAAAACCAGGACGATGCTGAACACAATCAGACCCCAAGCATCATCGATGGCGACGATGCCCTTGAGCGTGTCGGTGAAGCCATTCTCGATTCCCGACTGGTGGATGACATCCGTCATCGCAGCCGGCGCGGTCGCCGTGGCCACGGCGCCAAGAACCAACGCAAGACCCGGGTGCAGTCCAGCCGCAATAAGTCCGAAAGTTACGATCACGATCGTGCAGAAGACCACAGAAAGCGAGATGGAGAGAATCGCGCGGCCATGCGCAGCCAGGTTCTTTCGAGACAACGACCCTCCGAGCAGGAAAGCCACCATTGTCAAAGCCACAACGGACAGCTCATCAAACCACTGTGCGACCTCATCGGGCACCAATCCGAAACCGGAGCTTCCCGCCGCCATGCCAAGTAGCAAAAGCAGGGTGACGCGGGGCAGTCGCGTGACCCGGCCAAGCTCATCAGCCGCCAGCCCAGCCAAGAAGAGGACGCCCAGCGTCACAAAGAATCCGGCAAGCTCCATTTGACAGACTTCACAGCTTCTTGGTGGTCTGCGCTTTGATCCGAGTCATCTACCGTTACTGATATGGCTGAAGAGCGGCGGACCCTGTTTTGAATGGCGGAATTGTCCGCAAAACAGACGTTCGAGGCTTACCGCGGTTTTCGAATGGAAGCGTTCCCGCTTGACGTATCCCCATTCACCGAAAGAAGGCCCCCGACTGCGTGTCGGGGGCCTCTTCATACAGTACTCACGGTCTCACTCGATTCCGTGAGGTTTACATCTCTTACCCACAGGCAGGACGCGTGCCCGGCAGAAGGACTTTGTCGATGACGTGAATGACGCCGTTGTCAGCCTTGATGTCTGCAATGATCACGTTCGCGCTTTCGCCGGTTCCGTCAGCAATCGACACCCCAGCGGCGTCATTCGTGATGCAAAGGCGCTCGGTCGCCAGGATGGGCTTGAAGAAGTTCGAGCCGCCCGGGATCATGTTCGCAGCGAGGTTGCGATCATCGACATGGTAAAGGAGAACGTTTGTCAGCTGATCCTTGTTCTCGGGCTGCAAGAGTGTCTCAACAGTGCCTTCGGGCAGTGCGGCAAACGCGTCATTGATCGGCGCGTAAACCGTGAAAGGGCCCGGACCCGCGAGCGTTTCCGCCAGGCCGGCTGCGGTCACAGCAGCCACGAGGGTCGAAAACCGCTCATCAGCGACAGCGATGTCGACGATCGAGTCCGCGCTTGCGGCAGAAGCAAAGGTCACAGCGGATGCCGCGCAGGCGGCGATTTTTGCGAATTTGTTCATTGGTGGTCCTCCTGATCCAGAATGTACCGAGCTCTACGGGCCGGTGATCTCATCGGATCAAAATCACTGCGACAAACCACGTTTTTCGGAGGACCACCGCACCTTTTTCGCCTTTGCCCCACCGCAAACCCAGAGACAGTCAAGTCCGCAGAGCGGTATTCACACCGCCTGGAGAAGGTCAGAACCTGACGGATTGCGTCAGATGTCTCCTAAGAGCCCAAAGCGGACGTTCAAATCAGGTGCAGCGAACGGCGGTTCCGAGCCCAAAGCGGGCGCGGGCGCTCGACTTCCTCACCGCCGCTATTCTTTGAGCTCGTCGACCAGGAAGTCCACGAACGTCCGGATCTTGGCGGCCACGTAGTCGCGATGCGCGAAGACAGCGTAGATCGGCTGGTCCGTTGTTCGAACTTCTGGAAGAACGCGAACCAGGCGTCCGGCGGCAAGGTCCTCTCTCACCAGATACTCTGCGACTAAAGCAATCCCGCTTCCCGCTCGCACGGCGCTCCTTGCGCCCGTGGGAGCATTGACCACAAAGTCATCTGGCAGGCGCCAGGGCACCTTCTCTTCTTCAACGAGAAGCTCGCTTGTGGCCCCCCAGCTTCCGCTCACCTGCTTGATCAACCTGTGCTGGCTCAGCCCCTCTAGATCTTCGGGAACTCCAAACCGCTCAATATAGCTGGGTGTCGCCGCGAAGATCTGGTGTTGAGAATGAATGCGTCGGGCCATCATCGAACTGTCGTCAAGGCCTTCGCGCCCTCCAATCCGGATCGCGACGTCGAACCTTTCATAGACGAGATCGACCTTGCGATTGGAGATATGCAGCTCGATCTTCACCTCGGGGTATCGGTCTTGGAACCTCGCTGCGAGGGGTGCGATCCTTTCGGTCCCGAATGCCAAAGCGCTCGACACGCGAAGACGCCCCTTAGGAGACGAGTGCGTGGACGCGGTGTGATCCCGGAGCGACTCCCATTCTTCCAATATCAGGCTGCCGCGGGTGAGGAACTCTTCGCCCGCTTCAGTCAAGGATACGTGCCGCGTGGTTCGATTGAAAAGCCGAACCCCCAAGTCCTCCTCAAGATCGGAGATGATACGGCTGACGGAAGGGGCG
>JASJAU010000023.1 GCA_030066855.1 Paracoccaceae bacterium | reverse complement strand
CGGAGTATTTGGCCCAAGATGAAGGGGGAAGATGCGGTGACTTGAGGCAAGACTCGATCGGCCGGGCGGGGACCGGGGGGCCGCGGACCGCCGCACCGGCACCCGCCTCGTCAAAGGGCGATCAACTTTCCGCGCCCGGGCCGGGGAGCGGCGTCGCGGGGGGTTTTGCCGGGCGGTGCAATCCATTAGAGGAAGGAGGCCATTCTCCCGGGAGGACCCATGCTGGGTTTCTGGATCATCGCCACCGCCACGGCGGTTGCCACAATCGCCATCATCGGCCGCGCGCTCGTGACCGGCCAAGGGGGCGGCGCGGCCGCGGACAATGCCGCCTACGACGTCCAGGTCTACCGCGACCAGTTGAGCGAGCTCGACCGTGACGTGGCCCGCGGCGTGATCGGCGAGGAAGAGGCCGAACGCGCCCGGGTCGAAACCTCGCGCCGTCTGCTGGAAGCCGACCGCAAGGCCCGCGGCGAGACCGGGTCGGCCAGCGCCCCGCCGACGCTGACCTGGGCGGTGCTCGCCCTGTCTACGGCGGTGATCCTCGGTGGCGGGATTTGGCTCTACAGCCTCGCCGGCGCCCCCGGTACGCCGGATCTGCCGCTCGAAATGCGCAAGGCGGCGGCCGAAACCGCCCGCGAAAGCCGGCCGACCCAGGCCGCGCTCGAGGCCGATCTGCCGCACTGGACCGGCCCGCCGCCGGAAGCGCCCCCAGACTACATCGAGATGGTCGACAAGCTCCGGGTGGCGCTGGCGGACCGCCCGGGCGACCTCGAGGGGCAGAAGCTGCTCGCCCAGCACGAGGCGGCGCTCGGCAACTACCGCGCCGCCCACCAGGCGATGGCGCGGGTGATCGAGATCAAGGGCGCAGAGGCCGCTGCCGACGACTACACGCAATACGCCGATTTGATGGTGCTGGCCGCCCACGGCCGGGTCTCGCCCGAAGCCGAGACGGCGGTGAAACTGGCGCTGGAGATCGACCCAGGCGACCCGATCGCGCTCTACTACGTGGGGCTGATGTACGGCCAGAACGACCGGCCCGACCTCGCCTTCCCGATCTGGCGCGACCTGCTTGAAAGCTCGCATGCGGGCGAACCCTGGGTCGAGCCGATCCGCGGCCAGATCGGCCAGCTCGCCGCGATGGCCGGGGTCGACTACACCCCGCCGGCCGCCCGGGCCGCGGCACCGCTCGCCGGCCCGACGCTCGAAGACATGGACGCGGCCGCGGACATGACCGACGCGGAGCGCGGCGCGTTCGTCCAGGGCATGGTCGACCGGCTGATGGAACGGCTCGCCACCGAGGGCGGCACGGCGCAGGAATGGGCCCAGCTGATCGGCGCGCTGGCGATCCTCGGCGACACCGAGCGGGCCCGCGGCATCTGGGGCGAGGCGCAGGCCGTCTTCGCCGAGATCCCCGAGGCGAGGGCGCTGATCGACGAGACCGCGGCGAACGCAGGCCTCAGCGATCCGCTCGCCTTCGATCCGGACGCCCCCGCGCCGGCCACGCCCGCCCCCGACCCCGCGGCCGCGGCCGACCCGCATGGGCAGGAGGCCGTCGCCCGGCTGATGGACCGGCTGGCCGAGGACGGCGGCACGCCGGCCGAGTGGGCGCAGCTGATCGGTGCGCTCGCCGTCCAGGGCGACAGCGAAAACGCGCGCCGGATCTGGGGCGAGGCGCAGAGCGTGTTCGCCCAGTACCCGGAGGCCGTCGCGATGATCGACCGGGCGGCGACCCAGGCCGGGCTGACCGACCCGATCGCCTATGACGCCGGCACGGCTCCGGCCGCCCTGCCCGGCCCGACCGCCGACGACATCGCCGCCGCGGCCGAGATGGATGACGAGGACCGGGCCGCGATGATCGACGGCATGGTCACGCGGCTGTCGGACGAGCTGGCCTCCATCGGCGGCCCGCCGGAGAAATGGGTCATGCTGATCAACTCCCTCGGCCAGCTCGGCGAAACCGACCGCGCCGCGGCGGTCTGGGCCGAGGCGCAGAAGTATTTCGCCGAGGATCCCGCGGGGCTCGCCGCGGTCCGCCCGGCGGCGGAAGCGCTCGGGGTGGCCGAGTGATCCACGAGGACATCGCCGATTTCGCCCGCGCCCTGCCCCCGGGCACCGCGCTGGCCGGGCTCGACTACGGCGAGAAGACCATCGGCGTCGCCGTCTCCGACGCAAGGCGCCAGGTGGCGACGCCGCTCGAGACGATCCGGCGCAGGAAGTTCACCCAGGACGCCGCGCGGCTCGGCGAGATCGTTGCGGCGCGCGATATCGCCGGTCTCGTTCTTGGCCTGCCCCGCAACATGGACGGCAGCGAAGGCCCGCGCTGCCAGTCGACCCGCGCCTTCGCCCGCAACTTCGACAGCGCGCGCGACATGCCAATCGCGTTTTGGGACGAGCGCCTTTCCACCGTTGCGGCAGAAAGAGCGCTTCTTGAGGCGGATACGACGCGAAAACGTCGCAGCGAGGTGATCGACCACGTCGCGGCGAGTTATATCTTGCAGGGCGCGCTGGACAGGCTTGCGCATCTGGAAGGGTCATGATGGACGACGGCGTCTGGAAACGCGACGAGGTGGAGAGCCCCTGCATCAAGATCTGCGTCCTGCACCCGGAGGCGCGGATCTGCATCGGTTGCTACCGCACCGGCGACGAGATCGCTGGATGGGGCCGCCGAACGCCGGAGGAACGTCGCGAAATCATGGACCAGCTTCCCGAGCGGAAGGCGCTTCTCCCGAATACCCGCCGGGGCGGGCGGCAGGGGCGCATTGTCTGAACCCGAGACTCCAAATGAAAAGGCCCGCCGAAACGGCGGGCCCGAGATTGGCAGCGAAGCGGTTCAGTCGTCGCGATGAACCTTCTCGCGGCGTTCATGCCGTTCTTGTGCTTCGAGGGAAAGGGTGGCGATGGGGCGCGCGTCCAGCCGCTTGAGCGAGATGGGCACGCCGGTGTCCTCGCAATAGCCGTATTCGCCTTCGTCGATCCGGCGCAGCGCGGAGTCAATCTTGGCCACAAGCTTGCGCTGGCGGTCGCGGGTCCGAAGCTCGAGCGCGCGGTCGGTCTCTTCGCTCGCGCGGTCGGCAATGTCGGGAATGTTGCGGGTCGAGTTCTGAAGCTCGGTGATCGTGCCCTTGCTGTCGTCAAGAAGCTCGCCCTTCCAATTCAACAGCTTGCGGCGGAAGTATTCGAGCTGACGCTCGTTCATGAATGGTTCGTCTTCGGCGGGGCGATAGTCGTCCGGTAGGAAAACCTCAGCCTTCATGTCGTTCCCCTTTTTTATCATTCGCTGAACTCCCCGGACGACGGGAATACTGATAAGCGCTCAGCCATCCGGCTCCTCATGCGGCGGCGTTTAGCGCATCATCAAGGGGTTGTCACTAGGCTATCGGCGCGCTTGAAGCGAAGAATTGACCGGGCTACCCTGCCCTGCCCAAACCGGAAAAGGACGCGCGCCGTTCATGAGATTCGAGGGAACAGACGCGTATATCGCGTCCGACGATCTGGCGGTCGCCGTCAACGCCGCGATCGCGCTCGAAAGGCCGCTGCTGGTCAAGGGAGAGCCCGGCACCGGCAAAACCGAACTTGCGCGTCAGGTCGCCGGATCACTGGGCGCGCCGATCATCGAATGGCACGTGAAATCGACCACGCGGGCGCAGCAGGGCCTCTATGAATACGATGCCGTCAGCCGGTTGCGCGACAGCCAGCTTGGCGAGGGCAAGGTCCATGACGTGGCCGCCTACATCAAACGTGGCAAGCTTTGGGAGGCCTTCGAGGCCGACGAACGGGTCGTCCTTCTGATCGACGAGATCGACAAGGCCGATATCGAGTTTCCGAACGATCTTCTTCAGGAACTCGACCGCATGGAGTTCCATGTCTACGAGACCGGCGAGACGGTCGCGGCGAGGCACCGCCCGATCGTCGTCATCACCTCCAACAACGAGAAAGAGCTGCCCGACGCCTTCCTGCGGCGCTGTTTCTTTCACTACATCCGGTTCCCCGATCCGGAGGTCTTGAAAACCATCGTTCAGGTGCACTTCCCGGACATTAAAGACCGGCTTTTGACAACCGCGCTCACCCAGTTCTACGAGGTGCGCGAGACGCCCGGATTGAAGAAGAAACCATCGACCTCAGAGGTTCTGGATTGGCTCAAGCTGCTCCTCACCGAAGATCTCGATCCCGAGGACCTGCGTCGTGACGGATCCGACGCGCTCCCCCGCCTGCACGGCGCTCTTCTGAAGAACGAGCAGGATGTGGCGCTCTTCGAGCGTCTCGCCTTCATGGCGCGGGGGCGGACGTGACGGTTTCCATACGTCCTTTGCAGCGGTCGGACGAGGCCGAATGGCGGCGGCTCTGGCGCGCCTATCTCGCGTTTTATGAGACCGACCTGCCGGAGGCGATCTACATGACCTATTTCGAGCGGCTGCTCGGCGATGATCCGCAGGATTTCCACGGGCTGATCGCCGAGGTGGACGGCTCTCCCTGCGGCCTTACGCATTACATCTTTCACCGGCACGGCTGGCGCATCGAGAACACCTGCTATCTGCAAGACCTCTACGCCGACCCGGAGGTGCGCGGACATGGTGTTGGCAGGGCTCTGATCGAGGCGGTCTATGCGGCGGCCGATGAGGCGGGCGCGCCCTCCGTCTACTGGCTGACCCAGGACTTCAACGCCGAGGCCCGTCGCCTTTACGACCGCATCGGTGAAGTGACGCCGTTCATAAAATACGCGCGTCCGTCATGAGACTCCTCACTCTTCTCATAGCCGCCGCCGCGCTCGCCGCCTGTGCCGCGCCCGAAACGTCCCGCAGGGCCGAGATGGAGCTCGCTCTGCCACCGATGAAAACCTTCGCGACGCCCGCGCCCCTGCCCTCACGGCTAAGCAACGAACAAATCGCAAGCGATTTCATGGAGCTGTCCTTCGTTCTTGAAAACGGCGTCTCCATGCCGGCGCTCACCCGGTTCGAAGGCCCCATCACCGTCCGCGTGACAAATGCGCAAGCGCCCAGCCTCGCCGCCGACCTGTCGCGCTTGCTGGAGCGCCTTCGAACCGAGGCCCGGATCGACATCCGCCAGGTGCCGGATACCCAGGACGCCAATATCACAGTCGAACCCGTGCGTCGGGCGCAGATCCAGGCGGCGGCTCCCTCCGCTGCGTGTTTCGTGCGCCCGAATGTCTCAAGCTGGGCCGAGTACCGGCAGCGCCGGAACGATCCAGAGACGTTCTGGAACCGCCTGACCGAGCGCTCCCGCATGGCCGTCTTTCTGCCCCACGACGTGAGCCCGCAGGAGATTCGCGACTGTCTGCATGAGGAGATCAGCCAGGCGCTCGGCCCGGTGAACGATGTCTATCGGCTGAGCCAGTCGATCTTCAATGACGACAACTTCCACACCGTGTTGACGGGTTATGACATGCTGATCTTGCGGGCCTATTACGACCCCGCATTGCGAAACGGTATGACCGAGGCCGAGGTGGCCGCGCGCCTGCCCGGCATCCTACGGCGGATTAACCCGACGGGTGGGTCGGCAGCGTCGGTCGCGCGGATCCGGTCCTCGGAAACCTGGGATCGCGCGATCGACACGGCCGCTTTGCCCCGCTTCTCCCGTTCCGCGCGGCTTCGCGCCGCTAGGCAGGCGGTCGATCTCGCGGTGGCCTACGGTTCCAACGACACCCGCCTGGCGTTCTCCTATTATGTGCTCGGCAGGCTTGTTTTGCAGGACGATCCCGGCGAGGCGCTCGCCCTGTTCCTGAAAGCGGGCCGTATCTACCAGAACCGTCCGGACACCGCGGTCCAGGAAGCGCACGTGGCGATGCAGCTGGCCGCTTTCCAACTGTCGGCGGGGCGCGCGGACATCGCCATTGGACTCGTCGATCAAAGCCTGCCCGTGGTGACGCGGTCCGAACATGCGGCGCTCCTGTCGCTTATGCTCATGGTGAAAGCTGAGGCGCTGATGCTGAAGGGCGAGACCGAAGACTCCGAGCGCGTTCAGCAGGAGGCCGTCGGCTGGGCGCGCTACGGATTTGGGGCGCCGGAGACGATCAAGGATCGGCTGGCCGATATCGAAGCCATCTCGCCCCGAACACGGACCGGCGGCGCGATATGATCATCCTGGCGTTTCTGATCCTGGGCATCGCGATGGGCATTCGCGCCGCGAAGCGGCGGAACGGTACCCGACTGGATATGGCGCAATACGCCGCCGGATACGGCATTGCCTTCATCATCCTCGGCGGTCTGATCACGATCCTCCTCGAGAGGCTCGTGACCTGATGTTCCTGCCGTTCTTCGACACGCTTCGAAGGCATGGCGTTCCGGTGTCCCTGCGCGAATTCCTGGGGTTCCTCGAAGGCCTCCAGGCCGGGCTGGTCACCTATGACGTGGACGGATTCTACTATCTTGCCCGCGCATGCCTGGTGAAGAACGAGGCGCAAATCGACCGTTTCGACCGCGCCTTCGCCGAAAGCTTTCGTGGGATCGAAACGCTGACCGAAGCTGAAGTGCTCGAAGCGCTCGATCTGCCGGAGGATTGGCTGAGGAAGATGGCGGAGCGTCATCTAACCGAGGCTGAAAGGGCGGAGATCGAGGCGCTTGGCGGATTCGACGCGTTGATGGAGACGCTTAAGGAGCGGCTGCGCGAGCAGCAGGGCCGCCACCAAGGCGGCAGCAAATGGATCGGCACCGCCGGAACCTCGCCCTTCGGCGCCTATGGGTACAATCCGGAGGGCGTCCGCATCAGCCAGGACGGCTCGCGGCATCAGCGCGCGGTCAAGGTCTGGGACAAGCGGGCGTTTCGCGATTTCGACGATCAGGTCGAGATCGGCACGCGAACCATCAAGGTGGCGCTCAAACGGCTCCGGCAATGGGCGCGGGAGGGCGCGGCGGACGAGCTGGACCTTGACGGCACGATCTCGGCCACCGCGCGGCAGGGCTACCTCGACGTCAAAACCCGGCCCGAGCGGCACAACGCCGTCCGCGTAGTCCTGTTTCTCGATGTCGGCGGATCGATGGACCCGCATATCCGCATGGTTGAGGAGTTGTTCTCAGCCGCGAGGAGCGAATTCAAGCACCTGACCCATTTCTACTTCCACAACTGCCTTTATGAAGGCGTCTGGCGCGAGAACGCGCGGCGGTGGGACGCGCGAACGCCGACCTGGGACGTTCTCAACACCTACGGCGCACAGCACAAGTGCATCTTCGTGGGCGACGCCTCGATGTCGCCCTACGAGATCGCGATCGCCGGCGGCGCGAACGAGCACTGGAACGAGGAATCCGGCGAAGTTTGGCTCCGGCGCGCCCGCGCCCATTGGCCGGACTTCCTGTGGATCAATCCCGTGACTGAGCGGCACTGGCAGTACACTCAGTCCATCGGAATGGTCCGTCAGATCATCGAACCCGAGCGGATGGTGCCGCTCACGCTTGAGGGTCTGTCGCGCGGGATGCGCGTCTTGGGATGATCGGATTTTCGCAGGGCTGATCGCCTCTCGAACGAAGGTCGTCCAGCAACTCCCTGAATTCAATTTTGTTTTCACATGGCGTGAGCGGATGCGCCCGCCGCAATGCGTCATCGATTAATTGGGCGTCCGTGCGCCAATCTACTCGGTATTTCTTTGTCATCATGCTGCTCACCGTCCGCCTAACGCGGAACTGTGGAAAAGGTTTCGCGCCTGCGGCATTTTTTTCGCGGCCGTAGCGAGATTGCCCTGCGTACCCATCGCACCCATATACGTGGCATGCTGAAGTTCACGCCAATCCTGCTTGCGGTGCTCTACGCTCTGGCCATGTACCGGTTTTCGGTATGGCGCACCAAGCGTGAGCTGGACCAACGGTCGACCGAGCTTGCTGATCCCCGGCTCAAGCGGCTTACCGACCGCATGGCGGCGGCGCTCGACCTGCCCCGTATCCGCGTCCATGTTTACGAGATCGACCCGGTCAACGGGCTGGCCGCGCCGGACGGGCGGATTTTCATCACGCGGGGATTCTTCCGCAAGTATCAGAACGGCGAGGTGACGGGCGAGGAGCTTGCCAGCGTGATCGCTCATGAACTCGGCCACGTGGCGCTCGGCCACTCCCGGCGGCGGATGATCGATTTTTCGGGCCAGAACGCGCTTCGCACCGCGCTGGCGATGATCCTCTCGCGGTTCATTCCCTTTATCGGCGTCTATATCGCCAGCTTCCTGACCACGCTCCTCGCCGCGCGCCTTAGCCGGTCCGACGAGTATGAGGCCGACGCCTACGCCTCCGCCCTCTTGGTCAAGTCAGGGATCGGGACTGAGCCGCAGAAGAGCCTCTTCAGCAAGCTCGAAGCTCTGACGCAAGCGCGAGCGGGCGCGGCGCCGGCCTGGCTCATGAGCCACCCCAAGACACAGGAGCGCATCAAAGCGATCGAGGTCTTGGAAGCGCGCTGGAGCGCGGCCGGTCAGCCAATCGAGTAGGCTTTGCCCAAGCGCGGCAAGCGCGCCCGCTTCAGAATGGCGCGCGGGTCCGACACGTCCAATCCATGACTGCCGGCCGTTGCGAGGGCTTCGGCGATTGCCGCTCCACTTCTTTCGGCGTCCTGATTCCAGAATGTCAGAAGGAACGGGTCCGGATGCTCTGCCCTGACGCCCGCCTCCTCCTGTGCCCGGCGCGGGAAATCTTTAAGGTTTAGCGTCACAAGGCGCTCGGCGGCCCCGTCAACGGCAGCGGCGAGGACATGAACGTCATCGGGGTCGGGCAGATGTAACCGGCGCGCGGTCCGCGCGCCCGCCTCGACGGACGCCTCGGGATAGGCGGCGCGGAGCGTGGCGATCTCGCCATCGGCGATCGCGCGGTCCACCGGTCCCGTCTTTCCCGCCGCCCGCGCCCATTCCTCAAGGATGCGGTGCGACCAGAGCGGCTCGAAGAACCCGAGCCGCGCATGAGCAAGCAGCACCTCCCGCAGAAACGTGGGATAAAGCACGCAGGCATCGAGCAGGGCCTTCATCCGACCATCCGAAAGGTGATCGACTTCAGGTAGCCGCTTTCCGCGAGCTGCGGATGTTGAGGATGATCCGGACCCGCGAATCCAGTTCTGAGGATCTGCGCACGGCGCCCCGCCCGTCCGATACCCCGAATGCAGGCGGCGCGGAACTTGGCCAGATCAGCGGCGTGCGAGCAGGAGCAGAGCGTCAGCGTGCCGCCGGGCTCAACCAGACGCGCCGAGAGCCGCGCGACCTTTTCATAGGCGCGGAGCCCCGCATCGAGCGCGTTTTTGGACGGCGCGAAGGCGGGCGGATCGCAGATGACGGTGCCGAAAACCCGTCGTTCTTCCGAGAGACTCGCCATCACGTCGAAAGCGTCGCCCTCGATGGTGCGGTATTCCCTGGCGACTCGGGCGGCCTCGGCGCCCTTCTCAGCCAATTGAAGAGCGGTTTTCGATCCATCGACAGCAATCGCGGATTTGGCCCCGCCAGCCATTGCGGCGAGAGAGAATCCGCCAACGTGCGAGAAGACGTCAAGAACGTCCGTGCCCTTCGCGATCCGCTGCACAAAGGCGTGGTTGGGGCGCTGGTCGAAGAAGAGCCCGGTTTTCTGACCGCCCATAACATCAGCGAAATAGGTCGCGCCGTTCATAGGAACCGGAACAAGTGCGGGCGCTTCCCCGAGGAGGACCCCGCCTTCGTCTGACAGACCTTCCAGCGCGCGCGTCCGCCCGCCGGCGTTCTTGATGATCGTGCCCGGTTTCATTACCGCGACGAGCGCCGCGCACAGGTCGTTTTCAAGGCGCTCCACCCAGGAGGCGTTGGGCTGAATGACAAGGGTGTCGCCGAACCGGTCGATTATGAGCCCGGGAAGACCGTCCCCCTCGGCGTGGACCAGCCGATAGAAAGGCGCGTCGTAAAGCCGCTCCCGCAAATCGAGCGCCGACGCGATCTTGGCTTTTAGCCAGTCCGCATCGACCCGCGCGTCGGGATTGCTGTCGAGCACCCGCGCGATAATCTTCGAGCCAGAGTTGACCGTGACCGTCGCGAGCGGCTTGCGATCCGCGTCCTCGAGGGTCGCGACCGATCCAGGCGCCATCGCCTTCGTGCGGCGGTCAGTGACAAGCTCGTTCGCATAGACCCAAGGAAAGCCGAAACGTATCCGGCGGGGGTCGGTCTTGGGCTTCAGTCTGACAACGGGACGGGAGGCGGTCATGCCGCCTCCTAACCCGCAGGCCGGTCGAGCGGAAGATCAGTTCTTGCGCTTGAGCCCGAAGAGCGATGCCACCCACTCCGCGCGGAGCTTGCGGGCTTTGGCTTCGGCGGCGGCGAAGTCGATAGGGTCGATGTGCGGGGTTTTCATGGGGTTCAATCCGTGCGTTGCGTTGGTTTCCGCTCACATAAGACGGTACGCGCGGCACGAGTACGCCCAATCCCGCAATGCCGCGTTGCACGGAACGCAATGCACCCATATTGGCGGAATCCTTCTGTTGTTAGCGTTAACATGTGGTGCTAGAGCGCATACGACTCACCGAAGAGGGTTTGAGCCCATGCAGATGAACGACACTGTTCTCGCCGTGACGGACCGCATCATCGAACGCTCCAGTTCGGCGCGCGCCGCCTACATGGACAAGATCGCGCGGGCGCGGGACGCGGGCGTCAAACGCGCCCATCTGTCGTGCGGCAACCAGGCCCACGCCTACGCCGCGATGGGCGAGGATAAGGCGGCGCTGATCGCCGAGGCCGCGCCGAATATCGGGATCATTACGGCCTATAACGACATGCTATCGGCGCATCAGCCGTTCAAAGACTATCCCGATCAGATCAAAGCCGCCGCCCGCACCGCTGGCGCGACGGCGCAGGTGGCAGGCGGCGTGCCCGCGATGTGCGACGGCGTCACCCAGGGCCAGACTGGGATGGAGCTGTCGCTTTTCTCCCGCGACGTGATCGCGCTCGCGACCGGAGTCGCGCTCTCGCACAACACCTTCGACGCCGCCTTGTACCTGGGCGTTTGCGACAAGATCGTTCCGGGGCTGATCATAGCTGCGGCGACCTTCGGGCATATCCCCGGGCTCTTCGTCCCGGCGGGCCCGATGGTCTCGGGCCTGCCCAACGATGAGAAGGCGAAGGTCCGGCAGCAGTTCGCGGCGGGCGAGGTTGGGCGCGACCGGCTGATGGAGGCTGAAATGGCTTCCTATCATGGGCCGGGCACCTGCACCTTCTACGGAACCGCGAACACGAACCAAATGCTGATGGAGTTCATGGGGCTGCACCTGCCCGGCGCGAGCTTCGTCAATCCGGGCACACCCCTGCGGGACGCGCTGACCGGCGAGGCGACGCGCCGCGCGGCGGCGATCACGGCGCAGGGCAATGACTACCGCCCCGTCGCGGACATCCTGGACGCCCGCGCTTTTGTGAACGGCATCGTCGGGCTTATGGCGACGGGCGGGTCGACCAACCTTGTCATCCACCTTCCCGCCATGTCCCGCGCGGCCGGCGTTCTTCTGGACATTGAGGATTTCAACGATCTTTCCGCGGTCACGCCGTTGATGGCCAAGGTCTATCCAAACGGTCTTGCCGACGTGAATCATTTCCACGCCGCCGGCGGGCTCGCCTACATGATCGGCGAGCTTCTGGACGCCGGTTTGCTCCATCCCGACACCAAAACGGTCGCGGGCGACGGGCTGGCGGTCTACGCGCAAGAGCCGAAACTCAAGGATGGGGCGCTGCATTGGGAAGACGGACCGGGCGAGAGCCTGAACGACAGGATCCTGCGTCCTGCGTCCGATCCGTTTCAGGCGACCGGCGGCCTGCGAGAGCTCAAAGGAAACGTCGGCCGCGCCGTCATGAAGGTCTCCGCCGTCGCGCCCGAACATCAGGTCGTCGAGGCCCCCGTCCGCGTGTTTCACGATCAGGATGATGTGAAGGCGGCCTTCCGAAACGGAGAATTCACAAAAGACACCGTGGTCGTCGTCCGGTTTCAGGGGCCATCGGCGAACGGCATGCCTGAGCTGCATTCGCTGACGCCGATCCTTTCGGTTCTCCTTGGCCGGGGCTTGAAGATCGCGCTGGTGACGGATGGCCGAATGTCTGGCGCGTCAGGGAAGGTGCCGGCGGCCATCCACGTCTCGCCCGAGGCCGCGCGAGGCGGCCCGCTGGCGAAAGTTCGAGACGGCGACGTGATGCGGGTCGACGCCCAATCCGGCGTGATTGAGGTGCTGGACGCGAGCCTTGGAAACCGCCCGCTCGCAAGCGCCGACCTGACCGGCAACGAGGTTGGGCTTGGACGCGAGCTATTTGCCGCGTTTCGGAACACTTGCGGTCAGGCCAGCGATGGCGCAGGTACGGTTGTGTGAGTCCAGCAGGTTGCAACACAAAGGCGACGGAATGACACCGGAAGTGGCGAGTCTTCAGACAAGCGAGATATGCCGCCTCGCGCCTGTGGTGCCGGTCCTCGTGATCGACGATCTGGAATCAGCCCGACCGCTGGCCGAGGCGCTGGTCGCAGGCGGCCTGCCGGCCCTGGAAGTCACTTTGAGAACGCCCGTCGCGATCGGCGCGATCCGCGAGATGAGCGACGTCGCCGGAAGCGTCGTCGGCGCGGGCACGCTTCTCACGCCCGATGACGTGCGGAACGCGAAGGAAGCGGGCGCGCTCTTCGGGGTGTCCCCTGGCGCGACCGAGCGCCTTCTGGACGCGGCCGAGGACATGGAGCTGCCGCTCCTGCCGGGCTCGGCCACCGCGACGGAGGCGTTGCAGCTCCTGGAGCGGGGCTACACGACGCAGAAGTTCTTCCCGGCTGAAGCGTCCGGCGGCGTCGCCGCGCTCAAAGCCATCGCCGCGCCCATCCCACAGGTGCGTTTCTGTCCCACGGGCGGGATAACCTTGGAGAACGCTCGGTCGTACCTGGCGCTACCGAACACGCTTTGTGTCGGCGGGTCCTGGGTGGCGCCGAAATCGGCCATTGAAAGCGGAGATTGGACCGGCATCGCCGCCCTCGCCCAGGCGGCGGCAGAACTCACTGCCTGATCAGTTCTTGCGCCGTCCCATGGCGCCGCCGCGCCGGGCGGGTTTCTCGGCCATCAGGAGCGACTCGCGCAGAACCTTCGTCATCGGGTGATCCGGGTGGTCAGGCTCATGCTGGGCGAGAAGCGTGCGGACCCAGGCCGTGCTGTCCTGCTCCATCGGCACGCCGATCGCCCAATCCAGAAATATCGAGCGGCATTCAGGCTCGCCTATGCCGTCGATCCGATAGCTCTCCCAAATCAATCCCTTGGGGTCCGTGGGATCGTCACGTCTCGGCATCGGCGCCCTCCCGTCCCGTCAAAACGCGCTCAATCCGTCTCTGCGGGGCGGCCGACATGCTTGTCAATGATCTTCGCCGCGACCGTGGCATGGCGCTCGATGATTTCCGCGAGGGCGGGCAAGTTGGGCGCGCCCGTCTCTCTGAGCAGGAACGCGGTGGACCCGCTCGCTGTCGTGTCGATGCTGACCGGACCGGCCGACAGGAGCCGCGCGGCGGCCTGGACTTTCCAAAGCAGCGCATAGGCGGAGGAGAGTGCTTCGGCCTTGCCGTCATCCAGATCGAACACATCCCTGGCGCAAGCGAGTTGGTCCTGAACGCGTCTCACCGGGGCGCCGGCGAGGAGCGCCGCCGCTTCGGCGAAGAGCTCGATGTCTTGAAGTCGACCCGGTCCAGCTTTGGCGTCGAGTGCGTAGGCTGACGGTTTCGCCGAGGCCAGCCGCGACCGCATGTTGGCGACGTCCTTGAGCGTCGCCTCCCGCGATCGCGGCTCGCCAAGAAGGGCCTGACGAAAGTCCTCGACATCGGCGCAGACCTCCGCGCTCCCGGCGAGTGGGCGCGCGCGCGTCAGCGCCAGGTGCTCCCAGGTCCAGGCTTCCTCCGCTTGGTAGGACTTGAACGAGTCGAGGGCCGTCGCCACCGGGCCCTGCCTGCCCGAGGGCCGAAGGCGCATGTCGACCTCGTAGAGACGGCCTTTCGCGGTGGGCGCGGAAAGCGCGGTGACCATCGCCTGAGTAATCCTCGCGTAGTATGCCCGGGTGGCCAGCGGGCGCCGCCCGTCAGAACTGTCCGCGCCCGCCCCGTCATAGATGATGATTAAATCCAGATCGGACTGCGCGTTGATACGCCCGGCGCCAAGCGACCCCATTCCGATCAACGCGGCGCCGCGACCGGGGGGCAGGCCGTGCTTCCGCGCGAAATCCTCGACGACCACCGGCCAAAGCGCCGCAATCACGGCCTCGGCGACGTCCGAATACTGGGCGCCGGTCTCGGCAGGCGTAATCAATCCGCGCAAGTGGTGCACACCGACCCGGAACTGCCACTCCTTCTGCCAGATGCGGGCGCGATCGAGCTTGACCTCATAATCGTCAGGCCCCGAGAGCTCCGCGGAGAGCGCGTTTTGCAAGGCATCCAGACCAGGCCACTTTGCAAAGAAGTCGCCGCCGATCACGGCATCGAATACGCCTGCGTTGCGGGCAAGGTACTGACCCAAGGCCGGGGCTGTGTCGACGACGTCCACCACCAGATCGAGCAGATGCGGATTGGCCTCAAACAGCGAGAAAAGTTGAACGCCGGCGGGCAAGCCCCTGAGAAACCCGTCGAAATGGTCGATGGCCTCGTCGGGGCGGCCGGTCTTCCTCAGCCGTTCCAAGAGCGCCGGGCGCATCCGCGCGAATATCTCCACCGCCCGCGGGCTTCTTAGCGCTGGGTAGCTCGCCCAACGTGACAAGGTTTCTTCCGCGAGTTCAGAGAACGCGATTGGCTCGGCGGCCGCTTCCTCCGGCGCCTCGCCGCCGGGAGCGAAAAACTTCTCGGTCAGGGCTGAGACGCGGGCGAACATCGACTCCAGTTCGGCGGCGTAGTCTCGCGGGTCGCGGCCCGACAGGCAGGCGAGTCGCTCGAACTCCGTTTCGTTTGCGGGCAGTTTCTGCGTCTGTTGGTCCGCGATCATCTGAACGCGATGCTCGGCCTCGCGGAGCGCGCGGTAGTCGTCGATCAGCTCCCGCGCGTCCGCCTCGTCCACCCATCCTTTTCCGGCAAGCGCGGTCAGCCCCTCGACCGTTCGAGGATGCCTCAAATCCGGGTCGCGTCCGCCAGCGATTATCTGGCGGGTCTGGGTGAAGAATTCGATCTCGCGAATGCCGCCCTGCCCAAGCTTGAGGTCATGGCCCAGGTGTGAGGGCCGCTTGTGCAGGCCTTTATGCTCGCGAATCCTGAGACGCATATCATGCGCGTCCTGAATCGCCGCGAAATCGAGATGGCGGCGCCAGACGAAGGGATGGAGCGTTGCCAGAAACTTCCGCCCGGCCTCTATGTCGCCTGCAGCCGCCCGGGCCTTAATGTAAGCCGCCCGCTCCCAGGTCCGGCCGGAGCTCTCGTAGTAGCGCTCCGCCGCGTCCATCGACATCGCCACCGGCGTGACTGAGGCGTCGGGCCGGAGCCTGAGATCGGTGCGGAACACGTAGCCGTCCTTGGTGCGCTCGCTCAGCGTTTTGGCCATGGCCCGAGTGGCCCGGATGAAGGCGCTCCGGGCCTCAGCGTAGTCGCTCGCATCGAAGCGCGTCTCGTCGAACAGGCAGATAAGGTCGATGTCGGAGGAGTAGTTCAGCTCGAACGCACCCATCTTGCCCATCGCGATGACCGCCATACCAGCGCCTGTGGCGATGTCTTCTTCCGTCTGGCCGGGAATCTTGTTGCGCCGAATCTCGGCGGCAAGCGCCGCATTCAGCGCGCGATCGGTGGCCAGATCGGCGAAGTCTGTGAGCGTCTTGGTCACCTCCTCAAGCGTCCAGACGCCGCCAAGGTCGGCGAGCGCCACGAGGAGCGCGACCCGCCCCTTGGCGCGTCGCAAATCTCTGGCGAGGTCGGGGGCTTCATAGCTTGGCAGGCTTTCGAACAGCGCGTCGCGCGCGACTTCGGGCTCCGAGACGAGCGCCTGAGCAAGCCAGTTCGCCTCGGCGGAAATCAGACCCGACAGAAACGTTGACGAGCCTGCCGCCCCCGATATGAGAGGTCTCAAGTCCTGCGGTAGAGTTGGCAATCGTCCGGCCGCCTCGCGTCCTTTCTCCACGTCGAACGGGATCGGACAACGGGTCATCCTGTTGGCGAAGGTCATGAGCGGGCGCGGATTGTCGAACAGGTCACAAGGGAACGCTAGCAGGGGTCTGGCGGCCCTGAAAGCCGTCCCGTAGGCTTTCGAAAAGGAGTGACATTCGAAATGAGCAAGAGCGTGAAGCGCGTTCGCGAGGCTCTGATTAAAGCCGGCCTCGAAGACACGATCCGCGAGATGTCCGGGCCGACGCGAACCGCCGCGGATGCTGCACTAGAGATCGGTTGCGAGCTCGATCAGATAGCAAAGTCGATCATTTTCCGATCAAGCGAAACGGGCCAGGCCGTTTTGTGCGTTACTGCAGGCGGAAACATGGTGGACAGCGAAAAGGCGGCGGCCGCCGCGGGAGAGCGTCTCGAACGCGCCGATGCTGCATTCGTGCGCGAGACAACTGGCTTCGTCATCGGCGGGGTGGCCCCGATTGGGCATGTTTCCAGATCAATGGTCTTCTTTGACCCGAAGCTTCTGGAATTCACGGTTGTGCATGCTGCAGCTGGCACGCCCAGGCACATCTTCTCGGTTTCGCCGACAGAATTGCTGCGGATAACCGACGCGCAACCTACTGACTTTATTACCTAATCAAGAAAAATGTAAAAAAGTTTCACATAAATGCTTGAAGGCGGGCCGCCCGCCCCCAATATCTTCGATGTGAAACGAATTCACATTGATCGAAACCAACACTGGAGCACATGACATGACAACCGCAACTGTTCACGCCACACCCGCGCATAGGGGAAACTGGCTGACCCGCGCCGAAGCCTGGCTTGACGACCGCGGCAAGGGCGCCTGGATCGCCGCCATGGTTCTGGGCTTCATCTTCTTCTGGCCCATCGGCCTCGCCCTTCTCGCCTATATGATCTGGAGCAAACGCATGTTTAACGGAAGCTGCGCGGCACGCGCCCGCCATCACCGCCACGCCTTCAAATCCTCGGGCAACAGCGCCTTCGACGCCTACAAAGCCGACACGCTGCGCCGTCTTGAGGAAGAGCAGGACGCCTTCGAGGCATTCCTGAACCGCCTTCGGGACGCCAAGGATAAGGCCGAGTTCGACCAGTTCATGGACGAGCGCGCGAAGAAGTCGAACGACGCGGACGGCGAAACCGTCGACGCCTAAGACCTGAACCGTTGAGCGACCCCTGCCCTCGTGGGGTCGCTCTCTCTTTTGGGGACCCATTTCATGACCACGAGCGCCCATTATGCAGACCTCCCAGACCCGGCGAGCGAAGCAGAGTTTTATCGAGACGTGCCGACAAAGCGTTTGATCGCCTGGGTGGCTGATGTCTTCCTGATCTCGCTGATCACCGGTCTGCTCACGTTGCTGAGCCTCTTCACGGCGCTTTTCTTTCTGCCTCTGCTCTACGCGACCGTCAGTTTCCTCTATCGCTGGGTCTCGCTGGCGCGCAGCTCGGCGACGCCAGGCATGCGCTTCGCGGCCATCGAGCTGAGATCACAGGACGGCGGCCCCCTCGACGGGGCGACGGCGTTCTTCCACACTGTCGGCTATTTCGTTTCAGTTGCGGTTTTTCCGCTCCAACTGATCTCCATCGCATTGATGCTGATGAGCGAGCGCAAACAGGGCCTGACTGATATGGTTCTCGGCACCGCGGCGCTGAATCGCCGCGCTGCGTGACCGAAGGATCAAAGGGGATTGGCGGGTCCGACTTCGATTGATAGGCTTCGGGCGAAGTCTTCAATCTGGACCCGCCAGACCCGTCGATGCGCCATACTCTTCCACTCGCGCCCCAGTTCTATGTGACGGCCCCGCAGCCCTGCCCCTACCTCGAGGGGCGGATGGAGCGGAAGCTGTTCACGGCGCTGCAAGGGGAGTTTGCGGAGAAGCTGAACGATACGCTCTCAAAGCAGGGCTTCCGCCGCTCTCAGAACGTGCTTTACCGCCCCTCCTGCTCTGAATGCTCCGCCTGCCTGTCGGCGCGGATCAGGGTCGCGGATTTCAAGCTCTCCCGCAGCCAGAAGCGCGCCTGGGCGAAGAACCGGGACCTCGCGCGCGAGGCGACTTCGCCATGGGCGACGGAAGAGCAGTACGCGCTTTTCCGTGCTTACCTCGACAGCCGGCACGCCGATGGCGGCATGGCCGACATGGACATCTTCGAGTTCGCAGCGATGATCGAAGAAACGCCGATCCGAAGCCGGGTAATCGAGTACGCTGTGTCCGCTGACGACGGGCGCAAGGAGCTGGCGGTGGTCTGCCTGACCGACGTGCTCGAAGATGGTTTGTCGATGGTCTACAGCTTCTACGACCCGGCGCTTCCGGGACGCAGCCTGGGGACGCATGTGATCCTGGATCATGTGGAGATCGCGCGGGAGGCCGGTCTGCCCTACGTTTATCTCGGCTACTGGGTGCCGGGTTCGAACAAGATGGGTTACAAGGCGAACTTCGCCGCCTTGGAAATCTATCGCGGCGGCGAATGGCGGGACCTAGGCGACCCGGCCACGTATTCCTCCGAGACGCATCCCTTGTCGACCGACCCGATTGCCGAGCAGGTGGCCCGCATCAGCTTGCCGGATACCCGGGGCTGAAACCCTTCCGTTGCTTTGATTTCAGCCGCGCCGGTCACGGCGCCGCTTGCTCTGGCTAGTTAGGGATCAGATCCGGCACGATTGTGACAATCGCCGGGAACGCCCAGAGAATTGCCAGCCCGACAACCTGAATCAAAACGAAAGGAATGATGCCTCGGTAAATGTGCCGGGTCGTTACTTCCGGAGGCGCTACGCCCCTCAGATAGAAGAGCGCGAAGCCGAACGGAGGCGTCAAGAAGCTCGTCTGAAGGTTCACCGCAATCATGATCGTCACCCACTTCGGATCAAAGGTGCCGCCATATATAACGGGACCGACGATTGGGACGACGATGTAGATGATTTCAAGGAAATCCAGAACAAAGCCCAGAATGAACAGCACCAACATCACGATCAAAAAGACCTGAACCTCGCTGTCGAAGCTCCTCAGGAACTGCTGGATGTAGTGCTCTCCGCCAAAAGAGATCACCACTAGGTTCAGGATTTGAGATCCGATCAGGATAGTGAAGACCATTGACGTGACCTTCGCCGTTTCCCGAACGACCGGAGGCAGCACGCCAACCCGGAAAAGCGTGAAGCAGCTGTAGATCAGCCCGAAAAGCGCGAACAGATATGCGGCCTTGGCGACGACAAACGCCGCCCAGTTTTCGAATCCGACGCTGTCCTGGTTGATCCGCAGGTCAAAATTGATCCCCACCAGAATCATGATGACCAGCGCGAAACTCGCCATAATGATGACTTTTCCGCTCTCCTGTTCGTCCCGAAGTTTGCGGTAGGCGGCAAGCATGAGGGCGCCGCCAGCTCCCAGCGCGGCTGCCGGCGTCGGGTTCGTAATCCCGCCGAGAATGGAGCCGAGAACAGCAACGATTAGCACAAGTGGCGGGAAGACGACTCGCAACAGCTCATTGCCGCTTAGGATCTTTAGTGCGATCCGGCACGACCAAAGCGCGACGACAATCGGAATCGCGATCCAAACGAGTGTCACACCAGGAGTAGTCAGCGGTGAAATCGCGATAGCGTCGACCATAAGAACCGCAGCCAACGCGCCAAAACCGATCCACAAAGGCTTCGGGTCCGTCGATGGCGACACGCCCCGTGCCGTCGTCAGGATCAATCCGAGGAGTAAAGCGATGATCGCGATCCCGGTGCCAATAGGCGCGGCATTGGCGACATTCTCGGCCAGTATCGCCGCCTTTTCCTCGTCGGTGCGTTCGCCTGCTTCCTGCGCGCCGCCGGATTCATCGATTGCTTGCTGCTGAGCGATTGCCGCGTCCCACGCCTCTTGACCGTGCAATTCGATCATCGATGCCTGGCACTCGTCAGAAACGTTCGTTCTGAGCGACGCCGCCTGTCCCGCATCGGCAAAGCTGCTGACGGTCACGTCTTGCGAACCGATGACGTTTACCGATGAAAGCAGAAGCGTCCCGCCAATTATCATCGCCGGCGCGCCGAGGAACCAAAGAAGCGCTTCGCCGCGAGTTACCGCCTCGGCGCTCGTCGATCCCATCTGGACGGCTGGAGCTTTTGAAGGATTCAGCAGCGCATACCCAAAGGCGTACGAGGCGTAGAGGCCGGCCAACATGATCCCCGGCAGCAGCGCAGCCTGGAACAGCGTTCCAACGGAGACGACTGCGGGTTCCCCCAGGTAGGTCAGGGCATCGGTGCAGCCGGCCAATTGAGCCCGCTGTTCTTGGGCGGCTGAGTATAGGTCACCTGCAAGCGTCCCGAGCAGCACGATAACGATTGAAGGAGGAATGATCTGCCCGAGAGTGCCAGAAGCCGCGATGACGCCGGTCGCCAGCTCAGGCGAGTACTGATTTCGCAGCATAGTCGGCAGTGCCAGCAGCCCCATGGTGACGACCGTGGCCCCGACGATGCCGGTCGAAGCGGCGAGAAACGCGCCGACGACCACAATGGAAACCGCAAGACCGCCGGGTAACGGGCCGAACACGCGCGCCATGGTCAGTAGAAGGTCATTCGCGATCTTCGAACGCTCAAGCGTGATGCCCATCATGACGAACATCAGAACTGCAAGGAGCGTCTCGATAGACTGACCAGCGAGAACCCGTTCGTTCATCCGGTTGACGATAAAGGAAACATTCCGATCGAGAGCTTGTTCCCATCCATTGGGGAAAACCGGTTCATCTACACGGGGCAGATCAGGGTATCGAAACGTAGATATTGCCTCGGCCTTAACGCCTTCAGCGATGAGCGCCGCGTATTCAACACTATTGGAATCGATGGCTTGATGAACAAGCAGTCCAAACCCGTCGAGGCCAGCGATGATCCAAAATGAAATGATCGCCGAACCGCCGATCGCGAATGCAACCGGGAACCCTGAAAGGATCCCGCTAAAGACAACGAGAAAAACGATGATAAGGCCGATTTCGACGCCATCTAGTCCAAACAACATCTAGTCAGCCCTTCAAGAATTCTCTGCGGCCAGATCGGCCTCTTCGTTGCCCAAACGGTCACGATCCAGGTATTTATCCGCACTTTCGGGGCCTTCTATCCACTCAAGGAGAGAACGATAGAAAAATGCGATGCCGTGGAGAAAGACGAGCCCGGCATAGGCGACGAGCAGAATCTTGAAAAGGAAGTAGGCGTCGAATCCATTGGGGCTGAACCCAATGGTCTCGACATTCCATCGCAACGCCCGCGCCTTCAGCAACAATCTATCCAGAGTGTCTGATGCCGAGGGTTTCGGCGTCACCAAATGCCGCCACAAGAAATACCATCCGTAAAGCCATGTCAGGACGGCAGCCGGGATCATAAAGAACAACGCGCCGAACATATCGACGACGCGCTTTGCACGATGTCCCATAGCTGCATAGAACAAGTCGACACGGACATGGCCGCCCTGCACGAAGGTGTAAGACACGCACATGGCAACAACCATGGCGTTATAGAGTTTCAACTCCTCCGACCACCAGCTGATGTCGCGCGTGAAAGACGAGCCGAGCCCAACAGAAATCTGCGAGTTCGCGAAGATCCTTTGGATGAAGATGATGATGATCTGCTGGAGCACCATCAGCAACCCGGCCCAGGCAAAGAGTCGTCCGGTGCCGTTCGCGAACGCCTCGAGTACACGCACAGCTCCCCAAAGAACCCAGTGCTTCCAAAGCCCGATAGCCGTGAAAGCAAAGAAGATGACCAGCAATACAAAGAAAAACTCGACCGAACCGCCGTAATAAATGAACCGCATCATCGATTCATTTTGGCTCCAGTCCAACCAACTCGCCGGGTGGGTAATGGCGTAGAAGAGATTGTAGACGCCTAAGCCTAGATTCTCGAAGAACCAGATTAGCCCCGACATCGCAATCCCCCCATAAGCTTGCGCCCTCGACCGGTATCCGGTCGAGGACTTCTTGCTTGTTTTGGCGTTTTAGCCGCCGAGAACCCGGACGCGCTGCTCAACGAAGTAGGCGTCGGACTTCTGAAGCCAGCTGGCCGAAGTCGCCAGCGAAGCCTCAAAGCTCTCGCGGACCTGGGCGAACAGAGGATCGCTCATGTTCTCGTCCATGACCTCCTTCGAAGCCTGGCCGAACGCGTCCCAAACATCGTCCGTGAACTGCAGGGTCTTCACGCCCTGAGCCTGCAGACGCTGAAGTGCCGCGCCATTGCTCGACAAGGTCTGAGCCAGCTGCCAATGCGTCGTCGCCATAGAAGCGGTTTCGAGAATTGCCTGATGAGCCGGCGATAGGTCGTTCCAAACGTCGAGGTTCACGTTGGCCGATAGGCCTGAGCCCGGCTCGTGGAATCCGGCAGTGTAGTAGACCTTAGCGACTTCGTAGAAGCCGGCACGTTCGTCCGCCATGGGTCCAACCCACTCCAGACCGTCCAGCGCTCCGGAAGAAAGAGCCTGATAAAGCTCGCCGCCCGGAATATTCTGGACGCTTGCGCCAAGTTTACCGAGAACCTTGCCGCCAAGACCAGGCATGCGGAAACGCAAGCCTTGGAAATCCTGAGCGGAGCTGATTTCACTCCGGAACCAGCCGCCGGACTGTGAACCGGAGTTGCCAGCAAGAAGGCCCTTGAATCCGAAGATTTGGCCAATCTCGTCGTGCAACTCCTGACCACCGCCGTGATAGTACCAGTTCGTCAGCTCTTGTGCCGTCGCGCCGAACGGTACTGCCGTATAGTACGCCATAGCGGGGTGCTGGCCGATGTAGTAGTAATCCGCAGAGTGGTAGAGATCAGCCTGACCGGCCGTCACGGCATCGAAAACTTCGAGGGCACCAACCAATTCGCCCGGAGCCTTCTTGTCGATAGTCAGCGTGCCGTCTGAACATGCCGCGACCAGCTCCTCAAACTTGGAAGCAGCATCGTCGAGCACCGCAAATCCCCGCGGCCATGACGTGGTCATTGTCAGAGTACGCTTGCCCTGCGCGTAGGCCGGAGCCGCTAGGCCCGCGGCAGCGGCGGCTGCCGTGCCACCAATCGCGCTGTTTTTCAGAAAAGACCTGCGATCCATTGAGTGAGTACCTCCCATAATTTCGCCCGCGCGAGTGTCGCGGGCGGATCGTTTCGTCCGGCGGTGAACCTAGCGGTGGATTTGGCAAAGGAAAACACCAATCTTGTCAGGAATGCGTGACGTAACGGAATGCGGGGTTTGTGACTGCTGGTCCCTCACCGTCGCGAGCGGTCGATCTCGGCGTCCAAAAGCGCGCCGACGAGCACCACGAAGGCCGAGAGCCAAAGCCAAGTCAGGAGAATGATAACTCCGCCGAGGCTGCCGAAGGTCTCATTGTAGTTGCCGAAATTCGCAACATAAACGGCAAAGCACACCGAGCCCGCAAACCAGAGGACAACCGCCAGAAGCGATCCGGGCGTGAACCGCAAGCTTCGATATGTGGTCTTTGCGGGCGCGAACCGGAATAGCAACGAGGTTCCGGCGAAGAAGACCAGAAAGACCGCCGCCCATCTGGCGGGTATCAAAAGATCCACGCTGCCGAAACCGTCCGGAATCAATGCGATGGCGACCGGCAGGACGACGAGCAGCACAAGCAGCAGCGCGGCACCGAAGAGACCTGCGGCGGTCAGGAGTATGACCGTCAGCCAATAGAGCGCCATACCCCTCTTGTCCTCCACCCCGTTCGCGACGTTCAGGCCATGGATCATGCCCGTCGTCGCGCGGGTCGAAAGATAGATGGCGAACCCGACCCCGACAATCAGCGTCAGGGTCAGCCCTTCATCCGACGCGCCGGCCAATTGCTGCGCTTGGTCGATGATGATGGCGGCGGCCTCTTCGGGAAGGATCTCCGAGACCTGCTCGAGCTGGCTGACCACCGCCTCGCTGTCCGTGACAAGCCCGGTGAGCGCCATTAGCGCGGCAATGGCGGGCACGGCGGCGAGGAGAGCGTAGAACGCCACGCCCGCAGCGATCAGGCCGTACTGATCGCGAAACGCGCCGACGAGCACGCGGGACGCGACCTTCCAGCCGATCGCCATGGCGCTCGCCCTCTGGATCGGGACTGGTGCGGAATCGGGCTTGGTCGGGTCGTCCGTCATGGCGCGAGAATACCCGGCGGCGGCCCAAGGAACAGGCCTCGTTGAAACCCTGGGCTTCTATAGGAAATTTCGCTGAAGG
This sequence comes from Paracoccaceae bacterium, assembly GCA_030066855.1. Classification (GTDB taxonomy): domain Bacteria; phylum Pseudomonadota; class Alphaproteobacteria; order Rhodobacterales; family Rhodobacteraceae; genus Kangsaoukella. The sequence goes on along the minus strand of JASJAU010000023.1, from coordinate 6,980 downwards.
CGCATCTGACGCAAGAAATGCAAATTTGGCTGTTGACCCGGCCAAAACGCCCGCCTAGTTTCCCCCACACTCTGAAACGGGAGCCTCTGATGACGAGGATCGTCGTACTTGTAGGAAAATGGCGCATGGGCCGGTAACGGACACCATAACGGTACCCCATGCGCCCCCGAGACCCGGGGGCTTTTTTATGCGCGGAACGAAGGACATGGCGCGATGACAAAGATGCAGATGACAGGCGCGAAAATGGTGGTCGAAGCTCTGAAGGATCAGGGCGTCGAAGTAGTGTTTGGGTATCCCGGCGGCGCCGTCCTTCCGATCTACGACGAGATCTTCCAGCAGAACCAAATCCGCCACGTTCTGGTCCGCCATGAGCAGGGCGCCGTTCACGCAGCCGAGGGCTACGCCCGTTCGACCGGCAAGCCCGGCGTCGTCCTGGTCACCAGCGGCCCCGGCGCGACGAACGCGGTCACCGGGCTGACGGACGCGCTGATGGATTCGATCCCGATCGTCGTTCTGACCGGGCAGGTTCCGACCTTCATGATCGGCAATGACGCCTTTCAGGAGGCCGATACCGTCGGTATCACCCGCCCCTGCACAAAGCACAACTGGCTGGTGAAAGAGACCGAGCGGCTCTCCGACGTCATCCATCAGGCCTTTCACGTCGCCATTAACGGGCGCCCGGGGCCGGTTCTGGTCGACATTCCGAAGGACGTGCAATTCGCCATGGGCCCCTACACCCCTCCTAAGGGTGCATCGACCAAGCATTACGCGCCGCAGGTCAAAGGCGACATCGAGACGATCACGGCGCTGGTTGAGGCCATGGAGACCGCCAAGCGGCCGATCTTCTATACCGGCGGCGGGGTCATCAACTCCGGACCAGCGGCGAGCCAGCTCTTGCGCGAGCTGGTGGAAGCGACCGGTTTTCCCATCACTTCGACGCTGATGGGTCTGGGGAGCTACCCGGCGAAAGGGAAAAACTGGCTCGGAATGCTGGGCATGCACGGTCTCTATGAAGCCAACCTGGCGATGCACGATTGCGACCTGATGATCAACATCGGCGCCCGTTTCGACGACCGGATCACCGGCCGCGTGCAGGATTTCAGCCCGGGATCAAAGAAAGCGCATGTGGATATCGACCCGTCATCAATCAACAAGGTGATCCATGCGGATTTCCCGATCATCGGCGATGTCGGTCATGTTCTGGAGGACATCCTGAAGATCTGGAAGTCGCGCGGACGCAAGACCGACGCGGAAGCCGTTCAGAAATGGTGGGCCCGGATCGAAGAATGGCGCGCCGTCGACTGCCTGAAGTTCACGCAGTCTCCGACGTCCAAGACGATCAAGCCGCAGCACGCGCTCGCCCGCCTCGAGGCGCTGACCAAGGATCACCCTAACCGCTTTGTCTGCACCGAGGTTGGTCAGCATCAGATGTGGGCCGCCCAGTACATGGGCTTCAACGATCCCAACCGCTGGATGACGTCGGGCGGTTTGGGCACCATGGGCTATGGGTTCCCGGCCTCGATTGGCGTTCAGATGGCGCATCAGGACGCTCTGGTCATCAACGTGGCCGGCGAGGCGTCCTGGCTGATGAATATGCAGGAGATGGGCACGGCGGTGCAGTACCGGCTGCCGGTTAAGCAGTTCATCCTGAACAACGAGCGTCTCGGAATGGTGCGCCAGTGGCAGGAGCTCTTACACGGCGAGCGGTACTCCCATTCCTGGAGTGAGGCGCTGCCGGATTTCGTGAAGCTGGCAGAGGCCTTCGGGGCCAAGGGTATCATGGTCTCCGATCCCGCAGACCTCGACGATGCGATCATGGAGATGGTCAATTACGACGGTCCGGTGATCTTCGACTGCCTGGTCGAGAAACATGAGAATTGCTTCCCGATGATCCCCTCGGGCGAGCCGCACAACAAGATGCTTCTGGGCGAAGCGTCGACCAAGGACGCGATCAAGGAAGGCGGAGCGGTGCTCGTCTGAGACGCCGCTGTTGCCGGGAAGAGAGAAGAAGATGGCCGCACTCAAAATCAAGAAGGGCACGTCCCGGCATTCGGCTTACGACCTGCGCGACTACCACGCCGAGGCGCTCGAGCGGCATACGCTGGCCGTCGTCGTCGACAACGAGGCGGGCGTTCTGGCGCGCGTGATCGGGCTGTTCTCGGGCCGGGGCTACAACATCGAAAGCCTGACGGTGGCGGAGATCGACCACAAGGGCCACATGTCTCGCATCACCATCGTGACGACCGGGACGCCTTCGGTGATCGAGCAGATCAAGGCGCAGCTCGGCCGGATCGTGCCGGTGCATGACGTGCACGACCTGACGGTCGAGGGGCCTGCGGTCGAACGCGAGCTCGGGCTTTTCAAGGTCTCGGGTACCGCCGACAAGCGGGTCGAGGCGCTTCGGCTCGCGGATATTTTCCGCGCCAATGTGGTCGACTCGACACTCGGGAGCTTCGTCTTCGAGATCACCGGAACACCGGAGAAGATCGACGCTTTCGCCGATCTGATGCGACCTCTGGGACTGGAGGAAGTCGCGCGGACCGGCGTCGCTGCGCTGGCGCGGGGCGTGATGGCGTCCGGGTAGGCGCTTTCCCATTGCCGAATTGAAGAAAATGGGGGGCCGAGGCCCCCCAGTTTCGCTTGTCAGGCTCACTCTTTATGTACCGCCCGGTTTCTGCCTGCGGCCTGACCCGCGTTCAGGGCGAGCGCACCCGCCCCTTGTGAGAGTGGGGAGGCGGCTGGCCGCCCCACCCTGTTCCTCAGCTACACCCGCTTGTCGCGCCGCAGGTGTTGCACTTCATGCAGGTGCCGTTCCGCACCAGCGTGTAGTTGCCGCATTCGCCGCAGGGGTCGCCCTCATAGCCCTGCATCTTGGCCTTGGTGCGCGCGTCCAGCTCGACCGTTCCCGCCGCGACCACGGTCTCGGTCGTGACCGTCACCTCGGGCACAAGCGTCTCGAGCGTGGCGACCGGGTCTAACGCGCCGGAAAGCGCCGTGGCCCCCGCTCCGCCTGGGACGATCATCAGCTCTTGCGGCGCCCGGTTGCGAAGGTAGCCGGTCGAGACGACCTTCTTCAGCACTTCCACGGGGTCGGAGCCGTCTGAGCCCGCCACTTCGGTGAAGTTGCTGACGCCCTCTTCCTCGCCGCGGCCCAGATCGTCAAAACTGACGCCCTCGGGCTTCACATGGGCGAGGTCCGTACGATCGAGGTAGGACACCGCCAGCTCGCGGAAGATGTAGTCGAGGATCGAGGTCGCGTTTTTGATCGAATCGTTGCCCTGCACCATCCCCGCCGGTTCGAACTTGGTGAAGGTGAAAGCGTCGACGAACTCCTCCAGCGGCACGCCGTACTGAAGGCCGACCGAGACCGCGATGGCGAAGTTGTTCATCATCGCGCGGAAGCCAGCGCCCTCTTTGTGCATGTCGATGAAGATCTCGCCGAGCGACCCGTCCTGATACTCGCCAGTACGGAGGTAGACCTTGTGGCCGCCAACGATGGCCTTCTGGGTGTAGCCCCGACGCCGTTCCGGCATCCGCTCGCGTCCGCGCGCGATCTCTTTGACGATAACCTTCTCGACGATCTTCTCGGCCAGAACCGCCGCTTTCTCCTGCGGGCTTCCAGTCTCAAGAACCTCGGCAGCCTCGTCGTCGTCCTCAACGAGCGCGGCGGCCAGAGGCTGTGAGAGTTTGGAGCCGTCGCGGTAGAGCGCGTTCGCCTTCACGCCGAGCGACCAAGAGAGCTCATAGGCCTCCTTGCAGTCTTCAATGGTCGCGTCGTTCGGCATGTTGATCGTCTTGGAGATCGCGCCTGAGATGAACGACTGCGCCGCCGCCATCATCGTGATGTGGCTTTCAACCGACAGGAACCGCTTGCCCTTCTTGCCGCAGGGGTTGGCGCAATCGAAGACGCCCAGATGCTCCTCCCTAAGGAAGGGCGCGCCCTCGAGTGTCATCGTCCCGCAGACATGGTCGTTGGCCGCGTCGATGTCTTTCTTCGAGAAGCCAAGATGGCGCAGGAGGTCGAAACCAGGATCGCTGAGTTTTTCAACCGGGATGCCGAGCGTTCCCGTGCAGAATTCCTCTCCCAGCGTCCACTGGTTGAACACGAACCGGATGTCGAAGGCGGACGGTAGCGCCGCTTCGATCTTGTCCAGCTCCGCCTGGCCGAAGCCATGGCCGATGAGCGCCGTGTGATTGATCCCAGGCGCGTTGCCGAGCGTGCCGTGACCCACGGCATAAGCGATGATCTCTTCGATCTCGCTCGAGGCGTAGCCAAGCACCTCGAGGGCTGACGGCACGGAGCGGTTGATGATCTTGAAGTATCCGCCGCCGGCGAGCTTCTTGAACTTCACGAGCGCGAAGTCGGGCTCGATCCCGGTGGTGTCGCAATCCATGACAAGGCCGATCGTGCCAGTCGGAGCGATGACCGTGGCTTGCGCGTTGCGGTAGCCATGCTTCTCTCCGAGGCTCAGCGCCTCGTCCCAAGCGGTCTTCGCCAGCGCCGAAAGCCGCTCGTCGGGGCAGTTGGCGTGATCCAGCGGCACCGGGTTCACGTTCATCGCCTCATAGCCATCGGTCTCGCCATAGGCGGCGCGGCGGTGGTTCCGCATGACCAGCAGCATGTGATCGGCGTTACGGGCGTGGCCGGGGAAAGGTCCGAGCTCCGAGGCGATCTCCGCCGAGGTCGCGTAGGATACGCCGGTCATGATCGCGGTGAGCGCTCCGCAGAGCGCGCGGCCCTCGTCGGAGTCGTAGCTGTAGCCCATGTTCATCAGCAGACCGCCGATGTTGGCGTAGCCGAGGCCCAGGGTCCGGAAATCGTAGGACAGCCGAGCGATCTCCTTCGAAGGAAACTGCGCCATCATCACGCTGATCTCGAGCGTCAGCGTCCAGAGCCGGGTGGCGTGGATGTAGTCCTCAGCCTGGAACTCCCCGTCCTTGTAGAAGGTGAGAAGGTTCATCGAGGCCAGGTTGCAGGCCGTGTCGTCGAGGAACATGTACTCCGAGCACGGGTTCGAGCCGCGGATCGGGCCGTCTTCCGGGCAGGTGTGCCAGGAATTCACCGTGTCATGGTACTGGATGCCTGGATCGGCGCAGGCCCAGGCGGCGTGGCCAACCTGCTCCCACAGGTCGCGGGCCTTAATCGTCTTGGAGATCTTGCCGTCGGTCCGGCGGATGAGCTCCCAATCCGCATCGTCCCGGACCGCCTGCAAAAAGGCGTCGGTCACACGGATCGAGTTGTTTGAGTTCTGGCCGGAAACGCTTGAATAGGCTTCGGAATCCCAGTCCGTGTTGTAGGTCGGGAATTCGATAGAGCTATAGCCCTGCTTTGCGTAGTCCAGGACGCGTTTGATGTAGGTCTCCGGGATCGACGCCTTCTTGGCGTCACGGACGGCCGCCTTCAGAGAGTCGTTCGCATTCGGATCGCATGCGCCCTCTTCCGAGCCGTCGAACTCCCGGATCGCCGCGAAGATGCCGTTGAGCTTCTGCTCGTGCATCTTCGAGCCGGCGACGATCGACGCGACTTTCTGTTCTTCGATGACCTTCCAGTAGATGAAGTCCTCGATATCCGGGTGATCCGCGTCACAGATCACCATCTTGGCTGCCCGACGGGTTGTCCCGCCTGATTTGATCGCGCCGGCCGCGCGATCGCCGATCTTGAGAAAGCCCATCAACCCGGACGACTTGCCGCCGCCGGAAAGGGCCTCGCCCTCGCCGCGAAGCGACGAGAAGTTCGTGCCGGTACCCGAGCCGTACTTGAAGAGCCGCGCCTCGCGGACCCAAAGGTCCATGATGCCGCCGTCGTTCACAAGGTCGTCGGAGACCGACTGGATGAAACAGGCATGCGGCTGCGGATGCTCGTAGGCCGAGTCCGACTTGGTCAGCTTGCCCGTCTTGTAATCTACGTAGTGATGCCCCTGGCTTGGCCCGTCGATGCCGTATGCCCAGTGCAGGCCGGTGTTGAACCACTGGGGCGAGTTCGGCGCCGCTCGCTGGGTGGCGAGCATGTAGCGCATCTCGTCGAAATAGGCCCGGGCGTCCTTCTCGTTGGAGAAATAGCCGCCCTTCCAGCCCCAGTAAGCCCAGGCACCGGCGAGTCGATCAAAGACCTGGCTTGCTTTCGTCTCACCGCCGTAGCGCTCGTCTTCCGGCAGGTCCGCCAGCGCGTTCTCATCGGCGATCGACCGCCAAAGGAAGGATGGCACACCCTTTTCGCGCACTTTTTTCAGACGCGCGGGGACTCCGGCCTTCCGGAAGTACTTCTGCGCGATGACGTCGGACGCCACCTGGCTCCAGCGCGCGGGGATCTCGACGTCGTCGAGCTTGAAGACGATTGTCCCGTCCGGGTTTCTGATCTCGGAGGATGTTGTGGTGAATTCGATCGCCTCGTAGGCATCTTTTCCGGCTTTGGTGAACTTGCGTTCGATCTTCATGTGATCCGTGCCCCGCGTCTTTCTTTTCGTTGGAGCGGACGTTGCCGCTGAAATTCGTGCCGGTCGGTCGTCGAGGACAAAAATACCCGGACCGTCGCCATGACCGGCGAGACGGCTCACGCGCTTTTGCGTTCGCGGGTATTCCACATCCCCGCCGGAACCACTATATCTTGTGGCGTCCCGACCGGCCCACACAACCTGAAGCATGTTGCGCGTGCTCGTCAACGGGAATTTTCACGCTCCCGTGACTTTTTTTGGTTGACCGGGATTCGAGGTTCACTGACCCGATTCTCGACCCAAGCCCCGGCATTTTGAAATGAAGATCAGCAGCCACGGACAGAGAACGGTTTTCCCTGAAACTTCGGTGTTTTGGCTTGGAGAGCTGCCGCGCGACATGAGGTGTCCTTGATGTCGCGATAAGAAGACTCAGCCATTCGAGGCGTCTGAGGCCTCTTCGGCTCTGTGGTCGGGGCGGCGAGATTCGAACTCACGACCCCCTGTACCCAAAACAGGTGCGCTACCAGACTGCGCCACGCCCCGACGGCG
>JASJAU010000108.1 GCA_030066855.1 Paracoccaceae bacterium | reverse complement strand
TTACATTTGAGGGTTTCAGCCAGGCGGTTTCGCACTCTCCAATGCTGGAACATTTGCTTTGCGGATAGAGCCGACATTAGTTCAATGCAAATCTCGTCAGCACCAAATCGCACCAATGAAAGTGACGAAGGTTCAAGAGACTATGTCGTAGGCGCGCTCACCGTGCGTTGAAAGATCCAGACCTTCAGTTTCGGCTTCGGCATCAACCCGCAATGGTGTGACAAGGCTCACTAGCTTCACCAATACATAGGTCATTACCACCGTGAATACGCCCACGATGGCAAGCGACCCAAGCTGGGCGACCCATGCGCCGGCGCCAAACAGCGCGATCATTGCAGTGCCGAAAATTCCGCCCACCCCGTGAACCGCGAAAACGTCCAGAGTATCGTCTATCTTCAGACGCTCCCTCACCATCACCACAGCCTCTTGGCATAGCACACCAGCAATTCCGCCAATGATCAAAGCCGCTACGGGGCCGACAAATCCGGATGCAGGCGTTATCGAGGCGAGTCCGGCAATTGTTCCTGTCACCATGCCCACGAGCGAGGCTTTCCCGAACTTGATGCGCTCCCACAGCGCCCAAGTGAGCGACGCGGCAGCGGCCGATATGTGAGTCACCGTGAGGGCCATTGCGGCGCCACCATCCGCGGCGAGTTGCGAGCCGCCATTGAAGCCGAACCAGCCGACCCACAGCATCGCGGCCCCAATCATGACATATCCGGGCGCATGCGGCGGCTTGGTCTGGTCGCGCCGAGGTCCCAAAGCCACAGCGATCACAAGCGCAGCGATCCCCGCGGTCTCATGTACGACGATACCGCCCGCAAAATCCCTGACGCCAACCTCGCCGAAGATACCGCCGTCGGCCAGAAAGCCGCCGCCCCAGATCCAATGCGCCACCGGAGCGTAACAGAGAAGCATCCAGAGAGTGGAGAAGAGCACGACAAATCCAAAACCAACGCGCTCGACATAAGCGCCGACGATGAGAGCCGGAGTTATGATCGCGAAGGTCATTTGAAACGCGAAGAAGAGGACCTCTGGTATCGTCCCTGACAGGCTTTCTGCAGTGACCCCGGAAAGGAACATCTTGCCCAACCCGCCCCAGATGGCATTGCCGTCACCGAATGCAATCGAGTAACCCGCAACGAGCCACGCAATGCTCATCGCGCACGCAATCGCATAACATTGCATCAGGACACTCAAAACGTTTCGGGCGCGAACCAACCCTCCGTAGAAGAGAGCGAGACCGGGCAGCGTCATAAACAGAACCAGCGCCGTCGCCACTATGATCCAGGCCGTGTCAGCTCCAACCATATCTCTTCCCCGTCTCAGATTTGTTGGCAGCTCCTCTCGGAGCAGTGATTTGATGGGTGAAACGAATATCGAATGCCCGGAAAAGAGGCGCGCCCACCTTGCAGCCGACAATTCTTACGCGTTTTCAAAACGTCCTAAGGAATAGGCGGAAATCTCTACTTTCTGCTTAAAATTTGAGCGCGTTCGAGATGCCCCACGCGTATTTGGTGTGCAGCGCCGTCTTGACTTGATTGGTCCGAAAGAAACGAAATCAAGAATGCCTCGCATACATGGAGCCAAGACAGCGAGAGCCCGGATTGCATACCTCGAACGTCTGCTTTGCGGACGATACGGATCCCTTAGAAGACCGCAGCCCTCGGCGACCAAGACCTCAATCTGATCGTTGCGATCGCCCTCCATATAGTCGCGCCATCAGAAGCGGCGTCAGATACATGGGGATCTGGTAGCATCCGATGAAAACCAAGAGCGCATCGCTGAGGGATGTGGGAAGCGCGACCAGGAACAGCGCGATATTCCGGTTGCCAGCGACGAGGCTAACCCCGGCGCGCTGATCGTCTGGAACTGACCGTGCGATTGTGAGCCAAGCCAGCACTTGCGCCCCGAAGTTCAATGCGAACGCGATCGCCAGCCAACCCGTGAACAAGATGGGGTCGGTCAAAAGAAGCGGCCCAACGGCCGACATCAAACCCACGACGACCAAGCCCAGCAAAACGGCGGAGGCGCCGTCGATCGCCTGAAGACCTCTGTCGGTGATATCCTGCACTGAGTATCGCCGCAGCAGAAAAGCCGTTCCGACGGTTGCGACGACAACCCCCGCGAGGCGAAGAGCGCTCAACATAACGTCCGCAGCGCTCAGCGCGGGCAGCAATAGCAAGACAGGCAGCGCCGAGAACGGGAAAATCATCGTCCCGAAGAGCAGCAATCGGAGCGCGCTTTCTGGTCTTTGGCCCATCAGAATGGTGAAATTCGGGCTTCCGGTCACAGACGGGGCCGCGAGGGTCAGGATTATCGCGATCGCGACCGTCGTGCTTTCCATGCCAATCGAAAGAAAAAGCAAAGCCACCGCGAGCGGCGCCAGAAGCTGGTACGCCGCGACAATCTGCACAGCGGTTCTGATGCCCCGAAGCTCGTTCATGACCGAGAACGGTCCGATGCGGAACGCCGCGAGAAATAGAAGCGCCGCGATCATGGGCGGCAGGAAGCCCTTCAGCAAAAGGGCGACGTCCTGCAGGAATAGCCCCGCCAATAGGCCTGAGACCAAACACCATTTCCCTCGGCGGGCGACGCCGCCGAGGACGTCGATCAGAGGCGCCGCCAGCTCAACCCGGTCCCTGTCGTATGTTCTCGGGCAGCCATGTCGCCAGATCCGGGAAGAAGATGAGGACGAAGACCATCAGCACCATGATCAGGAACATCGGAAACGCCGCTTTCGCGATGAAGCCCATTTCGTGGTTTGTCATGCCCTGGAGGACAAAGAGGTTGAAGCCGATGGGCGGAGTGATCTGCGCCATCTCGACCACCACGACGATGAAGATGCCGAACCAGATCAGGTCGATTCCGGCCTCGCGCACCATCGGCTCGACTACGGCCATGGTCAGAACGACCGACGAGATCCCGTCAAGGAACATTCCGAGGATAATGTAGAACACGAGAAGCACCATCAGCAGCTCGAAGCGTGTGAGTTCCCATTGCGCGATCAGGTCCGCGAGTCCGCGCGGCAGGCCCGTGAAGCCCATCGACAGCGACAGGAAGGCAGCGCCCGCGAGGATCAGGGCAATCATCGCGCTCGTTCGCGTCGCGCCCATCAGGCTCTCGGTGAATGTCTTCCAGCTGAGCGAGCCCTGGCTCGCCGCCAGAACCAGTCCGCCGATTACGCCGAAGGCCGCCGCCTCGGTCGCGGTTGCATAACCGAGATACATTGAACCGATGACCACGAGGATGAGGCAGATCACCGGAATCAGGAATCGGGAGTTCGAAACACGCTCGCTGAAGGTCATGTCCGGCTCGGCCTTCGGGTTCCATTTGCTGGACAGCCGGCTGGAGATCGCGACATAGGCCATGAACATCGATGCGAGGACAAGGCCGGGAAGAATGCCCGCGAAGAAGAGCTTTGAGATGCTCTCGTTGATCGTGACGCCATAGACGATCAGCGTCAGGGATGGCGGGATCATCAGTCCCAGCGTCGCGGCACCGGCGAGCGTTCCGATGATCATCGGCTCGGGGTATTCCCGCCTGCGGAGCTCTGGGATGGACATCTTCCCGACGGTCGTGAGTGTCGCCGCCGACGATCCAGAGACGGCGGCGAAGACGGTGCATCCCACGATATTCGTATGCACAAGCCCGCCCGGCAGCCCGGCCATCCACGGGCTGAGACCCCGGAACATGTCCTCGCTCAATCGCGTTCGGTAGAGGATCTCCCCCATCCAGATGAACAAGGGCAGGGCCGTCAGCGTCCACGATGAGGACGCGCCCCAGATGCGCGTGATCATCGCGTCGCCGGGTGGGCGCGGCGTGAACATCTCCATGCCGACATAGGCGACGCCCATGAGAGCGAGGCCGACCCAGACGCCGGAGCCGAGAAGGAAGAAGAGAACAAAGAGGAAAATCGCGATGGGGAGAAGCTGTTCCATGGACGATTACTCCGCGTGGCTCTGGTCGACGAGGTCGCTGCGGATGCCGTGATCGCCGCGGAAAAACAACTGAACGAGATGGTCCCAGAAGGCGATGGCGAGAAGGATCGCCCCGATCGCCATGGAAAGCTGCGGGATCCATATCGGCGTCTTGTCGAGGCCCTGGCTGATCTCGTTCAGTTTCCAGGACCAGTAAGTGCCGCGCACGGCGTACCACGCGAAATAGGTCGCGATGATGGTGCCGACGCCGAAGCAGAAGGTCTCGCCCCAGCGGCGGGCGCGGCCCATGGCGTTTAGCACGATGGAGACGCGGATATGCGCGCCGTGATTGAGTGCGTAGGCGAAGGCGAAGAACGACGCGGCGGCCATGCAGTAGCCTGCATAATCCGTCGCTCCCGGAAAAACCTGCCCAGTCCAGCGCGCCAGCATTTGCAGGATGATGATCGAGAGGATCGCGATCAGGAAGAGTGAGGCGATGATTCCGCCCGCCAGGTACAAACCATCGAGTATGCGCCTGAGCGCGCGCGCTGCCGTCATTGTCCCCGTCCCCTCTCTTCGGGTCGGTCGGGCCGGGTGCAAAACTCTTCGAAGAGTTTTGCCCAGTTTCTTTAAAGAAACTGGTGCCCCAGCCCAGCCGTTCTTGTTTAGTTGCCAGCCATGTAGGCGTCGACGATGGCCTTGCCTTCTTCACCGGCGGTTTCGAGCCATTCTTCGGTCATGGTGGCGCCGATGACCTTCAGTTCCTCGACCATCGTGTCGCTGGCTTTCTCGACCGTCATGCCGCCGGCTTTCAAGCCGTCCAACGTGAACTGCGTGTAGTCTTTCGACCGCGCAAGACCCTCGGCCTTGGCGGCGGCGGCGCACTCGTTCATCACTGCTTTGGTTTCATCCGAGAGACCGTCCCAGGCGCCCTGGTTCACGAAAACGGCGTTCCGCGGCAACCAGGCATCGACTTCGTAGAAATAGCCGAGATGTTCCCAGACTTTCCGGTCGTAGCCGGTGGCGCCTGAGGAGATCATCGAGTCGGCCACACCGGTCGCGAAAGCCTGGCTGATCTCGGCCGCTTCAATCTGCACGGGCAGCATGCCGGTCAGTTCGGCAAGGCGCGCCGTCGCGGTGGAGTAGGAGCGGAACTTGACGCCCTTCATGTCCGCGGTCGATTTGGTCTCGTCGCGGAAATAGAGGCCTTGCGGCGGCCATGGCACCGAGTAGAGGTAGTGGAGGTTGTCCTCCGCCAGCACCTCGGCCACCTTCGGCCCGGCGATTTCCCAGAGCGCCTCATGCTCGTCGAAGGACGAGACGAGGAAGGGGATCGAGTCCACGCCGTAGAGCGGGTTCTCGTTCTGGTGCGCGGAGAGAAGGCGTTCGCCGATATTGGCTTGTCCGGTCTGGACGGCGCGCTTGATTTCGTTGCCCGGGAAGAGCGAGCCGGAAGGGTGTGTCACGATCTCCAGATCGCCGCCGGTGCCTTCGGTCACGCAGGAGGCGAAGTTGGCACCGACTTCGGAGTGGAAGTTGGTCGCAGCATAGGCCATCGGCATGTCCCAGGTTTCCGCCAGCGCCGGAGCGGCGAGGGCGCAGGTGGCGGCCGTGGTTGCCAGCAATTTGGAAAGTTTGGTCATTTTGAACTCCCTGTTCGTCGTCTTTGGTTTTTTATGTTTTGAACCGTGCGGGGGAATATGCCCCGACGTCAAGGTTCGGTTGCTTCCCCGCGATAATCTGGGACAACAACCGCCCGGTTTTTGGCCCAGATGTCAGGCCGATATGGTGATGACCGAAGGCGGTGTAGGCACCTTGGAGGCCCGGTACCGCGCCGATCACGGGGATCGAGTCGGCGGGTGCGGGGCGGTGGCCCATCCATTCTTCCTCGCGCGCCCATTCCAGCCCGGGCATGGCGGCCTTCGCGGAGCGTCGCAGCAGATCGAACGGTGCGCGGGAGGGTGGAGCGTCGAGCCCGCCCAGTTCAACGATGCCTGCGAGCCTCAGGCGGCCTTCCATCGGGGTCGCTACGAATTTTTGCGACGCGATCATGACCGGCGCGCGTGGCATGACCGAGGGCTCCCAAAGTTCGAGGTGATACCCGCGCTCGCTTTCCAGCGGCACCTTCAAGCCGAGATCGCGCGCCAGAGGCCCCGACCATGCACCGGTTGCGAGGACGGCCCCGTCGCAGGGCAGCGTTTCGCCTCCGATCCGAATGCCGGTGACCTGGTCACCGTCGAAAA
>JASJAU010000107.1 GCA_030066855.1 Paracoccaceae bacterium | reverse complement strand
CGTGCGGAGCAGTCATAGAACAGGTCTTTCTCGCCCAGCCAGTGATCGCCCATGTTGTCGCCGTGGTCCGAGCAGAAGACGATCATAGTGTCCGCCATGCGGCCGCTGCTCTCAAGGTAGTCGAACAGCCGACCCATGTTGTCGTCGAGCTCTTTGATGAGACCCATGTAGACGGGAGCCACTATATCCCGCACGTCATCCCGCGAGAAGCTTTTGCAGATGCGTGTATCTGCCCAGGTCCGCATCAAAGCATGCGAATGCTCCTCGTCCCGCCGATTGACCGGCGGCAAGTCATCCTTTGAGTACATGTCGTTGTAAGGCGCGGGCGCGAGGTAGGGCCAGTGGGGCTTGATATAGCTCAGATGGCAGAGCCAGGGATCATCCCCTTGCGCCTCTATGAACTCGATCCCGCGCGTCGTCAGCCAGGCGGTTTCGGAATGCTCCTTCGGAACGCGGGCCGGCAGGGGCGCCGTCTCAAGGAGCCAGCCGGACTTCAACTCGCCGTCCGCGCCAATCGCTGTGTTCGCCCACTCCTCCCAAGGCGTCTCGCCGTCCATGCCGTGTGCGCGAAGGTAAGCCTCATAATCCTCCGCATGCCGGTTCTTGTCCCGCGCGGCGTTGGTGCCGTCATCCCGCACGAACACCTCGAACCCGCACTCGCCGACAAGGGCGCCGATGGTGCTCTCCGGCTCGATGCCGAGGCGCTTCATCCCCTCCTCGTCGGCGCGCATATGCGTCTTGCCGACGAGGGTGCTTGAGACCCCGATCTCGCGAAGATGATCGCCAAGCGTCGGCTCGCCCACACGCAGCGGGAAACCGTTCCAAGTCGCGCCGTGACTGCGAACGTACCTGCCTGTGTAAAAGCTCATCCGGCTGGGCCCGCAGATCGGCGACTGGACGTAGGCCCGATTGAACCGGACGCTCTTGGAGGCGAGCCGATCCAGGTGCGGCGTTTCGATATGGGTCGCGCCGTAGCAGCTCAGATAGTCCCAGCGGAGCTGATCCGCCATGATCCAGAGTACGTTCATTGGTGGTTCCGACTTCGCAATGCAGGTTCGATCCGAGTTGATGCAGGGACGACAAGGATCGCCGAAAGGGCGCTACTTCGGTGGAACGTAAAGTCCCTCGGCCTTGAGAATCTCGACGTTCTTCGCCTCGCGCTCCATCGCCCGCCGGACCGCTGGCCGCTCATTGCTCAGATCGTGGTGACGACGGAGATTGGGGTAGTCATCTGTCGGGAAACCGCTCTCTGCGATACGACCCCAGACCCAGTAGAGATAGGCGTCCACGGCCGACCATTCGCTGCCATACCACCAGGGGCCGTCCTCAAGCCGCGCCTCGATCATGTTCATGATCTTCTTCATTTCCTGTATGCCGACCGGCCGTACGAGCTGAAACGACGCTGCCTTATCCTCAATGAACTTGACGGGCATCGAGATCCGGGTCGTGGTCGGGTGCACGGTGGCGGAGAAGAAAGCCAAGTCGGCGGTTTGCTTGAGAGCGTCGAAGCTGTTGGCGGCCTCCGGCATGATCTTCGCGTCCGGGAATTCCGCAGCCATCCAGCTCAGGATCGCGACATTCTCGGTCAGCGGAACGCCGTCGATCAGAAGCGCGGGGACCTTCCCTTTCGGATTGATTTCCAGGAACTCGGGGGAGTTCTGCTGGCCAGCAGCGACGCGGATCAATTCGGTTTCAAAGGGAACGCCGATCTCTTCCAACACGATGGTTGCAACTCTGGCGCAGGTGTTCGGCGCAACAAAAAGCTTCAGCTCAGGCATTGAAACCTTCCATAATCTAGCTATTACTTCATAGGCAAGAGGAAAATCGATATTTTGCCCGGTGCCCCTTAGAGGAACTAGTCGTGAGGGGAGATTGGTCAAAGAGGAACATCATCTGGGAGGATCATGATGTCACGAACGCTAATAGCAGGGCTTGCCGCAGCCCTTTCCCTGGCGACCGGCGCCAGTGCGCAGACCATTCTGACGGCGGAGACATCGAGCCCGAACACGGCTCCCGGGATCTCGATCATCTCGCTTTCAGAATCGGCCGCGAAGGCCGGAATCGCCGACATTCAGGTCACGTCGGGTCAAACGCTGACGAACTCGGTTCAGAACGTTGCGGAAGGCAAATCCGACATCGCAGCGGCGCCTTTCATTCTGCCCTTCCTGCTTTCGCGAGGCGTCGGGCCGTACGCGGGACTTGGCGCCGAGACCGGCGGCGAGCTCGCGAGCAATCTGGCCGTGCTCTACACGTATCGCATATCCGCGCAGGGCCTCTTCGCCTACGACAGCTCCAACATCGACGGATGGAACGGGCTCGAGGGTAAGACGCTTCTCAACGGCCCGCCGCGCGGCGCAGCTCTGACCAATGCGCGGCTTCTGGTTCAGACCGTCTCCGGTCTGGAGGACGGCACTGGCTATACGGGGCTCCAGGTGAATTGGGGTCAGATGCAATCGACCATCCAAGACGGTTCGGCTGACGCGTTTGTCGTTCCCTTGGATTTCCCCGATCCCCGCGTGACCGCGGCTCTTTCTTCCGGAGACATGACGATTTTCTCCATGCCGAAGGATGTCTTTGAGGGCGAGGCGTTTCAAAAGATCACCGGTCTTCCGGGAACCGTGGCCTTTTCTATGCCGATTTCTGAAATGGGCTACACCGGCGGGGTCACGATTGTCTCTGAAGACGACACCTATCGGAGCCCCGGAACGGTCGGTGGCGACATCGTCAACGTCAACATGGATTTCGATCTCGCCAAGGCTCTGACTGCGGCGTTCATCGAGAACATCGAGTCGATCTATCACGCCAAGGCGCCGTTTATGTCGACCGTCTGGCACGGCGAGACGGATATCGCGCTAACGGACATGTGCGGGCCGAACCCGATCAAATACCATCCGGGCGCCGCCGCTGCCTGGGAGGAAGCCGGCTATTCGCTTCCCGACTGCGCGAAGTAACCACTAAGATCCTGGCTGGGCGCCACGCGCGCCCGGCCGTCCTTTTAAGAGCGTAGAAGACTATGGCCGACCAGATTGTCGACGCCCCAGAACGGTCTTTCGCTCTGCGATTTCTCTATCTGATTTCGGTGTTGATGGTCCTGATCGGGCTCGTCAACTCAACACCTGGCCTGCCAGGATACGACGCCTGGGCGTCCGAGGTCTTGGGCCGTGAAGGCGCCCAGTTCCGAAAGTTCGCGTTTGAGTGGTTCTATCCGTTCTTCTTCGCGTTGATGATGCTGATCGTCGCGCTCAAACATTCGGTGTGGCGCGGCTGGCGGGAAAGATCCCCGGCATGGCGCGCGTTCGGACTGGCTCTCGACGTCGCGTTTGTGGCGATGGCATTCACCGTCTCGCTCACCTACCTCGTAGAGATTGAGTCGATCTGCCTGGTGGACCGCATCACCGGAGATCGCGCCCGGCTCATCGAAGAGAGCATGGCCGCTGCGGCGGCCTTCAACGAAAGTCTCGGACTGCCGGCGCCTTCGACGGTCGAGGACCCTCAATGCGTGAACACGACCGGCGGCTGGCTGGTTCTGATCGTCGGTCTCGCGATCGTGGTGTTCCTGTCCTACAACGTCAAAGTCTGGGGACTGCCTCTCGTTCTCGTGGCGATAATCGTCTCGGCCTACACGATCATCACAGTTCTGGTCTGGTACGTTTTCGGCGTCGACGACATCAACAAGTACTTCGTGACAAAGCTCGCAGGTGAACCGCGCATGCTGGCAGATGGGCGGCCGCGCGTTCACGACATTCTGGTGAACAACGCTTCTGGGCTGCTTGGCCGGTTCATGGACATCGTGCTCAACACGATCTTCCCCTACCTCGTCCTCGGGTCGTTGTTCGGAAGCTCCGCAGGTGGGCGGTCGCTCATCAAGCTGGCCTTTCGCTGGACGCGGCATTTGCGCGGCGGGCCCGCGCATGCCGCGATCGTCTCTTCCGCGATGTTCGGAACGATCTCCGGAGGGCCAATTGTGAACGTCCTATCGACGGGCGTTCTCACCATTCCGATGATGCTGAAGAGAGGGTTTTCGAAGGTCTTCGCGGGAGGTGTGGAGGCCGCCGCCTCGTCCGGCGGCTCAATCATGCCGCCTGTCATGGGGGTCGCCGCCTTTGTGCTCGCCTCCCTAACCGCAATTCCCTACTCTAGCGTAATCGTTGCGGCGATCATCCCGGCGATGGCGTACTTTTTCTGCCTGTTTCTTTCGGCCGTTTTCCAGTCGCGCAAGCAGGGCATCACGGCCATCGGCGAGATCACCGATGACATGATCCTGGACCGGCAGGACTTCCTGAACCTGCTGATGATCTTCGGTCCGATCCTGCTGATCCTCGCCTTGCTGCTTACCCCGAAAGACGCTGTCGGCTGCGGTCTGCTGGGCGGTGTTTTCGGCGCGGAGCGGATTTTCACCGAAGCCGGATGTCAGGTGCAGAGCCTGAGTTGGGTGCTGCAGGCGGTTCAGAACTCGGCAGGCGCCGCGGGCGCGGCGGGCTGGTGGGCCGTGATGCTGCTTCTGGTGCTGCTCTTCCTGGACCCGGAAGTTCGCGCCCGCCCCATGAAGATCGTTGACTCGATGTCCGACGCGGGGGTGCTGATCTCAACGCTCTATCTGATGTTCCTAGCCGTCTCGATCATCGATTTCTGCCTGTCCTTCACCGGGCTTCCCGTGTTTTTGTCGCTGGATGTTCTTGCATGGCTGAACAGCCTGAACCTGGGCGGCGGCGGCTCCACGCTTTTCCAGTTCATCGCGCTTCTTCTGACCATGCTTCTGGCGGTTCTTCTGGGCATGGGCATGCCGGCCGTTCCGGCCTACATCAACGCGGCTTTGCTGATGGGGCCGGTTCTTGCAGGTCTGGGCCTCTCGCTTTTCACGGCGCACATGTTCATTTTCTATTTCGCCGTGGCGAGCGCGATCACACCGCCGGTCGCGCTGGCCGCCTTTGCCGCTGCGACCATCACCAGGGCAGAGCCGATGGCAACCGCCTTCTCCGCGGTGAAGTCCGGGATCGTGATGTTCGTCGTGCCCTTCGTTTTCGCCTTCTATCCCGAGCTTCTTCTGATCGACGAGGCGATTCTCGATCCGCGATCGTCAGGCGGAACAACCTACCTCGTCGGGTACGACGGACAATTCCACCTCGCGGCAATGGCTCTCCTGATATGCCGCTTGATTGCGGCGCTCTACCTTGTGTCGTCAGCTCTGGCGGCGTTCGACAGGGGACCGTTGGCGCCGTGGGAGATCGCAAGCCGGCTGGGCCTGGCCGCTCTCTTGATGGTCAAGATCGAGTTCGTTTGGATCGCAGCAATGCTCGCAAGCGCCATTTTGCTGGTCGCTCACAATCGAAAGAAGGCTGATCCCGGCACTTATGAGCGCGCCGCGACGCAGGCCGATGGGCACGACGCGGGTCATCCGGCTGCGGGTGAAAACTAGCCGTCATTCGCGCCCAGCCTCGGCATCAAGCTCCGGAACGACACAGCGGGGCGGCCTATCTGCCCCTAGGATCGTCCGCCCGTCTTATTCCTCTTCTTGCAGCAAAATCCGAAGGTCCCTGGCCCGGGATTCCGTCAGCCGATGGAGGCAGGTCGCGTAGGCCAATGCCGTTCCCTCGCCGCCGAAATAAAGGTGAGATTCTAGTCTGCAAGCGGCTTCGCGATAAACCTCCCAGGCTTCCTGGCTTTCGACGAGTAGGTCGCGCGCCGTGTTGGGGCTTTCAGGCTCCATTGAGGCTTGAATACCGTCGACGGCGATCAGCGCCCGGCTGATGGCGCGGGCGACCCAGACCGCGTCCGTGCGATAGAGCTCCCAGGCGCACATGGCTTTTTCGCTGAGAAGATCAGCGGTCGCGCAAGCAATGTGGTTGCTGCTGTTCTGTCCGTTGCCGGGTGTTGCAAGCACAATGAAGGAAATCGCAAGCAGTGTTCTGGCCATATCCACGACATCTCGATCAGGAACCGTTCGAACTCGAGCATACTCGTCCGGACGACAAAACGTGAGACCGGACGGCGAATGCAAACGCGATCGATCGCCTCCGCCGATCCGTCATTCTTAGAATTGCTGCAGGAATGCGCCTACCCCTGGCCCTCCTGCTCGAACGCTGCGAACGCCTCCTCGTAGTCCGGATGCCAACGCGACAACGCAGGGCGGTTCTCCAGGATATCTCGGGCGGACCATTCGACCCGGCGGCGATCCCGGACCTCATCGAT
>JASJAU010000106.1 GCA_030066855.1 Paracoccaceae bacterium | reverse complement strand
TCGTCTCAAGCGAGTCCCAGAGCCGCCGTTCGGCGATCATGATCGCGCTTTCGGCCTGCTCCAGGCTGACCTGCGCCGATGCATATTGAGTTTGCAGGTTCTCGGCGGCGGTTTTTGCGTTGGCGATTTCTTCACGATTTTGGACGATCTCGTCGCTGAGCGAGCGGGCGTGCAGCGAGAGTTTCTTGTTGGCCTCGAAAAGCTCTCTTTGGGTGCGCTCCAGCGTCAGTTCGGCGGCCAGCCGGGCGCGCTTTTCGCTGGCAAGGGTGTCGGACAAATCCATCGGCCATGCTCCGTCGGCGGGCCCCAGTCATAGCCCGCAGTCGGTTATGGCGCGCGCCCGGTAAAGAAGCTGTTAACCGCTCAGCCCTGTCAGACCCGCTCAAACGCCAGCGCGATGCCCTGTCCGCCACCGATGCACATGGTCACAAGCGCCTTCGCGCCGCAGGTCCGCTCCAGTTCGTAGAGCGCCTTGACCGTCAGGATCGCCCCGGTCGCGCCGACCGGATGGCCGAGCGCGATGGCGCCGCCGTTGGGGTTCACCTTTTCGGGGTCGAGCCCGAGCCCTTTGTTGACGGCCAGCGCCTGAGCCGCGAAAGCCTCGTTCGACTCGATAACGTCGAAATCCTCGACACTCAGGCCGGTCCGCTCCAGGAGCTTCTGGACGGCGGGCACCGGCCCGATCCCCATCACTTCCGGCCGCACGCCCGCGTGGGCGTAACCTAGGACCCGGGCTCTGGGCGCAAGCCCCGCCGCATCCGCCGCCTCCTCGGTGCCGAGCACAAGGGCCGCGGCGCCGTCATTGATGCCAGAGGCGTTGCCGGCTGTGACGGTGCCGTCTTTTTGGAAAACCGCGCGAAGGCCCGACAGCGCCTCGACCGAGGTGGCCTTGGGATGTTCGTCGGTGTCGAAGGCCACGGTCTCGCGCCGGACCTTCACCTCGACCGGCACGATCTGATCCTTGAACCGCCCCTCTTCGATCGCCCTCGCAGCCCGTGTCTGGCTCTCATAGGCGAAAGCGTCCTGCGCCTCGCGGCTGATGTCGTGCTCTTTGGCCACGTTCTCCGCCGTCACGCCCATGTGGCCCGTGCCGAATGGACAGTTGAGCGCGCCGAGCATCATGTCTTGCGCGCCGGTATCGCCCATCTTCTGACCCCAGCGCGCGGATTGCAGGACATGGGGCGAGCGGCTCATGCTTTCCGCACCGCCGGCCAGCCCGAAGTCGGCGTCACCCTGGGCGAGGGATTGGATCACCGACACGATGGCCTGCGCGCCGGAGCCGCAAAGCCGGTTTACGTTCATCGCTGGCGTCGTGTCGGGGATCCCCGCTTCGATCGCGGCGGCGCGGGAAAGGTACATGTCGCGCGGCTCGGTGTTGATGACATGGCCGTAGCTGACGGTTCCGATCCGCTCAGGTTCGATCTCCGCCCGCTCCATCGCCGCTTTGGCGACGGTCGCGCCAAGCGAGATAGGCGGCGCGCCGGCAAGCGCCCCGCCGAACGTGCCGATGGCCGTCCGGGCCCCTGAAAGAACTACAATCCCGGTCATCGCATCACCTCCTTGAAGACATCCCGGGAAGGTTTGCGCGAGGATTTCCGGCGGCGCAACAGGCGCGATTGACGCGGTCTGTTCCCGCCCTTTCATGTCGTCTCTTGTCCGTCGATCCCGGCGGGGCGCATTATCATGCCCGTCAAAGGAGGCCGCCCATGCAGGATTTCGACCGCCACATAGACAGCATTCTCGCCGACATCGAGCGGGACGGGTTGACCAAGCGCGAACGGCCGCTGTCTTCGCCGCAGGGCGCCCGTATTCATGTCCACGGGCGGGAGATGCTGAACCTATGCGCCAACAACTATCTTGGGCTGGCGGATCATCCGAGGTTGATCGCGGCGGCGAAGGCGGCGCTCGACAGCCACGGGTTCGGAATGGCTTCGGTACGCTTCATCTGCGGAACGCAGGATCTGCATGAGCGACTCGAGGCCAGGCTGGCCGCGTTCCTCGGCATGGAGAACGCGATCCTCTACGCCGCCTGTTTCGACGCCAATGGCGGGCTTTTCGAGCCGCTTCTCGGGCCTGACGACGCGATCGTCTCGGACGCCCTGAATCATGCTTCGATCATCGACGGCATCCGGCTCTGCAAGGCCAAGCGATACCGCTACGCTAACGCCGATATGGATGAGCTGGAGGCGCGGCTGAAGGAGGCGCGTGCGGATGGCGCCCGCTTCATCATGATCGCAACGGACGGCGTGTTCTCGATGGACGGCACGCTCGCGCCGCTGCGGGAGATCCGGGCGCTGGCCGACAGGTACGGCGCGCTTGTCATGGTCGACGATTGCCACGCCACCGGGTTCATCGGGCCGAACGGTGCCGGCACGCCCGCGCGGCTCGGGGTCGGGGCCGACATCCTTACCGGCACGCTCGGCAAGGCGCTGGGCGGCGCGATGGGCGGCTATGTGGCGGCGTCCGAGCGGATAGTCGAGCTCCTGCGGCAGCGCTCGCGGCCATATCTGTTCTCGAATGCATTGCCGCCGATGGTGGTCGCCGCCGCCCTCGAAGCGCTTGAGATCGTGAGCGCGGGGGATGACCTGCGCCAGCGGCTCGAGGCGAACACGGCCTATTGGCGGCGCCTTCTGGTGGAGGCGGGCTTCACCCTCATTCCCGGCGAGCACCCGATCGTTCCAGTGATGCTGGGCGAAGCGCGGCTGGCGCAGGACATGGCGGCGCGGCTGGGCGAGTTGGGCGTCTACGTCGCCGGGTTTTTCTTCCCGGTCGTGCCAAAAGGGCAGGCGCGCATCCGCACCCAGATGAACGCGGCGCTGACGCGCGATGATCTCGACCGCGCCGCTGAAGCTTTCGTGCAGGCCGGGCGCAAAACGGGGGCGCTTTCATGATCTATCATGACTTGGCGGCCGCGAGTTTCCATATGAAAGTCCCCGCCGATGGGTGAGATGGCTGCAAACGAGATGAAGGCGCTCGCAAAAACGGCGCCGGCGCCGGGGCTGGAGATGATCCGCGCGGTCGTTCCCGAGATCGGCCCCGACGACGTCCTGATCCGCGTCAAGAAGACCGGCATCTGCGGCACCGACATTCATATCTGGGACTGGGACGACTGGGCGTCGCGCACTGTGCCGGTTCCTTTGATTACCGGGCACGAGTTCGTCGGCGAGATCGTCGACATGGGCAAGAACGTCGAGGACCTGTCGCTCGGCCAGCGCGTCTCGGGTGAAGGCCATCTGATCGGAAAGCACTCGCGTCAGAGCCGCGCGGGCAGGTTCCACCTCGATCCGGAAACGCGCGGCATCGGCGTGAACGAGCAAGGCGCCTTCGCCGAATACCTGCGCTTGCCCGCTTTCAACGCCGTGCCGCTGCCCGACTCCATCGATGACGAGATCGGCGCCATCCTCGACCCGCTCGGCAATGCGGTTCACACCGCGCTTTCCTTCGATCTGGTCGGCGAGGACGTCTTGGTAACCGGCGCCGGGCCCATCGGCATTATGGCCGCCGCCGTGGCGCGTCATGTCGGCGCACGCCACATCGTGATCACGGACGTGAATCCTAACCGTCTGGCGTTGGCCGCTCGCGCCGCCGATGTCATCCCCGTGAACGTCGCCTCGGAGAACCTGGCAGGCGTCATCGACCGGCTCGGCATGAAGGAAGGCTTCGATATCGGCCTCGAGATGTCTGGCAATCAGGCTGCGCTCGATCAGATGGTCGAGACGCTGGTGATGGGCGGGCGCATCGCGCTTCTGGGCATCCCGCCCGGCAAGTCTCCGGTCGACTGGTCGCGGATCGTCTTCAAGGCGATCACCATTAAGGGCGTCTACGGACGCGAGATATTCGAGACCTGGTACAAGATGATCGCGATGCTCGAGAACGGTCTCGACGTTCGCGCAGTAATCACACACCGGATGCCTGTCGATGATTTCGTCAAAGGCTTCGAGATCATGAAATCCGGAGCCTCGGGCAAGATCGTTCTTGATTGGACCTGAGGCTTGCCGCACCGTCCCGCTCTGAGATAGGAGGCGCGGCATGGGCGATCTCATCTTCTGGGTCATTGCGACGGTCGGGCTCATCGTCGGTTTCCGCTGGCTGCAAAAACGCCGCAAGGACGACTGATCAGCCGCCCGCCTGCCATTCCAGAATGGCCTCGATCGGGAAGAACAGCATGACCACGTTCAACGCTAGTCCGTCCCGGATCACGATCGCTGTCAGGACTTCGAAGAACAAAGCCAGTGCGATGCTCGCCCATATCGGGAGAACACGCGCCAGCCCGAATCCGATCACCATCGCGAAGATGTCCGCGGTCGCGTTCAGAACGCTGTCACCGTAGTAATTCAGCGAGATCGTGACTTCTCGATAGCGCTGGATCACGGCGTCCGAGTTTTCAACGATCTCCCACGCGCATTCGATCGCAGTCGCAATGGTCAGCCGCCAGCCGAGGTCCAGTCGACGCGCGACCAGCCAGAGCGCCCAGTAAAACAGAAGCCCGTGGATGATGTGGCTGGGCGTATACCAGTCCGAAATGTGCTGGCTGTTCTCGCTCGACATCGTCTCGCCGTGCCAGAGCTTTATGTAGCCGCATTCGCAGATCGGCACCCGCCCGATCCAGAGAAGATAGAGCGCGGTCCCGAGAATGAGCAGGAACGACAAAACATGGGGAAGCGCGCGGGATTGCATGGGCCGAGCGGAGCACGCCTTTGGATCCGCTGTCTACAAACGGGTCGAGACCGGTTAGGCTCGGTTCCGGCGCGTGACTTCGACGCAACGCCCCGAAAGGAGGCCCGCCGTGACCGACCCGCAGTATCAAAAAACCGTGGAGAATCCGTGGCTTCGCATGGCGCTCAACAACGCCTGGGCGAATTCGACCTTCTACGAGGCGCTTATGATGGTCGACGAGGAGGCCTTCGCGGCCCCCCGCCCCGGCTTTTTCCCGTCGCTCAAACGAACGATGAACCACATCTACGAAGTCGATCTTTACTATGTCGACGCGCTGGAAGGCGGCGGCAAGGGCCGGTCGGTTTTCGAGCGCGAGGATGTGGGGAGCCCGGCGATGCTGGGCGGCCTTCAGGCGGATGTGGACATGCGCTTCGCCATGTTCTGTGGGGCGCTCGACGATGACGGATTGCTTGAGACCCGCAAAGCCGAGCGTCAGGGGATGACGGCGGAAGAGAACGTGGCGGCACTGATTCTGCATCTGACGCAGCATCAGATTCACCACCGCGGCCAGGCGCATGTGCAGCTGGCCGATGCGGGCGTGTCCCCGCCGCAGCTTGACGATTTCTATCTGGAGTTCGGGCGCGTGCCATCGGCCGAGGCCTATTGGTGAGGCCGCGCGGCCCCTCGCGGGGCGAGCACCTGTTCCGGTTCTGGGCCTCGTTGGGGGCACTCGTGCTATGCGGCGTCGCGATCTGGGCTCGGGGTGTTGCCATCAACATCGTAACGATCGAGCTGGCCGTAATCACGCTCGCCTTTTTCGGGGGCGGCGTGGTCTGGTCGGCGCGGGCGCTCTGGCTGGGTCGGGATCAGGGCGGCAGAAGCGGCTGACGGCCCTCGTCGGTCAGGACCCATGCGTCCCGCCCTTCGAACACCGCCGCCGTCAAAGGGCGCCCGAACCCCGCGCCCGTGTCTAAGTTGACGCGGTTGCCGTAATGGGTGGCCTCGTCGACTGGCGTGTGGCCGTGCACGACCAGCCAGGGATGCGGGGTCAGATCCCAGAGGAACGCGTCTCTAATCCAAAGCAGATCGTCCTCCGCCTGCGCTTCCAACGGGACGCCCGGAAGAATGCCCGCGTGTACGAAGAGCAGCTCGCCCTCCAAATGCCAAAGCGGCAGCGACCGGAGGAATGCGACGTGGTCTTCAGGAACCGCGGCAAGCGCGCGCTCGTGCAAAGCGTCCGCGCTTTCGAACCAGTGTTTCTCGACGCCATAGGACGCCAGCGTCTCGCGCGCGCCCATGACAGGCGACAGCCAGTTCAGCGATGAGCGAAGCCGCCCGTCCGTTAGCGCGCCGTCCCTCATGTAGCCTTCGAACAGCCGGTCGTGATTGCCTTTGATCACGATCCAGTCCTTGCCCGCATCGCGCCCTGCGATCAGGAAATCGATGACGCCCTTGGTGTCCGGCCCCCGGTCGTTCAGATCGCCCAGGTGCACGACCGTCGCATAGGCGTCGCCGGTCTCCTCAAGGTCCTTCTCGAT
>JASJAU010000022.1 GCA_030066855.1 Paracoccaceae bacterium | reverse complement strand
GGGCCGCGGCTTGGATGACCGGGGCGGTCCTTTCCTTTTCGTCCATGGCTGTCGCCGGGCGGGCGGTTGCGCCTGAGCTCGATACGTTTGAGCTGATGATGTATCGCTCCTTCATCGGGCTTTTCATCGTTCTCGCCATCGCGCTTCCAACCGGCAAGATTCGCGAGGTCCGGTTCGACCGCCTGGGTCTGCATCTGATCCGAAACCTCGCCCATTTCGCAGGTCAGAATCTCTGGTTCTATGCGCTCACGCTGATCACTCTGGCCCAGGTCTTCGCGTTGGAGTTCACCTCACCGATCTGGGTCATGGTGCTAGCGGCGCTCCTCCTCGGCGAGCGCCTGACCAGGTACCGCCTGCTCGCCCTGGTTCTGGGTTTCGCCGGCGCGTTGCTCGTTGCGCGTCCCGGCGCGGGCGGCGACGCGCTCGGCCTCTCGTTCGCCGCGCTTTCGGCGGTTTGCTTCGCAGGGTCCATCGTCTTCACCAAACTCCTGACCCGGACCGAGACGATCCTAGGCATTCTCTTCTGGCTGACGCTCATGCAGGCCGGCATGGGCATCGTCGCGACGCTTTGGGACGGCGACCTCGCCTGGCCGAGCGCGGCTGCATGGCCCTGGGTCGTGCTGGTGGGGCTCGCTGGGCTTGCCGCCCACACTTGCCTGACCAACGCGCTCGCCGTCGCGCCCGCCAGCGTCGTGGTTCCAATGGATTTCCTGCGCCTTCCGGCCATCGCCGTAGTTGGGATGCTGTTCTACAACGAACCGCTCGACGCGCTCGTGCTGTTCGGCGCGCTTCTGATCTTTGGCGGCAACTACCTGAACATCCTGATGGAATCGCGCGCTAAGAGCCATCTGTGACAGATTCGTGACGCAACGGCACGCGTCATACCTTACGCCGCGTCAGGAATTGACGCATCTTTAACCTTAAGACAGGTACGGCTGTCCAAACGACCGGGCTTCTTGGGGAGGAGACCATCAGCATGAAACGCGCGATTTGCGCGGCCGTCGCCATCGGGACTGGCGCGTCCGCTGCATTCGCCGGAGGGATCGAGCGCTCCGCGCTCTCCACCGGCATCCTATTTGAGGACGGAAACTACGCCGAATTCTCGTTCGGCAGCGTCGCTCCGAAAGTCTCCGGCGTGACGTCGAGCGAAGTGATCCCGCCGCTGCCGCCCGGCACGACCGGGGATGTCGCGGGCGACTACACGCTGCTCTCCTTCGGTTACAAGAACAATCTGACGGAAACGCTCGATCTCGCTATCATCCTGGATCAACCGATCGGCGCCGATGTGGCCTATCTCGACCCGTCCTATCCCTACGGCGGGCTCCTTCCGCTGACCACCACATCGACGGCGTCAATTGACTCCAAGGCTGTGACAGCGCTGTTGCGCTACGAGTTCGCCGAGAACCTCAGCGCCATCGGCGGTGTTCGGGCTCTTCAATCGAACGGGGTCGTGTCGCTCTTCAACGGCTACACAATGTCCACGACGCGCGAGACCGACCTCGGCTACATCTTGGGGGGCGCCTGGGAAAGACCGGACATCGCGGCGCGCGTCGCGGTGACGTACCAGTCGGCTATCGACCACGATTTCACCGTCACCGAGGACTCGCCCGCCTTAATGGGCGGCGGCCCCATCGATGGGCCGATGCGGACGACGATCCCGCAATCCTTGACGGTCGAGTTCCAGACCGGAGTCGCGGCGGATACGCTCCTCTTCGGATCGGTCAAGTGGGCCGAGTGGACAGCATTTGACATCACGCCCCCGATTTTCGCGGCCGGCGCCGACGACCCGGCGGACCCGTCGCTCGTCTCCTACGAGAATGACACCGTAACCTGGAACCTAGGCCTCGGCCGGCGGTTCAACGAGGACTGGTCCGCGGCGATTCTGGCGAGCTACGAGGAGACCAAGGGCGGTTTCGTCGGCAACCTCGGACCCTCGGACGGCTTCACGTCCATAGGTCTCGCCGTTACACGTACTTTTGGGAACGTCGAGATCACCGGGGGCGCGCGCTATGTCTGGATTGGGGACGCGAACACGGAATCTCCTGACGCGTTGTCCGGCACAACCGCCGACCGGACGCTGGGCGAGTTCCGAGACAACTCCGGCGTCGCCTTCGGACTTCGCGTCGGCGTGAGTTTCTGACCGCGAGCACTCGGAGCCAGAAGGAAACCCCGCGCCCCGCCGCGGGGTTTTCTTTTGCCGCAACTTCCGGGTCGCGTCTCACGGACCCTGCGCGTAAGCCCTTGGCATGACGAAGATCACCACGCGAACCTGGGCAGAACTGGCGCTTCTTGGCCTCATCTGGGGCGGCTCGTTTCTGGCCATTCGGATCGCCCTGGACGAGATCACCGCGCTTACCTCGGTCGCGCATCGCGTCTTCTGGGCCGCGCTGGCGCTTTGGATCGTGGTCCTGCTCCGCCGTTTGCCCGTACCAAACTCGCCCCGCCTCTGGGGCGCGTTCCTGATAATGGGCCTCCTAAACAACGCGATTCCCTTCAGCCTTATGGCCTGGGGCCAGCTTCATATTGAGACGGGCCTCACCGCCATTCTGAATGCTGCCACCGCGATCTGGGGCGTGCTGATCGCAGCGCTCTTCTTCACGGATGAGCGGCTCACAGCCCGGCGCCTTGCCGGCGTCACGCTTGGCTTCCTCGGCGTCGCCACGGCCATCGGTCTCAGGAACCTTGAGACGCTGGACCTCCGGTCGTTGGCCCAGCTGGCGGTCATCGCCGGAACCGTCAGCTACGCCGTCGCCGGAAGCTGGGCTCGCGCGACGCTTAAGGGCGTGCCGCCCACCGTCGCGGCGGCGGGCATGCTCACCGGCTCAACGCTCATGATGGTGCCGCTTGCGCTCGTCACGGACAGTCCCATCTCCTTCACGCTTTCCCCAACGACTTGGGCAGCCATCGCATATTTCAGCCTGATCTCGACCGCGCTCGCCTACCTGCTGTACTACCGCCTGATCGCGGCGGCGGGCGCCGGGAACGCGCTCCTCGTCACGCTGCTCGTGGCCCCCGTTTCGATCCTACTTGGCGCTCTCTTCCGCGACGAAACGCTGACGCCTGCCGCTTATGCGGGTTTCGCGCTCCTCGCGATCGGCCTTCTGATCCTCGACGGGCGGGTCGGGCACGGGTTCCGAAAATCACTTTCCGCCTGATTGACCCGCCGCTTCCCGCGCCGTAACCCGAACCCCGGCGGCGGGAGAGAGGCATGCTCTACAAAAGCGCGGCGGACTGGCGGGACGCGCCCGAGAAGCGGATCATGCTCCTCGGCATGTCGGGCCTGGGCAAAACCCACATCTCGAACCTCCTCCGCGCCGAGGGCGGCTGGTTTCACTATTCTGTCGATTACCGGATCGGCACCCGCTACATGGGCGAGCACATCGCCGACAACTTCAAGAGCGAGGCGATGAAAGTCCCGCTCCTCCGAGAGCTTCTGATGAGCGACTCGGTCTACATCCAGTCGAACATTACCTTCAACAACCTCAGCCCGCTCTCAACTTATCTCGGCAAGCCGGGTGACCCGGAAAAGGGCGGCTTGCCTTGGGATGAATATGTTCGTCGCCAGGCGCTCCACCGCGAGGCCGAGACGAACGCGATGTTTGATACGGCGCATTTCGCGGCACGGGCCAAGGACCTCTACGGCTACAACAATTTCGTCTGCGACAGCTCCGGCTCGATTTGCGAGATCGTCGATCCCGAGGATCCGAATGACCCTGTTCTCTCGAGCTTGTCTGAGACGCTGCTCCCGGTCTGGATCGAAGGATCTGACGCACACACCGAAGAGCTCATCCGCCGCTTTGTCCGCGCGCCGAAACCAATGTGCTACGGCGAGGACTTCCTGCACGCGTCCTGGTCCGGCTACCTTACCGAGAAAGGCATTCCCGCAGACAAGGTCGACCCGGACGATTTCATCCGCTGGACCTTCGCAAACGCGCTCGCCCGCCGCCAGCCGCGTTACCGCGCCATTGCGGACAACTGGGGCGTTACCGTCGCCGCCGACGCGATCGCCCGCGTGACGAGCGAGGCCGACATGACCGACCTCGTGGCCACGGCCCTTGAGCGGCGTGGCTGAACCGCATATCCCGGTCGCTCCCGACCTCTGGAAAACACAATGCCCATCAAGCTCCCCTCCAACCTTCCCGCCTATGACGTGCTGACGCGCGAGGGCGTGATGGTGATGGACGAGGATGCGGCGGCGCATCAGGACATCCGGCCCTTGAAAATCGGCCTGCTCAACCTGATGCCGAAGAAAATCCAGACCGAGAACCAGTTTGCCCGCCTGATCGGCGCGACGCCCCTTCAGATCGACCTGCACCTGATCCGCATGTCCGAGCATCAGACCAGGAACACCGCCGCCGAGCATATGGCCGAATTCTACCGGCCGTTTCAGGCGGTGAAGAACGAGAAGTTCGACGGCCTGATCATAACCGGCGCCCCGATCGAGCATCTGCCGTTCGAAGAGGTGACCTATTGGGACGAGCTCAAGGAGGTGATGGACTGGACCCAGACCAACGTGCATCAGACCTTCGGCGTCTGCTGGGGCGGGATGGCGATGGCCTATCACTTCCACGGCCTGCCCAAACACATGCTGCCGCATAAGGCTTTCGGCTGCTTCCGCCACCAGAACCTTTCGCCGGCCTCGCCCTACCTGAGAGGCTTTTCCGACGATTGCGTGATCCCTGTCAGCCGCTGGACGGAAATGCGCCAGGGCGAGATAGACGATATCCCCGCTCTTTCGACGCTGCTCGGCTCGGAAGATGTCGGCCCCTGCCTGATCGAAGACCCGTCGCACCGGGCGCTCTATATCTTCAACCACTTTGAATACGATAGCGGGACGCTGAAAGAGGAATATGACCGGGATATCGCCAGCAACACGCCCATCAACGTACCGATGAACTACTACCCGGACGACGACCCGTCGCTGACGCCGCAGAACCGCTGGCGCAGCCACGGGCATCTGCTCTACGGCAACTGGGTGTCGGAAATCTACCTGACCACGCCCTATAACATGGACAGGATCGGCCGGGCCTCGACAGACCTGCGGACATGATGCGGCTCGCCGTGACGCGACCGCCGCCTACATGCGTTCAGACCGCAACCGTTCCGAGCTGTTCGTGACCCGCCGCCCCGTGCTGACCACCTTCCTCCTCCTAGCCGCTGCCCTGATCGCCTTCGCGATCTTTGTCGACCGCCTCGCCGATCTGCGCGAGGCGGGAATCGAGGCTCGGTTTCCCCCGGAAGGCGAGATTGTTCAGGTCAACGGGCGCGACATCCACGTTGTGGTGAGGGGAAAGGGCCCGGATCTGGTGCTGATCCACGGCGCCGGCGCAAACGCCCGCGACTTCACCTCGACCATCGTCGATCAACTTGCGGAAACCTATCGCGTTTTCGCTGTGGACCGTCCCGGCCACGGCTGGAGCGACCGGCTTGGCCCGGAGTTCGAGGGAGCCTTCAACACGCGCGGCGAAACGCCGATTGAGCAGGCCAAGGCTTTGTCCGAGGCGGTTCGGCAACTTGGCGCGCGGGATCCAATCGTGCTGGGGTTCTCCTATGGCGGCGCAGTCGCCATGGCCTGGGGCCTCGAGTCGCCGGCCTCCGCCATTGTGGTGATCGCGGGAGTAACGCTCCCCTGGCCCGGCAAGGTCGACATCACCTATCGGGTTCTCGGTTCGGCCCTTGGCGGAGCGCTGCTCGCGCCGCTGGGGTCAATCTTCGTGCCGGACGGGTACATCCAGACCGCCGTTACGGGCGCGTTCCGCCCGCAGGACGCCCCTCCGGGTTACGTGACGCAAACCGGCGTGCCGCTCGCCACCCGGATCAAAACGCTCCGCGCGAACAATCGGCAGGTCCACCGGTTGAAGCCCACTATCGAAGCTCAATCAGAGCGTTACGACGCGATCTCAATCCCGATTGAGATCGTCCACGGGACCGAGGACAAGACGGTCTACGCCGAAATCCATGCCATACCTCTGGCGGAGCGCCTGCCTAGCGCCAATGTGACTATCCTCGATGGCATCGGCCACATGCCGCATCATGTTGCTGCGAATGACGTAATTGCCGCAATCGACCAAGCGGCCGCCCGCGCCGGATTGCGCTGAGGTCCGGCGGCACCTACGTTCCAAGGAAAGTAAAGGCGAATAACATGGACCTTCCCTTCGACGGTGCCATTTCCGAATTCTACAACTCCGCAGCTCCGGAGGGCGTCCGCGCGGCCATCTCTAAGGCGGATAAAAAGGACATACTCTCAGAGAGTTATCCCTATGACGCGCCAATGGACAAGGACGACTACGAGGATGAACTGGACGCGCTCCAACACGAACTGGTTCGCCTCCAGGCCGATGTGAAGGAGACCGGCAAGCGCCTCGTCGTCGTCTTCGAGGGCCGCGACGCCGCAGGCAAGGGCGGCACCATCGCGCGGTTCCGCATGAACCTAAACCCCCGTGTCGCTCGCACCGTCGCGCTCCCCAAACCCTCCGACCGGGAGGCTGGGCAATGGTACTTCCAGCGATACGTGCAACAGCTCCCGACCGAGGGCGAGATCACCCTCTTCGACCGGTCCTGGTACAACCGGGGCGTCGTCGAGCAGGTCTTCGGGTTCTGCACGCCAGAGCAACGCCAGCACTTCTTCGCGCAGATCCAGGACTTCGAGGCGATGCTGGTCGATGAGGGCATCACGCTGAAAAAGCTCTGGCTCAATGTCGGGCGCGCCGAGCAGCTCCGCCGCTTCCTCAAGCGCGAGCGCGATCCGCTGAAGCAATGGAAGCTCTCTTGGATCGACGTCGAAGGCCTGAAGAAGTGGGACGCTTACACTCAGGCGATCCGCGAAACCTTTGACGCCAGCCACAGCGCCCACGCGCCCTGGACAATCGTGCGCTCCGACGACAAGAAACGCGCTCGCCTCGCCGCGATCCGCGCGGTTCTCCACGACCTCGAATATACCGGCAAAGGCCAGGTCTCCGCGCCTGATCCCAGGATCTGCGGCAGCCCGGACATCTGGGATGCCTAAGCGCGGATATCATCACGGCAACCTGCGCCAGGCGCTGGTCGACGCGGCCTTGAAACTCATTGAGGAGAAAGGCCCGACCGGGTTCACGCTCTCTGAAGCCGCCAAGGAGGCCGGCGTCACTCCAGCCGCCGTCTACCGGCATTTCGAAGGGCGCGAGGACCTGATCGCGGAATGTGCGCTTCAGGGCTACGAGATATTCGCCGATCTCATGCACTACGCCTATGACACCGGCCAGCCCTCGGCGCTGGCCTCCTTCGAAGCCACGGGTCGGGCATATCTGGCCTTCGCCCGAAAGCACCCAGGCCATTACGTCGCCATGTTCGAAAGCGGCATCTCGATAAACCGGTCGCCGGAGCTCGCTCAGGTCGCGCAGCGCGCTTTTTCGGTCCTTGAGAAAGCCGCCGAGAACCTGTCCGAGCACATCCCGCCCGACAAACGCCCGCCTCCGCAGATGTTCTCGGCGCATATCTGGGCGATGAGCCACGGGGTGGTCGAGCTCTTCGCGCGTGGCTCTCCCGGCACCAAGTCGCCCTTCCCGCCCGAAGACCTCCTCGAATCCGGTATCGGCATCTACCTGCGCGGCCTTGGGCTGGTGCCGCCGGACGAATAAGCAGGCCGGGATCAACCGCTTTTGGCGAACGCCGATTGGGACTAAGAAAACGGCGATCGGCCATTCCCCTTTACTCAAACCGCGCCCCAACGCAGCCTTCGTTTGATGGAAACCGCAATCTCTCCAACGACCAATCGGCTCGCAAACACAGGGATCTGGGCGCGTGACGGGATTCGGGCGCTCTGGCGCGACGCCGCGCAGCGCCGCGCCTTCGGACCGCAAGCGCCTCGATACGCCGAAGAGATACGGTTAAGCGTTGATAATGTCGCTGGCGTCATCCGAACCCCGATCTCGCGCTGGCTCAGCGGCCACGTCTTGGCGGGCGATTGGGATCTCGACCCGTCGCCGTTCTCAATGCAACCCAAGCTCGCCTATTGCCTGCGGCATTGGGTTGATGGACAAACCTGGGACGACGCCGGCGCCACCGCCTATCACACGGACATGATCGACCGTCTGGGCGTTATCGACGGCTGCCGGACCGAAGCGCAGGTTCGCGCCCGTCTGGAACGGTTGGACTCTGTGTTCGCGCGAACCAAGGACACTGGCATTCTGCTGCCGAAGTCAGAGTTGCGCAGACCGAACTTCCGAGAGTCCGGCGGAATTCTCATCCATATCGGGCGCGATGGTCGCGGTCTTTTCGGAAGCGGCGGAAATCATCGCTTCGCTATCGCGCTCGCCCTTCGGCTCGATCAGTTCCCCGCCCAGATCGGCCTCGTGCATCCCGATGCAATAGACGCGATCGCCCGGCTCAGACGTCCGAAGGTCTAGCTAAAGCGCTGGTTTGACAAAAAAGGCGCGCGAGAACCCCGCGCGCCTTTCCAAAATCGATGCAGTCTGAACGTCAGCGCTTGGAGAACTGGAAGCTCTTCCGCGCTTTCGCCTTGCCGTACTTCTTCCGCTCGACCACGCGGCTGTCGCGTGTGAGGAAACCTGCGGCTTTCAGCGCCGGGCGCAGGCCCGGATCGTAGAGCTGGAGCGCCTTCGAGATACCGTGCTTCACCGCGCCGGCCTGGCCCGACAGCCCGCCGCCCTTAACTGTCGCCATCACATCGAATTCGCCCTCGACGCCCGCGACCGAGAACGGCTGGCGCAGGATCATCTGCAGCACGGGGCGCGCGAAATAGGCGTCCATGTCCTTGCCGTTGACCGTGACTTTGCCGGAGCCCGGCTTGATCCAGACGCGGGCAACCGCGTCCTTCCGCTTGCCCGTGGCGTAGGAGCGGCCCAGATCGTCGCGGACCGGCTCGCGATTCACGATTGTTTCGACCACCGTTTCCGCAACGGCGTCATCCTGACCGACGGCCTCTTTCAGCTCGTCCAGGGATTTGATTTCTTCCGCCATCGTCTCAGCTCCGGGTGTTCTTTTTGTTCATGGACTTCACGTCCACCACAGTCGGGTTCTGCGCCTCATGCGGGTGCTCGGCCCCGGCGTAGACGCGAAGGTTGGTCATCTGCTGGCGCGACAGCCGGTTGCCAGGCAGCATCCGCTTCACCGCCTGCATGACGACGCGCTCGGGGTGCTTGCCCTCGAGGATCTCACCGGTCGTGCGGCTCTTGATCCCGCCCGGATAGCCGGTGTGCCAGTAGTTCGGCTTTTCCCGCTTGTTGCCGGTCAGCTGAACTTTGTCGGCATTGATGACGATCACATTGTCGCCCATGTCCATGTGCGGTGTGAAGGTGGCCTTGTGCTTGCCACGAAGCCGCATGGCGACGATCGAGGCGAGGCGGCCCAGAACGACGCCCTCGGCGTCGATCACCACCCAGCTTTTCTCGATGTCCGCCGGTGTTGCGGAGAAGGTTTTCATCGGTTTCATCTCGTCGAAGGAATTCGGATGCGCGGGTTCTAAGGGTTTTCTGCGACGCGTCAAGTGTTTTAGTGCTCCATTTTGTGTTTAAAAACAGATATATAGAGATACGGTAATATTTTACCCCAATTGATTTGTTACTTCCCGGCCTCTGCCGCGAGAATTCCCAAAAGAAAAACTCCATTTCGCCCGAATCTTCCGACAATATGCTGAGAGTTGTGGCTGTTGTTGGTGTTGGTAATGAGTGACAGGAGTTTGTTCGTGGTCGCCCCCGTTTTTCTCACAAGCATCGGGCTGGGCATCTTTCTAGGAATGTGGACATTCTCAACCGGCGGGATTTTCCTGCTGGCGGCTGGCCTCGCCCTGACGGCAGTCGGCTTCGGCGCCCTTCTCTCGATCGTGCGCCACGCGGATTGATCAACGGCCAAGGTCCGGTCCATACCGGGCCATGCCCCTGCAAAACCGCGTCCTCGCAACCGGAGAGATCGTCGCGCATCCCGCGCGCGGGCTTTTTATGGGCAATCGCGGCATTCTGCATGACGACTGTCAGCGCCTGGGGCGCGCTCGCTGGCG
Source organism: Paracoccaceae bacterium (assembly GCA_030066855.1). GTDB lineage: Bacteria > Pseudomonadota > Alphaproteobacteria > Rhodobacterales > Rhodobacteraceae > Kangsaoukella. Next base: position 20,387 of record JASJAU010000022.1, on the reverse strand, counting down.
GCACAAGGCATGGGTAACCTGCCGGCTGGAATGGAAGGGCGTTAGACGCCCGCTCATGACTCCGCACAACTACACCGAACTATTCTTCCTCGACGAGGTCGTCGCGCTCGCCGCCGGGCATCGCCCCTGCGCCTATTGTCGCCGCGCCGATTACAACAGCTATCTCGCTGCCATTGGGCACGATGGACCTGTCAAGGCGCTCGACGACCGCCTGCACTATGAGCGCGCCGTCCCCCGCGCCTTCGCACAGAAGCGCCACGCGGCCCGAGTCGAGGACCTGCCGCCCGGCGCAGTGATCCTGGACGGTGTTCCGAAACTCGTGACCGAAAAGCGCCTGCGCCCGATCGCGCCCTACGGCTACGACGCCCCGGAACCGCGTCCGCAAAAGGGATTGGTCACGCTCCTCACGCCGCCCACCTCCGTTCAAGCACTCAGAAACGGTTACGCGCCGCAAATGCATCCTACCGCCCGCTGACGACGTCACGCCCCTGCTTCGGCCTTCTCCTCCAGCACCAGCCACTCCTCCTCCGCCGCGCTCAGACGCGCCTGCCTCTCCGCCAAAGCCGCGCTCGCCTTCTCGAACTTGATCGGCTCACGCTTGAAGAGGTCAGGATCGGACAGCAGGTCATTCAACTTGCCGATCTCAGCTTCAATGCGGTCGATCTCGCTGGGCAGCTCTTTCAGACGGTGCTTCTCGGTGAAGGTAAGCCCCGTCTCAGCCTTGCGCGAAGGCGCCGCCCGCGCCTCCCTGACCGGCTTATTGGCCACTGGCGCCTCGACCAGCCGCCGCTTGGGCGCGTAGTCCGACCAACCGCCCGCATGCACCACTATCCGCCCCCGCCCCTCCATCGCGACCGTCACCGTCGCGACGCGGTCCAGGAAATCGCGGTCGTGGCTCACGAGCAGAACGGTCCCCTCGAACCGGTCCAGTTCCTCCTGCAACAGGTCCAGCGTCTCGACATCCAGATCGTTCGTCGGCTCGTCCAACACCAACAGGTTCGCTGGTTTGGCCATGATCCGCGCCAGCAACAGCCGCGCTTTCTCGCCGCCCGACAAGGACCGGACCGGCGCCCGCGCCTGCGCCTCGCTGAAAAGGAAGTCTTTGAGGTACCCCACCACATGCCTAGGCACGCCGCGCACCATCACTTGATCGGCGCGACCCGAGACACGCATCGCCTTGTCGCCGGTAAGGCTTTCCCAAAGCGTGGCTTCGGGATCGAGCGCAGCGCGGCGCTGATCGAAGACGGCCATCTCGAGGCCCGCGCCCAGCACCACCTTGCCTGCATCCGGCACCATGCGTCCCGTCAGCATCTCGATCAGCGTGGTCTTGCCGACGCCATTCGGACCGACCAGCGAGATCCGGTCGCCCCGCATAACGCGAAGCGAGAAATCCTTGCAGATCACCTGGTCGGCGAACGACTTCGAAAGTCCCCTTGCCTCGATCACCCGTTTTCCGCCTTTCGGACCCGACGACAACGTCATCGCCGCGCCGCCCTCGCGCCGGATCAGCGCCGCCCGCTCAAGCCGAAGCGCCTGAAGCGCCCGCACGCGCCCCTGATTGCGCTTCCGCCGTGCGCTGATGCCTTCGACCGCCCAACGCGCTTCGGCTTTGATCTTGCGGTCGAGCTTGTGTCGCGCCTCGTCTTCTTCCGCCCAGATCTTTTCCTGCCAGGCCTCGAAGTCCCCAAAACCCCGGTCCTGCCGCCGCACGACCCCCCGATCAATCCAGAGCGTTCCCCTCGCTGCCGCCTTCAAGATCGCCCGGTCGTGGCTGATCATGATAAAGGCCGCGCGGGTCTCGGAAAGCTGGCGCTCCAGCCATTCGATCGCCTCGATGTCCAGATGGTTGGTCGGCTCGTCCAATAGCATCAGGTCCGGCGCTTCGGCGATGATCTTGGCGAGCGCCGCGCGTCGCCTTTCCCCGCCCGAAGCCTCGTCGACCGTCGTCGCCGGATCAAACTTCAACCCCTCCGCCGCCGCCTCGATCCGCCAGAGCTCCGAGGGTCCGAGGTCACGGGTGGCGTAATCGCCGAGCGTCTCCGCGCCCGCCATCTCGGGCTCCTGCTCCATATACCCGACGCTATCGCCGGGCGCGATCACGCGCTGACCCTCATCGGGTTCGACCAAACCCGCCATCACCTTCATGAGCGTGGATTTTCCCGACCCATTCCGACCGACCAACGCCAGCCGGTCGCCGGGCTGAACGGTCAGGGACAGGTCCGAGAAAACCGGATCGCCGCCGAAGGTGAGCGAGACGCCGGTCAGTTGAAGAAGCGGTGGGCGGGCCATCAGGCGGGGAGCTATGCGCCGCCGGAGCGGGCGTCAACCGGCCATGGCCCTAAGCGCCCGCGCCCGCGCTGCCGGGATATTTCCGATCTCGAGTCCGGTGAACACGTGCAGCGTGTTCAGATCGCGGTCGATGACCGCATGATCGCTCACCCAGCCGCCCATAGTCAGATATGATCGCAAAAGCGGCGGCATCGTGCGAAGAGCGTTGCTCAAGTCAGGCTTCCGCCGGAACCGCCGGGCGAAGCGGAAGACATCCGGTGCTTTGACCTTGGGCCAGAACCGTTTGGGCGCCAGATGCCCTTCACGCAACATGGCGAAGGCGTCGGCATAGGCGCTGGCGTCCGTGCCCTCGAAGGAAGAGCAACCGAACAAAAGCGCCACGCCCTCCTGATCGACAAAGGCGGTCATCGCGCCCCAAGCCGTCCTCAAGACGTCGGGATCGCGGAGACCCGGCGCCACGCAGAACCGCCCCAACTCGACCATCGGCCGGTCGAAGCGCTCCAAGGCGCCCAGATCGTAGTACTGCGCCGAATAGCTGCGGGTGATCTCGCCCCCGCATTTCAATGGCAGGAATCGGAAGGTCGCAACCAAGTCGCCGGTTGCGGTCTCTTCGATCAGCACGTGCCGGCAGATGTAGTCGAAACTATCCCGGTCGAGACCTTCTTTCCGCCCCGCGCCGCCCCGGGTCTCGACGAACGCGAGATGGCGTAGCGCCTGCGCCGCCCGGATGTCATCGGGAGAAGCCGCGAATCGCGCTTTGTACCGGTTCGCCTGCCGCATTCGACTGCTCCGACGGTTGGCGCCTTTTGATCGACACCTTAGATATGGACAAAGGCAGGATGCCACACAATTCGCAACACCAGCATGACGTGAGGGAATTCATGGAGAAAGTCGTGAAATCGGACGCCGAATGGCGAGCGGAGCTGGACGACCTGGAGTTCAAGGTGCTCCGCAAGCACGGAACCGAGCGCGCCTTTACGCATGACAATTTCCCCAAGGCCCCCGGAATGTTCAACTGCAAGGGCTGCGGACTGCCGCTCTTCGCCCAGTCCGACAAGTTCGACTCAGGCACCGGATGGCCGTCCTTCACGCAACCCGCTGACGGGGTGGAGGGCGAGAGCGTAGGAGAGCAGGATGATCGCAGCTTCTTCATGCGCCGCACCGAAGTGCACTGCAACCGGTGCGACGGGCATCTGGGGCATGTCTTCCCGGACGGTCCCGCGCCGACAGGTCTGCGCTATTGCATAAACGGCGTCGCGCTTGATTTTCAGCCGGATGAGGACTGAGATTAGTTATCGTTGATGAAGGCGCTAGGATCGATATTGCCGAGGTTCGAGAAGAGCTGGCGGAGAAAGCCGATGCCTTGGACGTTGGTGTTGGTGACGCGTCGGTTCAGAACGACAACCTGGCCTGCTTCGAGACCGAAGGTCTCGATATTCTGAACGATGCCAGCCTCGTCGAAGGTGATCGATACAACGTCGCGGTCAACCTCCACGGGCTCCCGCCATAGAAACCGCTCGTAGCTCGACTGAACGTAGAACCACCCCTGATCGCTGACGATCCCATCGGTTCCCGGCTGTCCCAGAATAAGGCCGACGGTCTCGCGGGTGTCGCGACCGACGACAACGTCATCCAAAGCGGAGGGTTCCGGCACGTAGCCGTGACGGTCTTCGATGCGCGCGCATCCGGAAACGGTGATGGCGACCAAAAGAGCCGCCGCGCCCGCTTTCACATTCATTCCGCGCATGCTCCGCTCCCCGCACTTGCCAACCGGCGCTCCGCCGCCTAGTCGGCATAGCCAGAGAACCCGACCGGATCAAGGAGGCGGCGCATGACGTCGGAGACGCAGCCAGGCGAAATCCGCTTGACCGTCCGCGAAGCGGAGCAGGACTTCGCGCTTGTCCCTGATGCAACCTCTCGCGCCCGGCTGGCCGAAGAACTGGGCCTTTTGGCGCTCCGCAAGCTCCGGTTCGAAGGCCGTCTCGCGCCTGAGGGCGAGCGCGACTGGCATCTGATCGCCCGCCTCGGCGCGACCGTCGTCCAGCCTTGCGTTGTGACGCTCTCTCCGGTCACGACGCGGATCGATACCGATGTCGAGCGGCGGTACCTGGCCGAGATGCCTGAGCTGCCCGAGGGCGACGAGATCGAGATGCCGGAGGACGACACGCTAGAGCCAATGCCGGACAATCTCGACCTGATAAACGTCCTCGCCGAAGCGCTAACTCTCGCGCTCCCCGACTTCCCGCGCGCCGAAGGCGTCGAAGCGGTCGATATGACTGTGACCGAACCGGGCAAAACGCCAATAACCGAGGCCGAGGCGAAGCCCTTCGCCGGCCTGAAGTCGCTGCGGGAAAGGCTCGAGAATCCAGACGGATCTGAAGGCTGAAATCCCGCTTGCGTTTCAAATGAATCGCAGTATGTTCCCGGCCTCGCTTGAACAATGGGTTGGACACAGGCCGCGCCAGCGCGTATGAGGCCCCTAACCTGAAATCCAGACCGGGGCGCAGCCCCTTGACATACCGAGGTTGAGACATGGCTGTCCCTCAGAACAAAGTCACCCGCTCTCGCCGTAACATGCGCCGCGCGCATGACTCGTTGATCGCGGGCAACCCCGCCGAATGCCCGAATTGCGGCGAGCTGAAGCGCCCGCATCACGTTTGCGGCGCCTGCGGCTATTATGACGATCGCGAGGTGATCGCTCAGGCCGACGAGATCGACCTGGACGAAGACGCGGCGTAACCAGGTCGCGCGCCGGGCCATGGCATGACGGCAGACACCGATCAGACCAGGGGCGCGAGAAACCGCACCATCATTTCCGTTGACGCCATGGGGGGTGATCAAGGCCCCTCTGTTGTCGTGGCCGGCATCGAGATAAGCGCCGCCAAGAACCCGAACATCGGGTTCATCGTGCATGGCCGGGCCGCCGAGCTGGAGCCGCTGCTGAAAAAGCGCGGTCTCCAGGAGATCTGCGACGTTCGCGACACCAAAGATGTGGTGACGATGGACGCCAAGCCGAGCCACGTGATGCGGAACGGCAAAGACACCTCAATGTGGTCCGCGATCGACTCGGTGCGCGAGGGCGAAGCGCAGGCGATCGTCTCCTGCGGCAACACGGGTGCGCTTATGCTTGTCTCGATAGTGCGCCTCAGAAAGCTCCCTGGGGTCAACCGGCCCGCCATCGCCTGCCTCTGGCCTTCGCGCAATCCCGGCGGGTTCAACATCATGCTCGATGTCGGCGCCGATCTCCGCGCCGATCCCGGCGATCTCCTGCAATACGGGTTGATGGGCGGGTCCTATGCCCGGAATGGCCTCGGTCTTGAGCGCCCGCGCGTCGGGCTCTTGAATGTCGGAACCGAGGAGCACAAGGGGCGGTCCGAGATCAAGACGGCGCATGACCTGATGTCCGAGGCGCTCCCCGACGCGGATTTCGACTATCTGGGCTTCGTGGAAGGTGGCGACATCCCGTCAGACCGGGTCGACGTGATCGTTACCGACGGGTTCACCGGCAACATCGCGCTGAAAACTGGTGAAGGCACTGCCGCGCTGATCCGGGAGTTTCTAAGCGAGGCGTTCCGCGCTACCCCGCTCAGCCGCATTGCGGCGCTGCTCGCCCTCACTTCGCTCCGCCGCCTGTCTAAGCGCATCGACCCGCGCCGGGTGAACGGCGGGGTCTTTCTGGGCCTGAACGGCACGGTGGTGAAATCACACGGATCGGCGGATGCGACCGGCGTGTCTGCGGCGATCAAGCTCGCGTTCAAGCTCGCGGAAGGCAATTTCACCGACCGTCTGGCCGCTCGGGTTGCATCCGCCCCGGCGCCCATGCAGGATGATGACGGGTCAGATACAAGAAGCGAGCAGACCGGATGACAACGAGGGCCGTGGCGCGAGGCGTCGGGCATTACCTGCCCGACCGTATCGTGCCCAATTCCGAGTTCGAAGAATCCATTGAGACCTCCGACGAGTGGATTCGCGCGCGGACCGGCATCGAGCGCCGGCATTTCGCCGCCGAGGGGCAAACCACCTCGGAAATGGCCGCTCTGGCCGCCGAAGCCGCTTTGAAAATGGCGGGCATGGAGCCAGACGACATCGACGCGGTGATCGTCGCGACCTCGACCGCCGATCTGACCTTCCCGTCCGCCGCCACTATGGTTCAGGAGCGGCTTGGGATGACCCGCGGCTTCGCATTCGACGTTCAGGCCGTCTGCGCCGGGTTCGTCTTCGCGCTTGCCAACGCTAACGCACTCATCGCCTCCGGCCAGGCGGAGCGCGTTCTGGTGATCGGCGCGGAAACCTTCAGCCGCATCATGGACTGGTCCGACCGCACGACCTGCGTGCTCTTTGGCGACGGGGCCGGCGCCGTCGTGCTCGAGGCCGCCGAAGGAGACGGCACAAATGCCGACCGGGGCATTCTGGCAACCGATCTCAACTCGGACGGGCGCCACAAGGACATCCTCTACGTCGATGGCGGCGTCTCGACGCAGACAACCGGCTATCTCCGGATGCAGGGGAAAGAAGTCTTCCGCCACGCCGTCGAGAAGCTCGCGCAGACCGCGCATGCCTCGCTGGCAAAGGCGGGCCTTTCCGGCGACGAAGTCGACTGGATCGTGCCGCATCAGGCGAACTTGCGGATCATCAAGTCGACCGCCCAGAAGATGGGCGTCGGCATGGACCGGGTTGTCGTAACCGTTCAGGATCACGGCAACACCTCCGCCGCATCGATTCCCCTCGCCCTTTCGGTCGGCGTCGCGCGGGGCCAGATCAAGCAAGGCGATCTGCTTGTGACCGAGGCGATCGGCGGCGGATTGGCCTGGGGCTCGGTGGTTTTGCGCTGGTAGCCGCCTTTAACGCCCCTTTCCAAGGGCTTGATATTGACTCGGAATTTCATCGCCCTCATGCTGCCTGCAAAGTTAAGAGAGGGGGAAGGGATGAGCGAGAAGACACTCACGCGCATGGACCTGAGCGAAGCGGTTTTTCGCGAGGTCGGGCTCAGTCGGAACGAAAGTTCGGTTCTGGTCGAAAGCGTGCTGCAGCACATGTCCGACGCGCTGGTCTCTGGCGAGCAGGTCAAAATCTCGTCCTTCGGCACCTTCTCGATCCGCGACAAGGCCGCCCGGATCGGCCGGAACCCGAAGACGGGTGAGGAAGTGCCCATCCATCCTCGCCGCGTGCTCACTTTCCGCCCGTCGCACCTGATGAAAGATCGCGTGGCAGCCGGCAACAAGGCGTAATCCGTCCTGATGGAAAAATCCCGCGACGCTTTTCGCACCATCTCGGAAGTGGCCGAGTGGCTGGACATCCCCACCCATGTGCTCCGTTTCTGGGAAAGCCGTTTCAGCCAGATAAAACCGGTGAAGCGCGCCGGAGGGCGCCGCTACTACCGGCCTTCGGATATGCGGCTGATCGGCGGAGTGAAGACGCTCTTGCACGACCAGGGAATGACAATCCGCGGCGTTCAAAAGATCCTGCGGGAACAGGGGATTAAGCACGTCGCCGGTTTCTCGCCTAGCCTTTTCGACGATGAGGAAGGAGAGGTGATCGAGGCCGTCGCGACGCCAACCTTCGTGCGCGACGCTACGCCGGCGCCGGCCGCCCGGGTGACCCATACGGCTGAGCCAGCCCCGGTCGAGGAGGATGCGCAGCCGGACATGTTTCCGGAGGCGCCCGCGCCCGTGGCCGCCGAGACTGTGGAAAGTTTTCCGGAAGACCCGGATGAGCCCCATATCGACGCCGAGCCGACGATCCCGGACACGCCCGATGTTCCGTCGACCGACCCGGCGGATGACGATCCGGCGCATGAGAAAGACCCAGGCGTTGCTGGGCGACTTCGCGCCATGCCGATATCGGAGCTCCGCGCCCGCGCCGAGGTGCTTCGCCCGCTGCGCGACCAGCTTGCGGCGTTGCGCGACCGGATCGGAGAGTAATGGACGTCAGGGCGCTCCTGGGCGCGCCGATCGGCCCTTGCCCCCGCCTCGCTTTTCCGTCAGAACCCAGCGCGTCGGGCTATGGCGCAGCCTGGTTAGCGCGTCCGTCTGGGGGACGGAAGGTCGCAGGTTCGAATCCTGCTAGCCCGACCATTTCATTGCTTCACCGGGGTTTCTCATGACCGGCGTTCTGCCAGACCGCGCGATCGGCGCGATGCTCGATGCGGGCGCGATCAAGGCTGACGCGCCGCCGGTAGAGGATCAGGTTCAGCCCGCCTCGCTCGACCTGCGCCTGGGAGGCATCGCCTACCGCGTCCGCGCCTCCTTCCTCGCGAGCGAGCGCCGCGCCGTCGCTGATCGGCTCGCGGAGTTCGAGATGCACCGCATCGATCTGGGGGGCGGCGCAGTGCTTGAGAAGGGCTGTGTCTATGTCGTACCGCTCATGGAGTCCCTCGCTCTGCCGGACGACGTTCAGGCGGTGGCCAACGCCAAAAGCTCGACCGGGCGCCTCGACCTCTTGACCCGGGTCATTACCGACGGCGGGACGGAATTCGACCGGATTCCAGAAGGTTACGATGGGCCGCTCTACGCCGAGATCTGCCCGCGGTCTTTTTCGGTGTTCGTGCGCCCGGGCATGCGACTGAACCAGATCAGGTTCCGGCGCGGTCACGCGGTTCTCGACGACGCGGAGCTCAGCGCGCTGCATGATGCGGTCCGACTTGTGGACGGCGCACCGCTGATCTCCGATGGCCTCGGCTTTTCCGTCGATCTTGAGCCCAAGGAAGGCACGCTCGTCGGCTACCGCGCCAAGCCCCATACTGGCGTCATCGATCTCGAGAGGATCGGCCACTACGACCCGGCGGAGTATTGGGAAGAGCTCCACACCGACACGGGCCGCATCATCCTTGATCCCGGCGCCTTCTACATCCTCGTTAGTCGGGAAGCCGTCACTATCCCGCCGGATCACGCCGCCGAAATGGCGCCCTACCTCGCCATGGTGGGCGAGTTCCGCGTGCATTACGCGGGCTTCTTCGACCCCGGTTTCGGCTGGGAGGGCGCGGGCGGCACCGGGTCGCGCGGCGTGCTTGAGGTGCGCTGCCACGAGGCGCCCTTTGTCCTGGAGCACGGGCAGGTCGTTGGACGACTGGTCTACGAGCGGATGGAGCAAGTGCCGGAAACGCTTTACGGACGTGAGATCGCTTCGAACTACCAGGGTCAGGGTCTGAAGCTCTCAAAGCACTTCAGAACTTGAGCCTCAGCTCTCATCCTCAAACATCTCCGCCTGCTCGTCGTCCCCCGTCTCGTCCGGCGCAAGCGTCCCCGGCGGCGGCCGGTTGTCGAGAAGGCCGGCGGCGCGAAGCTCCTTCAGCCCCGGCAAGTCGCGGGCATTCTCCAACCCGAAGTGGTCAAGGAACTCCTGCGTCACGACATAGGTCACGGGCCGGCCTGGCGTCATCCGGCGGCGGCCGAAGCGGATCCACTCGAGCTCCAGAAGTTGGTCGATCGTGCCCCGGCTCACGCTGACTCCTCGAATCTCCTCGATTTCGGCGCGGGTCGCCGGCTGGTGATAGGCGACAATCGCCAGCGTCTCGATCGCCGCGCGGCTGAGCTTGCGGGTCTCAACCGTCTCTTTTTGCATGAGAAAACCTAGATCGGGCGCTGTGCGAATGGCCCAGGCGTCGCCCACTTTGACGACGCTCACGCCGCGCCCCTCGTAGCGCTTCTTCAGATGCTCAAGCGCCTCTGCCGCGTCCGCTCCGTGCGGCATCCGGGCGTTCAGGTCGGAGACCGTGACGGGTTCTGCGCTGGCGAAGAGGATCGCCTCTACCATCCGCTCCTGCTCGGCCATCGGCGGCGCTTCGAACAGGCTGTCTTCGATTGGGCCGGTCTCAGCCACCGGGCGTCGCCCGGATCTGGATCGGCGCGAAAAGCGCGGTCTGACGGATCTCGATCGCGCCGTTCTTGGCGAGTTCCAGCGTCGCCGCGAAGTTCGAGGCGGTGGCCGATCGGCGTCGCTTCGGGTCTCCGTCCCAGCCGTCCGGCAGATAGGACGACAGGTCGGTCCAATCCCCGGCATAGCCGATGAGCCCACGCATCCGCTCAAGCGCCTGCTCGAGCGTCATCACATGCTCCCGGTCCATGGTGAAAGGCCGAAACTCGTCCTTGGTGCGGATGCGGGCGTAGCCCTGCATCAGGTCGAGCAGCGTAGCGGTGTAGCGGATCGTTCTCACCCGCGTCACGTCCTCGGGGATGCCGCGCACGAAGAAGTCGCGCCCCTTCTGATCCCGCGCCATCAGCTTGGCCGCGGCGTCGCGCATGGCCTGAAGACGCTCGAGCTGGAACGCTAGATGAGCGGCAAGCTCCTCGCCTGTCGGACCCTCGTCCTCTGGGTCGGGCGGCAGCAGCAGGCGGGACTTCAGGAAGGCGAGCCAAGCGGCCATGACCAGGTAATCAGCGGCCAGCTCAATCCGGAGCGTTTTCGCGCGGTCGATGAAGCTCAGGTACTGCTCGGCCAGCCCGAGGATTGAAATCTTGCGAAGGTCGACCTTCTGCGTGCGCGACAAGGTTAACAGCAGGTCCAGAGGCCCCTCGAACCCGTCAACGTCGACGATCAGCGCCTCTGCCGCGAGTCGGGCTTCTACGGCCTCGAAATCGTGGTCGCCATCAGGCATCCAACTGCTCCCTTATTAGGGATCCAAGTTCCGCTTCCGCCCCCGGAATGTCAATGTTCAAAGGGGTCCTGCGAGCGGCCAAAGCGGCCTCCGCCCGCTCTTTCGTCCGTTCGCTCATTTCGCCGGCGCGGGCGGCGAGCGCCCCCATCTCGTCGATGTCGCCGTTGCAATGCAAAACCAGGTCGCAGCCTGCCGCGAAGGCACGTTCTCCACGCTCCGCGACCGTGCCCGACAGCGCGCCCATCGAGATATCGTCGGTCATCATCAGCATGTCCAACCCGATCTCGTTCCGAAGATAGTCGATCCCGGATTTCGAAAGCGTGACCGGCGTTTCGGGATCGATCTCGCGGATCAGAAGATGCGCGGTCATAGCCATCGGCAGATCGGCAAGCGCTTGAAACGGCTTGAAATCCGTCTTGCTCAGCACGGCAAGATCAGCGTCGATGCTCGGCGGCTCCTCGTGGCTGTCGATCGTCGCGCGGCCGTGTCCGGGCGCGTGCTTCATGACCGGCAAAGCGCCCGCGTCCAGCAGTCCGTCCGCAACAGCACGGGCCATCCGCGCGACGGTACCCGCATCCGAGCCATAGCAGCGGTTGCGCAAAAACGGATGCGTCTCCGACGTGGCGACATCGCAGGACGGCGCGCAGTTCACGTCGATGCCAAGCCGCAAAAGCTCCTCCCCTATCAGAAGCCCGCGCAGATACATCGACCGCTCGGTCCCTTCCCGCTCGACCTGTTCCAAAGGCGGCAGCCATTCTCGCCAAGTCGGGCCGCGCAGGCGCTGCACGCGCCCACCCTCCTGATCGATCAGAATCGGCGCCTTCCTGCCCACGCTGTCGCGCAAAGAGGCCGTCAAAGCCCGGACCTGATCAGGGGCGATCAGGTTCCGGGCGAAGACGATGAAACCCCAAGGATCGGCATCCCGGAAGAAAGCGGATTCGCGGGCGGAAAGTTCAGGCCCGAGGGGCGCGAGGATATAGGCGCCCGCCCCCACCTATTCCTGAACCACTGGAATGCAGTTCGCGCCGTCGGCCACCAGCACCGCGCAAAAACGCCGCGCGTCGGTCAGGTTGTCGAAGCCCATCGCGCGAAGCCGCCAGAAGGTGCGTCCGCCGGTCTCAGCCTCTTGCACCACGCGGTCCTTGCCGACCATGTAGTCGCCGAAATTCGCGATGGCATTCGCCCATTCCGCGCGGGCGACCTCCGGGCTGCCGTAGGCGCCGAGCTGGACAAGCCGCGTGCCGACCGGGATCGAAGCCGGGTCAATCTCACCGGTGACGTCGTTCATGACAGGCGACAGGCTCGCCACCCGCCGATCTGCCGGACGCGCGATCGGGCGGGGAGTCGCCAATGGCACGCCTTCCAGCGCTGCTACGGACGACTCAACCACAATGTCGCCCGTAGCCGCGAGCGCCGCCGCTACGGCGAGATCCGTCGCCGAAGGCGCGCTGGCGGGGGCCGGTTCGGGCTCTGCCGCCGCGACCGCCTCAATGGCAAGCGGCACCTCTTCGACAGCCGCCGACGCAACCTCAGGCTCAGCCGTGAATGTCGGCGCCGCGTCCGCCTCGACCATCGGGAGCGCGACCGGGGCCATTTCGGCCATCGGCAGGTCTTCGGCCTCGTCTAAAGCCGCTGGCTCCGGGGCCAAAGCCACCCGATCCGTTGGTTCCGCCAAGCGTTCCTCGGCGATGCGGTTCACCGCAAGCCCCTGATATTCCGAAGCCAATCCGCCCGGGTCCTCGGGCGCGACCCGCATCGGGCCTTCCAGAGCCCGGACAACGGGAATGCCCGTCACGTCCCGTTGCCAGAGCTTCCAGCCCCATGTCGCAAGACCCGCGATCAGAAGAATGGACAGGCCCGCGCCCGCCCAGTTGATCATCGATTGCAACGACCCGCCGTCAGGCGGTTCGCTGAAGTCGTCATAGTTGAATGCCGCCATGTATCATGCCTCACTGCCGCCGCCGGTTGATCCAGCGGTCAAACCTGCTCTCAGACGTCCGGTCCGGGCGCCTGTTTTTTCAGCGCATTTCCTCGACCGGCGTCACGCCAAGGATACCCAATCCTGTGGAAATAACAACGCCGACGGCGCGCGGCAGGGCGATTTTCGCCGCCGTTGCCTCCGGATCCTCCTCGTGAACGAAGCGCAATTCCGGCTTGTCGTTGCCCCGGTTCCAGAGCGCGTGGAACTCCGACGCGAGCTCGTAAAGGTAAAAGGCGATCTTGTGCGGCTCATGATTCCGCGCGGCGATCTCCACGAGGCGGGGCCACTCGGCGATCTTCTTGGCGACCGCGAACTCCGCCGGATCCTCCAACTTAGCATGATCCGAATAGGCCTGACCAAGCGACTCGACCTTCCTGAGGACCGACCGGACACGGGCGTGGGCGTACTGCACGTAGAAAACCGGATTCTCTTTCGACTGCTCCACCGCCTTGTCAAAATCGAAATCCAAAGGCGCGTCGTTCTTCCGCGTCAGTATCACGAAACGGGTCACGTCGGGCCCGACCTGCTCGACCACGTCGCGAAGCGTGATGAAGGTGCCCGCCCGCTTCGACATCTTGAAAGGCTCGCCGTTCTTGTAGAGCTTCACGAGCTGCGTGAGCTTGATGTCGAGCGGCACGCGCCCGTCCGACAGCGCCGAGACGGCGGCGTTCATTCGTTTGACATAGCCGCCATGGTCCGCGCCGAAAATGTCAATCAATTCATCGAAGTCGCGGGTAATCTTGTCGTAATGATAGGCGATGTCCGGGGCGAAATAGGTCCAGGACCCGTCCGACTTCATTATCGGACGGTCAACATCGTCGCCATGTTCTGACGAGCGAAAGAGCGTTTGCTCCCGCGGCTCCCAATCCTCGGGCACCTTGCCCTTGGGCGGCTCCAGCGTGCCTTTGTAGATCAGGTCCTTCTTCCGCAGATCCTCAATTGCAGCTTCGATCCTGCCGGTGCCGTAGAGGGACTTCTCCGAGAAGAAATGGTCCATCTGGACGCCGAGGAGGCCCAGGTCCGCGCGTATGAGATCCATCATCGCGCTGATGGCGAAGGCGCGAACCTCCTCAAGCCAGTCCTCTTCCGGCTTGTCGATCAGCGTCTCGCCGTACCGCTCCTTCAGCGACCAGCCCACAGGCACGAGGTAGTCGCCAGGATAGAGCCCGTCCGCGATATCGGGCGCGTGGCCGCAGGCCTCGCGGTACCGCTCGTAGGCGGAGCGTGCGAGTACATCAACCTGCGCGCCCCCGTCATTGATGTAGTACTCGCGCGTGACGGAGTACCCGGCGAAGGCCAGAAGCGAGGCGAGCGCGTCGCCGAAAACCGCGCCACGCGTATGTCCCACGTGAAGGGGCCCCGTGGGATTCGCCGAGACGTATTCGACGTTCACCTTCACCCCGGCGCCCAGTCCCGAATGGCCGAAGGTCTCGCCCGCGTCGATGGCCTCGGCCACCACATCGTGCCAGACCTCGGGGGCGAGGCGCATGTTCAGAAACCCAGGCCCTGCAACATCTGCAGATGCGACATTCGCATCGTTCGACAGCCGCACAGCCAGCGCCTCGGCGATCTGACGCGGCGGTTTTCCGGCGGCCTTGGCCAGGACCATCGCCGCGTTCGTCGCCATATCGCCATGGGCGGGATCGCGCGGTGGCTCGACCGCTACATTCCCCCAGGACAGGCCGGATGGCAGCTCGCCATCGGCCACCATGGCGTCGAGCGTCTCAATGATCGAGGTGCGGATTTCGTCGAAAATGTTCATGGGCTGACCATTTACCACCCTTTGGCGCAAGCGCAATCGCGCTTGCCTTGACGAACCGGTTTGGGAAACGGCACGGTCGCGTCATGTCCTTTCAGTACGACTTCGTAGAAACAATTGAGAACCCTCAAGAATTCAAGGCTCTGATGGTCGCCTACTATGGCGATGTTCTCCCAAAAGTCGCGGCCATCGGGGCGCCGGTTTTGGACCCGGTCGCGTTCGCCGACGAAACCCTCGCGAAATCGGAAGAGCTTCTGCCTCCGCGCAATAGGCTCCTTCTGGTTCGGGACGCCAGCGGAAAGCTGGTCGGTTGCGGGACCCTGCGGCGCATTCGCGACGATGCGGCGGAGATGAAACGGATGTTCGTCCTTCCTGAAGCGCAGGGGCAAGGTCTGGGGCAGCGCATCTTTGAGGAGCGGATAGCGGAGGCGCGGCGGATGGGGCTGAAATGGCTCTACGCCGACACGTTCAAAGGCAATCGCGCGATGTTGTCGATGTATGAGAAGTTCGGCTTTGGCTACATCCCGCGCTATCCCGAGAACGCCAACGACGAGGAGTTCGACCCGTTCCTGGTCTACCTCTCGTACGAGTTGTGAGGCGTTCCGAGAAAGCTTTCATGACACTGAAGCGCGAAACGGTCGGTCATCCCCGCGATATAATCTGAAACGAGCCGCGCCAGTTCCGTCTCGGTCCGCGCCTCCTCTACATCCTTCCGCCACTGCTTCGGCAGCTTTTCAGGATGCGCCATGAAGAAGGGGAAGAGCTCACGGACGACCTGCGTCACCTCCTTCCTCATCACAACGACCGACGGCGCGCGGTACATTCGCTCGAACAGGAAGGCGCGGATCACCTTAAGGTCGGCGAACACCGGCTGGGAAAACCGGATGATCTGAAACCCCGCGTGGCGGATGTCATCGGCGCTCTCGGGCGCGATCCTCTCCAGGCTCTCCCGCGCCACCGCGATCACGTCGTCGACCAGAATGCCGAAGAACCTTCTAAGCGCCTCGTGCCGGCGGCGGTAATAGTTGAGGCCGGGGTAGAGCTCATCGACCCGCGCGAAACAGCGGTTGAGGATCGGCAGCTCTGCCAGCTCGTCGGTCGAAAAAAGTTCGGCGCGCAGCCCGTCATGCAGATCGTGGTGGTTGTAAGCCACGTCGTCCGAGATCGCGGCGACCTGCGCCTCGGCGCTGGCGTAGGTGTCGAGTTCCAGGTCGTGCAGCCGCTGGTAGTCGGCCAGCGCCCAGGGCAGATCGCCGGTTACTGGACCGTTGTGTTTCGCAATCCCTTCAAGGGTTTCCCACGTGAGGTTCAACCCGTCGAACCGGGCGTAGTGTCGCTCCAGATGGGTTACGATGCGGATCGCCTGCGCGTTGTGGTCGAATCCCCCGTGGGGCGCCATTAGATCAGAAAGCGCATCCTCACCGGTATGGCCGAAGGGTGTGTGGCCTAGGTCGTGGGCAAGCGCGACGGCCTCGGTCAGCTCCGCATTCAGCCCCAATGCCCCTGAGAGGGTGCGCGCCACCTGGGCCACTTCAATTGAATGAGTCAGCCGCGTGCGGAAATAATCGCCCTCATGCTCTACGAAGACCTGCGTCTTGTGCTTTAGCCGACGGAATGCCGAAGCGTGGATGATCCGATCGCGATCCCGCTGGAAACACGAGCGGAAGGTGCTCTCATCCTCAGGATGGAGCCTGCCCCGACTTTGCGCGGGGTCGGATGCATAAGGGGCGATCATCTGCCCGTCCCGTCTCTTGTTCGCCTGTCCCGAGGCCCATATATTCACGTTTGAACAGTGATGTAACTACGAGCGGCCTTATGGAATTGGAACTCCCTCCACGCGTCACGGCCCGCGCTTTCGAGCGTCTGGCGGAGATCAACGAGGCGTCGGATGCGCCAAAGGCGCTCCGCGTCGCGGTTGAGGGCGGCGGATGCTCTGGTTTTCAGTACAACATCGATCTCGACGAGCCGGCGGACGGCGATCTGATTCTTGAAGGCGAAGGCCAGAAGGTCGTGGTCGACGAAGTATCCCTGCCCTTCCTGTCGAACGCGGTGATCGACTTCTCCGAAGAGCTGATCGGCGCGCGCTTCGTCATCGAGAACCCGAACGCCACGTCGAGCTGCGGCTGCGGGACGAGCTTTTCGATGTGAGCGGGCAGCCTTGGGCGCCCGTGCCATGCCACATTTTCCGCACAGTTCTGCCCTGATATTGAATAACACCAGAAGACAGAGCTAATCGGTCGCGAGATCAAGCCATCCGGTCAGGCGGACGCGCAGTGCGTGAACGCCCAGACACGGGTTAATCCGGCGGCAGTCAGAACCTGCTATGAATGACCTGTCGCGACTTGCGGGAACAAGGAGCAAGACCATGAAAATCCTGGGGATAGCGGCGGCGTCCGCTTTGATTGCCTCTCAGGCGTTTGCCGGCTCATATGAAGTCAGATGCGAGACGAAATCGGTGCCCTACCAGGTATCTGTGAAGGGCGGGCAACCCGAAAAAGTCATCGGCGGGGCGCTTGTCGGCGGCGTGATCGGCAAAGCTGTCACGGACGATGATGCCGGCGCGGTGGTCGGCGCGGTCATCGGCGGCGCCATCGGCCACGAAAACAGCCGGAGGACCGTGACGCGATACAGGGACGTCGAGACCTGCAGCAACGTATTCATCCCCGAACGCATCACGTCTGCGGAGACGCTTGAGCGTGTCTTGCTCGACCTGAACGAGGGCGAGTCCGTCAGCAAGGAAATGACCATGGACGCGCAGTATACGATTGGCGTCACCCATGACGGCAAATGGGGGCCAAGGTCCCGCGGCGCCGCAGAGGAGTATCTGGCAAGTCTCGACACTGTCGCAGAGCCTGACGCGCCGCTCTACTCGCTGGTCGTCAACGACGTCGTCATTGTCAGCTCGGCCGATGCGGGCACTATTGATGAGATCAAGGCAGGATTGACCGAAGCGGGCGTGGACTCGCGGATCTTCGTCGATCTGCAATAAGGCGCCAGACCCGGTCCGGATCAACGCGCGGCGCCGCTGCTGCGTGTTGACCCCTCCCCCACGGTCGATACTTATGGTCCGGCGGGCGTGCGTCGCGCGCCGTGACCACGACCCGGGGGCAAGATGCGGATCGCAACCTTTAACATTAACGGCGTGAAGGCCCGAACGGGCGCCCTGACCAACTGGCTCAAAGAGCGCGCGCCGGACGTGGCGCTTTTGCAGGAGATCAAGTCGGTCGACGACGCCTTCCCGCGCGAGCATTTCGAGGACCTGGGCTATACGGTCGAAACGCACGGGCAGAAGGGCTTCAACGGCGTCGCGATCTTCTCCAAGCTTCCGCTGGAGGACGTCTCGCGCGGCTTGCCCGGGGACGACGGCGATGAGCAGGCCCGCTGGATCGAGGCGACCGTGATGGGCGCCCAGCCTGTCCGCGTCTGCGGCCTCTACCTGCCGAACGGCAACCCGGCGCCGGGACCGAAGTACGACTACAAGCTCGCCTGGATGACGCGCATGAAGGCGAGAGCCGAGGCCCTATTGGAGGCGGAGGAGCCGGCGATCATGGCGGGCGACTACAATGTGATCCCGCAGGATGAGGACGCGGCGCGGCCCGAAGCCTGGAAGGACGACGCGCTGGCCCGGCCCGAATCCCGGGCGGCCTTTCGCGAGATCCTGAACCTCGGCTTCACCGAAGCGTTTCGCGTCCGGAACCAGTCGCCCGGGCAATACTCGTTTTGGGACTATCAGGCGAACGCCTACGACCGGAATGACGGCATCCGGATCGACCACCACCTGCTGACGCCGCAGGCGGCCGATCTGCTCAACGATTGCTGGATAGAAGCTGATGTCCGAGGCCGCGAGAAACCGTCGGACCACGTGCCTGTCTGGATCGAGCTCGACGCCTAAGCCTTTGTAATTCCCGCGTGCGCTGCTATGCTCCCTCGATCTGGGGGTATGTGTTATGCGGTATGGTCTTTTGGCCGGTTTGCTGGGTGTGGGGCTTTTCCTTTCGGGAGAGGCGCTCGCCTGCGCGACCGGCGCGAAATGCATGACGGCGCCGGCGAGTTCCACGCCTGTCTTCGTGGCCGGCGATCTGTTGGCGCCCGGCGAGTTCAATGTACTTTTGAACGCGGAGTACTACGGCCTGCCTCGCGCAGAGGCGGGAAGCTGGTATGTCACCATTGAGAAGCGTGTCCTGAGAATTGAGAGCGACACTTACCGGGTGATTGAGGACGTGACTTACGAGACCAATCGCGCCTTTTGATCCCCCCGACAGTTCGCGCATGGACCGTCTTTGAATGCAGCCGTGCTCTGACCCTCGTCAAGGCGCAAG
This sequence comes from Paracoccaceae bacterium, assembly GCA_030066855.1. GTDB lineage: Bacteria > Pseudomonadota > Alphaproteobacteria > Rhodobacterales > Rhodobacteraceae > Kangsaoukella. Next base: position 1,446 of record JASJAU010000022.1, on the reverse strand, counting down.
TCGCCGCTTGCCGCAGGATCGGCCTCAGAACCCGGAATGTTAGAGGGATTCGAGAAGAAGGTAGACCAAGGCTTCGCGCTTACCACCGCATCGCGCTGCAAGCCAGGTTTGATCTGAGCAATCAGAGCGTATCGGTTTCTTGCGGCGTCAAAACGGCCTTCATAACTCTCAGGGACAGGTCGGCCTGACAGACGGAGCCGGACCATGAAATTACTCTTGCTGCGATCCGCGCTCAGCGTTGCCGCTGCCATTCTCACCTTCGGCGCCGTGATGTACGCGCTCACCCGCGGCGCGGAGGACGTTCCGGCAACCGTCAGCGGCGATGCCACCCTGCCGACCATAGAAGCCAACGGCTACACCTTTCACGGCGAACTGCTGGGCAGCCCAGGCGCCCCGGTGATCATCGTTCTGCATGGCGGCCCCGGTTCAGATCACACCGGGCTCAGGCCCCTTGAGGCGCTGGCGGACGAATACCAGATCGTGTTTTTCGATCAGCGCGGCGCGGGCCTATCGCCTCGCGTCGAAGCTTCAGAGATCAGTCTTGAAATCTATCTCCAGGACCTGGACGCGCTCGTTGACATCTATGGGCAGGGCAAGCGGGTTCACGTGATCGGCCTGTCTTGGGGCGGCGAGTTCGCCACTATCTACACCGCGCGGTTTCCGGAGAAGGTCGAAAAGCTCGTCCTGATGGAGCCGGGCGCACTGACCGCCGAACTGGACGCGATCGGCCCGGAGAGAAATCTCTCTCTTAGCCACGCCTGGATGTTCATCTGGGCCGCCTTCGAGACGCTCCATATCGAACTGCCGGATTCGCATGCCGATGAAGACCACGTTTTCAAACACATCGGGACGAACACCAACCTGGATTACTTCTGCGATAGGCGGATTCCGCCCGGCTATCCCGGCGTTCGCACCGGAATGCTGGCGAATCAGATCGTGATGCAGGATGCGCATGGGCTCAACGCCGAGGACGGCGGATTCGATATGACCGTGGGCATCGAGAGTTTTCCCCGCAAAACCCTGTTCATCGCGGGCGAATGCGATCAACTCCTCGGTCCGGATATGCAGCGCCGGCAGATGGAGCTCTTTCCAAATGCCGAGCTTGTCGTTCTGCCCGACGCGGGTCATGAGATTTTCAGCGAGGACCCGGCGCGAGCGATCGAGGTCGTGCGCCGGTTTCTTGCTGAATAGGGCTGCCTCGGTCACCCTAACAGGTTAGCTTGAATCCACCGCCCGCAGCCCCATCTTTCCTTGCATAACGTGGAGGGAGGCGCCACGCGCGCCGCAACATCAGCGAGGTCGAGATGAAACCGATCCTGTCCGCCGCGAGCCTGGCCCTGATAGGCAGCATGGCCCCCGCATCCGCCCAGGGCGATGTCACCTATCTGGGAGAGTTCGATACTGTCGGCAACAATATCTCCGTCACGCCGCTCGACGACACGCGAC
>JASJAU010000105.1 GCA_030066855.1 Paracoccaceae bacterium | reverse complement strand
TCGAGGTCCTGCAGCATCGAGGTGCGGTGCGCGCCGACCGCCGCGCCGCCGTCGATCCGGCGGTCGACGTCGATGGGGAACCTCACGCCCAGGGTCTCGGCGATCGCCTGCGCTTCGACCATCATCGCGCGGGCGACCGCGCGGGTCCCGGGATCGGTGCAAAGGACGTCGAGCGTGGCGTGCGTCAGCGCCGAGATCGGGTTGAAGGAGAGATTGCCCCAGAGCTTCACCCAGATCTCGTCGCGCAGGCGCGGCCGGACGGGGGCCTTAAGTCCGGCGGCGGTCAGCGCTTGCGAGAGGGCGACGGCGCGCTCGGATTTCGAGCCGTCGGGCTCGCCCAGCGAGAAGCGGTTGCCTTCGATGTGGCGGACCACGCCCGGCTCGGAGACCTCCGCGGCGGGATAGACGACGCAGCCGAGCACCCGATCGGGTCCGAACCCGTCCCATTGCGCGCCTCCGGGATCGACGCTTTCCAGCCGCGTGCCTTCAAGCGGCCCGCCGATCTTGTGGAAGTACCACCAGGGCACGCCGTTCACGCCGGAGACGATGGTGGTCTGTTCGCCGATCAGCGGCTGCATCTTGTCCACCACCGGCGGTACCGAGTGCGCCTTGAGGGTGACGATCACATAGTCCTGCGGCCCGAGGTCCTCCGCGGTGTCCGACGCGGTGACCGGGACGGTGATCTCGCCGTCCTCCTCGATCAGCCTCAGCCCGTTCGCTTGCATCGCCGCCAGATGCGGCCCCCGCGCCACGAGGCTCACCTCGGCGCCGGCCCTGGCCAGTTTAGCCCCCATGTAGCCGCCGATGGCGCCCGCGCCGAAGATGCAGATCTTCATGGCTCAGGCCTCTTCCGCCAGGCCGAGCTTCTCCGCCAGTCCGATCCGCTGAAGCTTGCCGGTGGCGCCCTTCGGAATCTCGTCGAGGATCACGACCTTGCGGGGCACCTTGAAGGCCGCGATCCGCTCGGCGGCGAAGGCTTTCAGATCGGCCTCGGCGGCCGTCGCGCCCTCCCTCAGCACGATGGCCGCCGCGACCTCTTCGCCCAGCTTCGGATGGGGGAGGGCGAAGGTGACCACCTGCGCCACGTCGGGATGGGCCGAGAGCACGCCGTCGACCTCGAGCGGGCTGACCTTCTCGCCGCCCCGGTTGATGATCTCCTTCAGCCGGCCCGTGAGCGTGAGGTAGCCCTCATCGTCGAACGCGCCCTGATCGCCGGTGCGGAACCAGCGGCGGCCCCCGGCCTCGAAGAAGTTCCTGGCGTTGGCGTCGGGGTTGCTCTCGTAGCCGGGCGTCACGTTGGGGCCGGAGATCACGATCTCGCCCGTGCCCTCGGTCAGCCGGTTCTCGATCTCATGCGCGACGCGCACGAGCGGTCCGGCCTCGACCCCCACCGATCCGGGCTTCTGGGCGCGGGGCGGCAGCGGGTTCGACGCCATCTGATGCGCGGCTTCGGTCATGCCGTAGCCTTCGATGACCGGGGCGCCGAAGGCCTCGGTCAGCGCCTCCATCACCGGCCCCGGCAAAGAGGCCGAGGAGGAGCGGAGGAACCGGAGCGGCACCTCGGCGATCGTGTCGGCATTGCGCGGGGCGCGGGCGAGGATCGTCTGATGCATCGTCGGCACGGCGGTGTACCAGGTGGGCCGCGCGTCGCGCATCCAGCTGAAGAACCGGATCGCGTCGAAGCCGGGCGCGCACCAGACCGAGGCGCCGGCCGCGAGCGAGGCCGAGACGGCCGCGACCAGCCCGTGGATGTGGAAGAGCGGCATGACGTTCAGGCAGCGGTCTTCCGGCGCGAGCGCCAGGGACGCCATGATGTTTTGCGCCGAGGCCGCGACGTTCGATTGCAGAAGCGGCACGATCTTGGGGCGCGATGTCGTGCCCGAGGTGTGCAGGATCAGCGCGACGTCATCGGCCTCCGGCGCCGCCCGATCCGCCGCGCCGGTCGCATCGGCGTGAAGCGTGAAGGCTCCGGCCGGCGCGCCGTCCGGAACCGCGAGGGTCAGGATGGTCAGACCAAGGGTTCTGGCCGCGCGGAAGGCCGGGCCGTCCTCGCCCGCCGCCAGCACGATCGCCTTGGCGCCGAGGTCCTCAAGGTAGAAAGCGAACTCGTCCTCCGTGTAGGCCGGGTTCAGGGGCGCCGTCACCGCCGCCTGCGCCACCGTCACGAAGGCCGCCGCCATCTCCGGCCCGTTCGGCAGAACGATCGCCACCCGGTCCCCGCGCCCCGCGCCCGCCGCATGCAGGGACGCGGCGACAGAGGACGAGAGATCGCGCAAACCGCCATAGCTCAGCCAGTCGCGCCCCGGCGCCCCGATGGCCCGCGCGTCAGAAGGATGCGCCTCGAGAAGCGCGGAGATCGTCGTGTGCATTGCAGTCCTCGTTCTGTCCTATTCCGCCGGAGCCACCCCTCGGCCCTTCCCAAAACGCCTCAACAGCGGAAGCAGGAAGAATAATAGCGCAAGAAACAGGAAAAAAACGGAGAGCGCAGAGGCTCAGGTTGCTTTGGACGTGTCGATGAGTTCCAGACCGATGCGATGAAGAACCCGCTCGTATTCGTTCTCGGGTCCGTCCAGAAAAATCTGGCCGACTTCCTTGCCGGCACAGGTAAGCGCGACGATCAGGTTCTTCTCGCTTTCGGTCAGGTCGAACGCGTCGATGTTCGTTCTGACAAGTCCGCCCAAAGGACCGCTCAGGTCGTCCAGGCTCATCCAGGTCAGCGCCTCCGCGCCCTCAGCCAGAGCCCTCGGCGCGATCGGGCTGTTGAAGCGGCCGGGCGAGATGACTTTCTCGCCGCCTGCCAGGTTGCGACGGCTGGCATCATACCTATCAGGAAGGATCTCCACCCCGAAATGACGCGACAAGGCCGTGCATACGGGCGGCGCCAGCTCGGCGCTTTTCAAGATAACGGTTGTGAGGTGATAGTTTCTCAGCGCGATGAGCGCCGCCAGCGCGCACAGGTTCGGGCAGGGGACCCGATCGACGCCCCAGAAACGGAGCTCCCGAATGAACGGCGCGCTTTCATAGGGTCCGGGCTGGAACCCTATCGTGAAGAACCGGCGGTCGCGCGTGTAGTCGAAACTAAGCTCCATCGAAGCCCCCGCGTTTGCCCTTGTTGGTCACCGCCACGAAGTCTCCGGTGGCGCCGGCGTTTGCAACGCTCAGGGCGTATTCGAGGTCGTCAACGTTGTCGAAAGTACCGAGCATTACATGAACCCCCGGGGCCGGATAGTTAACCGCAAAGAACTCGATTTTGCCCAGCCCGAAGGCCAGTACCGGCCCGGGCAGCGCCGCAAGCGCCTCGGCCGTGCTCTCGTAACGGCGAGAGATCACGCGCCGCTGCCCCTTGTCCACGCGCAGCGCTTCAAGGCCATGCAGCCTCGGATGGTTGGCCAGTTCTGCGTGTGAGATAACGTCGATCCCCCGCAACGCGCCAAAGACCGGCAGTTTCCGCATGATTTCGCCGGCTGTCAGGGGCTCGCTCGATCGCAAGACCAGTCGGGTTCGATGCGCGTAACCCCGGTAAGCAGGCTCGAAGCCGAGGTCCCCATGGCGGAAATCCTGCCTGTCAGACGCAACCCCGAACACCGGATCGAATCCGAGCGCCAGCGCCGCCTCGAGGTTCAGGTCGATATGAAAGGCGCCGAAATCGGGTGGGAGATAGGAGAGCATTTCCCGCATAGTTGGAAAACCGGTCACCCACAGACGTTCTTCGTCCTTGGCCTGGACTGCGACCAAAAACGGCTCACCCAAGAAATACCTGTACGCCGCATTCACACGGTCTGAGACATGACGTTGCGTGACCGCGCCATTGCTCGATACGCTCGAGCCGTGAAGCCGCCTAAGACAGTGGAACTTTCCCGTGTGCGGTATGCTGAAACCGGTCAGCAGCATCCGGATCGCCAGATCATAGTCCGCGCCAAGGGACAGATTTTCGTCGTAGCGGGTCCGCGCGAGCACGTCGCGGCGGTAGAAGCCCGAACTGTGCAGGGTTACCTTGCCCTTTCGCCGAAGCAGCTTGTGTATATCGCGGCGCTGACCCAGATACGACGTCAACCGCCCGGTATCTTCGTCGAATTCGATCCAACTCGAATGGCAGCCATGCGCGCCTTCGTGCGTCGACATGCAGTGCAGCTGCTCTTCGAACCGAGTCGGCATCGAGAAATCGTCGTCGTCATGGACGGCGATGTAGAAGCCGCGCGCGTGGTCGGTGAGCAGGTTTCGCGCTTTTGGGATCGACGGTTCATCGAGATAACGCACGTGAATCTCGAGTGTCGGGAACGCTTTGCGCAACGTCCCTTGCTTCACCCGCGCCGATTTCGGCGATCCGTTGTCGCAGATGAGGACTTCGAAATCCTGAAACGTCTGTCCTTCCAGCCCGCTCAGGCAATAGGCCAGGTGGTCCGCCCGGTTCGGGCGGTCGGTTGTCGCAATGGCTATTGAGATTGCTGGACCGAACGCGCCCGCGCCTTTGTAGTCCGAGTGGCGGAAAGGACTTGGGCGGAAGATCGAAGAATCCGCCAGCAGGGATTTCTTGCGCTCCTCCGAAAAACGGCCCTTTGCCTTGGCGTCGGAGGGCAAGTGGCGTTCGTGAAGCACACTGTCCGATTGGAAGACCTCGACACGTTTGCCGTAACGCCGCAGCCGCTGGCACAAGTCATTGTCTTCGCCGCCATAGTCGATAAAGCGAGTATCGAACCCGCCGATCTCCAAAACGTCCGAGCGATTGAAAAGGTTGCAACCGCCTTCTCCCCAGCTTGGGCGCAGGCGTTTGTGGCTCGGTTTTCCGTTCTCGTACTGGAAATCCGTCAGCTGCAGAACGTGGAAGGAAATCTCTCCCGAGGTCACATCCTTCGCAAGGTCCGCCAGAGTGTCATTCCCGATCTGCATCTGAACGTCGGCGTCGATTTTCAGGATGGCCTCATTCTTCGCCTCGGCGATGCCAATGTTGTTGGCCTCCGACAAGCACCACAGATCCGCCTCGACGCGCACGACCCGGGATCCCTCTACCTTGCCTAGCTGCTCGGTGGAGCCGAAATCGACGAGAATGATCTCGGAAACCGCGGCATAAGCGCGCAGACAATCGACGCAGGCCTCGAGCCTTTCCAATGACCAATCGCGAAACGGAATGATTGCCGAGATCATCTAAGGAGTCCTGAGAGCGTCGTTTCTCGGCTCAGGCCTCTGAACCCAGATACTGTGAGATCGCTGCGAATTCGTTGGTGCAGAACAGTTGTCCGGACGGCGCTGCGGCGCTAGAGCCGTCAGATTGAACGATCGAAGGCGCCGACCCCATGGCGCCGCAGCCGACTACAACGCTCTCCGCGCCTTCGCCGAACTGAATGGCCTCGGCATCTACGACGCATGCCAAAAGGGTCGCGCTTCCAACGCCTTCCTGCAGGGACCGGCGCGCCGCATCGATTGTTATGCGCCCCTCGCTTCCCTGGAAGGCGACAACGCCATTACTTTGAAGAACATCAAGGAACTCAACCGTCCTGTTCATCAAATCGGCCGCATCCGGCTCGCCTTCGAACAGTTCGGTTCCGCATATTTCCTGAGCGGTGGCAGTGATCGGCACGGTCGCGGCTGAGAGAGACACCAAACCGAGGCGCGCGTAGCCAAGTGTTGTCTTAAGTCTGCTGAAATCCGCCATTCCTGGTTCCTCAACAACACCTGCGGCTTGGCAGGTTCCAGTGTGTTTTGCAAGCATCGCCGGCGCCAAGACAGCGCGCTCCGGAGCGCGCGCTCAGGAACAGCAGGCATATGAGCTTGTGCGTCGAAAGCATGGACGCGCCTTAATTGTCCTGCAGACGGTCGCCAGGCCGCAGGCGCAGGATCAAGCGGTCGCGCAGATCGTTCAGTTCAGAGCCATCCGTCTTTGCGGGCTCAATGCCGGCAATGCAGTCAATCAAGCCGGAATCCACACCCTCAGCAAACTGACGGAGCTCCTGCGCCAATGCGTCGCCGCCTTCCAAGATAGCCGGGTTTTGCTTTAGATACCACCGTAGCCCCCCGCAGTTTCGATCGTTGATCAAGTCTTCAATATCTCGGAGTTGCTTAAGGTTGTAGGCCGCATGCGCTCC
>JASJAU010000104.1 GCA_030066855.1 Paracoccaceae bacterium | reverse complement strand
GCCGCGGTCCCAGTCCTCGCGCTTGGGGAGCGTCTCGAAGGTGTGCTCCGGCGGCGGCGAGGGCAGTGTCCACTCCAGCGTGTCGGCGTGCTCGTTCCAGTAGTTGTTCTCGGTCACGCGCTGGCCGTAGCGCAGCGTGTAAAAGACGACGCCGATGAAGAAGAGGAACGAGGCGAAGGCGATGAAGGCGCCGATCGACGAGACCCAGTTCCAGTAGGCGAAGGCCTCCGGGTAGTCGATGTAGCGGCGCGGCATGCCCTGACGGCCCAGGAAGTGCTGCGGGAAGAAGGTCAGGTTCGAGCCGATGAACATCGTCCAGAAGTGCACCTTGCCCGCCCATTCCGGGTACTGCCGTCCCGACATCTTGCCGATCCAGTAGTAGAACCCAGCGAAGATGCAGAAGACCGCGCCCAGCGACATCACGTAGTGGAAGTGCGCGACCACGTAGTAGGTGTCGTGGTAATAACGGTCGACAGCGGCCTGGCTCAGCACGATTCCGGTGACGCCACCGACCGTGAAGAGAAAGAGGAAGCCGAAGGCCCAGAGCATCGGCGTCTTGAACTCAACCGAGCCGCCCCACATCGTGGCGATCCAGGAGAAGATCTTCACTCCTGTCGGCACCGCGATGACCATGGTCGCCAGCATGAAGTAGGTCTGTTGGGTCAGGCTCATACCGACCGTGTACATGTGGTGCGCCCAGACGACGAAGCCGAGCGCACCGATCGCGACCAGCGCCCAGACCATCGGCAGATAGCCGAAGACAGGCTTGCGGCTGAACGTGGCGATGACGTGCGAGATCAGGCCGAAGCCCGGCAGAATGATGATGTAGACCTCAGGGTGCCCGAAGAACCACAGGATGTGCTGATAGAGGATCGGATCGCCGCCACCGGCAGGATCGAAGAAGGTCGTGCCGAAGTTCCGGTCGGTCAGCAGCATGGTGATCGCGCCAGCCAGAACCGGCAGCGCCAGCAGGATGAGCCAGGCGGTGACGAAAATTGACCAGGCGAAAAGCGGCACCTTGAAGAGCGTCATGCCCGGGGCGCGCATATTCAGGAACGTGGTGATCATGTTGATCGCGCCAAGGATCGACGAGGCGCCCGAGAGGTGCACCGCAAAGATCGCAAGGTCCATCGACCAACCCGCCTCGGATGTCGAGAGCGGCGGATAGAGCACCCAACCGACGCCCGATCCCAACTGGCCGTTGCCGCCCGGCGAGATGACGCTGGCCACCGCGAGAGACGTGCCGGCCACGTAGAGCCAGTAGGAAAGGTTGTTCATCCGCGGGAAGGCCATGTCCGGCGCCCCGATGTGCAACGGCATGAAATAGTTGCCGAAACCGCCGAAAAGGGCCGGGATCACCACGAAGAACATCATCAGGATGCCGTGGGCGGTGATCAGAACATTCCAGAGGTGGCCATTAGGCGTGCAGGTCTCGGCCGAGTTGGCGAGCATCCGCGCGCCTTCCATGCACATGTACTGAACGCCGGGGTCTTGAAGCTCCATCCGCATGTAGACGGTGAAGGCGACGGCGATGAAACCGACGAACCCGCTGGTGAACAGGTACAGAATACCGATGTCTTTGTGATTGGTTGACATGAACCAGCGGGTGAAGAACCCGCGATCGTCATGCTCCTCATGCCCGTGTACGGCGGCGTCGGCCATGAAAGCCTCCTCGTTCCCGAATCTTCGAGCGGGCGTGCCCCCGCTGTTCTTGGAGTGTTTCTAATGGGCTGCGGGCCGGGGGGCAATGGCGGAGGGCGCGGATCGGGCGGCCAAAATGTCTCAGTTGGTTGGCGGCTTGCAATCCGCACATCCGATAATCGGACCGCCATCGAATTCCTGATCGTAGCGGGACTTTCAGAGCTTCAATTTAAAGTCGTAAAATACTGAAAAATAACGCATAAGTTTCGCAGACTTCTGCGTGTTGATCACTTGGTCCGCAGCCCAATTAAGTTTGACGCTCACGCGAATACCTTGTGGAACTTTCGCTTCAACGCCACGTCCACATCCGCCATCGTCACCGGCAGCCCGAGATCGACGAGGCTTGTCACCCCGTGCTCCTTGATTCCGCAGGGCACGATGCCGTCGAAATGAGAGAGCTCCGGCTCGACGTTGATCGAGATGCCGTGAAAGCTCACCCAGCGGCGGAGCCGGATGCCGAGTGCCGCGATCTTGTCTTCACGCGGTGTGCCGTCCGGATAAGGGGCCTGATCGGGGCGGACCACCCAGACGCCGACCCGCTCTTCGCGCCGCTCGCCTTTCACGTTGAACTCGGCGAGCGTCGCGATGATCCAGTCTTCGAGATCGCTCACGAACCGCCGCACGTCTTTACCGCGCTTGGCGACGTCGAGCATGACGTAGCCCACTCTCTGACCTGGTCCGTGATAGGTGTACTGTCCACCGCGTCCTGCATCGTAGACCGGAAAGCGATCCGGGTCGGTGAGGTCTTCCGGTCGCGCGGAGGTGCCCGCGGTGTAAAGCGGGGGGTGCTCGACCAGCCAGACCGCCTCGCTCGCGCGGCCCTCGCGGATCGCGGCCGCCCGCGCCTCCATCTCGCGGAGCGCGGTGTCGTAATCGGTCAGTCCGTCAGATGTCAGCCAGTCGACCATCGCATCTTCCTCGCGCCGCGGCGGACTGCCATGTCCGGCCGCGCTCCGCAAGGCGTGTTGGGCCTGCCGAGATTTCGGGCCGCCCGGCGAAAACCCTCTTCACATCCCTTGGACGGGACGCTAAGAGACGCGCCACCAAGCCTGACAGTGCGGTCGTGGCGGAATTGGTAGACGCGCAGCGTTGAGGTCGCTGTGGGGTAACACCCGTGGAAGTTCGAGTCTTCTCGACCGCACCAGCTCTCTCCAAACCCCCGGTTCTCCGGTGTCACTCAGTTGTCCTTTCCTGGATGGCGGCGCCGTCCGTAAGACCGGGCGGGGGATAGAGCACCACGGTTTCGCCTTCGGCCAGTCCATCGAGCACCTGGGCGCTGACTCCGTTCGCGCGCCCGACGGAGACCGGGCGCTCGGTCGCGATCCCGCCCTCCAGAACGAAGGCCGCCCAGCCGCCGGAGCTGCGAAATAGCGCGGAGGCGGGGGCGGTGACGGTGTCTTCCGCCTCCCAGACGACGATGCCCGCGGTGACGCGAAAGCCGTGACCCAGACCCGGGCGCTCTTCGGGCGGGCTGTTGAGTTCGGCAACGACCGTGACCCGCTGTTCCTCAACGCCAAGCGCCGAAACCTTGCTGCGGGCGAAGGGTTCGACGCGCATGACGGTCCCGGAGAGTTGCCCCAGGCCGCCCCAATCGCGAATGATGACCGGGTTGCCGACTGCGACTTGAACCGCGTCCGAGGATAGAAGCTCCACCATGATCTCAAGGTCCTCGCCGATGTCGCCAATCTCAAGGATCGGGGCGCCAGCGCCGAGCGTGGTCTCATCCTCGTGAATGACGCGCAGGATCCGGCCGTTCGCCGGGGCGAAGATCGGGATCTGATCGTGAATGCGGTTCGAAAGGGCGGCGAGGAGGCTCGGATCCTCGAACCCGATAAGTTGGGCTTGCGCGTTTCGTACCTCGGCCTCGCGCTGCGCGATGGCGGCGGAGGCGGTCTCGCGCCGGGCCAGCGCCGCCCGCGCCTCCCCCTCTACACGGTCGAGCGCCGCCTGGCTGGCGATGCCCCGCTCGGCAAGCCTGCGGGTGCGGGCGAGGTCTGCCTGGGCCAGCTCAAGCGCTGCGCGCGCGGCCTCCTCATCGGCGCGCGCGACGTTGAGACCCGCCTCGGCGGCCGCCACGGCGGCGCGGGCCTGCTGGCGGGTGCGGACGTCGAGCGCGGCCGGATTGGCGGGCAGCATGCGGGCGACGATAGTCTCGCCCTGGATGACCGCGTCCCCCGGTTCGACCTCGACGCGCATCAGGCGCCCGTCGACCGGCGTCGAAACGCTGTAGAGCTCGCGCACGCGGGTGCGGCCCTCCTCCTCGATGGTGACGGCGATGGGGCCGCGCGTCACGGCGCCGAGATCGACCAGCGTGGGCTGAGGCCAGAGCGCGTAGGTCAGACCGGCAACTGTGACCGAGGCTGCGGCCAGCGTGAGCACGGAGCGGGAGAGCAGTTTTCTTGCCATGATTATTCTCTGGTTTTCAATGCGATGACCAGATCGGCCCGGTCAAGGTCGCGTTTCACGAGCCAGCCGGAGACGATGGAGGCGCCGACGACAAACGAGGCGGCGAAACCATGGCTGGCGAGATCGTAAGTCGCTGTGATCTGGTAAAGATCGGAGGAGAAACCGGCGGCCAGCGCCAGCGAGATGAGGTAGCCGGCGGCGGAGCCAACGGGAATGGCGACCAGCGTGATCAGGGCAAGCTCACCCAGTAGGACGAAGGCCGCCTCTGGCCGCGTGAAGCCCATGACGCGCAGCGATGCCAGATCGCGCAGCCGCTCGGCGTGGGAGATCCGGGCGGCGTTGTAGATGACCCCAAAGGTGATGACGAAAGCGATCACGCCCATGATATAGCGCGCGGCGCCGGCCCCCTCGTTCATCAGCTTCTCGAGCGAGGCTTGCGCGTCTTCCGCCACCAGAAATCCGGCCACGGCGGGCTTGGCTTTCAGCGTCGAGACGATCGTGTCCTTCTCCGCGCTGTCGAACATGACATGCGCCACCGTCATGCGCCCCGGTTCTTTCAAGGCGCGATTGAGCGCGGGAAGGGACATATAGGCGGGCGCGCCGAGCAGGCTTTCCGCGACGGCGACCACAGGCAGCTGGAGCGTCGGCCTGCGCCCCTCGCGCACATCCACCGTCAGCGTCTCGCCTGGCGCGAGCGCGAGCTTGTTCGCCAGCGGCACCGAAAGGACGATGCCGGAGTCGGGCAGGGGAATGGGCCGGACCGAGGCGTCGATCGCGCGCGTGATCTCAGGCGAATGCGGCAGGCCGGTGATACCGCCCCGATGCGAGCGCAGGCCGTTCCGGAAGACAGCGGCAACCTCCCGTGCCGGCTCGACTGCGAAGATGCCTGGCACCCGCGCGATGTCGGTCGCCGCGCTGTCGCCGACCGGATGGGTGAAGATCACGGTCGCGTCGCTCCGGTCCACGACCGAGAAGAAGAGATCAATGTTGTCTTCAAAAGACGCGTAGATGGTCGTCATGCCCGCCGACAAAGCCATGCCGCCCGCGATCCCCATTGAAAGGGCCGCCGTACGCAATGGCCGCCGTGCGATGCCGCGCAAGACCATGCGGCTTGGTTGATCCAACATGCGCGCCACGGCGCTCTTGAAGGTCAGCGTCTTGCTGAAATCCGGCGGGGTCGGCGGCCGCATAGCTTCGGCCGGCGTTAGCGCGAAGACGCGCCGCAACACAAACAGCCCGCCCGTCGAGGCGGCGGTCAGGGCCGCGAAGGCGCTGAAGATGAACGAGAACGTGTCGGGTCGGAAAACTAGGAAGGGGAAGTTGTAGAACTGCGTGTAGACGCCGACCATCCACCGGCCCGCCGCCACGCCCAGCAGGCATCCGGCGATGACGCCCGCGACCGCGATGATCAGGACCGCTTTCATGTAATGCGCGCTAACCTCGAAGCTGGTGTATCCGAAGGCCTTGAGAAGACCGATCTCCTCTCTCTCAGACTGCACCATCCGGCTGATGACGATGTATAGCAGGAAGGCGGCGACCGCGAGGAAGAGGGGCGGAACTGACCGGCTCATGATGATGAGAGAGTTGATCTCTTCCATCACGAAGCGGTCTGAAATCAAGTCCTCGCGGGCGAAGGCGCCGGTCCCGCCCCACCGGTCCAGAATGGAGTCGATCGCGTCGATGATCTCGGATGTGTTGGCGTCGCGCGTCTGCGCGAAGACCGCGTCGTTGAAGGCACCCTGCATCCCGTAGATCGCCGAGAGCGCGTCCTGCCGCATCCAGACGACCCCGAAACGGGCGGCGTCCGGCGCCAGCTCGCCCGGCGCGGCAACGAAAAGAAGTTCGGGCGATTGCGCGAGGCCTGTCACGCGCAAGGTCTTTCGCACGCCATTCGCGGTGATCTGAAGCCGGTCGCCGGGGTTCAGCCCGCGCGCGCGGGCGAAGCCTTCTAATAGGAGCGCTTCGTCGTCGGATCCAATGGCAGGCAGGGTTCCGTTGGTGAGGTGGACCTGGTTCAACCCAGGCCGGTCCGTCTCAGCCAGCGATATGGCCTGACCCTGGATCGGCACCGTCTCTTGGGGCAGGTCGATCCTTATTCCGCCGATGACCCGGCCTTCGACCTGGCGCACGCCCGGAATTGCGCCCAGCCTTTGCAGCTCGCTCTCTGGCGCCCGCGTCAGCGTGACGAAGATGTCCGCGAGGTGGTTTCGCTCGTAATAGGCCCGCCGCGTCTCGGTCAACGAATTGGTCGAGCCCGACATCATCACCTGCAATAGAACGCCCATGGCAATGACCATGGCGATCGCGCCCGCCTGGGCTTTCATCCTGCGGAGATCGCGGAAGAGCTTTGTGTCGAGCGGGCTCACCACTCGATCTCCTCTGGCGTTTTCTGTGTCTCGTTGACGTTGACCTCGCCAATGCGCCCGTCCTGCATCCGCACCACCCGATGCGCCATGTCGGCGATGCTGGCCGCATGGGTCACCATGAGGACGGTGGTGCCGAGCCGGACGTTAACGTCCCGAAGGACGTTTAGAACTGCGCGGCCTGTGGCGCTGTCCAGAGCGCCCGTGGGCTCATCGCAGAACAGCACCTCCGGCTGCTTGGCGACGGCGCGGGCGATGGCGACCCGCTGCTGCTCGCCGCCCGAGAGCTGAGATGGGAAATGGTCCCGACGGTGGTCGAGCCCGACGAGATCGAGCGCCTCCGCCGCAGGCATCGGGTTCTCGGCGATCTCAGTCACAAGCTCGACATTCTCGCCGGCCGTCAGGCTCGGCATCAGGTTGTAGAACTGGAAGACGAATCCGACGTGCCGCCGCCGATAGATTGTCAGCTCCCGATCGCTGAGTTCGGAGAGGTTGGTGTCCTGAAAGAAGGCCTGGCCTTCGGTCGCGCGGTCGAGGCCGCCGAGAATGTTGAGAAGGGTAGACTTCCCGCTACCCGATGCGCCGAGCATCACGATGATCTCGCCTTGCGGCACGTCGATATCGACACCTCGAAGGGCGTGGACGGCCGCGTGGCCCTCCCCGTAGACCTTGGTCAGCCCTCGCGTTACGAAAGCTGTCTGCATTGCAGCGTTCTCTCTGTTCCCTTGCGATCGGGTTTGTTCGCCTGCATGGGCGCCCCGAACGCATTATTCACTTATGCGCAGGGACCTCGCGGCTCAACCCGCGACGACGGTGTTGAAAAGCCAGAGTGTCCAGACGCCTGCGGCAAGTCCCATCGCGACGGAGAGCGCGGGCGCAGCCTTGCCGCCGGTGGTGATCTGCGCCCAGACGCGGTGCATGAGCCCGTATCCCAGCGCCAGCGGCAGGACTGTCAGAAGACCGAATATGCCCAGATAGGCGCCTGCGGGCGCAAGCAGCACCGCCGGCGTGCCGCGCGCGGGCGCCAGTACCTGAACGACCATGCCGATGACGGCCCCCGCGCCGGCCGCCAGAAGCGCGTCATCGCGGTCTCCCCCGGTTTGCCAGGTCGCGAGCAATCCCAGCGCGGTGAGGAGGATCACAAAAAGAACGGCCAGGCGCCGTTCCGTGAGCATGTGCAGCACGGCAGCCTGCAGGAGCCAGGCAGTAGCCACGCCGAGAAGCCAAAAGGGCTGCGGCAGAACCAGAAGCGCGGATGCGGCGAGACCCATGGCGGTTACCTCGGCGCTCAGCAGTGTCGGGCTGATCGGCTTTCCGCAGCACCGGCTTCTGCCTCGGTTCCAAATCCAGGACAGAATCGGAACGAGATCTCTCGCCGCGAGTGTCTGTCCGCAATGGTCGCAATAAGAGCGGCCGTCAGCGACGTTTTTACCGACGGCGGCCCGGTCGGCCCAGCATTTCAGAAAGCTGCCAGTCATCGGCGACGCAATGGCCAGCGCGACCGCCGCCGCCAAGACCATGCTCTCAAGAAAACCCATGCGTCACCCGAAATCACTCAATCCCGGTTCGTTGATGCGCCTGGGAGGGGATCGCGGTCAAGTCGACGGGCGCGATTTGCGATGGAGTCGTGTTAGGCCAGTGCTAGGCGACTTCAGGTAAAGAAGCCTGAGCGGTAGCGCGGATCATGCGGATATTCTCGCCATAAGGCGCGGAGTTTGAGACTGACCCGCCTTTGAAGACCGCGGAGCCGGCGACCAGCGCGTCGGCGCCGGCGGCGGCCACGCGCGGGGCGGTGTTCCGATCGACGCCGCCGTCCACCTCGATGTGAATGGGCCGGTCGCCGATCATCGCGCGCAGCTCCGCGATCGTCGCGAGCTGGCTTTCGATGAATTTCTGTCCGCCAAAGCCCGGATTCACCGTCATCACGCAAACCAGATCAATCAGATCGAGCACTGGCGCCGCGGCGCTCGCTGGAGTGCCTGGATTCAGCGCGAGGCCGGCTTTCACGCCAGCGGCGCGGATCGCCTGTAGCGTTCGGTGGATATGCGGCCCGGCTTCGACATGGGCCGTCAGGATATCCGCCCCGGCGTCGGCGAAGGCGTCGATATAGGGATCAACGGGCGCGATCATCAGGTGCACGTCCATGACCCCCTTGATATGCGGCCTGAGCGCCGCGCACATGGCCGGTCCAAAGGTCAGGTTCGGCACGAAATGCCCGTCCATCACGTCAACATGGACCCAATCCGCGCCCTCAGCCTCAATCGCGCGGCATTCCGCGCCGAAGTTGGCGAAGTCCGCAGCCAGGATGGATGGGGCGATCTTGATGTCTCGCGAGAAGGCCACGGCGCATGTCCTCCGGTGGTCGTGTCCGAACCTTTCCATGTCTATCGAAGGCGGACCTTCCGCGCCAGCGACAACTCAGCGCGGGCCGTCACCCTTGGGCGCCAGGATCGGCAGGCGAACGCGGAATGTGGTGCCGCCCTTGCGCCGCCGGTCTTCGACGTGAACCGAGCCGCTGTAGTGGTCGGCAATCTTCCTTAGGATGGCGAGCCCCATGCCGCCGCCTTCGTCCTCGTCCCGGGACACCAGCTTGACCATCGGTTTGAAGACTCGCTCTTTTTCCCCTTCTGGAATGCCTGACCCGTTGTCGGCCACGAGCAGTTCCCAAACGTCTCCGCTGCGGCAGCTGATGATTTCGATCTTCGGCTTGGGGCCGCCGTGATGGAGCGCGTTGGACAGCAGAGTCTCGAATACCCGCGCGATGTCGCTGGCGCCGGCGCGAACCTCGACCGGCAGGAACTGCGTGAAAAAGGTCGCTTCCGGGCCGGGATCGATCTCGGCCAGAACCTGTTGAAACACATCCTGGGGCCGGACCGTCACGATCTCCTGCAATCTTCCGACGCGAGAATAGGCCAGAAGGCCGTTCAACATCTCGTCCAGGCGGCGGGCATGGCTTTGGATCAGGCGCAGGGTGGCGCTGGGTTCGTCTCCAAGCCGAACGCCCTCCTCGGCGAGGTCCTCGCTCAGCCAGGCGGGAAGCTCTTGCAGCGCGCGGACGGACGCCCGGAGGTCATGAGAGATTCTGTAGACGAGGTCGTCGTTATCGCGCGAGTCTTCGGTCAATTGGTCTTTCATTAATCACCTGAGGCTTTTCTGTACGGCACGATGGGCGCGCCGATCCCGATGAATTGGGCCGGCTCCGGTTGCCGCCCCTCCGCGATCTCCTCGACAGAGCTTGCGCTCGGGCAGGTTGACTTGCCTCGATTGCGATAGGCGGCAGGCGCGAGGAGCGGCGATCCCCTGCGCGGAGTGCGCGCGCCCGCGACCGCCTGCACCGTCATGCTCTGAAACCGCGTTCTTTCTGGTTTCTCCGCCACGTCAAATCCCATGGTCCTGCTTCGGATCCAATGCTGTCGAAAGAAACCGATCCAATTTAACTCTGGGTAAACGCGACCGCCCGTATCCACACTTGGGAACCGAGCGGTACGCAAATGCTCTACAACATGACAATACGTAGGAAAATCAGCGTCTTACTGCTCGTTCTCGCCTCGGTTATCACCTTCCGGGCACTCGATCGTGTGGACTACATGCGCAAAAGCAGCGCACAGTTTCTGTCTCTTTCCGAACGCGCGATCGTCGGTTTGGACTCGATGGAAGCGCTGATTTCGGCCTCGGCCGCTCTCCGCGACATCATTCTTGAGTTGTCCGACGCTCGTTCCGCCGAAGAAGTCAGTGCGCTCAGAGAGCGGTTGGATCGGCTGGTCTCAAGCGCCAATTCGGCTGCTTTCGCAATTGGGGGCGACGGTGCCGTCGCGCACGCAGTCTCGGCGCGTCTGGCTGAGGCGCGGGAGGCGGCCCTGATCGAGCTGGCTGCGCGCGAAAACCTGATCGCGAACACCGCCCAAGGCGAGAGGGTCGCGTCGCGCCTCGACCAGGCGGCTGCGCTGCTAGGCGCTCTCAGTGCGTCCGGCGACTCGGCCGCGCTCCGGTCCTCAACACCCGAAGACGCCAGTTCGGTGATATCGACGACCATCGCCGATGAATACATCATGCAGATCGAGCTGGGCGCCTTGCTGTCGCGGTTGCAGGACATGCTTAACGGGACCTCGCTGGAGATGACCCCGAGACTCCAGGGCGATCTTGCGCGCCAGACCGAGAAGGTGCTGGCCGCAGCCCGGGCTAGCGCCCGGCCGTCTGACGGGCTGGCGGCGACCCTGACGGAGTTGCTTGATGTCCTGACCGGGCCCGCAGGGCTTGCGGAATGGACCGAAGAGGCGCGCCAGATCCGTCTTGCCTCGGACACGGCGGCGGACGACGCTTCGGCGGCGCTTTACGATGCCGTGACCGCCATTAGCATCGCCGTCCAGGCATCGGAGAAAAAGCTGTCCGAGGTTTATCAGGCGACCGCCGCCCACGCCCGGCGCACGGCGTTCCCAGAGCTGGTGCTGAGCGGCGGTATGGGCCTCGGCATCGTGATCGCCGTCTGGCTTGTCTTCAGCCGCCAGATCAGCCGCAGATTGGAGATTCTCTCGGAGGATGTTCTGCGCGTCGCCGGCGGCGACCCGGAGCCGCCGGTCAGCGAGCCGGGGCGCGATGAGATCGGCCGCATGGCCGCCGCGCTTGAGATATTCCGTCAGAACGCCCGCGAGTTGAGTCGGTCGAACGAGGACCTGGCGAATTTCGCCTATGTCGCGTCGCATGATCTGAGAACCCCGCTTCGCGCGATCCGCGATCTAGTGGACTGGACGATTGAGGACGCCGGCGACGGTCTGGAGCCCGGGGCGCGGGCCAATCTGGACCTCATTCGGACCCGGGCCGAACGGCTGTCCCGCCTGCTGGCGGATCTGCTGGACTACGCCCGGGCCGGGGACGAGGCGACGCCGCCCGCGCTCGTCGATGTGGAAAGCATGGTGTCCGACATCGCCGAGCTGGTCGATCAGTCCGGCGCTTTCGGTATCCGTTTCAGCGGCCTGGGGCGGATCAAGACCTACGAGACGCCTCTGCGCACGATACTGCTGAACCTGATCGGGAACGCAGTCAAACATCATGACCAGCCGCAAGGACGCATCGACGTCTCGGCGCATTTGGACGGCGCCCGGGCGGTTATCTCGATTAGCGACGACGGGCCCGGCATAGAGAGGCGCTATCAATCAAAGGTCTTCGACCTTTTTCAGACACTGCAGAGCCGGGATCAGCATGATAGCAGCGGGTTGGGCCTCGCGATGGTCAAGAAGCTCGTCGACCGGCTCGAGGGCGAGATCGCGCTCTCGTCCAATCCCGTGCATCGGCGCGGTTCGGTCTTCACGCTTCGTATACCGCTCTCGGGTATCGATGGAGCGGCCGGCCAAGAGGGGGCGGGCGAAGCGGAGGGGCGAGCGGCGTGAGTGGATTCGGGAGCAGGGTAACCTTTCTGGTCGTCGACGACGACGAAGTCGCCATCATGGGAATGAAGCGGGCGATACGGAAGCTCAAGCTCTCCAATCCGGTCGAAATCGCCCGCGACGGCGAGGAGGCGCTCGCCATGCTCCGGTCGGAGGGCGACACCGGCGTGCGACGCCCTTTCATCGTGACTCTGGACCTGAACATGCCTCGCATGGGCGGCTTGGAGTTTCTTGAGGAGATCCGGAGGGACCGATCCCTTCAGGACGCGATCATCTTCGTCGTCACGACCTCGGACGCGCCCAAGGACATTGCCGCCGCCTACGCCCGAAACATCGCCGGCTACATCGTCAAGGACGACGCTTACCACACGCTGAAATCAGCGCTCGGCCTTCTGCGCAGCTACACAACAGCCGTCCGGCTTCCCGACGCGCCGTCGGCCCCTCAGCTCGAGCTCCGGCTCATTTGACCCATTCGAAGGCCTGGAAAGGACACGCCATGTTAGATCATCCTCCTGAAGCGACGTCCGCGCCCGCGATGAAAATGGCGGCGGACCTGCCGATCAAGGCGCTCATTCTGGACGACAGCGAGGCCGATCGGATCAGACTGCGACGCATCTGCCGGGAGACGGCGGCGGACATCGACTTCGCCGAAGCCGCGAGCATTGCCGAATTCGCGGCCAAGATCGATCAGGATCGCTTCGACATTTTCTTCATCGACTATCGGCTGGCTCAAGGCGACGGGCTGATCGCGCTGGAAATGCTGAAACGCCACCCCGCACAGAAACGCTCGGCTGCGATCATGGTGGCCGGCGAAGGCCAGATTCAGGTCGAGGTGGACGCCATGAAGAACGGCTGCAGCGATTTCCTGCTCAAGGACATGATGGGGCCTGAGATGCTCTCCCGCGCGATCTCCAACGCGCTTCTCACCATCGACGGCTCGGTTGAGGTGAGCAAGGCGGGTTCAGTCCATGCCGGTCTCGCCCGCTTCGCGGAAGGCTCGGGCGCCGAAATGCGCTCGATTCTCTCATCCATGCTCCGGAGGACGCGCGGGCTGCGCCACAAGGCCAGAACGGGTCTCGGCATAGACGTTGGCGATCTG
>JASJAU010000021.1 GCA_030066855.1 Paracoccaceae bacterium | reverse complement strand
CAACAAACCCGAAGCCGAACTTCGCGAAGGTCGGCTTCGTCCGCAAAGCAGACGCTCCAGCAGGCGAAGAGCAGCGCAAGCCTGACCTTATCTGGCAGATGTCTCCTATGAGCCCAAAGCCGTCTTTCGATGGCAATCCATGCAGCCCACATAGGCTAAAGCGCCTTGCGCCGCCGCGAAGACGCTGAAACGCGGACCCGTTAGTCTCCGTTCGGCGAAAGAGTAGAAAGCCAGGGGCCGGCGACAACTTTGCTGCCGCAGCTTGACCCAGCCCCCGCACCAAACCCAAGCGACGGGTGACTACCTGATCCGCGCCTCAGAAGCTGCCTCGAAAATATACGCCCGCTCGGGTTCGAAACCGACGCCGACACGTCCGCCCTGGACTGAGCGCTCGTCGCCTCTCTCCTCCACGATCATCCGCTCTCCGTTGTCCGAGGTGAGGTACGCATAACTGACGCCTCCCAGAGCCTCGGTCAGTTCTACCGTATGCGTGTCTCCCTCGGTGAGGGTCAAGTGCTCGGGACGCAAGCCAAGGTGAACCGCCGTGCCGTCCGAGGGCAGGCCGACACTCACCGGGACCGCGCGCTTCAGTGACGGCGCATCAACCTGACCGCCCGATACCTTCGCTTCGAGAAAGTTCATCGAGGGCGATCCGATGAAGCCCGCAACGAACTTGTTGTCGGGATCCCGATAAAGGTCCATCGGCGCCCCAACCTGTTCGATTTCGCCGGCGCGCAGCACCACGATCTTGTCGGCCATGGTCATTGCCTCGACCTGATCGTGAGTCACGTAGATCATCGTCGCGCCGATTTCGCCGTGAAGGCGCGCGATCTCCACCCGCATCTCCACGCGCAGTTCGGCGTCAAGGTTCGAAAGCGGCTCGTCGAACAGAAAGACCTCCGGCCCTCGGACGATCGCCCGGCCGATCGCGACCCGCTGCCGCTGACCGCCTGACAGCGCGGCGGGCTTGCGTTTCAGATACTCATCCAGCTTCAGGATGCGGCTGGCTTCGGCCACTTTGGTCTTGATTTCACCGGCTGGATGGCCGGTCATTTTCAGACCGAAGCCCATGTTGTCCTCGACCGTCATATGCGGATAGAGGGCATAGGTCTGAAAGACCATCGCGACACCGCGCTCGGACGGGTCCATGCGGGTGACGTTGCGCGTTCCGATGGTGATCGCCCCGTCGGTGGTTTCCTCCAATCCCGCGACCATTCGTAGGAGCGTGGACTTTCCGCAGCCTGATGGTCCAACGAAGACGCAGAACTCGCCATCCTCGATTTCCAGATCCACGCCGTGAATGACCTGCGTCGAACCGAAACGCTTGATCACTTTCTGCAGCGATACACCCGACATTATGCCGTCCCCTTCATGTGTGACTCGATGCCTGCGGCGTCAGGAAAACGCCGGGCTTGGACCTCTTCTGATATCGCGACTGCCGTCTGCCGAAAAAGCGGTGCCAGCACGGCCAGATCGTCAGAAGCGCGCTCCTGTTCTTCGCCGAAAAGAACGGATCTGCCGAACTTGGCCACCAACTCTGCGACGGCGAACGCCTCGCCGACGGTTTCAGCCGCGGCCGGACCCTGTTTCATCTATTCCTCCCTGGAACCGGTAGATGTGAACTCGACTGCCGGTTACGTTGTTGACAACCTTAGGCAAGTCGCGATTAGGATTTCAACAAACAAAACCGAGTTTCAGAAAATGGAACTCCATAATTGGAAGCATAAGGGAGGAAACCATGCATTCCATCTTCAAGGCGCCGCTTGCGGCGCTTGCTGTCGCGTCCCTTGGCGCGTCGGCGGCCTTCGCCGGCAGCCATAGCTCGCTCAGCGGCGAGCTTCGGATCATCTCCGACATGTCAAACCCGGCGCCGCGCGCCGTCATGGAAGGTCTGGCTGCGGAATTCGACGAGATGCACCCGAACCTGACGGTCGAACTGGAAATCGTCGATCGCGAGGCGTGGAAAACACAGATCCGGAACGCGCTGTCCGCCAACCCGCCGGACGTCGTGAACTGGTATGCGGCCAACCGCATGCTGCCCTACGTCAACGCCGGCCTCTTCATGGATGTCTCGGAGCTTTGGAACGAGTCCGAGTTCGAAGCTTTGGCCTCTACCAAGGGCGCGATGACTATCGACGGCAAGCAGTGGGGCGTGCCCTATACCTACTACCAGTGGGGCGTCTACTACCGCAAAGACATCTTCGAAGAGCTTGGCCTGACCGAGCCGTCGACGTGGGACGAGGAGGTCGCGAACTGTCAGGCGATCCTCGATTCCGGTCGCAAGTGCTACACGATCGGCACCAAGTTCCTTTGGACGGCGGGCGGCTGGTTCGACTACGTCAACTCGCGCACCAACGGGTATGATTTCCACATCGCGCTCGCGCGTGGCGAAATCGAATGGACGGACCCGCGCGTTCGCCAGACCTTTGACAACTGGCGTCAGCTGATCGATATGGGCGCGTTCATCGATGACCATCAGACGTTCAGCTGGCAGGAAGCGCTGCCCTTCATCGTTGAGGGCGAGGCGACCGCCTACCTGATGGGGAATTTCGCTGTGGCCGCGATGCGTGACGGCGGTCTGGACGACACCAAGCTGGATTTCTACCAGTTCCCGGTCATCAACCCGGATGTCGATTTCGCTGAGGACGCGCCGACCGACACGTTCCACATCGCAAGCGGCGCTACGAACGTGGAAGCGGCGAAAGAGTTCCTGCGTTTCGTCACGTCTCCTGACGTTCAGACGCGGATCAACGGCGGTGACGCGCTTGGTCAGCTGCCGGTGAACGCTGGCGCTTCCGTCTCAGACGACAAGTTCATTCAGCAGGGCTTCGATATGCTCTCTAACAACGCGGGCGGCGGCATCATGCAGTTTTTCGACCGTGACTTCCCCGCCGAGATGGCGTCGGTTGGCATGGAAGGCCTGCAGGAGTTCATGGTGTTCCCGGACAATCTGGACGACATCCTCGCCCGTCTCGAGGACGCGCGTCAGCGCATCTATCAATAATGCGCCAAGGGGCGGGCTTGATGGCCCGCCCCTCTTTTGAATTCGACCGAGAAACTCATCCGCAAATCGCCAGACTTTCCGGTTTCCGCATGAGTTGGCCCGTCGGGAGGGATCGCCATGAGCTCTGAGGCAGCCCAGCTCGAAACTCGAAGCTGGTACAAGCGAAACGAGATCGCGGTGACCCCGTGGCTGTTCCTGATCCCGGGAATCCTCTTCTTTTCTGTTTATGTCATCATTCCAATCTTCCAGTCATTCTGGATCAGCTTTCATCAATGGGATGGCCTGGGCGAGAAGGTCTGGGTTGGCACAGCCAACTACGAGCGCCTCTTGGGCGGCGACCGGAAGTTCGAGACCTCTTTTTGGAATAACGTGCGTTGGTTGGTTCTCTACTTGCTCGCCATTCCCGCAGGTCTCTTCATCGCGCTATTTCTAAACCAGACCGTAACCGGCATCCGGATCTACAAGTCGCTTTTCTTCTTCCCGTTCGTTTTGTCTCAGGTGGTTGTCGGCCTTGTGTTCTCGTGGTTCTACCTGCCGAACGACGGCCTGTTCGACGTGATCGTGGGATGGGTCGGCATAGACATCAGCGGCGGCGTCTTGGGCAACCCGAACACCGCCACATATGGCATCATCGTCGCCGGACTTTGGCCGCAGACCGCCTATTGTATGATCCTCTATCTGACAGGTTTGAACGCAGTTGATCCCGAACAGGTTGAGGCCGCGCGACTTGACGGCGCCAAGGGCTGGAAAATGCTTTGGTACGTGATCCTGCCGCAACTGAAGCCGGCGACATTCATCGCCTTTGTCGTGACGATCATTGGCGCGCTCCGTTCATTCGACTTCATCGCGGTCATGACCAATGGCGGCCCATTCGGCTCCACCCGCGTCCTGAGTTTCTACATGTTCGAGGAATCCCTCTCTGAGTTCGGATTCCGTATGGGTTACGGCGCGGCGATCGCCGTCGTCCTGTTCTTCCTGATGCTCGGGTTCATTTGCTACTTCCTCTATTCGATGTGGCGCGACGAGCAGGAGGCGCGCTGATGTTTCCGACGCCAATCGAAAAGCAATCGCGAGCATGGCAGATCAGCTATCAATCCATGCTGCCGTTCGCCCTGATCATCTGGCTTTTGCCGTTGATTGCGGTTGCGACATTCTCGATACGGCCAGAAGCCGATTTCGTCGAAGGGAACTACTGGGGCGTTCCCGGTTCTTTTGAGTTCTTCACAAACTACGGGCGCGTCTTCTTCGAAAGCGATATGCCGCGTTACCTGCTGAACTCCGTACTGATCACGGTCCCGACGGTCGTCGGCGCCGTGGCGCTGAGCTCGATGACCGGGTTCGCGCTTGGCGTGTACAAGTTCAAGGGCAATCTGCTGATCTTCTTCATGTTCATCGCGGGCAACTTTGTGCCGTTCCAGATCCTGATGGTTCCGGTGCGCGATCTCACGGTGAACCTGAACCTCTATGACACAAAGACAGGTCTGATCCTGTTCCACATCGCGTTTCAGACCGGCTTCTGCACGCTCTTCATGCGGAACTTCATCCGGGCGCTCCCCTTCCCACTGATCGAAGCGGCGCGAGTGGAAGGTGTCGCGGAATGGCGGATCTTCTGGTTCGTCGTCCTTCCACTCATGAAACCTGCTCTGGCCGCCCTGGCGGTTCTGATCTTCACCTTTATCTGGAACGACTATTTCTGGGCGGTGGTGCTGACCCAGGGTCCCGACGCCCAACCCGTGACGGCGGGGATCACGAGTTTCAACTCGCAGTTCCGCGCCGCCTATCATCTGATGTCCGCCGGTTCGATCGTCGCGGCCATCCCGCCCGTTCTAATGTTCTTTGCCATGCAGAAGCACTTCATCGCCGGCCTGACACTTGGCGCCGTGAAATAGGACCTGCCTGCAATGCCGAAGATTGCCTTTATCGGCGCAGGCTCGACGATCTTCATGAAGAACATCGTCGGCGACGCGCTGCACTTCCCGGCTCTTCGCGACGGCGCGTTCACGCTAATGGATATCGATCCGGAGCGACTTGCCGAGAGCGAGGTCGTGGCCCGCCGAATGGTGGAGGTGATGGGAACGGGAGCGACGGTTGAGGCGACGATTGATCGGCGCCGCGCGTTGGACGGCGCTGATTTCGTTGTCGTGGCCTTCCAGATTGGCGGCTACCGACCCTGCACCGTCACGGATTTCGAGATTCCCCGCGCGCATGGGCTAACCCAGACAATCGGGGACACGCTTGGCGTTGCGGGCATCATGCGGGGGCTCAGAACCGTTCCGCATCTCTGGTCGGTGGCGGCGGACATGGCAGAACTCTGCCCCGAAGCGACCATGCTCCAGTACGTCAATCCGATGGCGATCAATACCTGGGCGATTTCGGAAAGGTATCCGCGTGTGCGCTCGGTTGGCCTCTGCCATTCGGTTCAGAACACGGTTGAAGAGATCGCGCACGACCTTGACCTGCCTTTCCATGAGATTGGCTACAAGGTCGCCGGTGTCAATCACGTCGCCTTCTTCCTTCGCTTCGATCACAACGGAAGCGATATCTATCCGGCGCTTCGCGAGGGTTATCGCGCCGGTCGCCTTCCCAAACCGCCAATTCACCACGCCCGCTGCCCTAACATCGTCCGCTACGAGGTGATGGAGCAGTTGGGGTTTTTCTGCACTGAAAGCTCTGAGCATCTCGCCGAGTACGTGCCTTGGTTCATCAAGCGCGGACGCGCGGATCTTATTGAGAAATTCGGCATCCCGATCGACGAGTACCCGCGCCGGTGCGAAGAGCAGATGGCCGAGTGGAGCGCGCAAGCCGCGCAGTTGACCGGCGGCGGACCCATCAGCGTCGAGAAGAGTCATGAGTTCGCCGCGGACCTGATGAATGCGATCGCCACTAACACGCCGCTTACCATCTACGGCAACCTTCCAAACCGGGGTCAGCTGCCTGATTTGCCGATGGGCGCAGCGGTCGAAACGCCTTGCCTGGTGGACGGCAATGGCATTCAGCCGACGGTGGTCGAAGGTCTTCCTCCGCAACTCGTTGCTTTGATGCGTAGCCAGATCAACGTTCAGGAATTGACGGTACGCGCGCTTTTGAATGAAGACATCGAGCACATCTATCACGCCGCCATGATGGACCCGCATACGGCGGCAGAGCTGGACCTTCGTCAGATCAGAGCGCTGGTTGACGACCTGCTGGACGCGCATGCGGACTGGCTCCCGGATTGGGCGGTCAAGAGACGGGCGGCATGAACGCAGTGGCGAGACGCGCGCTCGGCACGTGCTACTACCCGGAGCACTGGCCGGAAGAGATCTGGCGAGAGGACGCGCGCCGCATGAGGGCCGCGGGTCTGAGCTGGGTGCGGATTGGCGAGTTCGCCTGGTCGCGGCTGGAGCCCGCTCCTGGCGACCTGCATTTCGATTGGCTCGACCGGGCGGTCGAAACTCTGGCGGATGCCGGGCTCAAGATCACACTCGGTACGCCAACCGCGACACCGCCCCGCTGGATGCTCGACAAGTATCCTGACATGCTGGCCGTCGATGAGAGCGGACGCCCCCGCAAGTTCGGTTCGCGCCGTCATTATTGCTTCAGCCATCGCGGATACCTCGGCGAATGTCGCCGCATTGCCGGGCTCCTGGGCCAGCGTTACGGCGCGGACGAGCGCATTAGCGCGTGGCAGATCGATAACGAGTACGGGTGTCATGACACGACGCTCTCCTATTCCGGCGCGGCGCTCTCCGGTTTTCGCGACTGGCTCGCGCAGCGCTACCAGTCGCCCGCAGCTCTGAACCGGGCCTGGGGCAACGTTTTCTGGTCGATGGAGTATGCGAGCTTCGACGAGATCGACCTTCCGAACTCCACAGTGACGGAGCCGAACCCCGCACATTCTCATGCGTTCAGGCGCTATACCTCCGATCAGGTCGTCCGCTTCAACGCGGTTCAGGCAGCGGAGCTGCGCAAATGGACCAACGCGCCGCTTGTCCACAACTACATGGGCAGGATTCTGGACTTCGATCACTATAAGGTCGGCGCCGATTTGGATGTCGCGAGTTGGGACAGCTATCCGCTTGGTTTCCCCTTCGACCGGATCGAAAGCGACACCGAGACGCGCGCGTTCTACCTCCGACAAGGAGATCCGGATTTTCAGGCGTTCCACCACGACCTCTACCGCGCCGTTGGCCGGGGCCGGTGGTGGGTTATGGAGCAGCAGCCTGGCCCTGTGAACTGGGCGCCCTGGAACCCGGCCCCGCTGCCCGGGATGGTCCGGCTCTGGACGTGGGAGGCTTTCGCGCATGGCGCTGAACTGGTCAGTTACTTCCGTTGGCGGCAAGCGCCGTTCGCGCAGGAGCAGATGCATACGGGCCTGCTCAGAACCGACAGCGCCGACGCGCCTGCTCTAGATGAAGTCCGCAAGGTCGCGAATGAGATTGAAGCGATGCCGAATGCTGGGACGGCGAAGGCCCCGGTTGCGATCGTCTTCGATTATGAATCCCAATGGGCCTGGGAGACGCAGCCGCAGGGCGCGGATTTCGACTACTTCAATCTGGCCTTTTCGGCGTATCGAGCGCTGCGGCGTCAGGGAGCCTCCATTGATATCCTTCCGCCTTCAATCGCCGATCTCTCACAATATGAGCTGGTCCTGGTTCCCGGTCTGATGAGCTTGTCCGACGAACTGCAGTCGGCGATTGAACGGGCTGACGCGCGTGTCGTCCTCGGACCAAGGTTCAATTCGAAAACGAGGGAGTTTCAAATCCCCGACCCTCTGCCCCCGTCTTGGGAAGGCATCGACATTCAGGTTGCCCTGGCTGAGAGCCTCCCGCCTGAGGCGCAAGTCGACGTGGCGGGCGGCGGCGGCATCCACCGATGGCTGGAGCGCCTTGACGGAGACGCGGAAGCAGTCCTGCACACGACCGACGGCGCGCCCGTCCTGGTCGGTGATCGGGTGCAATACCTCGCCGGCTGGCCGGATGAGGTGCTCTGGGACCGGCTTGTCGCCGGTTGGCTGGACGACGCCGGGATCACGCGCATACGCCTGGCCGAGGGTTTGAGGGTCCGCGACACGGCGGACCGCCGGTTCGTCTTTAACTACGGATCGACCAAGGCGTCGTTCGAAAGCGCCGAGATCGAGCCGGGTGGAGTCCACTGGACGCCGCTTCCGTAATGGACAGATCGAGCCCTAGGGCTGATGCCGAATGAATTTTGAGTAGCTCGGCCTGTCAGGCAAGAGCCTGCCGTCCGGGCCGAAATCCGTGTCTTCGTTGAATTGGATCTCGCTCCGCTTGTCGAACTCGGCGATCAGCGAATTCTGGCGAGCCAGCGTTGCCCGCAACCGGTCCTCAAATTCAGCAACCTCTGCTTCTGGGTGGTAGCCGTGCACGCCGTGAGCGAATTCGGGCGCTAAGACAGTGTATCCCATGTACCGAAGAGTCATGGCGGTTGGCCAAAGAAGCATCCGCGCATTGCCCTCACGCCCGTCATGCGCGCTTTCTTCCGCACTCGCGCCTGTGGTCACGCAGAACAAGGCCTTCCGTCCCCGGAAACGACCTCTGTCAAAGCGATTGTCTATGTCGTGCAACAAACCGTGGACCAAAACGCGGTCGAACCAGCCCTTTAGGATTCCGGGAGGCGCAAACCACCAGAGCGGGAAATGGAAGATCACGCGATCAGCCTTCTTGAGTTTCTCAACCTCGGCGAGGACGTCCTCCGGCAGACGGCCGGACTCTGACGCTGCCTCCTGCGCTTTCAGCGGATCGAATCGACCCGTGCCGGGAGCCGGAGGGTAATGCGCGGCGCGCTCCACGGGGTCGAAGCACATAGAGTTCAGGTCAGACCAGAGCACGTCGTGGCCGAGCCCTAGAGACGCATCCGCTGAAGCTCTGGCCCAGGCGTGATTGAAGGAACGGATTTCCGGGTGCGCGACGACGATCAGGGTTGTGGTCATTTCGTTTTCATCGTCTGGAAGGCGCCGATCAGGTCACTGCCAGGATCCGCGCATCTGAATACCGCGTGGTCAAAGCCGTGCAGAGATCATCGATCTTCTCATCGGGCGCAAGCGCCACAACCGCTCCCCCGAAACCGCCACCGGTCTGACGCGCTCCAATCGCGCCTTCTTCCAGCGCCGCGGCCGCCAGCGCATCGGTTTCAGGCACCGTGATCTCGTAATTGTCCTTCTCCGTCGCGTGGCTCTCCACCATGAGCCGGCCGAATGCCTCGGCGTCGCCCGACTGCAGCGCAGCGAGGCCCTCCTGAGTGAGCCGATTGTCCGTGACAACGTGCCTGGCTCGGCGATTGAGCGGTTCTGGCAGCGCATCGATCCGGGGCAGGTCGGCATCGGTCAAATCGCTCAGCATCTCGACGCCGAGCGCCTCGCATGCGGCTTTGCATTCAGCCACCCGCGTGGCGTAGCCACTGTCGGTGAGCTGATGGCTCACCCCTGAATCGATAACAACAAAGCTGAAACCGGGAAGGGCGGGCGCGGAGGTGAACTCGAGCGTTCGCGTGTCCAGAAACAAGGCGGTGCCGGGATCGCCGACGGACGACGCGAACTGGTCCATGATCCCGCAGGGCATTCCGACGAACACATTCTCGACCTGGCGGGCGGCGACAGCCATTTCGACCGGGCTCATTTGCAGATCAAACAGCCTGACGGCGGCCCGAATAGCCGCTACCTCAAGCGCGGCCGAACTTGAAAGGCCGACGCCGAGAGGCAGGGTGGTCATCAGTGTGACTCGCAACCCGGATCGCGCCACCCGATCGACAGCCACCTTCTTGAAACAGCCGAGCACGTAGTCAGACCAGCGTCCTGCAGCCTCTTCATCTATCGCCCGCGTGTCGCTGTCCTGCAGCGTCGCGGAATAGAGCTCAATGACCCCCGGTTCGGCGTCTTGGGCCACGGCAATCGCGACGCCAAGGTCTCGAAGCGCGATCGGCAAGACGAAACCGCCATTGTAGTCGGTGTGTTCGCCAAGGAGATTGACCCGTCCTGGCGCCCAGGCGGCGACCTCCGGCGCTGCGCCAAAGCGCTCTTCGTGGGCCGCTTTGACACTCAACAAGCGATCCGCCTCGCTCATCGCGCGGCCCCCTGACTCAAGGTTTCTTTGTAGTGCGCCTCCGGCAGCTCCCTCAGGCGCTCGGCGGCGCTCTCGGCGGTCAGGTCGCGCTGGGCTTCGGCGAGCATCTCATATCCGACCATGAATTTCCGTACCGTCGCCGAGCGCAAGAGCGGCGGGTAGAAATGTGCGTGCAACTGCCAGTGACCGTACTCGCCATCCATCAGAGGCGCGCCGTGCCAGCCCATCGTGTAAGGGAACTCCGTCCGGAAGAGGTTGTCATATGCCGTTGTCAGACGCTTCAGGATATCGGCGAGCGCAAAGCGCTCCGCGCTTGTGAGATCCGGCAGCCGGATGACGTGACGGCGCGGCAGAAGAAGAGTCTCGAAAGGCCAGACCGCCCACCACGGCACGACGGCTATCCAGTCGTCATTCTCCACCACGACTCGTTCGCGGCGCTCCGACTCCTCCCGCGCGTAATCGACCAGCATGTTCCGCCCGGTTTCGGCGAGCCAGGTTCTCTGATGGGCGTCTTCGGCGGCAATCTCGTTGGGAAGAAAATCCGACGCCCAGATCTGGCCATGCGGATGCGGCTGTGAGCAGCCCATGGCCTGGCCCTTATTCTCGAAAACGGCCACCCAACTCCAGCGCTTGCCGAGATCGGTGATTTGGTCAGCCCAGGTATCGACGACGCCTCGGATCGCCTCGACTGGGAGTTCGGGCAGTGTCAGGTCGTGCCGATCGGAAAAGCAGATGACCCTGGCGGTGCCCCGAACATTCTTGGCCCGGAACAAAGGATCTTCGGTCTTTCCCAAAGGCGCGTCGGCAAGCAGCGCCGGGAAGTCGTTGTCAAAAACAAAAGTGCCTGCGTAGTCAGGGTTCTTCTCTCCTGAATTCCGGGTATTCCCCGGGCAAAGGTAACACGCCGGATCGTAGGTCGGGCGGTTGGCCAGAGACGTTTCCTCGGTTTGACCCTGCCACGGCCGCTTGTTCCGGTGCGGCGAGACCAGAACCCATTCCCCCTTGAGAGGATTGTATCGGCGATGGGGCGACTCGGTGTTCAGTGTTTGTGAGGTCATTGCCTCTGCCCCTCAGGTTTTTCCCGCGAAGGGACCATAGCGCGGTCTTTGGTGCCAACGCCACGCGCTTTCAATGATGCGCTCGAGACTCGCGATCTCGGGGTTCCATCCAAGCAGTTCCCGCGCACGCGCGCTGTCGGCCACGAGGCGCGCGGAGTCTCCGCCTCTCCGGCGAGCGATTTCGTATTCGATCTCACACCCCGTCACCTCCCGGGCCGTTTCGATCACCTCTCGGTTGGAGAATCCCGCGCCATTTCCAAGATTGAAGGCGTGAGCGCCGGGGTTTTTGGCCATGTACTCCAGCGCCTTCAGGTGCGCAGAGGCCAGATCCATCACGTGGATGTAGTCGCGAACGCAGGTGCCGTCGGGTGTATCGTAATCGTCACCGAATACCATGAGCTTGTCTCGAAGCCCCAGCGCGGCCAGCAGCACGACCGGAATCAAGTGAGTTTCCGGGTTATGCGCCTCACCGATCTCGCCAGAAGGATGGGCTCCCGCGGCATTGAAGTAACGAAGGCAAACCGAGTTAATCCCATATGCGGCTGCCATGTCGGCGAGCATTTGCTCGACCATGCGTTTCGACCAGCCATAGGGATTGATCGGTGCCAACGGGTGATCCTCGTCGAGATGGCGGCTGAGCGGATTGCCGAACACCGCGGCGGTCGATGAGAAGACCAGATTTCCGACCACGGCATCTCGCATCGCGCCGATGAGGTTCAAGGTGCCGCAAACATTGTTTCGGTAGTAGGCGTCTGGAGCGACCACAGACTCGCCCACCGCAATAAGTGCGGCGAAATGGATGACGGCTTCGAACTGGTGGCGGGAGAACGCGGCGGCGACTTCTACCGGATTCAGGAGATCGCCTTCGATCAGTTCGACACCCTCAACCGCCTGCCGGTGCCCTTGGCTAAGGTTGTCAAAGACCACAACCTCGCGCCCGGCCTCCGCAAGGTGACGCACCATGTGCGAGCCGATGTAACCCGCGCCGCCAACGACCAGTATCTTGCCAGTCACCCGCCACTCTCCTTTTGGAAAACATACCGCACGACGTGGCGGTATGTCTCGTCCGGCCTCAGGATAGCCGACGGAAAACCGGGCTGGTTGGGCGCGTCGGGCCAGCTCTGGGTTTCGAGAGCGATCCCTGCGAAGGGCCCGTAGCGGCGGTTGTCCAGACCCGGCGCGTCCATCGCTCGCATGTTTCTTCCGTCATAGACCTGGAGGCCCGGTTCGGTGGTCTCAACCGTCATCGAGAGACCGCTTGACGGGGCGCGAAGCACGGCAACGGGCCGGATCGGCCGCTGCCCGTCGGAGAGACAGAAGTTGTGATCTATGCAGTTCGTTCCAACGGTCTTCGGACGGCGGAAATCGAACTTCGTTCCCGCCACGGGCGCGATCTCGCCGGTCGGTATCAGATCAGCGTCGACGGGAAGGTAGGAGTCGGCCTCGATCGAAAGCTCATGCCCCGTGATGTCGGCGCTTCCATCCAGATTGAAGTAGCTGTGATGCGCGAACGAGCATGGCGTGGCGGCGTCCGCCTCGGCGCGAATGTCGAAGGAAAGCGCGGCTTCGCCCGGGAGCGACACATCGACCAGGATCTTCATCGCGCCCGGAAATCCCATGTCGCGGTCGGGCAGCGTAAACTCCAGCCGGACGCGATCGGTGGCTGCGTCGGCAATCCGCCAGACCTTCTTTCCCGTCCCTTGAACGCCCCCGTGAAGAGCATGTTTCTCGAGCCAGTTGGGAGGCACCTGAAAACGCTCCCCGTCTATCGAGAAACTGCCCCCCGCGATCCGATTGGCGAAGCGCCCGACCAGCGCGCCAAAGTAGTTCATCGGACCGAGGTACGGAGCGAGTTCGGGCGCGCCGAGGACCAGCGGATGATCCACGCCCTCGATACGCAGATCCTGCAAGGTCGCGCCATATGTGAGCACGGAGGCCTTCAGCCCGCCGCCGGCAATGGCAATTCGTTCAACGGCCTGACCGTCGGGCATCCGCCCGAAGTGATCGAGAGAGTTTCCCATCACACAAGCCCTACGTCCTGAATCGTCTTTGGAGTTAGACCACGCGCTGATGCTGCCGGTCCACAGCCAAACAACTGCTGTATGACGATTGGACGGGCGGTCGCGCTTTCTGACCGATCACGCGCGGCAAAGGGCTGGAAAGAGTCCGCGGGTTGCATGCATTGCGCCCGGGTAAGCGCTTGAGATTGTAACCAGAAATGCGGTCGCGTAAGTCCCGCTCAAGTGGCATGACTGTCCGACAACCGTCCGAAACCGAGTGAAGCCTTTTGTTTGGTGGGCAGTTATTCCATCGTCGCGGGGCAAAAAACCGCCTGCAACCGAAACCAAACGGGAGTGAATTGCAGACACACCTACGTTTCTGCTCTCGAAGCGCTCCTTCGTGCAGCCTCAGTCGCTTTTGAACCCGACAGCGAAATTCAGATTACCGCTTTCAGCCCAAAGGGACGTTCATCTTGCCTTAAGTGCCGTCTTGCCGCGGGCTGCCATTCAGAACCCAATCTGACGGAAGAAGCGCCGCCTTCTAATTGAAGCAAGGCGAAAACAACGGCAAAAACCTTAAAGAGACACTGCAAGGAGTTTCTTGGATGACAGGTTCGATGGCGGATACCAAGATCGAGGTCTTTGCCACGGAACTGCTTGATGCCCACGATGCTGGCCACCAGATTGCGCCAATTTCCGATCGAGAACCTACATTCAACGCCGAAACGGCGTATCGCATTGCCCACGAGATAACTGCGCTTCGAGAGGCTCGCGGCGAGCGGCGAGTGGGCCGCAAAATTGGATTCACAAACTGTAAGATTTGGCCCATCTACGGCGTCTCAGGCCCGATGTGGGGACCGGTTTGGGATACGACCCTGCATGCGATTGGCGACGGTTTGCACACTTTGCCAACAGTGCCCGAACCGCGGCTTGAGCCCGAGATTGCCTTCGGCTTGAAATCCGCGCCTCAGGCGGGGATGAGCGAAGCTGAGCTTGCCGGGTGCATCGACTGGGTGTCGCACGGGTTCGAGATCGTGTTCTCACCTTTTCCCGGCTGGCGCTTTTCCGGCGCGGATTGTGCCGCCGCTTTCGGCCTGCACGGCGCCCTCTTTCTCGGCCCAAGGCTGCGCCTCACGCAATCTATCATCGAAAACCTGCCGCGATTTCGCGTCGAGCTTCAAGGGCCGGGAGGCAAGCGCCTAACGGGCTGCGGCGCTGATGTTCTGGACGGTCCGCTTCGAGCGTTCGGTTTCCTTCTCGACATTTTGGCCGGCGACCCCGGTGCAACGCCGGTTGCCGAAGGAGAGATCATCACCACCGGAACCTTGACTGACGCCGCGCCGGTATTGCCGGGCGACCGCTGGATCACTCGGCTGGACGGCCTCGATTTGCCGGGCGCGACGATCACGTTTCGCTAGCAGCCATCTGCGCCGATTCTGCCGAACGACTGCACTGACCCCAAAGCGGACATTCGCAACTCCGCTCGCAATGCATTCTCACAGAATTGCGCCCTCATGATCCATGCGCCGCTTTTAATGTAGCGATATGAGAAGCTTCTGGACATGCGCCCGCTCTTGGCGGCGCCTAGGCCGGCCTATAGCCGAGCTCTTCTGCAAGCGCCCACGATTGTATTCTACAACCGGCTGCGTCTCGTACCCTTGGGCGCGAGTCTTACCCGATGGAGTGAGAATCACGGGGTCTTCGCCGTTGGATCTGTACCGATTGGCCCCAGGTCGCCTTTCCATTAACCTTGGCGGAAGAAGCCTGGCGCAAACCTTGTAACGAGGCCTCCAATGACCGCCATGAAGCTTGATCTTCCCGCCACCTGGCCCGAGGCGAAATGGCCCCCCGGCATGAAAGGGCTCGATTGGGGCGGCGAAAAGATCCGCGTAGTCCGGTTCCCTGACCATGATGAAATCGCTCCTGCTCTCGTGGCCGAGGCCATGCGCCGCGCCGCGCCGCGCCGCGCCGAAGATGACAGCTTGTCTAAGGGCTATCCGCAATCGCTCGGGATCGGATCGCGCAAGGTCTATGATCTGGCCGGCTGGGGGATCGACGAGGCGAGCATCATCGATGGTCGGGCAAAGGCGCTGTTCGGCAGCGTCGTCCAGAAGTCGAACATCGTCACCGATCTCTCATGGGCGTCGGTCTATAGTACCGGCGACTGGGTGGCGCCGCACAGCCACACGCGGGCGGTGGCAGCGGTGCTTTACGTTCTGGATCTGGGCGACGATGAAGACCCGTTAAACGGGAGGTTCTATTTCGCCGATCCGCGCATGAAAGTCTGCACGACAAAGGAAGAGGGCTGCCTGACCGAGCTGATGGCTCCGACGCTGACGCCCGGAACGATGATGGTTTTCCCGGCAAAGGCCGTCCATATGGTATCGCCTCATCTCGGAACGCGCCCCCGGATTACCCTGTCCTGGAACCTTGGGTTGAAGGCGCGCAGGGGGAGCGCTTTCGACGATTTCAAGGTGGAGAAGCCCGGCGCAATCTGACCGCAAAGGGGCAGTGATCAGACGTGCCCTACAGCCTCATATGCAGTGGCGACAGGTCCATTGCCTTGGAACACCCCGGTGGTGTCAGCTACAGAGATGGGCGGGCGAGGCATTTCCTCGATGGACCGTGCACCGAAGGGCGGCCTTGTCAGCAATGCAGACATAGGTCCCGGACCCGCCGGCATCACTGCTTTGGAATGATCCGGGCTGCCCTCTGGTCTCGCTTCTCGATCAACGAAACCGAAAGCGAGACGATTACTGCCGCGGTGAAAAGATAGAGCCCCCATGCCACGTCGATCTGCCCCACTCCGATGCCCTTGGCGATGACGATGTAGAGCGCAAGAATGAAGATGTCCGCCATTGCCAGTTTCCCCATGATCGTGATGGCGGGTTGGGTGGCGGAAGACAGCAGATTGAAGTGTATGAGCGCCATGCCAAGGCACTTCAGCATAGGCGCGACAAGGGCGAAGAACGTAACCGCGATCGCGAGAAAGACATCCGTTTCCCATAGCTTCTGAAGGCCGGAGACGACCGTGATAGTATCTGGCGCGAACAGCGTGCTCCCTCCGAGCCACGAGGGCATCTGCCATTGTGGAAGCAACCCGGTCCTGAGCAAAGGAGCGAACCATGCGACGGGGAATGCAATGACGAGCGCGAGGTTCAGGTATTTGGCGAGATGACTTTGGCCCATTTACGAGTTCCTTGAGATTTCAGCTCTTTCGATTGATTTTTGCGCTGACAGGGCGATGCATAGTGTTGTCTGAACTTGGCGCGGGGCCGTGTCGTTGATCCGAACAAGGAGTGTTGAGAGGTCGGATGTCCAGTAATGAAATTCACATAGCCCTCACGCATGTGAAGGCGGGCAAGTTCCAGGCAGGCGATAACATGGAGTTGGCGCACCGCATCTGCCAGCGACATGAGGGCGAAGCTCTGTTTGATTGGCTGCACGCTCTTGTACATAGGATAGAAGGCGACGATGCGAACGCTGATTACTGGTACCGTCGGTCCGGTCGGTCGCGCTACACGGGCCCGGTCGAATACGAATGGAACGCCATTCGAAGCGAAGTTGAGGACATCTGATCGGAGTCCTCCGTAGGCTGCGAAAAACTTCGAGCGGCCGACGGTCGGCATCTTCGCGCTGGGAACGCTGTGTTAAGCTGGAGACGCGCGTGATCGAGAAGGAATGGCTGGCATGAAGATTGCCACTGTGGCGACTGGCGGGATCGGCGGCTTTCTGGCCGTCAAACTGAGCGAAAGCGGACACCAGGTTGCAACAATCGCGAGAGGCGCGCATCTCAGGGCCATCCTCGACGCTGGTCTCGCCTTGGAACAACCATCCGGCAAGGAGACCGTTCACCCTTGGATCGCCACGGACGACGCTTCAAAGGTGGGAGAAGTCGACGCAATCATTTTTGGCGTCAAAGGCGATGCCCTTGAGGCGGCGGCGCGGGCGTGCCTTCCTATGCTCGGTCGGGAGACGGTCGTCATTCCTTTCCTGAACGGCGTCGAAGCTGCCGACCGGCTGATGGAGATCCTGCCCGAGCGGTGTGTTGCGAATGGCATGGCCCAGGTGTCCACGACCATTTCGGCCCCGGGAGTCATCAAGCAAACGGGCGAGTTTAACCAGTTCGTGTTCGCAGAGAGGGACAGCCGCCCGTCAGCGCGCATCGATGCCGTCAGGGCGGCGCTGAGCGAGGCTGGCGTCCCGGCTCCTGAGTCGGACGATATTGAACGCGATGTCTGGTCCAAATTCGTCTTGTTTTCGGGCGTGTCCGGGGTGACTGCAGCGGCGCGCTGCACGATCGGTGACATCGCGGGGATCCCCGAACTTGGCGCCCTTTTTCGGCAGGTGATCACAGAGACCGCGACCATCGGTCGGGCCTTGGGTGTCGCGTTTGAGGACGGCATCGAGGCCAGCATCTGGGAGCGCGTGCAAGCGCTGCCAGGCGCCATGAGAGCGTCGACGGCAATTGATCTGGAAAACGGGCGACCGCTCGAAATCGATTGGATTTCCGGAGCCGCGGCGAGGTTATCCGAGAAAGCCGAAGTTGATGCGCCGATGAACAGAGCGATCTACGCGCTTCTCCTTCCTCACAAAGCAGGGCGCTGAACGGCGGCTTCGTCCGCAAAGCGGTCATTCGGCGGCATGGCAGCGCCCAGAATCCGACCAGGACCGTCAGGTTGCCGCTCTGAGACTAAGGCAGACGCTCAGCACCCACTGCTAACTCCAGATTCCGTCCCAATCGCCGCACTCCAGAGAGCAATCATTCTCTCAGTCTCCTCGGGCTGAAGGCCCCGTTGGGTCACATCCTAAAGAAATCCGAATGCCGGTTAACTCCGATTGACGCATGTCATTGACGGATTCGGAGGGCACAAGAGGATCGGCCTGCTTGAGAAGACCGCAATGTGTGGGAGGGGGCCAATGCTGCAGACAGAACGCGTTGAATCCGCGATTCAGTTGAACCGGGACGAGCTGTTTCGATTTGGAACGGCGTTGATATTCATCATTGGAGTCATGCTCTTCACGATCGTCCGAACCGATGGCGGCGTGGATGGCGTCCTCCTTGTCATCGCCGCGATGATCGGCGGCTACATGGCGATGAACATCGGCGCCAATGATGTAGCCAACAACGTCGGTCCCGCGGTCGGCAGTCATGCGATCACGCTGACCGGCGCGATCATCATCGCCGCCAGTTTCGAAGCAGGAGGCGCGCTCATTGCCGGTGGCGATGTCGTCGGAACCATCAAGAAAGGAATCATCGATCCCGACTTGGTTGCTGATCGCGACACGTTCATCTGGTTGATGATCGCCGCGCTTCTGGCCGCTGCCGTCTGGCTCAACTTTGCGACCGCTGTGGGCGCTCCGGTGTCTACAACACATAGCATTGTGGGCGGCGTCCTGGGCGCTGGCATAGCGGCTAGCGGCTGGAGTATCGCGAATTGGAACCAGGTTGGCATGATCGCCGCAAGTTGGGTCATCTCGCCCGTTCTCGGCGGCCTGATCGCAGCGAGTTTCCTCTACCTCATCAAGCGAACGATTACCTACAAAACGGATGTGCTGAGCGCCGCGAACAGAATGGTGCCTGTTCTAGTCGCGTTGATGGCCTGGGCGTTCGGTACGTACCTAATGCTCAAGGGCGTGAAAAAGCTCATCAAAGTCGGATTCCCGATGGCTCTGATCATCGGGTTTGCAGCGGCCGCCATTGTGTACTTACTTATGCGCCCGCACATTGCGCGAATGACTGCAAAGCTTGCGAACCACAAATCCAGCGTCAATGAGCTCTTCACGATACCGCTGATATTCGCCGCGGCGCTGCTCAGCTTCGCTCACGGCGCCAACGACGTCGCCAATGCCGTTGGACCGCTCGCAGGCATCAACGAAGCGATTGTGGCCGGAGGCGTGGCGGCCAAGGCGTCCATACCACTTTGGGTCATGGCCGTTGGCGCCATCGGCATCTCACTAGGACTCGCGCTCTATGGACCGAAGCTGATCCGCACGGTCGGCAGCGAGATCACGGAGCTCGACAAGACGCGCGCGTTCTGTATCGCGATGGCCGCCGCCATAACGGTTATCGTCGCCTCCCAACTGGGACTACCCGTCAGCTCGACCCACATTGCTGTCGGCGGCGTCTTCGGAGTCGGGTTTCTTCGCGAGTACATCAAGTCCAGCTACGCTCAGACGCTGCAGGAGATCCGCGATCACCACGCCGATCACGATCCCGAGGCCGTTGAAGCCTACCTAACGAAATTCGAAGCGGCGGATGTCGAGACCAAGGGCCATATGCTACGTGCGATGAAGCAACAGGCGCCGGGAACAAAACTGCTCGCAAAGCGAGAGAGGCGCGGCCTCGGCCGGGTCCACCGGATCGAGTTGGTGAAGCGCTCCCTGCTGCTGCGCATTGTGGCTGCCTGGGTCATCACTGTTCCCCTCGCGGGAACTCTGGCGGCGATGTTCTTCTACATGATCCGCGGGATGATGCTGCCATGACCCGAAAACCTCTGTGATGCCCGAGCTCGACAGCCTCGCCCTTTCCACGGGTCTCGTCGGCGGGCTGGCCCTGTTTTTGTTCGGCATGGACATCATGACCCGCGCCCTGAAGCAGGTCGCGGGCGCTTCGATGAGAGAAATCCTGGCCAGGATGACAAGCAACCGATTTCGCGGACTGGTCGCGGGCGCGTCGATCACCGCCATCATTCAGTCTTCGTCTATCACCACCGTTTTGGTGGTGGGCTTCATCTCAGCCGGGCTGATGACGACCGCGCAAAGCGTCGCGGTGATCATGGGCGCCAATATCGGCACCACGATCACGGCTCAGATACTGGCCTTCAAGGTCACGGCGCTGGCGTTGCCTGTGCTGTCGTTGGGTTTCTTCGTATCCGCGATCGCGAAGGAGAAGGTAACACGAGAGTACGGACGCATCTTCCTCGGCATCGGCATGGTTTTCTTCGGCATGGCGATCATGTCGGACGCGATGAAGCCTCTCCGAAGCTATCAGCCGTTCCTCGATTTCATGCTGAACCTCGACAGCGTTCTCCTGGCTGCAATTGTCGGCGCAGCCTTCACCGCCTTAGTTCAATCATCATCCGCCACGACCGGCATTCTGATCGTCATGGCCGGCCAGGGCTTGATTGGTCTTGAGGCGGCGATCGCGCTCGCCCTAGGCGCAAACATCGGCACGTGCATCACGGCGCAACTCGCCGCCGTCGGAAGATCGCGCGAAGCCCTGCGCGCGGCGATGGTGCACACGCTCTTCAACGTCGCCGGCGTTCTGATCTGGGTTGGATTTGTGGATCAACTGGCTGGTTTCGCCCGCGGCATCACGCCAGCGCAGGCCGGCGACGACGGCATGATCCCGCGCCAGCTTGCGAATGTGCATACCCTATTCAATGTTATCAACGCGTTGCTGTTCATCGGCTTCACACGGCAGATCACTCAACTGGTTGAATGGCTTGTTCCAGATCTCCCTGAAGCGGCAGAGCCGGAGTTCGGGCCGAAACATCTCGACCCCAAACTCCTGGTGGTTCCCGCTATCGCAATCGATGCGGTCCGGCTGGAAATCCTTCATCTAGGCGGTCTTGTTCGTGACATGCTTGATGCCGCGGTCCCGGCTGTAACCACGGGCAGCCCTCTCGACATGGACCGGTTGAGGGTGATGGATCGGCCAGTCGACCTGCTTCATCGCGACATCGTCGGCTACATGCGCCGGATCAGCCTCACCAGCCTGCCCGCGGATCAGTCGAGCCTCTTGATGGGACTGATCAAGATCTCCAATGACCTGGAGCATATCGGCGATCTGATCGCCACAGGCATGGTGACGTCCGCCCGAAAACGGATCGACGAAAATGTGGTCATCAGCCCTGCAACGGCTTCAGTTATAGCCGACCTGCACGGCGAGGTTGTGGAGGCGCTCGATGGGGTGCTGAGCGCGCTGGAAGAACAGGATCGGGAGACGGCAAAACAGGTTCGGAGGTCAAAGGCGGGATTCACCGCGCTCATCGAGGACATCGCCGCGCATGAAATTGACCGCCTGCGCGCCGACGAGCCAAAACGACTGCACACCTACGCCCGCGAGATCGAGCTGACCGAGACCCTCGACGACATCTTTAAGATCATCCGCCGCATCGCCCGAACCGAGATTGCGGTTCTCCAGAAGTAGCCCGGAAACCGGAGAGCGAGCTTGTGATGGAACCGCATAGGGTCACCTTCAATCCAATCGCTCCCCGGCTCGTCCGGGGAGAGGGTTGAAGCGGCTCCGCCGGGGCGCGTTCGAAATGAGCGCTTTCAGCCTTCGCGCCAGGCTCCGTTTGCCGCAAGGGATACCCGGATAAGAACTGTTCAGAAACAAACGCAACCCAAGGTCGGTGCCGTCAGACGAATGCGAACCAGTCTCTGGCAGGACAATAACGCTGTCCGTTGGGCCGCGCCGAGACCGCCCCACTCGTCGAGGCGGTGCGGGCCTCTTTGAAACGATCCCGGCAGGTGTGGCCGGGCAACTGGTTGACGTGGTGTTAGACGGAACAGTGGACGGCGGCGGACTTCTGCAGACTTCGTATGCCTCGGAATCGCTGCATGGCCCGTTCCCGTCGTAGAAGAGGAAGGTGTGAGTTTTCGATACGGTTGTTGAGCCACCTGCCCGTCCGCTGTTTTTCTGTAGCGCCAAATTTCCGGTGGGCTGTCTCGCAGGACGCGGAGGATTCGGTGGCAAATTCTTCAGCGTGGCCATAGCGTTTCATCAGTTTCCTGAGCAATTTCAAGGCCGCTCGCTTGATTCTTCGCGTCGTCACGACCTCCTCTAGGACTTCTCCCTAATGGTGCACGGCCCGCCACAAGTAGCGCCGCTTGCAATTGATCTTCATGAAGAGCTCGTCGACGTGCCACTTCCATTTCGAGCAAGCCCTGAGCCGCTGGACCCTCTTCCGTCTGATCTCCGAAGCGAACATCAGGCCGAACCGGTTCCGCCAACCGCCAGATGGATGATCTCAGAGCTGGTCTTGAAGTAGCGATGGAAGAGGCCTTGATCATACCAGAACTCCAGGCAAGCCCCCTGCCCGGCTCAATACCGGTTTCCTCTGACACCACAATTTGGAGGGCGGATGCGCGTTACGAATTTGGAGGCAATGGGCGTCGGCTTCCCCCCCAAAGCAACGACTCAGCCGGACAGAGATACTTCGAGCCTCACAAGAACGGTCAGATGCGCCCAATGAGACCAAGGCGGACGTTCATCGTTCAGGCACGAACCAGAGGAGATCCTCAGGAACCTGCCATGTCATTCCGGCAGACCAGCTTTCCGCATGCCATCAGCCATGCGCCGTCGGTCCCCAAGTTGATAGTAAAGCACTGTTTTCTCAATCACCGATGCGCGCGCCGCGGGAACCAGTTCCCGATAGGCCGCGCAGGCCGCCTCGGCCATCTCCTGTTCACCGCCCAGCGCGAGGGCGGATGTTCTGAAGAGATGCGAGCTAGGGTGCCCCGGCTTGATTTGGATGGCCCGTTCGGCGGCGTCAGCGGCAGCATCGTACCGGGCGGCCTGGAACTCGGCGACTGCAAGGTACAAGTAGAACTTGTCGATAAAGGTATCGCGAGGGCTGAGCGCGATGGCTTTCTGGATGTGGCCGCGAGCCAAATCCGCATTACCGGCGTAGGCGTTGGAGACGCCGAGAAGCGCCCGCGCATAGGCGAAGTTCGGGCTGAGATCGACGGCGCGACCGTAATTCATGATCGCCGCGTCCTCCTCGCGCGCCGTGATCGACACGTACCCGCGTCCAATGGACGCCCAAGGATCATTGGGGTCCGCCAGGACGGCGCGATCGGCGGCCTCCCGAGCCCTAGCCAGCGTCTCATCGAAAGGCTCCCATCCCTGAATGACCCGCCAGGCCAGCGTGACGGCATAGAGGCCGAGCGCCTGCGCATAGTCGGGATCGATCGTGATCGCCCGTTCTAGCTGTGTGACGGCGCTCGCGCTGCTGTCCTTCGATTGCCTCCCGTAGTCATGGATCGCGTGCACGAAACACTCCCAGGCGTCCAGGTTCTTGGGGCGCCGGCGCTTCAGACGCGCATGCTCGGCAGCGAACAACTCCGGCGAAAGGCGCGCCACCAGACTCTCGGTCAGCTCGTCCTGCAGATCGAAAACGTCCGTGAGGTCGCGATCGTAGCGCTCGCCCCAGAGCTGAGCGTTGGTTTCGGTGTCCGTCAGCGACGCGTTGACCCGGATCCTCTGTCCGGC
Organism: Paracoccaceae bacterium; assembly: GCA_030066855.1. GTDB lineage: Bacteria > Pseudomonadota > Alphaproteobacteria > Rhodobacterales > Rhodobacteraceae > Kangsaoukella. The sequence continues at coordinate 5,423 of JASJAU010000021.1, read as the reverse complement.
GGAACGGACAGAACCTTGAAGAATGTACCTTACACCCATCTCGGTCGCGATCGCCCGAGCGTCTCCAACCGCGTCCTTAAGCGCGAAGGTCGTATTGCGGTCGGTGACGAAAAAACCCCGGAGCTTTGAAAGCGCGGTTACGACGTCTTCGGTCAACCCGTCGGCAAGAAACCTATGTTCCGGATCAATCCCGCGGTCGACAAAGGGAAGAACCGTCAGTGACGGAATCGAGCGGTGTTCCGATGGCTCTGCCAATTTCAGACCTTCTGGAGGGTCTGTAAGCGCGGCCACGAAGCGGTATCCCTTGCGCGGCACGGTCTTGATGACCTGCTGAGTATCTCCGCTGTCGCCTACGGCCTTCCTCGCCGCATTTATTCGGGCGTTGAGAGCGCTATCGGAGATCGCCCGACCTTCCCATACAGCGTCAATCAGCTCGTCCTTCGATACAACGCGATTTGGATTGCTCGCAAGGAACACCAAAAGATCCAGGACCTGGGGTTGCACTGCGACGAGAGTACCTGCTCGTGAGATTTCCTGACGCTCGCCGTCAATTCGGATATCACCGAACTCGAAGACCATCAGTCATTTACCCCGCGGCAATGCAAATCAAGCAAACGGCAAGCGAATGACAAGCTATCGTTCAAGCACGTCATCGGCGCCGTCCTTAGGCTTAGATCACATTCCCGCTCGTTCGACGAGGTTCACAATGACCGATCTGCCTATCGCCCCAGCCGCCCCGAAGCTTGCCGAGCCGAAAACCCCCGAACTCAAAGGGTCGCTGCAGCGGATTTCCCGCTGGTTCTGGAAAGTTGCGGAGGACACCAAAGAGATGGATACCAAGCCCTACGACGGGATCCTATGATGCAACTGAAGACAGTTGCTGGAAGCATCGGACCAAGGCTCTCTCTTTGCCACGATGCTGGCTTAGGCGCATACACGGCTGACGAAACGTGACGCCTCTTTTTGTTCCAACCTTTGGCGTAGGTGCAGGTTCGCAGCCGGGAATTTGAAGGGAATCCGCATGGTCGCGGCCAGCATTTTCGCATTGATTTCAGCCCTGCTGTTCTCACTGGCGATGCAGAACCAGAAGGCCGCGCTTTCTCACATGGACGATCTTTCCGGGACGTTCGTATCGGTTTTAACGATGGCGGCGATGTTCTGGCTGTTGGCGGCTCCCAGCATAAGGTGGGAGCTCTGGACATCAGACGCGACGAAGTACTTCGCGCTCGCCGGCGTTCTTTTTCCCGCTTTGGGCCAACGGTTTCAAATCGCGTCCGTCAAGCATGTCGGCCCTGCGTTAACCGCCGCAATCGGAGCGTTTCTGCCTTTGTTCGCTACTGTGCCAGCCATCCTGTTTCTGAACGAAACGATCACGCTTGGCCAAGTTCTGGGCATGGCGTTGCTCGTCGGAGGGCTTCTCCTGGCGGCCGTAGCGCGCGGCGTGAGCTGGAGGACGCGGGCGTTCTACCTTCTTCTCCTGCCATTGGGTGCCGCGATGGTACGCGCAATCACGCAACCGCTCACGAAAGCGGGATACAACATTCTCCCCGAGCCTCTTTTCGCTACTGTCGTCGTGACATCGGTTTCGACAGTGGTTGTCGGTCTCATGGTTTTGGCAGTGGGATCGCCACGACGCATCGCAGTGCTTGACCGTGGGCACGCGCTGTTTGCCTTGAACGGATTGCTCATCGGATTCGGGATCCTTGGATTGCAGCTGTCCCTGACCAAAGGGCCCGTTTCGCTAGCGGCTTCACTGGTTTCCACCACGCCGATCTGGACGCTTGCATTGGGTGTCTTCGTCTTCAAGAACGAAAGACTCCAATGGTGGCACGGGGTCGTGGCGGCGTTGGTTTGCGTCGGCGCGGTTTTGATCGTGACTGGGCGAGAGGTCGGCTGAGCCGGCACTTCGAGCATTTTCTCGCGACTGGGCCCAGACTTCGACTGAATTCTTCAGGTTATTGCGATGAGCCCAAAGCGGACGTCCATCGTGTCCTCGTGCGGTAATGCTGCGGATTTTTTGTTTTTCCCCATACTGCTGGGCAATGGGGTTGGCCGGCTCAGTCGTCAGGCGTCAGCTCGCTGATGGTCACAGATTCCAGCTCACGCAACAGCTTGGCCTTCATCGCCCGCTGATAGTCGCTGTAGTCATTCGCGACGACGAGGAATGCGCCCGGACCCCTGACGACGTTTTGCCTGAACCATTGCACCAGCCCGACATCGCTGCCGTAGAGAGCTGCGTTGTTTTGCGCCCCCTCCACGACAAGCGCGTTGACGGTAACGCTGTCAAACTGGGGGTCGGCGAAAGCTTCTGCCGGTGTGATTCCCGAGTTGTTTCTTCCGTCACCTGAAACGTCAATCGTCTGAGCCAAGCATCTTGGGGCTGATCCCAGTTTTCGGCCTGCGTAGGCCAGCGAGGATCCTAGACCCGTGGTCCCACCTGATCTTTCGGTTTTGGGGGCGTCACGCATTGCGTTTGCTACATCCGCCAGAACATCCCTCGAGTCGACTACCACCCAATCAGAGATCAGCGGTTTTTGTACGGACGCACTTGACCATTCAAAGACAAAAAGAGCCACCGGAGGCGCCCGAAGGAATGCTCGAATGATCTCTGGATCAGATAGAGCGCGCGCGAGCCCCTCTCGCTGAAAATTGTATTCCTCTTCATCAATCGACGAGGAAACATCCAGTGCCAGAGCGAGTGCGAGACGGCATCCGCTCGCATGTGTCGGCAGAGAAAGGCCGACAAGACCGGTCAAGCAAAGCGCGATAGCGAGCGCCAGTTGGTTTGAACGACATGACCGAATTATCAGAAGCTCCGATCGCACCAATTATGCAGGTACCACAAGGCGCCCGTGTTTGCATTTCGGACGGGCCGGTCAGGCACCTGGCCATTAAACACACCAGGCACCAGACGTTGTCGAAGAGACTCAGCTGCTTCTTTTGGTGTCCCAGGAGCATCCAAGATCCAAGGGACTAATTTCCTTGCAATAACGTCCGACATCCAGAAGTCTTACGTCCATACAAAAAAAATGTGCAAGGGAGGAACACATGACACATTCGAGAGCTCTGTTCTTTGGCGCGGCATCAATGGCGCTGACGGCGGGCACCGCATTCGCCCAAACGGAGATAAGCTGGTGGCACGCCATGGGGGGGACCAACGGCGAACGCGTGGACAAAATCGCCGCTGACTTCAATGCCACTCAATCTGACTACGTTGTCGTTCCCACCTACAAAGGAAACTACACCGAAACCATGACCGCCGCGGTTGCGGCGTTCCGGGCCGGAGAGCAACCGCATATCGTGCAAGTCTTCGAGGTCGGAACGGCAACCATGATGGCGGCAGAGGGCGCGATCTATCCCATCGAAAAACTGATGGCCGATGCCGGCGAACCTTTCGACGGCAACGACTATTTGCCGGCAGTGGTGTCTTATTATCAAACGCCCGAGGGTGAGTTGCTCTCAATGCCGTTCAACAGCTCAACGCCCGTGCTTTGGTACAACGCCGACGCTCTGGCGTCTGCCGGCGTCGAAGTCCCGACGACCTGGGAAGAGATGAAAGTGGCCGCTCAAGCTCTCGTTGATGACGGGATGGCATGCGGGTTCTCATTCGGCTGGCAGAGTTGGGTGATGATCGAGAACTTCTCGGCATGGCACGACCTTCAAATCGGAACGCAAGAAAACGGGTTCACCGGCTTCGACACCGAACTGACGTTCAATAACGATGCTGTTGCCGCGCGGCTCCAGGAAATCGCCGACATGCAAGACGGCAAACTGTTCGTTTACGGTGGTCGCCGCGGAGATTCGCTGCCGATGTTTACCAACGGCGAATGCGGCATGTGGCTCAACTCGTCAGCCTACTATGGTTCGATGGTATCTCAGGCCGAGTTTGAATTCGGTCAGGCGCAGCTCCCGGTCGACCTCTCGGTCGCCGACGCGCCGCAGAACTCGATTATCGGCGGGGCAACCCTTTGGGCGCTTCAGGGGCATGAAGCCGACGAATACAAGGGGCTTGCAAAATTCATGACCTACTTGTCGTCGCCGGAAGTTCAGGCTTGGTGGCACCAGGAGACCGGTTACGTGCCCATTACAACGGCTGCTGCGGATTTGAGCGCGGAGCAAGGGTTCTATGAATCGAATCCGGGTACCGACACGGCAATCGAACAATTGAGCCTGAACACCCCAACGGCCAATTCACGAGGCCTGCGCTTCGGCAATTTCGTTCAGATTCGTGACGTGATCAACGAAGAGATGGAAGCGCTCTGGGCAGGAAACGCCACCGCGCAGGAGGCACTCGACAAGGCAGTCGAGCGCGGCAATGAATTGCTGCGTCGCTTCGAGCGCTCGGTCAACTAAGATCCAAGCAAAGGCGGCCCATCTCTTGGGCCGCCTTTCGCTCCTTCTTCGACCTTTGGCTCGATCACCATGCTAAAACGCGTCCACTTTCCGACGTCGGTGCTGCCCTACCTGTTGGTTGCTCCGCAGATCATCATCACGCTGATCTTCTTCATTTGGCCAGCGAGCCAGGCTATCTATCAGTCCTTCCTCATCGAAGACGCCTTCGGGCTGTCCACCGAATTCGTCTGGTTTGAGAATTTTACTCATCTGGCGACCGATGACCTCTATTTGGGAACATTCGGCCGCACGATATTCTTCTCGGTCTGCGTTGCAGTTCTTTCGATGTCCGCAGCGATAGTTCTTGCGGGATTTGCCGATCGCGTGGTTCGAGGAGCGACGACATATCGAACGCTTCTGATATGGCCCTATGCGGTGGCGCCGGTGCTGGCTGGCGCGCTGTGGGTGTTCATGTTCAATCCGACCCTGGGAATCTTTCCGTACATTCTCCAGTTTGCTGGAATAGACTGGAACCACTACCTGAACGGGTCTCACGCCATGATGCTCGTGATTTTCGCGGCGGCTTGGAAACAGATTGCCTACAACTTCCTCTTCTACCTTGCCGCCATGCAGTCGATCCCGAAGTCACTGATCGAAGCAGCGGCCATCGACGGCGCCGGACCTGTACGTCGGTTCTGGGATCACATCTTCCCGCTGGTCTCGCCGACCACATTTTTCCTTCTCGTGGTCAACGCCGTCTATGCGTTCTTCGACACCTTTGGGATCATTCACGCCGTTACACAGGGCGGCCCGGCCAATGCCACGACGGTCCTCGTCTACAAGGTCTACAATGACGGTTTCGTCGGGCTCGATCTAGGTGGATCGGCGGCGCAATCAGTAATCCTCATGGCGCTCGTCATCGCCATGACGGTGGTTCAATTCCGCTACGTCGAAAGAAAGGTGGAATACTAATGATCGAGAACCGCCCGATCCTGAACCTAGTCAGCCATCTCGTTCTCATCATCGGCATTGCTATCGTCGCTCTGCCGATCTGGATCACCTTCGTTGCGGCAACGCATGAGCCGGTCCGT
>JASJAU010000103.1 GCA_030066855.1 Paracoccaceae bacterium | reverse complement strand
GGCCACGACGCCTCGTGGCCACGTCCAACCGGTTGCCTACCCCCAATCCGGTCTGCTCGAAGCGCCCCTCATAGCGCCGCAAGGGAGTCAAAAGAAATTGACGTCTCCAGCGCCGTCATCGGCGCCGAGACGGACAGGGTTTCCGAGCGCGACAGCCGATCGCGTCGCGTCCAGGCTGAGCAGATCGGCAATGGCGGCGGGATCGTGCGCGGGGAATTCGGCGCGGCAGGCGAATTCAAAGAAGAACCGCGCGAGGTCGGACTTGATTTGGGCGTGGAGATCCAGGCGCTGCAAATCCGTGGCGATCCGGTCCCGCACAGCGTCGTTGATCAGAACCGCGCTCAGATGATCCTGAAGGCGCAGGTTGTCTTCGTGAAGCCGCTCGAGGAGCGCGCCCACGCGGCGGAGGATCTCGCCTGTTCCGATGTCCTCCCCCGGCCGCTCCGGGCGGGCGCCTCCGTCTGCGGCGTTCGTGGTCTCACAACCGTCCAACGATGGCCTCGATCGCGGTTTTCAGATCGGCGGGTTCGAACGGCTTCTTCAGGAAATTGTTCATGCCCAGTTGCCGGCCCTTGTTGATCACCGTCTGATCCGCGCGTCCGGTGATCAGCAGAAAGCCTGTCTTCGCCGTTTGCGGCTTGCTGCGCAGATAGTGGAGGAGATGCAGGCCGTCCATTTCGGGCATGTTGTAGTCCGATATCACAAGATGCGCGGGCGCTTTTTCCAGCGCTTGCAGCGCCGATTTCCCGTCGGAGGCGGTGACGACATTGCGGATTCCGATTGAATCCAAGGCCTGGGTTATGAGGCCTCGGCTCGTCGACATGTCGTCTACAACCATGATTCTCAGCTGTTCTCTTAGTGCCATGCGTTGTCCTATCGGCGCGGGGCGTTGGGGTCCGGCGTTCCGCCGTCGCGCCGGTAGGCCGTCACGCCCTGGAGTGTGAATCCGGAACCTTCGATCGGATGTATGCGTTCCGAATGCCCGAGAAACAGCCATCCTCCCTGGCTGAGAGCCTTGTGAAAGCGCGGCCAGAGGCTCCGTTGCCGGTCGCCGTCGAAGTAAATGACGACGTTGCGGCAGAAGATAACGTCGAATTTCTGCTTCATGGGCCAGTCGGAATGCAGGTTGAGCGCTCGGAAAGAGACCATGGACCGGACATCCGACGTCACCGAGACCATGCCGTCCGCGCCGACCGACTTGAAGAAGCGCCGGCCGGCCGGAGAGGGCAGATTCACGGCGTCTTCAGGGCGGTAAGCACCCGCGCGGGCCTTGGACAGGATCGCCGGGTCAATATCGCTGGCGAGAATCCGGACGTCGCGGGCCCTCGCGTCCGGGTCGAGCTCAAGGATCAGCATCGCGATTGAGTAGGGCTCCTGTCCGCTCGAGCAACCGGCGGACCAGAGTCGAACCCTCCCTCCGGACTTCGCGCGATCGATCAGCGGCGGAAGCACTGTGCTTCGGAGCATGTCGAAGTGATGCGACTCTCGGAAGAAGCTTGAGACATTCGTGGTGAGTACCGAGATCAGGGCCCTGCGCTCTTCTCCGGACGGGTCCGTTTCGACCGAGGCGAGATATGTCGCGAAATCCGCGCAGCCTAGCGCGCGGACCCGGCGCGACAGGCGTGACTGAACCATCATCCGCTTCGCATCGGAAATCATCAGACCGGCGTCCTGACTCGCGATGGCGGCGACGCGTCTGAACTCGGAGTCGCTCAGCGACTGCAAGGCCGGTGCTTCGGGTCGCGGATCTGCGATCTCAGCGCTCAAGCGGCCATGTCTCCGTGCGATGGAAGGACAGATTGAAGATCGAGAACGCGCACCATGCGCTCGTCGATGATGGTCAGCGCCCTCAGAAAAGTCTCCGAGGCGTCGGCGGCGATCTCGGGCGGCGGCCTCAGTTGGCCGGCGGGGAGCGTCAGAATGTCGGAGACGGCATCGACGCGCAGGCCGATCGTGCGGCCGTCGAAATCGACGACGATGATCACATTGCGCTCGTCGGGATCAGAAGGCTCGAGACCGAGCCGGACGCCGAGATCGATCACGGGCAGAACCGTGCCGCGCAGGTTGATCACGCCTCGCACGTATGACGGCGAATGCGGCAGCGAGGTTGTTCGCGTCCAGCCGCGGATCTCGCGCACGGCCATGATCTCGACGGAGTACTCATGCTCGCCGACATGGAAGGAGAGCAGCTATATCTCGCCGCCGCCATGTGCCGGTTCGGTCGTTTCCGAGTCAGTGGTGGTTGCTGTCATGTCAGCCAGCCTCCTGAAGGATTGCGGCACGGCTGTGCCCGGTTGCGCTTTGGACGAGGTCGGTCGGATCGAGGATCAGCGCGATCTGTCCGTCGCCGAGAATGGTCGCCGCGGCGACTCCCGGCACATGGCCGTAGCTGTCCTGCAGGCCCTTTATTACGACCTGGCGCTGATCTTCGATCGAGTCGACGACGAGAGCGGCCTTGCTGCCGTCCTCTTGTCCAATGAGAAGCGCGATGCTTCCGCCGTAGGAGGATTTGGGGTCCCGGTACCCCAACTCCACGCCAAGATCCAAAAGAGGCACGAAGCTCTCGCGAACGAGCACGACACTGGTTCTCGGCCCTAAGCGGCGGTTGTCCTCCGCGCGAAGAGTGAGCGTTTCGGCGATGGCGCTCAGCGGCACGACAAGGGTCTCGTTTTCGACGCTGACGACCATACCATCGAGCACGGCGAGCGTGAGCGGTAGGGAGATAGAGAAAGTGGTCCCTTTGCCTGCCGCGGAATGGATCGAGATGCGGCCGCCAAGGGAGGTGATCGCGTTTTTGACCACATCCATGCCGACGCCGCGCCCGGACAGGTTGGAGACCTCGGCCGCGGTCGAGAAACCGGGCATAAAGAGAAGTTGGTCAATTTCAGAATCGGTGAGGTTTGCGTCGGCTGAGATCAAGCCTTTCTCCTCTGCGATCCGGCGCACCCGCGCCCGGTCAATGCCGCCGCCGTCGTCGGTGATTTCTATGACGACCCTTCCGGACCTGTGGAGCGCGGTCAGCCGCACCTCGCCTTCCTCTGGCTTGCCGACGCTCAGGCGCTCTTCGGACGATTCGATCCCGTGATCCACGGCGTTCCGGATCATGTGGGTCAGCGGGTCGGCGAGCCTTTCGATGACGGTCTTGTCGATTTCGGTTGTCTCGCCCTCGGTGACCAACCGGACGCGCTTGCCAAGCGCGGAGGAGGATTCCCGGACGATCCTGGACATGCGCTGGAACAGCGACTTCACCGGCTGAGCGCGGATCATCATTACGCTTTCCTGAATGTCGCGGGTAAGCTGCAAAAACTCGTCGAGCCCGCTCCCGATCGGGGAGTTCGAGGGCAGATCGGCCTCGACGACCGATTGCGACAGCATGGCCTGATTGATGACCAACTCGCCCACTAGATTCACCAGCCGATCGATCCGGTCGAGATCGACGCGGACTGTGGCTGAAGGCGCGGCCGCAGTTTTCTTCGCGGCCCGTTGCCGAGGGGATGGTTTCGGGCCGGGCGGGCTTGATTGCACGTCCGACTGCTCGCGCGGTTCGCTCGTTCGCGGAGGCGCGGGCGCGGTTTCCTCTTCCGCGGCGCTCGGCTCCGGAAGGGTCTCTGTCTCCGCTGGCGCCGGGCCGATCCGCTCAACCGACAGCTCGCACAAGCCGTCCGCGAACTCGAAAACCTCTTCCACAGCCGAGGGGTCCGCCTTGGTTTCGATCTCGATTGTCCAGCCGAGCCGGGTTTGCGGCGGATCGAGCGGCAGGAGCGACGAGGGAGGGTCGAATTCGATTTCGGTCTTGCACGGTCCGAAATCCGCGAGGCTTCGGATGAGCGATCGCGGCTCGTTCCCGCTCTCGTAGAGCTCGGGCTCGGGTTTGAAGCGAACGCGGAGGCGTGGCGCCGCCGCCTCCGGGGCGTCGGGAACCTGCACTTCAAGGTCCGGCGGGCTGCCGAAATCGAAATCGACGTCAGGCTCATCCACACCGCTAAGGTCCGATAGGTCGATGGTCATAGGGACGAAATCAGGCGTCTCGTCTCTGCCTTTGTCATCGCCACCCTCGCCGCCATTTTCACCGACAGCCGCCTTGAGCTCGCTCACGACCGGATCGATCCCGCCGCGGTCGATGTCCACCTCGTCGCGCGAGGCGTGCACAAGGTCCGATAGGATGTCCCCGCAGCGGAAGAAAAGCGCGATCAGATCTTCGTCCGTCTCAAGCCGCCCCGACCGGACTTCGTCCATCGCGGTCTCGAAGTGATGCGCGAACTCGACGAGATCATCGAGCGAGAAGGCGCCCGCGCCGCCCTTGATCGAATGGACCGCCCGGAAGGCCACATTGATGTTCTCGGCGTCGCTCGCGCCTTCCGATAGCTCTTGCAGGGCGTCGAAGAGGCTTTCCAAGAGCTCCTCGCACTCGACGAAGAAGGAAGCGCGAATTTCCATCATGGGATCAGACATCGGCGATCCTATCCGGCGACCATGCGGAGCGCGCGGATCAGCTTGTCCTGGGCGAAGGACTTCACGATCCAACCCGTCGCGCCGGCGTCCCGCGCCCGCGCTTTCAGTTCGGGGGAGCTTTCTGTCGTCAGCACCAGAATGGGCGTGTGCCGGGACTCGCCCCGATCGCGGACCGCGTCGATGAAGCCGAAACCGTCGAGGCGCGGCATGTTGATGTCGGTGATGATGACATCGGGGGCCAGGCTTTCCAGTACCTCGAGGCCGTGCTCGCCGTCTTCGGCCAGGTGGATGTCGAAACCTTCGTCGCGGAGGGCGAGGGTGATCATGTCGCGCATGGTCCGGCTGTCATCGACAGCCAGCACGGAGATGGTCATGCGGTCCCTCCCGCTGAAATCGTTTCGATCGACGCGCCCAGGTGGCCGAGATCGGCGAGGAAGGCGTCCGAGGGGGCCACAACCTCAAGCATCCTGCCTTCGGTCCGCCAGACATGGGCGGCGGTCAGCAGGACCTCGAGCCCGTAACCGCCGACTTGCACGACGGCGGAGGCATCGAGCGTCACGTCCTGGCCGGCGCGTTTCAGCAACTCGCCCCGCAGGGTTTCCGAAGCGCCCGCGTCAAGCCGTGGGGAGAGGACGACCTTTTCGGACATCATGCATACCCCGCGCCAGTCAAACGATGCGCCATCTAACCAACCTCCGTATCCCGTTCGGCGTCGTGCCTATGCGCGCCCGGTTAAAACGGAGTTACGATGCGGAAGCGTTTCAGGTTTGGGTGGCGATGTGGGTGGCGAGGCCGGTAAGCGCGGCGTAGTCATCCTCGATCACGTGCACCGCGAAATTCTGCATGAAGCCCGCAAACCGCCCCTTGTCGCGAAAGGCGTCGCTGAATCCAAATCGGTCGTAGTAAGGGAGCATCGCGCGGCTGACGCCGCCGACGAGGAACAAACCGCCAAAGGGCAAATTGACGAGTGCGAGGTTCCCGGCCTCGGTGCCAAGCAGGCGTACGAAAACGCCGACCGCCTCCTCCGCGACCAGGTCGGAGCCTGCCGCGCAGGCCGCCATGATATCGGCCGCCTTAAGTTCGGCCGGCGCGCCGGCCTCCTGAGCCCGCCACGCGTAGATTCTCTCAAGCCCGCGACCGGAGAGGACGTCTTCGACCGACGGGAAGCCATGGGCGCTCTCGACATGGTGGCAGAGCCGCAGATCCGCCTCGGTGCGGATCGGCATATTGGCGTGCCCGGCCTCGGACGGAGGCACGTAGCGGCCTGTCCCGGTGTCATAGACAGGCGCAGTGTTGAATCCGGTGCCGACGCCGACGACCAGACTTGCCGCGTGGGGGCCTGCAGGAGGTCCCTCGACGATTGTCGTGATGTTCTCTTCGGGCAGGCGACCGATGGCGTGGCCTTGCGCTTGAAGATCGTTCAGAACGGCGACTGTCTCGGCCCGCGTCGCGCGGGCGATGGTCTCTTTGTCGAAAGCCCAGTCGAGATTTGTCAGCTCGCCCCGCCCGTCTCGCACGGGACCTGCCACGGCGACTGCCGCGCCCTTGCAATCGACATCGTCTTCCGAGTGGATATACGCCTTCAACACGGTCTCGAGGCCCGCGAAATCGGCGTTCTTGTACCTTTTGATCGTCTCCGGCAGAAGCTTACCGCCTTCGGCAAGCGCCACACGCGTGTTGGTGCCGCCGACATCGGCTACGAGCGAGAAGACATCTGCGGGACGTGCGGTCATGGGCGCCTTTCAGGATCGGGCCAATGCGTTTGCCAGCGCGTGATAGGACGCTTTGGGCGTTCGCTTCAAGCTGTCGAAGTCGACATGAACCAGACCGAAGCGTTTCTCGTAGCCCAGCGCCCACTCGTAGTTGTCGAGAAGCGACCAGAGAAAGTAACCCTTGACCGGGGCGCCTTCCGCGATCGCTCGACGGACCTGCGCGACGTGAGCGGAGACGTAGGCGACCCGCGCTTTGTCGTCGACCGCGCCGCTCGCCAGCGCGTCGTCGCCGGCCATGCCGTTCTCTGTCACGTACAAGGGGAGGTCGCCGGTATACAGCTCGCTTGTTTGCTTGAGGAACTTGCATATCCCTTCGGGATAGATCTCCCATCCCATCGCGGTTTTCGGAAGCGGGCCCTCGACCTCCTCATGGGCGGGCCAGGGGCCGTTGGTCGGTCGGATGACCTTTCGCGTATAGTAGTTCAGCCCGCACCAATCGACCGGCGTCCCGATTGTTTCGAAATCGTCTTGCCAGCCTTTCGGCATATGCGGTCCGAGGCCCTTCAACACGCTTGCTGGATATTCGCCTTTGAATAGGCCCGAGAGGAAGAAGTGATTGTAATAGCCGTCGTAGAGCTCCGCCGCCGCTCGCGCCTCATCGCTTTCGTCGAATGGCTCGGCCCACTCGAAATTGCAGACCGCCCCGAGATTGGACATTCCCAAAGCGCGCATCGCCTGGATGGAGCGGCCGTGCGCCAAAAGCACATGATGCATCGCCCGCGCCGTCGCGCGGATATCCTTCAGGCCCGGCGCATGATGGCCCTGGAAATGGCTGAGCCAGCCGACGCACCAGGGTTCGTTAATCGGCGCGGCGGACCAGACTCTATCGCCGATGCGGCGCATCACGACCTCGGTGAAATCTGCCAGCCAGGACGCGACGTCCCGATTCCGCCAGCCGCCAAGGTCGGCGAGCGGCGAGGGCAGCTCCCAATGGTAGAGCGTGACTGCCGGTTTCAGCTTTCGCTCGAGCAGCCCGTCGACCAGTCGATCGTAGAAATCCAATCCTTCGGGATTCGGCGCGCCGCGGCCGTCCGGAATGACCCGCGCCCAGCTCGTAGAGAATCGGTAGACGTCGACATTCAGCGCCGCGAGAAGGTCGAGGTCTTCGTCCATCCGGTGGTAGTGGTCGCAGGCCACCGCGCCGTTTTCGGCTCGGACGACATTGCCCGGCGTGGCGGCGAAATCGTCCCAATGGGTGCGTCCCGCGCCGCCAAAGGCGTGGCCTTCGATCTGATAGCTTGATGTCGCCGCCCCGAACAGGAAATCCTCAGGGAAATCGTCACGCTTGAAGTCCATGGTCTAACCTGTTGTTTTCGAGCCTTCATGTGTCGGCACCGGACCTGTTGAGCGACCAATCGTCAGCTCGGCTTCCAGCAGTCGCTGACGCGGCTCGTCTGATCCTTCGCGGATGATGTCAAGCAGCATTTCAGCCGCCATGCGACCCGCCTCGCGCACCGACGACCGGACGGAGGTGAACTGCGGAACGCCGCCGTCCGACCGGAAGTAGGACAGGTCGTCGTCGAAGACGACAACGGACAGCTCGCTTCCGAGCGCTATATCCTGCTCCGCGGCGGCGCGGCGCACGCCGAAGGCGGAAATGATCGAAGACACCAGAAACGCCGTGGGCGGATCGGGCATTGACAGCATCTCGCGCGCCGACGCCCATCCATGAGCCTCGGTCATCTCGCCCTCGGCGATCAAATCCGGATCGACGTGAATGCCGCGCTCGGTCAAGGCGCGCCTGTAGCCGTCCTCGCGCCTCACGGCGAAGTCCATCCCGGCCAGGCCATTGATCAGCCCGATCCGGCGGTGGCCGAGATCCAGAAGGAGACCTGCCGCCCGATAGAAGGCGCTCCGGTTGTTCACATCGACCCAGCTATAGCTCACGTCCGCAAGACTAGACCGTCCGTGGACCAAGAAGGGGAGTCCGATCTCCTTCAGGAGCGGCAGGCGGGGATCGTTGTGCCGCGGGCCGTGGACGATGATCCCGTCGATCGTTCCTCTGCTCGCCAGATCCCGATAGAACGCCGCCTCATCGCGGGCGCCGACCAGGGAAAGTACCAGATCGTATCCGGCTTCGGCATAGGCCTCTCCAGCGCCGGCGATCACATCGGCGAAAATCGGGTTCACCATCTCATGCTGGTCTGAGACGGGAATCACGTGACCGACGGCCATGCTGCGCCCAGTGGCGAGGCCCTTCGCCCGTGTATTGGGCCGGTAGCTGAATTTGTCGGCGGCATCGCGCACCCGCTTACGCGTCGCTTCGCTGACTTCGGGGTAGCCATTCAGGGCGCGGCTGACGGTTGTTTGCGACAGGCCGAGCTGGAGGGCGAGCTCACGCAGGTTCATGATATTCAAAGCGCTTTCAATTCCATTAGTATGCTAGAGAAGCGGGCCCGATCAGTCAAAAAGTAATCTTTGGGATGCAGCATCAGGTGGCGCTAACAACTAAATAATTTCAGAAAGATACTTGAAACCACAATTGACTCCTGCGTTGGTTTGGGCGAGGCTGCGGCATCCAAAGCGCTTTGGCGCTTTTGCCTCGCGACGCGCTGCGCAACAGTGAGGCATGAGGGAATCATAGTTGGGAGGACAATCATGAAATCGGTACTCTATGCCGGAACGGCGATCGCGGCGCTTGCAAGCGCGCCGGCTTTCGCGGGCGGGCATCTTCAATTCGCGCCGGGCGACGGGGACTTCAGCTGGGACAGCTATAATGAATGGGCGGCAAGCGCGCCTGATCTGAGCGGGCAGACCGTAACCATCACCGGCCCCTGGCTTCAGCCGGAAGACGGCGTGTTCCGCAGCGTGATCGCATACTTCGCTGACGCCACTGGCGCTGAAGTCGTTTACACCGGCTCGGACTCCTTTGAGCAGCAGATCGTCATCGACGCCGAGGCCGGCGCTGCGCCTAATGTCGCGGTCTTCCCGCAGCCCGGCCTCGCTGCCGATATGGCTTCGCGCGGTTTGCTATCGCCGCTTCCGGATGGCATGGGCGATTTCGTCGCCGCCAATTACGGCGCGGGCCAATCCTGGGTCGATCTTGGCACGTTCCCGGACAAGGACGGCAGTGATCAGCTCTACGGCTTCTACTACAACGTCAACGTCAAATCGCTGGTATGGTATGTGCCGGAGAACTTCGAGGACGCCGAGTACGACGTACCCGAAACGATGGAAGAGCTGCGCGCGCTCACCGAGCAAATTGTGGCTGACGGCGACACGCCCTGGTGCATCGGGCTTGGCTCTGGCGCAGCGACGGGCTGGCCGGCGACTGACTGGGTCGAAGACATCATGCTCCGCACACAGCCGGCGGACGTCTATGACGCGTGGACGACGAACGAGATGCCGTTCAACGACGAGCGGGTCGTCGCCGCGATCGAAGAGTTCGGCTGGTTCGTCGGAGACGACGCGAAAGTGGCCGGCGGCGCTGGCGCTGTCGCCACAACCGACTTCCGTGACAGCCCCAAGGGCCTCTTCTCGTCGCCGCCGCAGTGCTACATGCACCGCCAGGCGTCGTTCGTCCCGGCCTTCTTCCCGGAGGACATCGAGTTCGGTGAGGACGTCGACTTCTTCTACTTCCCGTCCTACGAGTCGAAGGATCTTGGCAACCCGGTTCTGGGTGGCGGCACGCTGCTGACCATCACGGATCCGTCGGATGCTACGGATGAGTTCATGAAGTTCCTGCAGCTGCCTCTGGCGCATGAGGTCTTCGGGGCTCAGTCGGGCTTCCTGACGCCGCTCAAATCCGTGAATCCGGCAACCTATCTGAACGACGCCCTGCGCGGCCAAGCCGAGATCCTGGTCAACGCCACGACGTTCCGTTTCGACGGTTCCGACCTGATGCCAGGTGGTGTCGGTGCCGGCACGTTCTGGACCGGCATGGTCGACTTCGCGGGCGGCAAGGACGCTCAGGCGGTGGCCGATGAAATCCAGTCCAGCTGGGACGCGCTTAAGTAAGATCGCGCCAAGCGGCATTACAAACAGGGATCTCGGCTCACTCTCCGGGATCCCACTTAAGAACAAAAAGAACACGAGCCATTTGGGAGGGGACAATGCATCCAGCATTGCAAGGCCTGTTGACCATCGTGATCGGCGTTGGGGGCTGTGTCGGATACTTTTATTTCTCGAACCAGTTTCTCGATAAGGTCTTGTATCCCGCCAAGGGGCCGAACGCGGGTCGGAACATCAACCGGGCGAACCAGATCCGTCCCTGGCTCTTTCTATTCCCGGCGATGTTCGCTCTTGGTCTCTACTTGGCCTATCCTGTGTTTGAGACGCTTCGTCTTTCGCTGACCGATCGCAGCCAGGACGGCGCCTTTGTCGGTCTGGCGAACTACAACCAGATGTTCTCGGAAGCGAAATTCTGGGAAGCCATTCGCAATAACATGCTCTGGCTGATCGTCGTGCCTGCGGCGTCGACGGCTTTCGGCCTGCTTGCCGCGCAGCTCACCGACAGGATTTCCTGGGGAGCTGCGGCGAAATCTCTGATCTTCATGCCGATGGCGATCTCGTTTGTTGGCGCATCGGTCATCTTCAAACTGGTCTATGACACCCGCCCGGTCGAGCAGGATCAGATCGGCATTCTAAACGCCGTTTGGCTCCAATTCGAAGGAGGCGTCGGTTCCTTCCTGTTCCTGAAGGCGCTGCCGTTGATCATGGTTCTCGGGTTCGCGGGGATCGTCGCATATGTCGCCTACATTCTGCTGATGCCATTTCTTGGCAAATCCAGCCGAAGTGAGGGCTCGTTTCTTACGATCATGCGCATCATCGGAGCCGTCGTCGCTGTCTGGCTTGTGTTCGTTTCGCTGCGTTCGCTAATCGGGATTGTCTTCTCAGACCTTCCTTACGGCCAGCCGCAGACATGGCTTACCGTTCCATTCTTCAACAATTTCTTCCTGATGGTCGTGCTTATTTGGATCCAAACCGGCTTCGCGATGGTGATCCTTTCAGCCGCGCTCAGGGGCATACCGGAAGAGACGGTTGAGGCAGCAATCGTTGATGGAGCGAACCCATTCCAGATCTTCTTCAGGATCAAGGTCCCGCAGATCATGCCGACGATCGTGGTGGTTTGGACCACGATCACGCTGACGGTTCTCAAGGTCTTCGACATCGTGTTCGCGATGACAAACGGCCAGTGGGAGACTCAGGTTCTGGCAAACTACATGTTCGACAAATTGTTCCGCGCGAATGATTGGGGGGTCGGATCCGCGAGCGCGATCATCATCATGATCCTCGTCTCGCCGATCCTGATCTGGAACGTCTACAACGCGCGCAAAGAAATGCGCTGAGGGGAGGGGAAGTCATGGACAATATTGCAGGTTCCAAATCCAGTCTTTCCTGGGCCGTCAACGTATCGGTTCTGGCGCTGGTGCTCCTTTGGCTGTTTCCGACGGTTGGGTTGTTTGTCAGTTCCTTCAGGACTGCGGACCAGATCTCGGCGAGCGGGTGGTGGAAGGCTCTCTTCCCAACTGAGCAGACCGTTCAAGTGCGGACAGGCGGCCGCGAGGCGGCGGTTCAAGACGGAGACCTTTTCGTCGTCACCGGCAACCTCCTCACCGATGAGGGCGGGCCAGGCGCAGACGCAGAGATCGTCGCCTTTGGCGTGTCGTCCCGCGCGATCGGCGCGTATCAGGTGGGCGAGACAGCCGAGTTCAGCGATGGAGAGGAGACGCTCGCCCTCGCTGAAGACGGTTCCTACCGCTACACAAGCGTCGAAGAGCCGGGGCGTCGGGGGCAAAGGGTTTTCCTGACCGCCGTAACCGCGCCCGAGTTCACCACCGACAACTACAGAACTATCCTCTTCAGCGGCACGGGTCAGGACAACATGGCCAATGCGTTCTTCAACACGCTGACGGTGACCATTCCGGCGACGATCATTCCGATCGTGGTGGCGGCCTTTGCGGCATACGCTCTCGCATGGATGGATTTCCCGGGCCGCGCGCTTCTTATCGCTTTGGTTGTGGCATTGCTTGTGGTGCCTCTCCAGCTGGCGCTCATTCCGCTCCTGCGACTTCATTTGGGGATCGGCATTGGCAAGGGCTATCTGGGCGTCTGGCTTGCGCACACCGGTTTCGGATTACCGCTCGCGATCTACTTGTTGCGCAACTACATGGTCGGCCTTCCGCGAGACATCATCGAGAACGCCAAAGTTGATGGGGCGACGGATTTTCAGATCTTCACCAAGATCATCCTTCCCCTCAGTTTCCCGGCGCTCGCGTCATTCGCGATCTTCCAGTTTCTCTGGACGTGGAACGATCTGCTTGTGGCCAAGGTGTTTCTGATTGACGCGACAGGCTCGACAACTGTCATGACCAACCAAATCGTGGAGCTTCTCGGGACGCGGGGTGGCAACTGGGAGATCCTCGCCACCGCGGCTTTCGTCTCGATCGCGGTTCCACTCGTCGTCTTTTTCGCGATGCAGCGGTACCTGGTGCGCGGTCTTCTCGCAGGCTCGGTGAAATAGGGTAGTCCGGACATGAGCTTTGTGGAAACGCATCCCGTGCTCGATCAGAGCGTGTTGGCGCCCGATCCTGACTGGTGGCGGGGCGCGGTTATCTATCAGATCTATCCGCGCTCCTTCCAGGATTCGAACGGCGACGGCATCGGCGATCTGCCGGGCATCATTCATCGGCTGCCGCATGTGGCATCGCTTGGTGTGGATGCAATCTGGATCTCGCCCTTCTTCACGTCGCCGATGCTGGACTTCGGCTATGACGTTTCGAACTACCGCGACGTCGATCCGATGTTCGGCACGCTCGACGACTTCGACGCGCTGATCCACAAGGCGCACGAGTTGGG
>JASJAU010000102.1 GCA_030066855.1 Paracoccaceae bacterium | reverse complement strand
TGCAAGGCGCATTGATCGGGTTGGGAGGGAACCCCATCGTTGTGACTCTCGGCGCGGCGGGGCTGTTCTTCGGAATCGGGTCCTGGTGGTCCGACAACCTGGTTGTCAGTTATCGCCGACCGCATGGAGCAGAATGGCTTGGGACAGGTTCGTTCATTGGGGACATCCCGAACATCACAGTCGCGTTCATAATAATCGCGGTCGTAGCCGAACTGACACTTCGCTACACGACCTTTGGTCGTCAGGTCTACTTAGTTGGTGCCAACCGCGCCGCCGGGCGTGCCACGGGGCATGAAAACTTCGGTATGGCCATCAAATGCTGCATCATCGCCAGCGTCTGCGCGGCTTTCGTAGCGATCGCATTTTCGGGTCAGGTTTCTTCCGCGCACGTGAACTACTTCTCGTCGGAGTTCGGGTCGTCCGGAGACATGACCATTATGGTCATCGCCATCGTTATGGTCGGAGGCAACTCGATTATGGGTGGCTACGGATCGACTCTTCGCACGTCGCTAGGTGCCATTTTCATCTCGAGCATCGACAACATGATGGTACTAAACGGATTCAACTCCGGCGCACGAGTTCTCGCGGTCGGTCTGATGATTGTTTTCTCCATCATCGTATTTGCGCTTGTACGGCGCGGCTCGAGAGCCGTGGAATAGGAGGGTCCCATGGAACGCATAAAACACTGGGTCACTGAAAACCACGACTTGGCTTTCGCCATATTGCTTGCAGTCAGCGTCTTCACCTTCTTCGCTATCACCGAGCCGTTATTCTTCACGCATCGCACAGGATTCGCGATCATGGAGCGTTTCGCGGTCCTCGGCCTTGTAGGGCTTGCTCTGACGCTTTGCATAATCGCCGGAGAAATAGACCTTTCTATCGGATCCAATGCTGCGCTCGCCGCAGTGATCACTGTGCGGTTCACTGACAGCTTGGGCGCTGTGAACTCGTTGATGATCGCGCTGGCGATATCGACCACGATTGGGATCATCCAAGGCTACTTCATTGCCTATCTGAGAATTCGTGCAATCGTTCTCACGGTCGGCACGTTGATGCTCCTCCGTGGCGTCGCGCTCTTCGCGGCCGAAGAGAAAACCGTTATGCTGACAGATTTCCGCATCCCGGACTTCATTTCGACCAAGATGCTAGGCTACTTCTCCCCTGCTTCGCTTTTGGTGATTGCGATGTTTATCATCGTCGGATTGTTCATGACCTACACCCGTTACGGTCGCGAGATTTATGCGATTGGCGGAGCTAGAAAGGAGGCGCTGGCCTCGGGCATATCGCTCCAGCGTCCGATGATCATCGTTTTCGCCATTTCGGGGTTCTGCGCGGGCCTTGGCGGCGTCATCATCGGGTTGCGATCAGGAACGGCTCAAGCACTAGGCCTGCAGTATCTCTTGCTGGCCGGAACCGTAGCGGCGTTTATCGGCGGCGTCTCAATTCTGGGCGGCAAAGGCGGCGTCATTGGAGCCGCCATCGGAACACTAACTGTCAACTTCCTGAATACTGGACTGGTGTTTAATGTGACTCCCGCCTTCATGGTGCAGCTCTACCTTGGGATCCTTCTGTTGGTCGTCATCATGTTCCAGACCGGCAGTCGGCTCTTCGACGAACGCCACCGAAGAAGCCAGCTCCTGAATGACGTCGATCGACGACGAAGTGTCTTGGCTGACAAGATCGCCGATCTCCGAAGGCCATCCGGATAACCTCGGCAAGTCTGGAAGAATATCCAGATTGGACATAATCTGAACCCGATCCGTATCGGGGAGGGTTCAGATCTTGCCGGAAATGCCACAAGCGCTGAGAGAAGTGATGAACCTTCAGCGAGGACAATCAAGGACCCGGCCAGAGGGCCCCTTCGAGAGCGGCGACGCGCCTCGGGCTAAAGGGATAACTGGAGAAGAGTTTGCACTTTTTCTAGATTTCATCGATGCGATGGGTAACGAGGCCGATCAGGTCCTGAGCCTCAAACGTGGCTATGACGAGACCCGTCTCGTTACGACGCTTCTACGAAACCACCTGCAAGGCAAGCTGACGACAACAAGCAGTTTGGCAAACGCCAGCGGTTTAGGCTACGGCACCGCAATTCGCGCGATCAATGCAGTCGAGGAACGCGGCCTTCTAATCCGGCGCCCTAGAACAAAGACCGGCAAGAGTTTCTCGTTGCATCCCTCAGACAAGCTCGTCAGCGAGTGGCAAGAGTACGCGCGCCGTGTTCGCGGAGCGATCGGGTCCACATTGGGAATTGGATCCGCAGGTAAGGGCGGGATCAACGACTATTTCTTTGGCGCATCCTATGGTGACAGCCAGACCATTCCTCCTCCCACTCCTATGCAATCAAAGCTTGGCCTGCAAAGCGAGCTGCGCGTCCTTGTTCACGCCGATCCGACATTTATGGCGATGAATGTTCTGAAGAGGCAATTCGAGGGGCTTCTCGGCGTTGGGATCAATAGCCGCGCACTATCCATCGATAGGTTGCGACAAGAGATCCTTTCGAACGCGGCGCTAAAGACATCACGATACGACATAATTGCTTGCGACCTCCCATGGTTTGGCGAGCTTTCTGAAAAGAAAGTACTTCTACCGATCGACGACCTGGTCGACCGCGATCGCGTGGATCTCTCAGACTTTCACAAAGTTGCACTTGCTTCCGCGCGGTGCCACGGCGCCCAGTACGGACTGCCGGTGCAGACAACGCCAGAACTGCTTTGTGTCAGGCGAGATCTCTGTGACGCCGAGGGTTTGGGCGTGCCATTCACGATATCCGATACCTTGGACGCTGCTCGCGCCCTGCACAATCGAGCGCAGGGACGTTCCGGTATCGCCTGGAACGCCGCACGGGGAACGCCTTTGGGTCACACTTTCATGTTCGTAATGGCCGCCATGGGCCGACCGGTCCTGAACTTGGCGACCGCAGGCGACGACTTTGACGCAGAATGGCCGCAGGGCGAGAACCTTCGCCCAATGCTTCAGTCGGAGGAAGCCTTCGCGACTGCCGAATACCTGCGTGAATTGTTGGACTTCTCTCCGTTATCGATCCTGTCGATGTCTTGGTACGAACGGGCGCGCGCCTACGCGGATGGCGAGGTCGCAATGGCTTATTGCGCGACTCTGCTTGCTCCTCTCTTCGAGCTCAATTCTGAGTCGCCCGCTTACGGGGTGACAGACTTTCTCCCGCATCCGTACGGACCCGGTGGAAAACCGATCGCGCCCGTTGGCGGATACGCTTTGGCAATACCGTCAAACATCGCACCCGACCGCGTGGACGACGTCTGGTCAGCAATGCAGTCTTTCACGTCGCCCGAAACCATAAAGCTATATATCGAGAACGGAAGCTTGGTGAGCCCTCGTTTCAGCGTCAGCATGGACCCTAGCGTGCGCAGTGTTTCGCCAGTGATTTCGATAGTTGATGGCATGGCCCGATCTGGCATTTTGCAGTATTGGCCGCGCCCTCCGGTGCCCGAGATCACCAATCTGATTGAGATCATCGGAACTGATCTGCACGACATGCTGCAGGGCGCGACAAGCATCAGCTCAGCTTTGGCCAATGCACAGAACCGCGCCGACGCGTTGATGCGCGCGCGCGGGCATTACGATTGACCTCGAAGGTTGATCCGAAACCCACGTCTGTGGAGACGAACTCGGTCTGGCTCGCCATCAGCCAAAATTGCCGAAGCAAAAGCACTGTCCATTCAAAACAAGATCTTTTTCGACTGCCCCAAGTTGTCGAGCCTGACCATCGCAACACATGGATTCGCCAAAGAACGCCAGCTCGCCCGTCCAACTCGATGCCATTAAAGGCAACTCAGGTTTCTACCACTGTCCAGTTGCGAGTTCTTGAGGATGCGGCGATCGCATCGACGGTCATTTGCACCTTGAGTGCTTCTCTGAAGTCTGGACCAGGATTGGTAGCACCGCTATGGCTACCGAGCAGATCGGCGACCTCGATGACCTTGAGATCATTAAAGCCAAGGTGATGCCCTGGCGCAGGGCAAAATTGGCCATAGGGCGGGTGATCGGGACCCGCTTCGATTCTGACGTAGCCTGATTTAGACCGCTCGTCGCGATAAAGGAGCAGTTCATTCATCCGTTCCTGCGAGAAGCGGATTGCTCCATTGGTTCCTGTGATTTCGAACGACAGGTCCATCGTCCGACCTTTCGCGGCCCAATTCGCCTCCATACTCCCTGAGACTCCATTCTCGAAGCGCAGAAGCGCATGGGTCATATCGTCCACCTCGACGGGTCGCTTGTCGCTTGCGCCAGCCGAGACGGGGCGGTCTGGAAAGATTGTTGTTTGATCTCCAATGACCTCGACTATTGGGCCCAAAAGATACCGTGCGATGCAGATGATATGACTGCCGATATCAGCTAGTGCGCCGCCGCCGTGCGGGTCGGTTCTGAAGGAATGCGGTGCATCGGGACGGGCCATATAGTTCTCGGCGTGCCGGCCGCTGAATCCAGTTACTTCACCGATTTCTCCCTGATGCAGCAAGTGTCTAGCGAAACGGATCATTGGGTTTCGGATGAAACCAAAGGCGACAGATGTCACGACGCCCGCGGCTTCAGCGGCGTCAGTCATGCGTTGGGCTGAGCCGGATGAAATAGAAAGTGGCTTCTCGCAATAGACGGTCTTTCCAGCGGAAACGGCTGCCAAAGCGATGGGTTCGTGCAGCGTGTTTGGCGCCGTAATCGCGACGATATCGACCGCATCGTCATCAATCAGAGCCTGCCAATCCGAGGTCGCACGCGCGAAACCGAGATCACGGGCGCCTTTGGCGGCCAATGATGGGGTTGCGTCAGCAAGAAGAGTCTTGACTGGCAAAACAGGCACATCAAAGAGACCTGCGACTGTGGCGAAGGCGTTCGCCTGACATCGGCCCATGAAGCCCGATCCAACAAGGCCGATACCCACCTTCGGGCGGTCGTCGATTTTTGACGTAGTCATTTAACGCGACGCCGTTTTGAGATTGTCGAGCCAAACGGCCGCGATGATAACCATGCCGATCAGCACCTGCTGATAGAACGATGATATCCCAAGTATATTCAAGCCGTTAGTGATCATCGCCATAATGAGTGCGCCAATCAGTGCAGTCACGACCAGCCCCCGACCGCCAACGAAACTGACACCGCCGATTATCACGGCGGCAATCGCTTGAAGCTCGATCCCCTGCGCGACGCTTGGTGGCGTGGCGGCAAGTCGCCCGGTCATGACTACTGCTGCCAGCGCAGCGAGAAATCCGCTGAGCATGTAGATTTTGATCTTCTGCCTATCGACCGGAATGCCCTCAAGGCGAGCAACCCGCTCGTCGCCGCCAATTGCATAGACGTGTCGGCCGAAGACGGTCATGTGCATCATAATCGCGACGATTAGGAATGTCAGCAGGACGAAATAGAGCGGGATTGGAAGACCAAGAAACTTGGAGTTGCCTATAAAGAGAAAGAACGGCACCAGCACTTGGTACGACACGCCCTCAGTGATGACCAACGCAAGACCGCGGGCAATGCCGAGCATCCCGAGCGTAGCAATGAAGGGTGGGATATTCCCGCGGGTGATGACAATGCCATTCACCAGCCCAGCGATGGTCCCGGTCATGAGACCCGCGAGCGTAGCCAGCATCGGATCGACGTCGACTTGAATCAACGCGCCAATCACGACTGCTGACAGCGCCAGGATTGAGCCGACAGACAGGTCGATACCGCCGGAAATGATAACGACCGCCTGCCCTGCAGCGAGAATTGCAACAATGGAAACCTGTTTTGACAAGTTGGTCATATTTCCGACCGTCATGAAGAATGGCGACAGGAAAGACAGGACAATGGCCAGTATCACTGCGACTAACAGTATCCACACCAGGGGCTGAGACCTAATCTTGGCAAACTCCATTCGTCTCAGTCCGAATTTGCTTTGTTAGAGTGTTCGATCGGACGTCCCGATATAATCATCGACACGATCTCATCTTGAGTGAAATCTTTGGTCGGAGCAGTCACGACATTTGTCCCGCCATGCAGGATCGTGATCCGGTCGGTGAAGTTATACACCTCGTGGATATCGTGGCTGATCCAGATGATACCGATGCCTTGCTTCTTCAACTCGACGGTCAGTTCCATGACCATTCTGCTTTCTTCCATGCCAAGCGCTGCGGTAGGCTCGTCCATGATTAGGATTTTGGTGTCGAAATGCACCGCGCGGCTTATAGAAATCGCCTGGCGCTGTCCGCCTGACATGGCCTCAACCTCGACGTCGAGGGACTTGATGCGGATGTTCAACCGACTGAGGGCCTTCTCGGCCTCCTCCTTCATCGCCCTTTTGCGCAGGAAGCCCCATTTGCTCAGTTCGCGACCCATATAAAGGTTCGCGGGCGCGTTCAAATTGCCGCATAGCGCTAGTTCCTGGTAGATCGTCTCGATCCCGAGACCGCGTGCGTCATTCGGGTCGTCAATATGGGCCTCGTGACCATCGATGAAGATTGCGCCTTCGTTAGCCTTCTCGGCGCCAGCGAGGATTTTTATCAATGTGGATTTGCCGGCGCCGTTATGGCCCAGCACACCCAATACCTCTCCGGGGTATAGCTCCAATTCAGCATCGGTTAGCGCTTGAATACCGCCGAAGTGCTTCGAGATGTGGCGCATCTCGACCAAGGGTGGTTTTTGGGACAAGGCGCGATCCTCTTAGGAAGCATGGCCGGGAAGACCCGGCCATGTCAGTTCCTTTGGCAAGGCTCTAGTCAAGCGTTATGCCGCGGCCGTCCAAGTACTCTTGGGTTACGTCAGCAGCGGTCATAATCGAGGAATCTACGACGATCCATTCGTCCAGAGTCTCGCCTTCAGTCACATGGCGATAGGCGGCCATTACGGCTTCATACCCAACCAGGTCGGTATTACCATCGATTGTGGCGTTTAGTTCGCCTGCCTTCAAAGCAGCCAAGGCAGACGGGATAGCGTCGTCCCCAACAACAATGATTTCATCCAGCTTCCCGGCGCCCTTCACGGCCTGAACCGCGCCCAACGCCATCAAGTCGTTTGAGCCGATGATAGCGTCCACTTCCGGATGTGCTTGCAGTATGTCCTCGGATGCTTTCAGACCTTTCTCCTGGTCCCAATCGGCCGAAATCGAGGCGACGACTTCGATGCCAGAACTGGCGTCGAAAACGTCCATCATACCGTTGAGCCGGAGCTCAGCCGTCGAACTGCCCCGGAAGCCTTCCAGGATGGCGACTTGGCCCTCTCCGCCCATCTGTTCGACAACCCATTCTGCCATTCCGGCGAAAGATGTCCGTTCATCGAGGCCCACGAATGTCTCGACCTTCGCTGGGCCGTCATCAACGCGCGTGTCGGCGGTGATGACCGGGATACCGGCTGCGTTTGCCTCCATAATCTTTGGGATCAACGCGGTCCCGTTCATTGGAACAAGTACGATCGCGTCGTGCCCCTTAACCAGTTCGGTTTCGACCACCCCGATCTGGCCTTCGATGTCGCCGTTGAACTCCGCCGAAACATAAGAAAGCTCGATCCCGAGCTCCTCTGCCGCGCGTTTCGCGCCTTCGCCCATACGCCAGTAGTATGGATTGTTCATGTCTTTCACAATGAACGCCATGGAGACGTCTTGCGCCGAGGCGGCGCTTGTCATTGCACCAGTTGCCATAGCAAATGCAGCTGTAAGACCGGCGAATTTCTTGAGTGTCATCGATGATTCCTCCCCTATCGGTGTTTGCGCAGACAACCGTCCTCGCAGGACGACATGCGTCTCACTCAATTCTCGGTAGGAATACCCTGCACTCCCATTCACTAAGCTGACGAGTAGCGAGATATCCAAAATGATTCATTTCGATGTTCTCGCGATTAGTAGCGCCCGTTCGTTCGCATGAGAGCATCAATCCGGGATTGAGCGCGCTGCAAACCGTCGCAGATAGCGAGCTCGCCCCGGAGAACGGTGTGAACCTCTTCACCGAGAATACCCAACATATCCGAGAATTCTGGGATCGGCGGACGCGGCCAAATATGGACTTCTCCACGCCGCTCCATGCCGTCGATCTCTCCGATCATCCGGCTGGCGGCTTGGACTTCGGGGTCCGCGCTGGTCGAGTATCGCGGGCTCGTTAGGTTGCCGTTCTGAACATACCACTTCATCAACTCCGGTCGGGTCAGGTACTCCATGACCTTCCAGGCGAGTTGCGCCCGATTTTCGGACAGCCCCAGAGGCATAGCCAAAGAAAAGCCCCCGATTGGTGAAACCGGCCGCCCGCCTAGAGCAGGAGGGTGCGGTACGAAAGCAACGTTTCCATGGGCCGGCGACGTCTCGTCGTTCTCGAAGGCCGAAGCGCGAATGCTCCAGCCGTAGCTCATCGCGGCACCACCTGAGGAAAAAATGCGAATGCGTCTGTCCCAGTTGCATTGCATGCTCTCGGAATGCGCGTATTGAAGCAGCTCCTTGAGGTATTCAAGCGCATGCCGGGCCGCGTCGGTCTCAAGCATTGGGCGATAATTCTCGCCCTCGATGTCTGCAACATCGTACTCATCACCCATGGGTCTTAGGTTGATAATCGGCTGACCGAAATCGGCCAGAGTCTGGATATAGCTGTGAGCGACCGGCGTCCCACGCCCGAAGTTCATTACAATACCAGAAAGGTTCATGGCGGAACGGTGCAGTGTCCTTGCTGCAAAAAGCACTTCGTCCGTCGACTTCGGGACCGTGAGGCCCGTGGCAGAGAACAGGTCTTCGCGGCAGAATAGCACCTCGACTGTTGGCTGGATCGGGAGCCCGAATTGCTGCCCGCGCCAGGCAGAGCCACGCCAGGCGGCATTGTGGAAGTCCGTTGCGCTATACCGTTCTTTGGCGATGAAGTCATCGAGGGGTTGGATGACGCCTTGTTCAGCGAGCTGGCCGATCCAGGGCAAATCGAATGCCATCAAGTCGTACTTCGACTCAGTTCTCTGGGCGTTGGCCATGATCTCGCTATGCAGCTCATCGAGCGGCAGATTGACGATTTCGATGTTGGTTCCGCACAACTCATCAAGGTTGGACGAAAACTCGCTGAGAGTCCTGAATGTTGGATCAACCGGGCTGAGAATACGAACTGTTCTGTCGTAGCCGACACCCGATCGCATCGCGTTCGGATAAGGCAGGATCCTGGAGGCCATGTAGTAACCTCCAAAATAGAAATCGTTCATTCCTCCTTCACTGTTGGTGAATCCGAAAGTTGTACCAACCATTGCCTTGAACTGGATGGCGAATGCCTCGAACTCAGCAATCAGTCTTCGGCTTGGATGAACAGAGAACGACTTTCCTGATTTTGACCGGACACGTTTGATTAGGAAACCCTCGTCGATGAGTTCACCAATCCGCCGCATTGCGGTCCCGTAGGATGTATCGGCCGCCGACGCGAGCGAGGTTGCAGTCAGGAGCCGCCCTTCGAAATGCCTGCGCATCGCATAGGAAAGGATGTTCCAGCGTGGATCGACGCTTGCGAGACGGGTGCGGTCCTGGCTCAGACGCTTCGTTGCATCCAGGAAGTTCAGAATCCGCACCATTTCTTCACGCGTCATTTGTCCGGCTCCCATGCGGTTGTCGCCTGCCGATGTGGAATACGAGGTTCTACCGCGCTTTTGGCCCAGCAAATGTCCAAAACTGACATTTGGCAAGTTTTGGCTCCCCTGCGACTCATGACAGGCTGGTCCGCATCGGTCCGTATTGCTTGCGTCAGAGGGGTGAGTCTATGAGCGCGTCGGAGCATGACTTCA
Source organism: Paracoccaceae bacterium (assembly GCA_030066855.1). GTDB lineage: Bacteria > Pseudomonadota > Alphaproteobacteria > Rhodobacterales > Rhodobacteraceae > Kangsaoukella. The sequence goes on along the minus strand of JASJAU010000102.1, from coordinate 2,765 downwards.
TTGTCATAGGCGCAGGGTCAGCCGGCTGCGCTGTAGCAGGACGCCTCGGTGAAGCGGGGCACAGCGTTCTTCTACTTGAAGCCGGTGGGCGAGACCGCAGCCCATTCATTCACATCCCCTTGGGCTACTCGATGCTCTACGCCAACCCTAAGGTAAATTGGTGCTTTGAAAGCCAACCCGAACCGCATCTCAACGGCCGACGGCTGTTTCAACCGCGGGGCAAGGTTTTGGGCGGCACCGGCGCGATTAACGGAATGATCTACATGCGTGGCCAGCCGGAGGATTTCGACGGCTGGAAAGCGTCGGGGTGCGTCGGTTGGGGCTGGGACGACGTGCTGCCGTACTTCAAGTCTTGCGAGAATCAAGAGCGCGGCGCCGACGAATTCCATGGCACTGGAGGCCCTGTCGCCGTGTCAGATCTGCGGACGACACACAGGCTGGGGGAGGCGTTTCACGCGGCCTCAGAGACGCTGGGCGTGCCACGGAACGAGGACTTTAACGGGGCAAATCAGGAAGGCACCGGTTACGTCCAAACCACCACTCGAAACGGGCGGCGCTGGAGCACTGCGTCGGGCTACCTGCGCGGCGCGGCGAAACGAAACATTGACCTCAGGTTGAACGCGATGGTCGAGCGTATCGTGGTGACAGACAATCGCGCGACAGGCGTGGCTTGGACAGACAGCGCGGGCCAACACGAGAGTAAGGCGCGGTACGAAGTGATCCTTTGCGCCGGCGCCTTCGGCTCGCCACAGATCCTTCAACTTTCGGGCATTGGACCAGGCGCCCTATTGCAAAAGCACGGCATTGAAGTGCTGCACGAGCTAGCCGGTGTCGGCGAGAACCTGCAGGACCATTTCGGCATCGGCGCAGAATACCGCTCGACCGTCAAATCCACCGTAAATGACCTATACAACAACAAGCTGAAAGGTGGGATTCAACTCCTTCGATACTTGCTGTTTCGTACCGGGCCCTTTGCCGACAACGGAAATTATTCCAACACCTTCATCCGTTCTAGCCCAGACATCGATCGCCCTGATATGATGGTGACATTCATGGCATGGTGCACAAACGAGCAGCTGAAGCCGCACCCGTTTTCGGGGTTCACGATTCTCGCGGAACACATGCGCCCAGACTGCCGCGGACACGTGCGCATCCAGAGTTCGAGACCTTTGGACCAGCCAGCTATTCAGTTCAATTTCTTTTCCAACGACGCGGACAGGAAGGCCGCAATATCCGGCCTGAAATTCGGACGCAAGATCGCCGCGACCGAACCGATGAGCGCCTGTGTGGAATATGAACTATCGCCTGGACCAGACGTCCAGTCAGACGATGAGCTGATACAGTATTGCCGGTCTGCAGGTCTGTCATTGCTGCACCCAGTCGGGTCCTGCAAAATGGGCGTCGATGACATGGCGGTCGTCGACCCGCGCCTCAAAATCCGCGGCGTCGAGGGATTGCGCGTAGCAGACGCATCCATCATGCCTCGTATCGTCACTGGAAATACCAACGCCGCGTCGATCATGATTGGGGAAAAGGGCGCCGCCATAATCCGGGAGGACACGAATGGCTGAAATCAGTTTAGGCATTGCTCTTCTCGGCAGCGGACGCATGGCGCACGTATACGGCCCAAAGATCAACACCCATCCCAACTTGCGGCTGGAGATCGTGTTCAACCCCAATGTCACATCGGCAAATCGGGCGGCAGCGGCATACGGTGGCCGCGCTTCAGACGACATAGAAGCGACACTCGCAGATCCTGCCGTCGACGCGGTTATCATTGCCACGCCGACCAATACACATGTCGAATACATCGAGGCCGCGGCGAGAGCGGGCAAACCGATATACTGCGAGAAACCGCTCGACCAGACGCTTGAACGCGTTGACGCCTGCCTTGAGACCCTCAACCAGAATCCGGTACCCTTCATGCTTGGATTCAACCGCCGCTTCGACCCAGACAACTCAGCGGTCCGCCGAGCGGTTGCGGATGGGGAGCTTGGGCAAATCAACTTTCTGATGAGCACCAGCCGCGAACCTGCGCCGCCTCCCATCGAATATGTAAAGGCTTCGGGCGGCTACTTTCTGGACGCTCAGATCCACGACATTGATTTGTTGTGTTGGATCGCCGGTGAACGCCCCGAACGGGTCTTCGCCGCGGGGTCATGCGTTTTTGACGAGAGCATCGGCGCCGAAGGTGATGTCGACCTTGCGATGACCACGCTGATAATGCCCTCCGGTGCGCTGGCGCATATCAACAACTCGCGTGCCTGCGTCTACGGCTTCGACCAGCGGCTGGAGGTCTTCGGCACCGAGGGCATGGTTCAGACCTCAAACCAGCGTGACGACCCGCTGATCCGCTGGAACGGCACGAAGACTGAAGCGAAATCGTCACTCAAGCACTTCTTTCTCGAGCGTTACGATGCATCCTTTTACCACGCGCTGGACGAGTTTTATCGTGCTGTAACAGAAGCCCGTGCGCCGAGTGCGACCGAGCACGACGGCCGTGCGGCGCTAGCCATCGCTTTGGCTTGCGCACGGTCACGATCATCTGGAGAAGCAGTGGCTCCAGATTACTGATCCCTTGAATTCCGAAATCCCATCGGTGCGGCAGAAATGGTTGTGCTGCTTGGATGTGACGGCCGGGCAACCGATGTAGCAACCTCTCGCGTCTGCAAAGTCCGCATAGCGGTCATTCAGCGGATGCCCAAGCGCCGCATAGCAGCGAATGTCCGCTTTGAGCCCGAAGCGGACGTTCACTCACCGCCATA
>JASJAU010000101.1 GCA_030066855.1 Paracoccaceae bacterium | reverse complement strand
GCGACTGCGGCGCGAGCCGATGGTCCGGAAAGATGGGGCAGCACCGGTGATATCCCGGCTGGTAGGAGCGTTTCTACGCGCGGTTTGCGTTGTGCTGCTGATCGCCACGCCGTCCCTGATCCTGCCCGGGTTTAATGCCGACACAGCCCAGGTCGTCGCCCTTGTCGCTCTCTTCGGCGCCAGCCTGACGTTCTTCGAATACGCCTCGTCCTATCCCGGATTGGTGGAGTTCCGCGACGCGCCGCCCTTCAATCGCATCCGCTTCGGTTCACTCTTGCTGACGGTCATCATGCTGGCGCTGATGACGCGGGGCCAGACCGCGCCGACGGATCTGACCCTACTCGCCACCGATATTGGCGGCACCATAGGCGAGGTTATCGACTTCCCCTATTCGCCGGTCCGGCTGGTCGTTCTGATGCTGCCCGCTGACACCTCGGTCGCGCATATCGAGCTGGTCCGCAACTCGGCCGGAATGGCTTATCTGATCTCGCTCGTCACGCTAGGCGTCTTCATCATCCTGCAGCGGATCCGCCGTTGGCCGCTCAAGAACGGGGCGTTCAACGTCTGGATCAACCTGCCCACCTTCGATCCCACCGCCGGCGGCGATGTCGTCGAGCGTCTTGAGCGGGATGCACGTTTTAACATCGCGTTAGGGTTTCTTCTGCCATTCTTGACGCCGGCTGTGGTGAAATCCGCAGTGACGCTATTTGGCGCGGTGTCGCTTGAGAACCCGCACACCTTGATCTGGACGGTATCTGCATGGGCCTTCCTTCCGGCATCGCTCTTCATGCGCGGCATCGCGATGGGGCGGATCGCGTCGATGATCTCGGAAAAACGGAAGAGCGCCAACTCCAACACCAAGGGCGGCGAAGGCTTGCTGCCTGTCTGATTGCTTGCCTTCTCAGCTCGCTCGCCCAGGCCGAGCCTTTTCGGGTCGCCCTGTTCCACACCGAGCTCGGCCGTGACGGGCCTGGATTGCTCCTGCGCGACATCGCCTCGGGAAAGGACGCGCAGGTCGCCGCCATGACCCGTCTGGCGCGTCGCGTCGATGCAGATGTGCTGATACTTGGCGGCATCGACTATGACCTGCGGAATGCCGCGCTCGCGGCGCTGGCGGACGGGATCGGCGGCTACCCGCACAGGTTTCAGAGCCGACCCAACCGAGGGCTTCAGACCGGGCTGGATGCCGACGGGGACGGGCGGATGGGCGAGCCGGAGGACGCGCAGGGGTTCGGTAGGTTCGCCGGGGCCGACGGGTTGGCCGTGATCAGCAAGCATCCGTTGGGCGGCAGCCGGTTCGACGATTTCTCGACTTTGAGGTGGACGGAACTCGCGGACAATCTGGCCCTGGCCGACGTCGAACAGGGCCAAAGGCTGTCGACGACCGCGCATTGGGCGCTGTCGGTTTCGGCGCCCGGGGCGGGCGAGGTCGATCTGTTGATCTGGCATGCGGCGCCACCGGTGTTTGACGGACCGGACGACCGGAACGGGCGGCGCAATCACGATGAGGCGGCTTTCTGGGCCTGGTATCTCGAAGGCGCCGATCCGGATCGCCCCGTCATCCTCGCGGGGCTGGCCAATCTGGATGTAGTTGACGGCGATGGGCGGCCCGAAGCCATGCGCCGCTTGCTCGGTCATCCGCGGCTGCAAGACCCCGAGCCGGCTAGCGCTGGCGGGGTTCGCTCGGCTGAGGCCGACGGCGGCAAGAACGCCTCGCATCGCGGCGACCCGGCGCTTGACACCGTCGATTGGCCTGATGACGCGCGCGGCCCCGGGAACCTGCGCGTGGACTTCATCCTCCCGGATCGGCGGTTTGAGGTTCTGGATGCGGGGGTGCTCTGGCCGTCGGAGAACGGCCCGCTTCTGAAGGATGTCATGGCCGCGTCCCGGCATCGCATTGTCTGGATGGATCTGCGACTCAGGACGCCCAACGATCCTGCGTGAGCCTGATTGGACATCTCGGTGGCCCGCGCTTCTTGACCCTCCTGACGCCAAGGGCTACCCCGCGCCCGACAGTGACCGGAGCGCCCAATGACCAACCCATCCATTCTCATTCTTCCCGGTGACGGCATCGGCCCTGAGGTCATGGCCGAGGTCCGCAAGATCATTGATTGGTTCGGCGCCAATCGGGGCCTCGCCTTCGACGTGAGCGAGGATCTGGTGGGCGGCGCGGCCTATGACGCGCATGGAACGCCGCTCGCCGACGCCACAATGGACAAGGCGCAGGAGGTCGATGCGGTTCTGCTTGGCGCCGTCGGCGGGCCGAAGTACGACGACCTTGATTTCGGTGTGAAGCCCGAGCGCGGACTTCTCCGGCTTCGCAAGGAGATGGACCTTTACGCCAATCTGCGCCCGGCGCAGTGCTTTGACGCGCTGGCCGATTTTTCTTCCTTGAAGCCCGAGGTCGTTGGCGGGCTCGACATCATGATCGTGCGCGAGCTCACCTCCGGCGTCTACTTCGGCGAGCCGCGCGGCATCATCAACGAGGGCAACGAGCGCGTCGGGATCAACACGCAGCGCTACACCGAGAGCGAGATCGCCCGCGTCGCCCGCTCCGCTTTCGAGCTCGCCCGCCGACGCGACAACAAGGTGTGTTCGATGGAGAAGGCCAACGTCATGGAATCGGGTGTTCTCTGGCGCGATGTGGTGAGCGAGGTCCACGCGGCCGAGTATTCGGACGTGGAGCTCAGCCACATGTACGCGGATGCGGGCGCCATGCAGCTCACCCGCTGGCCCAAGCAGTTTGACGTGATCGTCACAGACAACCTCTTCGGCGATCTCTTGTCGGACCTGGCCGCGATGCTGACGGGCTCTCTCGGCATGCTTCCCTCGGCTTCGCTCGGGGCGCCGATGGAGAACGGACGGCCCAAGGCGCTTTACGAGCCGGTGCACGGATCGGCGCCGGACATTGCGGGGCAGGGCAAAGCCAATCCGATCGCCTGCATCCTCTCCTTCGCCATGGCGCTGCGCTACAGCTTCGATCAGGGGGACGAGGCGGCGCGGCTTGAAAAGGCGGTTGAGGATGTGCTGGCCGACGGCCTGCGCACAGCCGACCTGATGGGGCCCGAAGGCGGTGCGCTGGTTTCAACGTCGGACATGGGCGACGCGATCGTCGCCAAGCTGACGGGCAGCCTCTGACCGACTGTGGCGCCTGAGCGATAGCCGCCCGGCGGGGCGGCATCGCGCAAGGTTGCGCCTTGACGTTTGGCGGAAACAGGCAGAGGCCGTGGCGCAGGTCCTATTGCGTCACCTGCCATGCCCATCGCCCGATCAGATCTCAACGGCGTCGCCTTCGCGCTCGGAGGCTTTGGAATCTTCGCCACCCATGACGCCGTCATCAAGTTTCTCGGCGGCACCTACGCGCCGTTTCAGATCCTCTTCTTCAGCGTGCTCATGAGCTTCCCGCTCGCCACGCTCATGCTGATGACGGACCGCACGCCCGGAACGCTTCGGCCGGTCCACCCATGGTGGGTGGCGTTCCGGACCGCTTCGGCCATCGCCACGGCGGTCTCGGCCTTTTACGCCTTCTCGGTTCTGCCGCTCGCGCAGGTCTATGCCTTCATCTTCGCGGCGCCGCTGCTGATCACCGTCCTGTCGATCCCGATCCTCGGCGAGAAGGTGGGCTTGCATCGGTGGTTCGCGGTGTTCCTCGGGCTGACCGGCGTCCTGATCGTGCTGCGCCCGGGCGCGGAACCCTTCACGCTCGGCCATCTCGCCGGGCTGGTCGCCGCGCTCGGCGGCGCGCTCGCCTCGGTGATCACGCGCAAGATCGGCGCGGAGGAGCGCGTGGCCGTGATCATGCTCTATCCGATGATGGCGAACGCCGTGCTCATGGGGCTCGCGTTGCCCTTTGTCTACGTGCCGATGCCGGTCGAGCACCTCGGGCTCCTGGCCGTTGTCTCGCTCTTCGGCTTCTCAGGCGCGCTGCTGATGATCATGGCCTACAAACGGGCAGATGCCGCGATCGTCGCACCAATGCAGTACAGCCAGATCATCTGGGGGGCGCTCTTCGGCGCCGTCTTTTTCGGCGAGGTTCCCGACCGGTTCACCTGGATCGGCGCCTCGACGATCATCCTCGCCGGCGTCTACGTGGTCGTCCGCGAAAGCATGGGCGGCGTGTCCGTGAACCAGCCGGTTCTGCAAACCAAATCCCGCGCCGCGACGCCCGGCTCCCCCCGCATCAGCGCCATGATCCGCGCCCAGTCGGACCGGGTTTTGCCCGGCTACGAGGCGCTTGCAAAGGAAGACGACAAAGAGTAATCCGCCCGTCACGGTCGGAGTGTAGCTCAGCCTGGTAGAGCACTGTCTTCGGGAGGCAGGGGTCGTGAGTTCGAATCTCGCCACTCCGACCAATCATCACTCGCATGCCTCCTTAACGCACCAAAGGCGGTGAAGCGTCGTTTGCGTCACGCCAAAGATGTTTATTGCGATGAGATCGTTCGCCAAGCGGCGAAGCTCAAGCGCCCCGCCCGCCCAGACCTTTTTGAAGCAGCCCCTGAAGCGCGCTCCCTCAGCGCAGGTGAGCGCCGAGGAGCCAGGCGAACTTCTCGTGCACCTGACCGCGCTCGATGAGGAGGTCCTGGGTCAGCATGTCGCCGGTCGTGCTTCCGTCGAAATCGCGGACCTCGACCGGGCCGAATGTCAGCGTCGTCACCGCGCCGGGACCTGTCCCCACGATTCGCTTCAATCGCGACCCGTCGGCGCCGTAGACGTATGTGGTCGTCACGCCGCCCTTTGTGACGGTCAGAGGCCGGTTCTCGGCGTCATAGGTCATCACCTTGCCGTCGTACCCGGACAGCATGTTGCCGTTCGCGTCGTAGGTGAGCGTCGCTGAGGGGCCAGGCCCGCCCGAGATTTGCTCCGGCGCGAAAGCGGGGACGAAGCCCGAATAGATGTAGTTGCCCACATTGCTGTTCGACGCGATGGAGCCGGAACGTTGAGCAAATCAGGTCGTTCTTCCGAGAAGTCTTTAGGAGTGTGTGACGCGCGATATTTCGCATCTTAAGCTCGCTGAGCGCACCGACGGATCTAATTTCCGCCGATCCAACCCTCTCGAATCCATGATTCCAAGCTTGGCCAACTCTCGTTGGTCAATCCATCATGCGACCAAAAAACAATCTTCCCGGAAGCTTCTACGCAGTAGTAGTCTCCGTTGTCTTCACAGAACGGAATGAGATGCCCAGGTAATCCTATCTGTCTGGCATTTCTTAACTCGTTGAGGAGTTCACGAGAATGATTTCGATCAGCAGTTACTCTTAGAGTTGACAGGCCCCCATAGTGGCTGTCGCTGGCCTCTTTCAAAAAAAAGCGATAGTCGTCTGGGAACCTCAATCCAATCGCTCGTTCGTACTCATCCAGCACCTCGTCGGAGGGCAGATGTTGTTCAAACCTGACCGACAGACGGACGTTTTTCAGTTCTTCGATGGCGTCTTTAATAGACATGTTCAGGCCATATCAGAAACCAACGCACGTTCCATCCAGTACTCACTTCGAAAAGCCCGAAATCGGCGACAGTCAACGCCCGACGGCCGTCCGAAACCGCCCGAGCGGGCGGGGCGCTGGAGGCCGGGATCTGGAGCACGGCGCCCATGAGAAACGATCTTCCTTTGCCGAACGGCTGCGTATGTTGATTAGAAAATCCGGACTTCGACCGGTTTCAAAGAACGGAGTGCCCGCGCGGCTGCGGCATCGCGTATCAAGCGCGTCTGATGCTCAGATGATCTTGCCCGGGTTCATGATGGCCTGCGGATCGATAGCCGTTTTGATGGCGCCCAGAACCTCGGTCGCCTCGCCGATCTCTTTCCCAAGGTATTTGGCTTTGCCCTGACCGATGCCGTGCTCGCCGGTGCAAGTTCCCTCCATCGAGATCGCCAGTTCGTTCAGCCAGCCGACAAAGGCGTCCGCCGTCGCGATCTCCTCCGGGTTCTCCATGTCGATCAACAGCAAGGTGTGGAAATTCCCGTCGCCGACATGTCCGACGATCGGCGCCTCGAGCCCGAGCTCGGTCAGCCTCGCTTGTGTCGCGTTGACGCAGTCCGCCAGCCGCGAGATCGGAACGCAGACATCGGTCGAGATGCCCTTAGCCCCGGGACGAAGACCCAAAGCGGCCCAATAGGCGTCGTGCCGCGCCTGCCAGAGCCGCGTCCGCTCTTCCGGCGAGACCGTCCAGGCGAAACCCGTGCCGCCCGCGTCCTCTGCGATCTCGCCGAAGGTGGCGGCCTGCTCCTCGACGCTGGCGGCGGAGCCGTGGAACTCCAGCAAGAGAAGCGGGGTCTCGGGCAGCGTGAGTTTGGAGTAGGCGTTCACGGCCCTGACCTGGAGCGCGTCCAGAAGCTCGATCCGGGCCACCGGTACGCCCATCTGGATCGTCGCGATCACCGCCTGGCAAGCCGCGTCCACCGTTGGGAACGAGCATGTGGCTGATGACATCGCCTCGGGAATGCCGTGCAGTTTCAACGTGATCTCGGTGATGATCCCGAGCGTGCCTTCTGACCCGATGAAAAGCCGCGTCAGGTCGTAGCCCGCCGAGGACTTCCGGGCGCGCTGTCCGGTGCGGATCACACGGCCGTCTGGCAGCACGACTTCGAGCGAAAGGATGTTGTCCTTCATCGTCCCGTAGCGGACCGCATTCGTGCCGCTGGCCCGGGTTGCGGCCATGCCGCCCATGGTGGCGTCCGCGCCGGGGTCGATTGGAAAGAACAGGCCGGTGGCCCGAAGCTCTTCATTCAGTTGCTTGCGGGTGATGCCGGGCTGCACGACGCAATCGAGGTCCTCCGGATGCACGGCAAGCACCTTGTCCATGCGGCTAAGGTCCAAGCAAACGCCGCCCAGGGGCGCATTGACGTGGCCCTCGAGGGATGTGCCGACGCCAAAAGGGATGACCGGGACGCCATGTTCGGCGGCGATCGAGACCGCTTCGGAAACCTCGGCCGTCGATCCCGGGAAGACCACGATGTCCGGCGGCTGGTTCTCGAGCCAGGTGGTCGTGTGGCCGTGCTGCTCGCGGATCGAAAGGCCGGTCTGCGCGTATTCCCCAAAGCGCTGCTTCAGGATGCCGACGGCCTTGGCGATGCCTTCCTCGTTCCGGGATTGCTCAGTCGTCATGTTTCCCCGCCGCCCAGCGCCCGCCAGCCGATGTCGCGGCGGTAGAAGCCCTCGGGCCAGTCTATGCTGTCGATGGTCTCATAGGCCGAGTCTCGGGCCTCCGCCAGCGTGTCGCCCCGCGCGGTCACGTTCAGAACGCGCCCGCCAGCGGCGACGAACCGGCCGTCGCGCTCGGCCGTTCCTGCGTGAAAGGTGAAACGCCGGCTGTCCTCCGGCGCGTCCTCCAAGCCCTTGATGACGGAGCCTTTCTCGTAGGCGCCGGGATATCCGTCCGCCGCCATGACCACCGTAATCGCGTGATCGGATGCCCAGTTCACGCGAGCCTCGGCCAGCCGCCCCTCAGCCGCCGCGTGGATCAGATCGAAAGCCTGACCGCCCAGCCGCATCATCAGCACCTGGCACTCGGGGTCTCCGAAGCGGACGTTGTACTCCACCAGCCTCGGCGCGCCGTTCTCGATCATGAGCCCGGCGTAGAGCACGCCTTGGTAGGGTGTTCCGAGGCGCGCCATTTCAGCCAGCGTGGGTCGGATGATCTCGTTCAGGGCGCGCTCCGCCACCGCCTCGGTCAGAATCGGCGCGGGGGAGTAGGCGCCCATGCCCCCCGTGTTGGGCCCGGTGTCGCCCTCGCCGACGCGCTTGTGGTCCTGCGCCGTCCCGATGGGCAGCGCCACCTCGCCGTCGCACAGAATGAAAAAGCTCGCCTCCTCGCCCTCCATGAACTCCTCAATGACAACCTCGGCGCCCGCATCACCGAAGGCGCCGCCGAACATGTCGTCTATGGCGAAAAACGCCTCGGACACGCTGGTCGCGATGACAACGCCTTTTCCAGCGGCCAGGCCGTCCGCCTTGATTACGATCGGCGCGCCGCTGGCCTCCACATGGGCCTTGCCCGAGGCCGCATCCGTGAACCGCGCCCAACCGGCAGTTGGGGCGCCTGAGGCGTCGCAGATCTCCTTTGTGAACGCCTTGGAGGACTCAAGCCGGGCCGCCGCCTTCGACGGCCCGAAAACGAGAAACCCGGCATCGCGCAAATCGTCCGCGACGCCTGCGGCAAGCGGGGCTTCCGGGCCTACGATGACGAAGTCTATCGCGTTCTCCCCCGCGAATTCGACGACTGCCGGGCCGCTCTCGATATCGAGTGTCGCGCAGTCGGCGATCTGCGCGATACCCGCATTCCCCGGGGCGACGATCAGACGGTCGCATTTGGGGTTCTGCAGCACCGCCCACGCCAGGGCATGCTCCCGCCCGCCGCCACCGAGAATGAGGATGTTCATCGCGCACCGTCCGCCCGCTTCTCTTTCGCTCCCCGCCGTTCTAGGCTGGCCCGCGAGGCACTACAAGGCGACCCATCAATGGACCTGATCGACGACCCGACACCGGGTCAAAACGCTCACGAATACACGGTCACCGAGATCTCGGGCGCAGTGAAGCGCTTGATTGAGGGGGAGTTTGGGCGCGTGCGCGTCAGGGGCGAAGTCGGCCGAGTTTTCAGAGCGCGGTCGGGTCACCTTTATTATGACGTGAAAGACGATCGGAACGTCCTCGCCTGCACCACCTGGAAGGGGCAGATCGCCAACCTGTCGGTGATGCCGGAGGAGGGGCTGGAGGTCGTCGTCACCGGCAAGCTCACGACGTTTGGCGGGCAATCCAAGTACAACCTGAATGTCGAGGAGGTGACAGTCGCTGGCGTCGGCGCGCTGATGGCCATGCTGGAGAAGCGGAAGAAGGCGCTTGAAGCAGAAGGCCTGTTCGATCCGGCGCGGAAGAAGCCCTTGCCGTACCTGCCGGAGATCGTCGGCGTCGTCACGTCGCCCTCCGGCGCGGTGATACGAGACATACTGCATCGCCTGCGGGACCGGTTCCCGCGCAAGGTGCTCGTCTGGCCGGTCGCGGTGCAAGGTCAGAATGCGGCGCCGGAGGTGGCGCACGCGATCCGGGGCTTCAATGCGCTCACGCCGGGCGGCGCCCTGCCGCGTCCCGACGTGATAATCGTGGCCCGTGGGGGTGGATCGATTGAGGACCTTTGGGGGTTCAATGAAGAGGTTGTCGTGCGGGCCGCCGCCGCCTCGGAGATTCCCCTGATCTCGGCGGTCGGGCATGAGACCGACACGACGCTGATCGACTTTGCCGCCGACCGGCGGGCGCCGACGCCGACGGCAGCGGCTGAGATGGCGGTGCCGGTTCGGCTGGAGCTCATCACTTGGCTCGAGGGGCAGGGCGCCCGGCTGGCACGGGCGACCACCACCGGAATGACGCAGCGCAGGCAGCGGCTGTCCGACCTGTCGCGCATCCTGCCTAAACCCGAGGCTCTTCTGAGCGATCCACGTCAACGACTCGACCGGGCGGAGGACGCGCTCAAGAGTGCGCTCCTTCGTCTCATCGAACGACAGCGCGCGGTTCTGGCGCGGGTTGGCGGCGGATTGCGGCCAGCGGTGCTGCGAACCCGCATACGCAACGAGACCGCCCGTTTGAGCGATCAAGGCAAGCGGCTGCTTCCCGGCGCGCGGCGGAACCTTGTACGGAAGGCCGACGCGCATGATGCGCTCGCCCGTCGCTTGCGCCTCGGACCGCTCAGGGATCGCGTTGAGACTGGCAGGGAAGCGTTCTCAAGGATCGCGCCCCGGCTGCATTCCAGCGTTCAGCAGCAGCTCACCTTTCTGTCCGACAAACTGACCGCGCTTGAACGCATGCGCCGCTCGCTTGGCTATCAGGCGACGCTGGAGCGCGGCTACGCCGTGGTTCGTTCGGGCGCGTCTGTGGTGACCGGGGCGAAAGCGGCTCGCGAGGCGGGCGCGTTGGAGATCGAGTTCCGGGATGGCCGGGTCGATGTTCACGCGGGCGCCGGTCCAAAGGCGAAGCGGGGATCATCGAAACCGCCAGAGCAGGGCTCTCTCTTCTAGTTACCGGGTCTGAAGGAGAAGGCCTATAGGTGTCGCTCAGACCCCGACTTTTGGGCCAAGGCACATCAAGGGCTCATCCATTTGCCGGGTCTCGTAGAGCTCCGTCGCCATAGGATTGTTCTCGAACCGCGCCATCAAGCGTCCGGACCTGAAATAGAACTGCCAGCACTGCGGTCCGTCTATGGCTTCATAAACAAAGCAAATCTGGTCGCCGTTCGAATACCAGGAGCCTTCCTGGCATTCGCCGTCGAGATATGACCAGCGCACCCGCCGGTTTTCCAGATACTCCTCCGCGCCATAGGGGCCGATGCCGGAGGAGTAGGACAGCGTCTTGCCGGCGACATAGGCCTCGAACGCCTCCGGCGAAACCGGCAGGTCCTCCGCCGCCAAAGGCGATGCCAGCCCGAAAAACACAAAAAGACCCAGAGCACGACGCATGAGCGCGAGCCTGCCACAGCCGTCCGTCTTCTGACGAGTCATTCCGTGCGGAAAACCGTCGCGAGAGGTCGGTTTTGGCGATTGGTTGCGGGGTGTTGGGCGGATAGAGTGCGTGGAGGTCAGAAAAGGCGGCGCGTATGGCTTTGGACAACGAGACAAGGGTCTGGAAATCGGGCCGCGGAAAGGGCCGCGCGACGCCCAAGGGGCGGCAGCTCGATGACCGCGCCTGGGACGAGGTTCGCACCCTGCTGGACGACCGGCCACGGCAGCGCGACCTGTTGATCGAGTTCCTGCATCTGATCCAGGACGCATACGGCTGCCTCGCGGCCGCGCATCTCCGCGCTTTGGCGGAAGAAATGCGTCTCTCGCAGGCCGAAGTCTACGAGGTTGCCTCGTTCTACGCCCATTTCGACATCGTGAAGGAAGGGGAGACGCCGCCGCCCGCCTTGACGATCCGGGTTTGCGATTCGCTGTCTTGCGAGCTGGCGGGCGCCCAAGCCTTGAAGGCCGCGCTGGAGGAGGGGCTTGACCCTGCCGAGGTTAGGGTGGTTAGGGCGCCTTGCATGGGGCGCTGCGACACGGCGCCGACGCTGGAGATTGGGCACAACCACATCGACCACGCGACAGTCGACAAGGTGCGGGACGCCATCGCGAATGGCGAGACGCATGCCAGGATTTCAGACTTCGAGACCTTTGAAGATTACAGGAAAGCAGGAGGTTACGAGACGCTTCTCACCCTCCGGGCCGAAGGCGACTGGGAGGCGGTGCAGGAGACCGTCCTGTCATCGGGCCTCCGCGGGCTTGGCGGCGCGGGCTTTCCGTCGGGTCGAAAATGGGGTTTCGTCCGGTCCTATCCGGGGCCACGGCTCTTGGCGGTGAATGGCGACGAGGGCGAGCCGGGCACGTTCAAAGACCGATACTTCCTCGAGCGTACCCCGCACCTGATGCTCGAGGGGATGCTGATCGCCGCCTGGGCCGTCGAGGCCGAGCGGTCCTACATCTACATGCGCGACGAATACCCAGCCGTTCTGGAAATCCTCCGAACCGAGATCGCGGCGCTTGAGAAAGCCGGCCTTGTGGAGCCGGGGTTCATCGAGCTGCGACGTGGCGCCGGCGCCTATATCTGCGGCGAGGAAAGCGCGATGATCGAATCGATCGAGGGAAAGCGCGGCTTGCCGCGCCACCGTCCGCCCTACGTGGCCGAGGTCGGTCTTTTCGGTCGCCCGACGCTGGTGCACAACGTCGAGACCCTGCACTGGGTCGCGCGGGTTCTGCGCGAGGGGCCGGAAATCCTGTCGGGGACGGAAAAGAACGGCCGGAAGGGGCTCAGAAGTTACTCCGTATCGGGCCGCGTCGCCAATCCGGGCGTGCACCTGCTGCCCGCCGGCTCGACCATCCGGGACGTCATCGAGGCCGCAGGAGGGATGGCCGACGGGCATGTCTTCAAGGCCTATCAGCCAGGGGGGCCCTCCGCCGGCCTGCTGCCCGCGTCGATCGACGATGTGCCCTTGGATTTCGACACGCTTCAACCGCTGGGCACTTTCATCGGCTCTGCTGCCGTGGTGGTGCTCTCCGACCAGGACAGGGCGCGGGACGCCGCGCTCAACATGCTCAGGTTCTTCGAGGATGAGAGTTGCGGGCAATGCACGCCATGCCGGGTCGGCTGCGAGAAGGCGGTGAAGCTGATGCAGGCGGACCGCTGGGACCAGGGGTTGCTGGAAGAGCTGTGCGTGGCGATGGCGGATGCGTCGATCTGCGGGTTGGGGCAGGCGGCGCCGAACCCGATCCGGCTGACGATGAAGCATTTTTCCGACGAGGTTTGATCCGCCGAGCATTCGCGCGAGCGCCGGGCTTCCATCCGCAGCGCCAAGCCATTAGGTGAGGTCGCGCGAGGCTGGAGGCGGGGCATGGCGTTTTTCTCGAAACTGAAGGAGCGGCTGTTCAAGTCGTCGTCGAAGATTGACGAGGGCTTGGACGCGATCGTCGAGGAGGGCGGCGTCGAGGAAGAGCTTTCCGCCGACGACGCGGTTGACGCCACGCCGGTTCCGCCGTCCGCTCCAGAGCCAGAGCCAGAGCCAGAGCCAGAGCCAGAGCCAGAGCCAGAGCCAGAGCCAGAGCCAGAGCCAGAGCCAGAGCCAGAGCCAGAGCCAGAGCCAGAGCCAGAGC
>JASJAU010000100.1 GCA_030066855.1 Paracoccaceae bacterium | reverse complement strand
CCGGCCGCGATTGCGGCGGAAATCAGTGTCTTCTTCATGGTTTCTACTCCTTGCTCTACGTCCAGCTGAGCCTTCGCTTGAGATTTAACGTACCCAGTGGTACGTATATCGAAGAGGAGCGTCAACAATAAAATACCAGTCGGTACGTAATAATGTCAAAGTCCCCAAAACCAAAGCGTGGGCGACCGCAAAAGCTGGATGCGGACAAGACGTTGGATGTCGCGATGCAGGCCTATTGGGACGATGATCCGGCGGACGTTTCGATTAACGCCATTTGCTCGATGGCCGAGGTTTCCAAACCGGCGCTTTATCGTGTGTTTGGCGGCGAGGACGGTCTCAATCGCGCAGTTCTGGATCGATATGCCGAGCAGGTATTGGTGGACATTTTCGACATCCTGGCCCGCGGCGCACCGCTTGAGGAAACTCTGGAGGCATTGGTGCACTTCGCTAGCGAGGATCCCAAGATGGCGACGGGATGCGTGTTCTACAAAATGCGCGCTGGAAAGCACCGTCTTGGGCCAATGACCCGCGGGCGTGTTGAAGAAATCTATACCGGAGCCGTTGAGGCCTTCACGACTTATCTCGAGGCGCGCCGCACAGTCGGGGATTGGCGAGATGACGTCGCCCCGCGCACCGCCGCGCGGTATGTCGTGGAACAGATCGGGCTCGCGTTGACGCAGCGCGCCGCCGGGGAAGCTCCAAATCAGGTCAGAGATACACTCAAGCTGGCGGTATCAGCGATTCAAGCAACGTAGCTGCCCCCCGGAGCAGCGTCCGTCGCTATTGCCAGAGGAATAGGTATCGGCCACCCGTTCCCGCCCTCTTGCTCAAATGGAGGAATCAATAGCCTGTTCTAAAGGGAGATCAGCCGTTCCGAGCGCCACCCAGATCAGCAAACCAGCGGCGCTGAGGCTGGCAGACCGGCTTCTTCTGACACGACCTGTTACTGGCTCAATCTCGCGCCCTCCTGGTCAAAGCGGTATATCCGCTCTGGCGCAAATCCGAAGCGAATCCCGGTACCTTCCTCGACGTCGTGCTGACCGAACAACCGCGCCGTAATCTGATGGCTGTCCAAGCGCGCCACTACGTTGGTGTCACCGCCCAGCTTTTCGACGTGTGTGACCGTTGCACTTAGTGCGCCATCCTCGGCTACGAAAAGATCTTCCGGGCGAATGCCGATTGTGCGGTCGTCCCCTTCGCTGACCAGACCAGCAGGGAAGAAATTCATCGACGGTGATCCAAGGAAACCCGCGACAAACTTGTTTGCCGGGTTGTTGTAGAGGTCCATCGGGCTGCCGATCTGTTCGACGCGCCCGTCGCGCAGCACCACGATCTTGTCGGCCAAAGTCATCGCTTCAGTCTGGTCATGGGTGACATAGATCATCGACGCGCTTAGCTGCTTGTGCAGATTGGCGATCTCGATCCTTGTGTTCATCCGGAGCGCAGCGTCAAGATTGGAAAGCGGCTCGTCAAAAAGGAAAAGTTTCGGTTCGCGTACGATGGCGCGCCCGATGGCCACCCGCTGACGCTGACCACCCGACAGTTCAGAAGGAAAGCGTTCAAGGTATTCACCTAGGTTCAGCATCGCCGCCGCCTTGTTCACGCGCTCGGCGATCACATTCTTGCTCTGACCCTCCTGCTTAAGCGCCAGCGACATATTCCCCCGCACGTTGAGGTGCGGATAAAGCGCGTACGACTGGAATACCATGGCGATGCCTCGCTTCGACGGCGGCGTCAGGTTGACGACGTCCTCGCCGATTTTGATCTCTCCCGAGGTGGCGTCCTCCAGCCCGGCGATCACGCGCAAAAGCGTCGACTTCCCGCAGCCAGACGGGCCGACAAAGACAACGAACTCACCGTCTTCAACTTCGAAGCTAATATCCTTCAGGACGTGCACCTTGCCGAAGGACTTGTTCACGTTGGTTAGGGAAAGAGCGGTCATACTGCGGCCTCCTCAAGCGAAATGGGCTGGCCGCTGCGAATGCTCTCGTCGGCGGCAAGACAGATGGCGAGCGACTTCACGGCGTCGCTCATGTGGCGTGTGAGGTCGATGTCCTCGGCGATAGCGCTGAGCACAAAGGCTTGTTCGGCATCGCAAAGTTCTTGATGTCCTGGCTCGCTGGGCATCTCGATTATGCGGTCGTCGCCGGGACGATGGACGAGGATGCTACCCACCTTGGTGTGCCCATCGATGTCCGCCGAGGCGCCCTTGTTGCCCTCGGTGATCGAAACCGATCCATTGGGCGAGACAATGTCTTTAACGAAGAACGCGGTCTCGGACATCATCGGCCCCCAACCGGCTTCATACCAACCGACCGAGCCGTCAGCGAAGACAACCTGAAACTGGCCGTAGTTGTACATGTCCTCGGCAATTTCGTCCGACAGCCTCAAGCCCATGCCATGGACCCGCACAGGCGCGGCGTCGGTGATCTGGCACATCACATCGACGTAATGCACGCCACAATCGACAATCGGGCTGGTGGTCTGCATTAGCGCCTTGTGGGTCTCCCACTCGCCTCCGCTCGATTGCTGGTTCAGGTTCAATCGGAAGACGTAAGGTCCACTCAGCCCGCGTGCCTCTTCGATTAGGCGAATCCACGACGGGTGGTGTCTCAGGATATACCCAACAACCAGTTTTCGGTCGGTTTTCCTCGCTGTATCAACTACTCGCCGCGCATCGGGGACGGTCGTCGCCAAAGGCTTCTCGACAAACACGTGGGCGCCGGCTTCCATCGCCGCGCAGGCATAGGCGGCGTGGCTGTCGGAATAGGTGGCGATCACAACCAAGTCGGGGTTTGTCGCCAATCCCTCTTCGAAGGTCCGGAAGAGGGGATAGCCCTGCAGTTCCTGCGGCAACTCCACCGACGACCGGTTCACCAGACCGACGATCTCGGCCTCTTCCAGCTTGTGGTGTGCCAAGGCGTGGCTAAGCCCCATGTTTCCCAAACCGGCAATCAATACGCGGGTCACTTCACTGCTCCCGACGTGATGCCGCGGATCAGCTGCCGCGAGAAGATCACGTAAAGGACCAGCACCGGCAGGATCGCCATCGACAGAGCCGAGAGCACCGCGTTCCAGTCGGTCACAAACTGGCCGATGAACACCTGGCTGCCTAGCGTCAGCGTCTTGGTCTCTTCAGCGGGCGCCAGGATCAGCGGGAACCACAGGTCATTCCAAATCGGGATCATATTGAACACCGCCACCGTCGCCATGGCCGGACGCACCAGCGGCAGCACAAGGCGGAAGAAGATCGTGTACTCTGACAGCCCGTCGACGCGGCCCGCATTTTTCAGGTCTTCCGAGACCTGACGCATGAACTCACTCAGGATGAATACCGCCAACGGCAAGCCTTGAGCCGTATAGACGAGGATCAGTGCCCAAAGCGTATTGACCAGCCCCGTTGCCACCATCATCTCGAGAATTGCCACGGTACCGATCCGGATCGGGATCATGATCCCGAGTGCGAGATAAAGCCCCATCCACAGGTTGCCACGGAACCGGTACTCGGCCAATGCGAACGCCGCCATTGCACCGAACAGAAGGACGAAGAAGAGCGAGGCGACGGTGACGATCATCGAGTTCTGGAAGTAGAGGAAGAAATCTCCCTGCTTCATCACCGTCTGATACCCAATCATCGAAAAACTCTCGGAATCAGGCATCGCCAGCGGCTCGCGGAAGATCGCTTTGCGGGTCTTGAAGCTGTTGATCAGGATCACGAAAACCGGAAACAGAGCGATCAGCGTATAGATGATCAGGGCGCCGTGCATAGCAGTCTTGTTGAAGGGATTTGTGCGTGCCTTGTTCATGACCGGGCCTCAGAGCTGATAGCGGCGCATCCTTGTCTGGATGCCGAAGAGATAGATGCAGACACCGACCAGGATGATGGCGAACATCGCTCCTGCAATCGCGGATCCCATGTGCGGATCACCCAGTTGCAGCTGGAAGCCGAAGAAGGTGCGGTACATGAAGGTGCCGAGGATGTCGGTCGAGAAATCGGGTCCTGCCAGCGCGCCCTGGGCGGCATAGATCAAGTCGAAGGCGTTGAAGTTGCCCACGAATGTCAGGATCGAAATAATGCCGATTGAGGGCAGGATCAGCGGAAGCTTGATCTTCCAGAAGGCCGAAGCGCCGGTGATGCCGTCGATCTCGCCCGCTTCTAGAATCTCCTCGGGGATCGACAGAAGCGCGGCATAAATCAGCATCATCGGGATCCCGACGAACTGCCAGACCGAGATAAGCGCCAGCGTGGTCAGAGCATATTCTTCCTTGCCGAGCCACGGTGCGAAAAGAAACTTGAGCCCCACCGCGTCCAGCATGCCGGGCGCTATGCCCCAAATCGGCGACAGGATGAGTTTCCAGGCGAAGCCCACGATCACGAAACTGAGAATTGTCGGGATGAAGATGGCCGAGCGATAGAGCGCGGCGAAGCGCAGACGCGGGTGGCTGAGAATTGCGGCCAGCGCAATGCCGATCGGGTTTTGGACCAGCATGTGGATGATGAAGAACCAGAAGTTGTTGCCTAGTGCGTTCCAGAACTGCTCGGCCCAGATCGGATCGAAGAAAAGCGTGCGGAAATTCTCCAGCCCCACGAAAATGCGCTCCTGCTCGACCTTGCTGTAGAGCGCGAGGCGCAACGTGTTGAACAGCGGGAAGATCATTACGGCGGTGTAGACAATGACGGCGGGCGCCAAGAACACGCCGATGTGCCACCGGATGCGACGGGTCTGCATGGGAATCTCCTGTTGGGTTCCGGGCGGCACTCGCGCCGCCCGGAAAATGCAGCACGGGAGGATTACTGCTGCGGTGCGTACCAGCTGGCGAGGCCGTTCTGCAGATCGGCGCCGAGGTCTGCAGGCGATGCAGTGCCCTTGATTGCGGCCACCGAAGCGCCCCAAGTCTCGTTTTCGAGGTTCGGCGTGCCGCGAGACAGGATCTGGTAGGTCGAGCGGATTGTCGATTCACACTCGCCGCGCCAGCTTACGAACTCCTTGGCAAGCGGGTCGTCCATCTCGACCGGCGTGTTTGACAGCGGGAAAAAGCCCGGCAGAGCGTTGCCAAAAATCGACGCGAACTCAGGCGAGGCGACCCAGGCCAAGAACTCTCTTGCGGCTTCAGGGTTGGCCGATGCTGCGTTCATGCCGATGCCAATGTCGGTGTGGTCCGAGATGTAGCACGTGTCGCCCGCATTACGGACCGGCGGCTTGAAGGCGCCCATCTCAAAATCGGCCTGTGCGTTGAAGCCCGAGATTTCCCAGCTGCCTGCCGGATAGACGGCAGCGCGCCCCAAGGTGAAAAGGTTTTGGCTGTCAGGATAGGTTTGAGCTTCATAGCCGTCACCCAGATAGGCTCCCCATTTCGCCAGCGTGGCGTAAGGCGCAACCCAGGCGTCGTCGGTCAGTTTCTGCTCGCCTGCGATGAGTGCCAATCGACCCTCTTCGCCTTTCCAGTAGTTCGGCCCGATGTTGTTGTAACCCATCGTAGCGGCTTCCCACTGGTCGTTTGTTCCCATCGCCATCGGGATGTAGCTGCCGTCTTCCTTGATTGTCTCAAGCGCCGCGAAGAACTCGGCCTCGGTCGTGGGGACTTCGATGCCCAGCTCGGTAAAAGCGTCCTTGTTGTAGATGAAGCCGTGGATCACGCTGGCCATCGGCACACAAAAGCTGGCCGAGCCATCATCGGTTTGCCAGGCGGACTTTGCCACATCCGAGAAGTTCGACATCGCTTCAAGATCGCTCAAGTCAGTCAGGTGGCCGGCGTCGTAAAGCGCCAGCGAGGCGTCAAATGGGCGGCAGGTGATCAGGTCGCCCGCGGAACCAGCGTCCAGTTTGGAGTTCAGCACGGCGTTGTACTCTGCCGGTGCCGATGGGGTGAACTTGACCTGGATACCGGGGTTGGTCGCCTCAAAAGCCGGAATGATCTTGTCCTGCCAGAGCACAAGGTCGTCGTTCCGCCAGCTTTCGATTGTCAGCGTCACATCCTGTGCAGCCGCGCTTGTCGCGACGAGAGCCGTCGTGGCCAGTGCCAAAGGTAGAGTTCTGCGTATCATTTAGGGACCTCCCGGTTTGCAGTTTTGAGTCCAGTTACGTGAGTTCGCTGAGAGCAGGTCGCAGATGGTCGCCGCTTTTAGCGAGGAGAGATCTGGCGTGGGTCGGAGTCCCCGCCCCCGCAGCCAGAAGAATTGCAGTTTTGACGTCACCGCCCGCGCTTCTTAGCGCCGACTCCGCCTGGTCGTCGCTTGCTCCCGCGGCGCGGGCGACGATTCCGTTCGCGCGCTGGCGCAGTTTGATGTTGTCGGCCTTAAAGTTGACCATCATGCCGTCGTGGACGTGTCCGAGTTCAACCGCCATCAGGGTCGAGAGCATGTTCAACGCGATCTTTTGGGCAGTCCCCGCGCCCATACGCGTGGAGCCCGCGACGACTTCGGGCGGCGTCTCCAGGACGATGGAGTGATCTGACAAAGCGGAGAGTTCGGTGCCCGGGTTATTGGCAATTCCAATCACTTGCGCACCAGCCGCCCGCGCTGCTTTTGCCGCCGCAATGGTGTAGGGCGTGGACCCGCTGGCCGAGACGGCAATGACCGTGTCTTGTGCCGTCATGTCCTGCAATTCACGCGCCAGCGACGCGGCATCGTCTTCCGTGTCGCCGGGCATTTCAACGCCGATGGGCTGACCGCCAGCCATGTGAATGCGTACTTGCGAAGGCGGGATCGAGAATGTGCCGCCAAGCTCCAGCGCGTCGGCGGCGGCCATCAAGCCGGACGAACCGGCAGCGGCGTACCGCAACACTCCACCAGTGCGGATCGTGTTCGCCATGGCTCGCGCGGCCGCACTAACCGCGGAAGCTGCTGAGCGCGCCGTCCTGGCCGCTTCGGCCTGGCTTTCCGCCAGTATTGCCGCGGCCTGCTCCAGAGGCAGTGCATCGAAGCCTTTGGCTTGTGGATGCAATTGTTCTGTTGTGCGCGGCGACACGTGATTCCCTCCCAGATTTCCAGCATCATACCTTTGTGATACCATTTGTCTACCATTTTATTCCTTCCGCCACATTTTCGCCAAGTTCCCAGGAGTTTTCGAGGATAATTCCTACTTTGGTCCTATTTCGGGCTTTCACCACTAATAAAGGTATTATATAGGTATCAACATGACGGAGATGCGCGGCACATCCATTTTGGCCATCGACGGTGGCGGCACGCGGTGCAGGATCGCGTTGACAACCAATGGTGATCCGATTGTCGTTCAGGCGGGGTCGGTGAATGTGTCGACGGATTTCGCGACCGCAACCGCCGAATTGCGGCGCGGGCTGGAAGAGGTTGCCCGACGCGCGGGAAAAGCCTTTGAGGATCTGACGCTTGTGCCCGCTTACGTCGGTCTTGCGGGGATCACTGGACCTGACATCGCCGACCGACTTGCTGCCGATCTTCCAATGCGTCACGCCAAAATCGAAGATGACCGCCCCGCGGCGCTGCGAGGCGCGTTGGGCGACCAAGACGGCATCGTAGCACACTGCGGTACCGGCTCGTTCATCGCCGCACGAATCGGTGGCAGGATGAGACTCGCAGGCGGCTGGGGCCCTGTTCTGGGGGACGAGGCCTCGGCGCAATGGGTAGGACGACGGGCGCTTTCGCGCACGCTGGACACGGTTGACGGATTTCTCGCCGAGAACGACCTCTCACGTAATCTCCTCGACAGATTTGGCGGTGCACCGGCGATCGTTGCGTTCGCGGGGAAGGCCTCTCCGGCCGAGTTGGGCGCACTAGCTGTCGAGGTCACGCAGAATGCGGCACAGGGCGACGCCATCGCGTGCTGCATCCTTCAGAGCGCCGCCGACTACATCGCAACCATGTCCAGGAACCTCGGCTGGACCGCTGGTTTGTCCATCTGCCTGACCGGAGGCATAGGCCCGTACTACAAGAACTACCTGCCCGAAGAGATGCAAGCCGCAGTGACGCCGGCGCTAGGAGAGCCGCTGATCGGAGCCATCGCGCTTGCCGAAGAATTTCGCAAGGAGATCACTCATGAGCGTCGCTGAGTTCCTGCACCCCGAAGAATGGCTGGGGCAGAGCGCCGGGCCACGCTACGTGCAGCTGCGCCGCAGGCTAGAGCATGGGATCGACACGGGCGTTTTCGCGCCAAACTCGTCTCTGCCGCCGGAACGCGAAATCGCCGACATCACCGATCTGTCCCGCGTCACTGTGCGAAAAGCAATTCAGGAGTTGGTCAAGGAAGGCGTTGTCGAGCAAAGGCAAGGCTCTGGCTCGTTCGTCCGCCAAAAGGTCGCCCGGGTCGAGCAATCGCTGTCGCACCTGACGTCATTCACCGAAGACATGGAACGGCGCGGGTTGGAGACCAACTCAAAATGGCTGGAGCGCGGCATCTTCCTGCCATCGCCGGATGAGGTCGTGGCGCTCGGCCTTGCCTCGGGCGATCAGGTCGCGCGAATTCACCGCCTTCGCGAGGCGGGCGGTCAACCCATGGCGCTTGAACGCGCAGCGCTGCCGCTGGATATCCTGCAGAACCCGATCGAGGTAACCACCTCGCTCTATGAAATACTTGAGCGGTCCGGTAACCGTCCGGTGCGCGCTATCCAGAAGATCTCCGCCATCAATCTTGGGCCGCGCGAAGCCGACTTGCTTGACGTTGCCGAGGGCACCGCCGGCCTGAGCATCCAGCGCATCTCCTATTTGGTAAGCGGTCGCGTTGCCGAACTAACGCGATCCATCTACCGCGGCGATGCCTATGACTTCGTGGCCGAACTGCGGTTGTCGAATTGAAAAGGTAAAAAAAAATGGCACTCCATACCACCCAAATGAGGCGCGAGATCGACGAGATTCCTCACGCCGTAGAGCGCCTGCTCACCGATGGCGCGGCGGCCATCACGGCTGCCTCGGTCGAGGCCCGCTCTCTCAACCCCCGGTTCCTTCTGTCCGTCGCGCGCGGGTCGTCTGACCACGCTTGCACGTACCTGAAGTACGCCTCAGAATTGCTGCTTGGTCTTCCGTTGGCGTCTCTCGGTCCCTCGGTCAAATCGGTCTATGGCGTCGATGTGGCCGCGGCGGGCGCGCTGGGAATCTCGGTTTCGCAGTCGGGGAAAAGCCCCGATATCGTCCGGATGACCGAGAGCATTGCGGCCTCGGGCGCTTATACCGTGGCCATCACCAACGAAACGGCGTCGCCATTGGCGAAGGCAGCATCTGCGACTTTGCCAATCCACGCCGGTCCTGAACTCAGCGTCGCGGCCACGAAGACCTTCGTGACTTCGCTCGTTGCGGGCCTCTGGCTCTTGGCGGAGTTGAAGAGTGACAACGCGTTAATCGCTGCCATCCGTGGATTGCCAAGACATCTGGCGAACGCTGTCGCCTGCGACTGGAGCGAGGTGGTCGGGGACATTCACGGCGATTCGCTCTTCACTCTTGGTCGCGGGCCGTCCTGGGCGATGTCGAATGAGGCGGCCCTGAAGTTCAAAGAGACCTGCCAACTCCATGCTGAAAGCTACTCATCAGCCGAAGTCCTGCATGGCCCGGTTTCCATCGTGGGCGACGCGTTCCCGGTCATCGCCTTCGCCGCTGGAGACGCCGCCGAAGACGCGGTCGCCAGTGTGGCCGATGAAATCGCAGAAAAGGGTGCGAAGGTTTTCGCGACAACCGACCGCGTTGCTCGCGCGACCGTGCTGCCGCATGTCAGAACGGATCACTGGATCACCGACCCGATTGCAGCAATTGCCTCGTTCTACGGGCTGGTCGAAGCGGTTGCCGCCAGTCGCGGAATTAACCCTGATGCGCCAAGGCATCTCAACAAAGTTACGGAAACGGTATGACCAGGCGGAAGGTCACCTATCTTGGCGGTCCGATTTTTGATGGAGAGCAGCTGCTGGACGGGCAGGCGGCGCAGTTTGAGGAGGGTCGGCTAGCCGGACTCCGGCCCGTGGCAGAAGTCCCGGTCGAAACAGAAACGGTAAATCTGAATGGCGACATTCTCAGCCCCGGTTACACCGACCTGCAGGTAAACGGCGGTGACGGGATCATGTTTAACGACTCTCCCTGCGTCGAAGCGCTAAGGCGGATTGCCGCGGCGCACCGATCCCTCGGTGCCACCCGGATACTGCCAACACTCATTACCGATACCGCCGAAACGACGCGCATGGCAATCGACGCTGCTGTCGACTCGATTGAGGCAGGGGTGCCGGGCATTGCCGGGTTGCATCTGGAAGGCCCGCATCTGTCGGTAAAGCGCAAAGGCGCGCACGATCCCTCCTTGATCCGGCCCATGACCGAAGAAGACCTGTTGCTCTTGATCGACGCCGCGGGAAAACTGCCCGCGCTGATGGTGACGATTGCCCCAGAGAACGTAACCACGCGACAAGTTCGGGCGATGGCGGACGCCGGAATGATCGTATCGCTCGGGCATACCGACGCCAGTTTTTCGACCTGCATGGAATATGCCGACGCGGGCGCGCGCTGCGTCACGCACTTGTTCAATGCGATGAGTCAGCTGGGCAACCGCGAGCCGGGCGTCGTGGGGGCCGCAATCGCGAGTGGTCGGCTTTCTGCAGGGCTGATAGCGGACGGAATCCACGTCCACCCAGCCTCAATGTCGACAGCTTGGGTGGCCAAAACCGGACCAGCCAAGATATTCCTGGTGAGCGACGCCATGGCGGTTGCCGGCACCGACCGGAATGAGTTCCGTCTGAACGGCAGACGCATTCAACGAAAACGCGGACGTCTGACACTTGAGGACGGAACACTGGCTGGAGCCGACTTGGACCTGACCACCGCGATCCGCACCCTTTCCGAGACTTCAGGTATCGACGTCGGCCGCGCGTTGGCGGCAGCGACAGTTGTGCCTGCGAGCGTGATCGGTTTAGAGCGAGATGCTCTGGCGTTCCAAAAAGCGCCAGAAGAGGATTTCATTCGGATATCCGCCGATCTTTCCGGTGCAAGGCCGTTGCAATCTGGCTAACCCTGGCCAAACTCGGTAGCCGCAAGGGGGCATTGTCAGCGAAATGAGTCCGAGCCGCCTCTTCCCGTCCTCTTCTTAAAATCGAAGACAAACAATCCGTTCTGTAAGGAGATTAGCCCTTCAGCGCGCCACGGAGATCAGCAGACGGGTGGCGCTGAAGCTGGCAGACCGGAAACTTCCGACATAACCCATGGATGTTTCTGTTCCGCTGAACGCGGTCAGGCGCGTGCCGCCGCCTCACACATCGCCCGAAGCTTTCTCTCGGCCAGATCGGGGGTCAACAGCCCAAGCCCGCAGTCCGGCGCGACAACGAGCCGGTCGCGGTCGATGTGGGCCAGCGCTTCGGTGATCCGGCCGGCAATCTCATCCACGGGTTCGACCCTGCTTCGGGCGACAGCGACAGCGCCTAGGATCACTGTTTTCGAGCGGTAGTTTTCAAGAAGAGTCAGGTCGTTCTTGCAATGGGCGTCTTCGATCGACACCTGATCGAATGCCGCGGCGTCGACAGCCTTGGCGAGCTGGAAGTAGCTGTCGGGATCGGCCTTTTTGTACACCTCATCGTCGAGATGCTCGGGGTACCCGCAACACATGTGCACGATCCGCGTGACGGATGCCGGCGCGCCGTGAAAGCACCGCTCAAGCCCCTCCATCCCGAAACTCAATGCGTCGTCGACTTGCCGCGCGAAGAGCGGCTCGTCGACTTGGATGTACCGGCATCCGGCCTCGGCCAACGCCAAAACCTCACGGTTCACGGTTTCGGCGAGTTTGCGGTTCAGCGCCGGACGGTCGTTGTAGTGGCAATCGGCGGTCGTATCCATGATGGTGAGCGGACCGGGAAGGGTGGCTTTGACGGGTCGGTCGCACTGATCCTGTGCCGCCTTCCAATCGTGAACGCTGTAGCCCGGTTCCGCCGACGAGACCTCGCCCCGGATTGCCGGCAGATCGGTCTCATACGCACCGTCGCGCAGAATGCGGTTTTCGAGGCTGTCGAAGTCAAAGCCTGCGAGGTGACGGCAGTGATAGTGGATGTAGTTCTCTCGGCGGACTTCACCGTCCGTGGGAATATCGACACCCGCGTTGACCTGGATGGCGAGCACCTCCTTCGCAGCGCGAACGAAAAGCGGCTCGTCCTCGGGCGACACCTCGTAGTTCTTTGTTACGGTTGGGTCGTTCATGCCCGTGGCATCGCGGCTTGCGTCGAACCAGTCGCGCACTGGAACGTAGGACGGTTTGGGAAAAGATCCGATTGTCGTTGTAAGCAGCTTCGGTGTTGCCATGTCCCCGTCCGCGCTTTCGGTTTATGTTGGCTGCTATTGGTGACGACTATGATCGGTGCTTGCAAGGCGTCGGCGAATAGCAGTGGCGCGAGAAAGCGCTAAAGGAAAAAGGCGGCCGCCTCCCCAAAGGGGTGTCACGAGCGAGTGAGTAGACGTAAGAACGCTCGACAGGCATTTGGCTTGGTGCTGTCAGACGAATGCGAACCCGTCACTGCCAGGACAGTGACGCTGCACCCTAGGTCGCGCCGAGACTGCGCCACTCCTCGCGAGCGGCGGTGCGGGTCTCTTTGAAATGGTCTCGGCTGGTGAGTGATCTTTCGTTGTTGAAGTGGTTGTAGACGGAGGAATGGACGGCGGCGAACTTCTGCAAACTTCGCATGCGCCTGAACCGCTG
>JASJAU010000020.1 GCA_030066855.1 Paracoccaceae bacterium | reverse complement strand
GACGTGAAGGTGCCGTAGCACACGGGCGCCCCCGGTTTGACCAGCTGTGTCAGCGTGATCGCCGCCAAAGCCTCGGCGTGCGACAAGGTGATCGCACCGGCGACGGTGATCGGCGCCATCGCCCCCATGAGTGTGAATGGCGTGATGATCGAAACCTGACCGTGACGCGCGAAGTCGATCAGGCCCTGCGCCATCGGGATATCCAAGGCACGAGGGCTGTTGGTGTTGATGATCGTGTAGGTCCAGGGCTCGGCGTGGAAGGCCTCGTCGGAAAGCCCGCGAAAATCGTGGATCATTTCGAAACAGTCCATCACCTGCGGCGTTCCGCGCGAGAAGGTGAATGGAAACTTGTCCGACCATGTAAGTTGCGCCTCGGTCGTGAAGTAGTGACGGAGATGCGTCGGCACATCCTGCGGCTCGACCTGCGGCGAGATCATGTGAAAAACGTCGAAGTGTTGCGTCAGTTGGAGGTACTCGATGTAATCCCTCGCGGACCCCGGGCGCCTGCCCCGCTCGAGATCCGTTGCGTGGGGAGCGCCTGCGCCGGCCTGAAAAATCAGCGATCCGAGCTCCAGAACAACGTCGCGCGAGCGGGCGCCGCCCCGGCAAGTAATCGACCTCGGCGCGGCGGCGATCGCAGCCTCCACCATGTCTCGCCCGATGAAGACCATCTCGTCCACAACACGCGCGCCGCCTTTGGCGAAGATGGACCGCGCCTCGGGCAGCAGCACGCGCATTCCGAGCTCTTCCAGCACGCAAAGCGCGGTCTGGTGCATGTCCTCGACCTGGTCGTCGGGAAAGACCGGCATCAACGGAAACGGGTTGCGGAGCTGGCGGTAGTTCACCTGGCGAGCTGCGGCCGGGCCATCGTTGGCCCTACCCCTGCGGCGGCGGCTTCTGGCCCGGCCTTCGTTTTCCAGGCTCATACGGTCACGCCCTCATGACCATCCCTTTCGGATCATAGGGCGAAGGCGCCACGACCCGGGCCTTGCGCTCCTGCCCGACGATGTGGACCGAAAGCTCGGTCCCTTCCGCGCAGGCGTCCTCGTCGACCATGGCCATCGCGAGCGACGTGCCGATAGTATGACCGTAACCGCCGGAGGTCACAAATCCGACGCGGCTGCCGTTCAGCCAGACCGGCTCATAGCCGCTCGCATCCGCATCCGTCGCATCGACCGCCAGCGTCACCACGCGCTGGGCGGGCGCGTTCGCGTCGCGCTCGGCCATCGCCGCCTGACGGCCCACGAAATCTCCCTTGTCCCAGGCGATCCAGCGGTCGAGGCCGGTTTCGCCCGGCGTGTAGGCCTGGGTGAACTCGGCGCTCCAGATGCCGAAGCTCTTCTCGAGCCTGAGGCTGAGCAGCGCGTTGAAACCGATCTCGCGGATGCCGAACTCTTCGCCCGCCGCCAACAGGGTCTCGCGGAGGGTCAGATGCTCGGCTGCCGAGCAATGGATCTCGTAGCCGAGCTCGCCTGTGACCGACAGGCGTCCGACCTTGGTGCGAAGCATTCCGATGTCGAATGTCCCGCAGCCCATGAAAGGCAGCGACGCGATGTCGCCTTCCGTCGCGTTCTCCATGACCTTGCGGCTTAATGGCCCGGGCAGGCTGAAACCGACCACGGCGTCAGAGATGTCGCGAACTCTAACGTGCTCTCCCAAGTGGTCTTCAAACCAGCGCATGTGCCAGGCCCGGAGGTAATAGCTGCCCATGATCCACCAGGTGCCGTCGCCCCAGTTGAAAATGGTCAGATCGCCCTTGAGCCTGCCCTCGGGGCTGAGCATCGGCGCGAGGCGCGCCCGTCCCGGCGCGGGCAGTTTGTTGGCCATGACGCGGTCGAGCCAGGCTTCGGCTCCAGCGCCGGTCACCTCGAAGCGAGAGAAGCCCGAGATATCGAGGAGGCCGACGCCCTCCCGGGTCGCCTTGCACTCCTCCGCGACGATCTCGAACGCGTTGGAGCGCTTGAGCGTGGGGGTTTCGGCGAAATCGGGCGACGGCGCGAAATAGAGCGGCACCTCCAGCCCCCAGCTCGCGCCCCACTGGCAGCCGGCGGCCGTCATCGCGTCATAGGCCGGCGCCTTCTTCAGGGGGCGCCCGGCGGGCAGCTGCTCGTTCGGATAGGTCATGACGAAGCGGCGGCTGTAGAACTGGCCCGTCGTCTCTTTGATGAACTGCCTGTTTTCGGCGAAGGGACCATAGCGCGCCACATCCATGCCGAAAACATCCGCTTCCGGCTCGCCGTGGATCATCCATTCGGCGAGCGATTTGCCGACGCCGCCGCCCTGCAGGAAGCCCGCCATGACCGCGCAGGCGCACCAGTAGCCCGGCTTGCCACGTACGGGGCCCACTAGCGGATTGCCGTCGGGCGAAAAGGTGAAGGCGCCGTTGACCCAGGTCTTGACGCCGACGTTCTGCAAGACCGGATAGCGTTCGAAGCCCAGGATAAGCTCCTTCTCGATCCGGTCGGGATCCTCCTGTTGGAGCTGCATGCCGTATTCCCAGGGCGCGCCGTCCATCATCCAGTGCTCATGGTCGATCTCATAGATGCCCAACAGCATTCCGTTCTGATCCTGCCGCATATAGGTGAAACCCTCGAGGTCCACGACGAGCGGCAGCTCGCGCTCGGCGCCCACCAGTTCGGGGATCGTGTCCGAGATCAGGTAGTGGTGGTTGAGCGGGGACACGGGCAGCTCAATGCCCGCCATCCGGCCCACCTGCTTGGCCCACAGCCCGCCTGCATTGACCACGTGCTCGGTGGTGATGGTGCCTTTCTCCGTAACGACCTCCCAGCAATTCGCGATCTGGTGGAGCTCCAGGACGCGGTTGTGCTCGATCACCTCGGCCCCGCGTTTCTTGGCGGCGCCGGCATAGGCGTGAACCGTGCCGGTGGTATCGATGTAGCCCTCCCGGTCCGCCCACATGCCGCCAAGAATGCCGTGGGTAGACATGACCGGGCAGTGCTCTTTGGCTTCTTCGGGCGTGATCAGGCGCACGTCTTCGATGCCAATGGATTGAAAGACCCGATAGGCCGATTGCAGCCATTCCCAGCGGTCCGGCGTCCCGGCCAGCGTCACGCCGCCGGTCATGTGCAGGCCGACCGACTGCCCTGATTCCTTCTCGATCTCGCTCAGGAGGTCGATAGTGTAGGCCTGAAGACTGGCGATGTTGGGATCCGCATTGAGCGCGTGCACGCCGCCGGCAGCATGCCAGCTGGACCCGCAAGTGAGAATGTCGCGCTCGATCAGGCAGACATCCTTCCAGCCGAATTTCGCCAGGTGGTAGAGAACGGAGGCGCCGACAACGCCCCCGCCGATGACAACGGCTTGATAGTGAGACTTCACGGAGTTCCTCCCTCGAAGGCGTTCTCGGCGCGCAGCCCTTCAGGCCATGGCGCTCGGTAGTTCAATAGGCGAGATTTTGACGATCCGTACACACATGTCCAGAATAAATGGTTCACACGCTTGTTGAGCCGTCGTTCCGTCTGATGCTTAGGTTGGGGGCATGAGGGTGGCGACGTTCAACATCCAGAATCTTCGGCTTTCAAAAACCGATGACGGCGACGCGCTTCACGGCGCCTACGACGACGACATCGGACCGTCCTCGGAGAATCCGGCGCTCGCCGCAGCGGACCGCAGGCTTTCAGCGGCGTTGATAGCGCAGGCGAACGCCGATGTTGTGGCCTTGCAGGAGGTCTTCGACCGCGCGGCGCTGGATCGGTTCCACGACCAATATCTGACGCGCGCGCGAACTGCGCCCTACCCGTTTCGCATCTGCTTGCCAGGAAACGACGGAAGAGGGCTCAATATCGCAGCGCTCAGCCGTATTGAACCGTCAGAGGTTACAAGCCATGCGGCGAAGACCGGGGCCGATTTCGGATTGACAGATCTACCGCCCGACCTGCGCGACCGCGCGTTGCTCAGAAGGGACTGCCTGCAGCTCCGCTTTGCCGGCATCACGCTCTTCATCGCGCATTTCAAAGCGCCTTATCCGGACCGCGCGCGGTCAAAAGCGATCCGAGTCGCGGAGGCGAGAGCGGTGCGGCGGATTGTTGAAGACAGCTTTGAGAGGCCGGAAGATGAGCGGTGGATCATCCTTGGCGATCTGAATGAGCCCTCCGACGACGAACCGTCAGCGCTCGCCGTCCTGAAGGATGGATTTTCGGTCGACCTTCTGGACCGTCTGCCACCCACGGCGCGCTGGACGCATGAGATGCCCAAGAGCGGGGCGCATTCCACGCCGGATCGCATTCTGATCTCTCCCCGACTGGACCGAGAGCATCGCGACACCGAGCCAGTGATTGTCCGGGCGAACGATGAGTCCCATCCGGAAGCAGACGATTCCCCCCATCCGCAAGCCAGCGACCACGCGCTCGTCTATGTGGACCTCCCGGGCGTCTGACGCGCTCGCTTCCTATGGCCCGAGCCATCGCGTAGCTTCGGATCATGTCCTGGTCTTTCTCCATCGGCCGGCTCTTCGGCTCGGAACTTCGCGTGCATGCGACGTTCTTCCTTCTGCTCATCTGGATTGCGGTGGCAGCTTTCGTCGCCGAAGGGCCCGCGGCGGCACTTGAGAACGTGAGCTTCATCCTGGCGCTCTTCGCTTGCGTGGTCGCGCATGAGTTCGGGCACGCCCTGATGGCGAGGCGTTATGGGATCAAGACGCCGGACATCACGCTTCTGCCGATCGGGGGCATGGCCCGGCTGGAGCGGCTGCCCGAGAACCCGCGTCAGGAGATCGCGGTCGCGGTGGCCGGGCCGGCGGTGAACGTGGTCATCTGGGCAGTCATCACAGTCCTTCACGGCGTCGAGACTCGCATCGACGCGCTCGAGGCGATCGAGGACCCCGAGCAAGGTTTCTTTTCGCGCCTCGCCACCGTGAATCTTTTTCTCGTCGTCTTCAATATGATCCCAGCCTTCCCGATGGACGGCGGTCGAGTCCTGCGCGCGGTTCTCGCGATGTTTATGGGTAGGGTGACGGCGACCCAAGTCGCCGCGAGCGCCGGGCAGACGATCGCATTCCTGTTCGGCGTTCTGGGTCTGCTTTCCGGGAACCCGCTGCTTCTTCTGATAGCGGTTTTCGTTTTCCTCGCTGCCGCTGCGGAAAGCTCGGATGTGGACCTCAAAAGCCGGTCGCGGAACGTCGCCGCCCGCGACGCTATGATCACGACTTTCGAGACGCTGAGGCCGGAAGATACCATCGAGACCGCCGCGATGGCCCTGGTGCGCACGACGCAGCATGAGTTTCCGGTGCTCGATGTCGGCGGCGATCTTGTCGGCTTCCTCACAAAGGCCTCGATCGTGATCCAGATGAGCCAGGACAGGCCGACGGCGCGGGTCTCGGACGTGATGACCACGGCGATCCCGAGCGCGGATCTTAACGCGCCGCTGGAGGAGGTTCTGGAAGGGTTGCAGCAACGGGACGTCCCCGCCGTCGCGATTACCGACCCGCGCCGCGCCTTCCTGGGCTACGTGACGCGCGAGAATATTGGCGAATGGCTCATTCTGAGCAAAAGGGGCTGAGCGCGGTCACTGCATGTGCACGTAGGTTCCCGGCGCGCTGCCGAGAACCGGAAGGCCGCGCTTCGGCGCGCCCATATCCGGCGGCGGCGCGGTCTCGCTGTTCAGCGACGAAAGCCAATCCACCCACTCCGGCCACCAAGAGCCCTCGATCGGCTCATGCCGCTCCAGCCACTGGTCAGCCGAGACGTAAAGGTCGCTGTCCTGACGCCGGCCGATCCGGTAGTGCCGCCTTGGATGGCCAGGCTCACTCAGGATGCCGCCGTTGTGGCCGCCAGAAGTCAGCAGGAACGTCAGGTCATTGTTGGTGAAGAGCGCCGCTTTGTAGACGGATTTCCAAGGCGCGATGTGGTCCGTTTCGGTCCCGATGACGAACATCGGCGCATCGATGTCCTTGAGCGCGATGACCCGTCCTTCGACCGCGAAACGCCCTGCTGTCAGCCGGTTCTCCAAGAAGAGAGAGCGGAGGTACTCACCATGCATCTTCGCGGGCATGCGTGTCGTGTCCGCGTTCCAGACGCCGAGGTCGGACGGCATGTCCTCCTTTCCGAGGAAATACCGTCGCACGGCGCGGGTGTAGATCAGGTCTTCGGCGCGGATCGCCGCAAAGGCGCGGGCCATCTGCGGGCGGTCCAGATAGCCCTGGTCCCACATCATGTCTTCGAGGAACGCGACCTGGCTCTCGTCGAGGAACAGCAACAGTTCTCCCGCCTCAGCGAAATCCACCTGGGCCGCCATTAGCGTCGCGCTGGCCAGTCGATCGTCGCCGTCCCGCGCCATCGTCGCCGCGGCGATGGCGAGCATCGTGCCGCCCAGGCAATAACCGTTCGCGTGCACCTTCCGCCCCGGGACGATCCTGCCGATCGCATCCAGCGCCTCCATGACGCCCCGTTTCCGATAATCCTCGAGCGTGAGTTCGGCCTGATCTTTCGACGGATTCACCCAAGAGATCATGAACACGGTGAAGCCCTGCCGGACCAGGTAGCGGACCAGCGAGTTCTCGGGCGAGAGATCGAGCACGTAGTACTTCATGATCCATGCCGGTACGATCAGCACCGGCTCGGCTTTGACCGCGTCGGTTTGCGGGCCGTACTGGATCAACTCGAAGATCTCGTTGCGATAGACGATCTCGCCGGGCGTGCAGGCGAGGTCCTTGCCGATCTCATAGCCTGCAGGGGCGGGTTTGCGGGTCTGGAGCATGGTCTGAACCGCGTCCTCCACGAAATTCCGGGAGCCTTCAACGAGGTTTCGCCCTCCTGTCCTCATCGTCTCCTCCACAATGGCCGGATTCAGCCAGGGGAGATTCGAGGGGGACATCGTATCGAGCGCCTGACGCGTCAAGAACTCCATCCGCGCGGCGTCTTCCTGGCTCAGGCCCGGGAATGGGCGCGTCGCCTGCCGCCACCAGTCCTGAACCGAGAGGAACCCCTGCTTCCAGTAGCAATAGGGCGGGTTCTCCCATGCCGGATGTCTGAATCTCGGGTCGTAATCCCGGGGCTGAAAAGGTTCCTCCGCATCCTGCCCGGTGGAATTCTCCAGCGCGAAGTCGTTCAGCTTCTCCAGGTTCTCCCGCGCGCGGGCAGCCAGTTCGAGCTGCCGTCCTGGCGCCCGGCTGGTGTGCATCGTCCAGTCAATCCATGCCGCCGCCACGGCATAGGGCGAGACCCCGCCCGTGAGCCGCGCGATCGCGGCGTGGACCTGCCTGTCGAGGTCGCCGCGACCAGAGTCCTTCTGAACGGGAACCGGGAGCGATGGACGCTCCGGAGCTTGTGGCGAAGGCGAGCGATCTTTTGATTTCTGCTTCGGGCGCGGCATCTGGGTCCGATCATCAGCGATTGCGCGGATCCTACATAACAGGAAAGGCCGGCGCCGCGCCTTGACATAAGGTAACCCGCGTGGCGGGGTCGCGGGTTTCTTTCGGCGGCAGGACCCCGGACAGAACCGATCGGTCAATCGCTCCGAAATCTTGCGGCCCGCGAACATCGCCCTTGCCAGCGACAACAACAGCTGTCCGCGCGGATGACGTCAAGTCTCCGGGCGCGATCGACACCGGCGGACATCTTCGCTCCCAGAAGCAGCAGCGCTGACGCTCCCTGCCGATCCGGCCCGCACGTGCCAAGAGTTCCTAGAAGGGCCTTTGCGAGTTCCGCCGAACATGCTGAAGGAAGCCGATCAGATGCCGTATGGAGACGCGATCCAGATCCCGGACGACGTCCAGTACAGCCTTCTGAAGATCCTCGCCATCTGGGCGGCCATCACTGCGCCCATGCCGATCCTGGCATTCGTCGTAGCTCCGGCGTTTGCCGAGCCGGGGACGATCCGGCACGGCCTGACGTTCTGGTATCTGATGATCGCCGGCATGATCTGGCAGTTCATCGTGTCGATGATCGTCTTATCCCAAGAAGGATCGCTCAGGTCTTGGGCGACCTTCAGAGACCGCGTCTGGCTCGCCGCGCCGCGCGATCCGAAGACAGGCGGACGGACATGGCGGCTCATGTGGTGGCTGATCCCAGCGTTTCTGTTCTATGCGGCGATCGAGTTGTCGCCCTTGGGACCGTTGCTGGGACGGCTGATCCTAATCCCCTTCCCTTTCGTGGCCGAGCTTCCCGAAATGAATCTTGAGATGTTGGCTGACCCGCAGTTTGTCGGCGCCTGGTGGATACTTGCGGTGGCGATTGTCGCCTGCATCTTCAACTACGCCTTGGGCGAGGAGCTGCTATTTCGCGGGGTGCTCCTGCCCAAGATGCGCGATGTCTTCGGGAGATGGGACTGGGCGGCCAATGCCGTCCTCTTTGGTCCCTACCCCATGCACGTGCCGCTTCGGATCGGGTTCATCGTCGTCGGCGCGCTTGCCTGGACGCTCCCGTCGCGGTACTTCCGCAGCAACTGGTTCGCCCTGATCCTGCATGGGGTCAAGGGCGTCTTCCTGCTGATCATGGTTTTCGCGCTCGTGTCAGGGCTGGCTTTCTGACCACGCGCCCGAGCAGGCGCTACAACACCCGGTTCAGACCCGGAAGGCGCCGCGCGAGCATTGCCGCCGCGAAACACAGCGGCACCATCACGACAGCGGCGAGGGCGAACTTGTGCATCGCAGAAAGCTCGATCTCCCGCAGGAGCAATGCCGCGTAGAGTAGAACGGGGATGTGAATGACGTAGACCGCATAGCTGTGTCTGGCCATGAGCCTCCTGACGGGTCCGGTTCCGCTGAGGCGTCTTTGGAACAGCGCGAGAAGCGAAAGTCCCACGCCGACAACCATCGCGGAGTCCCAAAGCGCATAGACCGCCGATTGCCAGGTGCCGCCTCCGAGAAACGGAGGCGCGCCCGTCGCAGGATTTAAGCCCCATCGCGGATCGAGCGACACCGGGAACAGAACCAGAGTGGCGAGGACGGCTGTGGCCAAACCTATCCAACCAGCGAACCTGGGCAGAGAAGCGAGCCAACCGCGCTTGGAAGCTGCGACACCTATAGTGAAGAGGGCGAGGTACTGCGGGAAATACGACATTGTCGGGAAGTTCAATTGGCGCGAGAGCAGGTGGAACTCAGTCCCGATCGGGATAACCATCCGGCAGAGGAAACTCGCCGCCGCGAGCCCCAGCACGAAAGCGGCGATCGGGAGTGGTCCGGCAAAGCGCTGGCCTGCCTCTTGGTTATTGGTGTCGGCTTGGCCACCGCCGGGGAATAGGACAGAGCCGATCGAGAAGATCAGCAGCAGGAAGACGAACCAGAGCGGTCCAAGTCCGATGAGGTCCGGGTAGTCCGACCAGATCGCTCTGATCGCCGCTCCATCCTTGTCACCCAGATAAAGGCACGCAGCTGATCGCGATACTGGCTCAAGAACGAACAGGCCGAGAAGGATCGGTACCCCTAGCCGGATGCAGCGGCGCCTGCGGAAGAGCGACGGCCCCTGGCGGCCGATGGCTCCGGGGGTGAAGTATCCCGCCAGAAAGAACATCGCCCCCATGAACCAGGCCTGGTTCATGAGCACGAAGGCCCCGAGCAGCACCGGCGCCAAGGAGCCCTCCTCTGGCGTCTCCTGATAGTAGAACGGCGCGACACCGCCATAGATCAACGCGATGTGGTGCAGGACGACGAGAACGATCAACGCGGTCCGCAGATTGTCGAGATCGTGCCGGCGCCCGGTGTGATTCATTGGCGTGTTCCGTCACTCGCAACACGGATGCCGAGGAGCCGGCGTCCGATCCGTCCGGCGATCGCGACGCCGGCCAACCCTGCGAAACGCTTCAGCCGCCCGCCTCTTCGGGTAGCATCTGGATGAAGCCTGTCGGGCATTCATGCGCGCAGATTCCGCAGCCCTTGCAGAAATCCATGTCGAACAGGTAGTGCGACCCGTCGACGGCGAGCTCCTCGGTCTTGATGACCGCGTTGTCAGGGCAGAAGGTCCAGCAATTGTCGCAAGCCAGGCAATTGCCGCAGGCCATGCAGCGCTCCGCCTCAGCCATCACCGCCGCACGTCCGATGTCGCCCTCGATCTCCTTGTCAAAGGTCCGATCGGCGACGGCGAGCTTCGGCGCAACGGCGCGGGAGATGCCTTCGTAGTATCCCAGGTTCAGACCGCCGGACGGCATCTCGCCGCGCGCGTCCGCCGGCGGATCGCTCTCGCCCGCGAGTTGAGCGGCGACGGCGCTGACCGCCAAGCGGCCGTCGCCAATGGCGTCGGCGACGGTGCCCCGGTCGCCCCGCGCGTCGCCGAGCGCGAGAACCCGTTCCTCCGCCAGTCGTCCGAACCGGTCGCTCGGGCGAAGGTAGCCATGGTCGACAAGGCCGTTCAGCCCCTCCGGATCGACCCGCTCGCCAATGCAGGGAATGACCATATCGACGTTTATCACCCGCTCGGTCCCCTCGAAACCGACGCGGCGCGAGCGGCCGTCCTGACCCGGAAGCTTCCGAAGGCTCTGAATCTCGGCGCCGCAGACCTGGCTGCCTTTCATGATAAGACGATTGATCGTGGCGTGCTCGATGACCTCGACGCCTTCTTCCAGCGCCTCCTCCAGCTCGCGCGGCACCACGTTGATCACATCTGACGGATCGGCATCGGGCCCCGGCAGGACAGACGCGGTGATTAGGGTCACTGTCTCGGCGCCCGAACGCTTCATGATTCGGCAAAGGTCCATCGCCGTGTTGCCGCCGCCGTGGACGATCACGTTCTTGGCCTCCGGCACGGCGCCATGGTCCATG
The DNA here is from genome assembly GCA_030066855.1 of Paracoccaceae bacterium. Taxonomy (GTDB): domain Bacteria; phylum Pseudomonadota; class Alphaproteobacteria; order Rhodobacterales; family Rhodobacteraceae; genus Kangsaoukella. Next base: position 18,479 of record JASJAU010000020.1, on the reverse strand, counting down.
AACTCCTTCAGAAGGTGGAGGCCCTCGTGCAGGTCCGCCGGCACCGCGCCGTCGACCGACCATTCCTTGCCTTCCTGACAGCCCGGCGCGAGCAGCACCGCCGCGTGCTTCCGCTTCAGCTCGTCGATCGTCACATCGCGGCCCAGCCGGGCGCGGGTATGCAAGGTGATGCCAGGGAGGCCGAGAACGCGGGCCAGCTCGGCGTCAATCGTCTCGCGCGGCAGGCGCGTGCGCGGGATGGCCGAGCGCAGGAGCCCGCCCGCCTCGGGCGCGGTCTCGTAAAGCGTCGCGCGGAGCCCGTGCCGCAGGCAATGGTAGGCTGCCGATACGCCGCCCGGACCGGCGCCGACGATGGCGACATCAGGCGCGTCCTCGGCTGGCTCCGTGACCGGATAGGCCCAGTTCCGGCGCATCGCCTCGTCGCCCAACCAGCGCTCGACATTATGAATGGCGAGCGCGCCTTCGACGGCCACGCGGTTGCAGGCGGTCTCGCAGGGATGCGGGCAGACGCGGCCGGTGATCGCGGGCAGCGGATTGGCGCTGACGAGCTCCCGCCAGGCGTCCTCTGCATGGCCCTCCTGCAGCTTGGCGAACCAGGCCTGCTGATCCTCCCCGGCCGGGCAGGCCGCGTGGCAGGGCGCCTTGGCGTGGATATGGGCGGGTTTTTCTGTTGAGCGCCAGTTCCCGGTTTTGAAGTCCAGAGACGTGCCGGGTCCGGCATAGGCGCCTCGCGTCAGAACAGTCATGCTAGATCCTCCCGGCCGGGCGGCCGCTGCGGCCCACGACCGCCGTGCCGGTCGTATCGGCGGCGTCGGGGCTGTCGCCCCGAAGGCCGAAGACCTCGATATTGTAGTCGGCGAGAGCCTGCAGATGCGCACGCTCCTCCGCCGCGCGGCTGTCGGCATCTTTCATCAGATGCGCGAAACGGCCCTGCAAGGAAAGATAATCTGTGACGGGCCGCACGTCGCGGATCGGCATCACATTGGTCACCGCGCCGCGCTCGATCTCTACCAGCGGGAAGAGCCCGCATTCCACGGCGCGGCGGGCGACTTCGATCGTCATCGCGCTCGCATGGCGCCAGCCGAGCGGGCAAGGACTGTGCACGACCAGGAAAGTCGGGCCATCCACGCCCATTGCGTAGCGCACCTTGCGCTGAAGATCGGCGGCATAGGCGACCGAGGCGGAGGCGGCGAAGGGGATGTGATGAGCCGCGATGATCGACAACAGATCTTTCTTGAGGTGGCGCTTGCCCATCCGCTCCTTCCCGGCGGGCGACGTGGTTGTCGTGGCCGCATGGGGCGTCGAGGAGGATCGCTGGATGCCTGTGTTCATATAGGCTTCGTTGTCGAAGCAGACGTAGAGAACGTTGTGATAGCGCTCGAGCATGCCCGAGAGCGCCTGAAAGCCGATGTCGTAGGTGCCGCCGTCGCCGCCGAAGGCCAGCACCTTGGTGTTCCGGCCCTTGGCCTTCATGGCTGCTTCCATGCCGGAGGCGACCGCCGCCGCGTTCTCAAAGAGCGAATGCACCCAAGGCACGCGCCACGCCGATTGCGGCCAGGCCGTGGTGAAGACCTCAAGACAGCCGGTGGCGTTGGCAATCATCACGTCCGGCCCTGCGCATTCCATCACCAGGCGCGCCGCCAGCGCTTCGCCGCAGCCCTGACAGGCGCGATGGCCGCTCTCAAGGCCGCGGAACCTCGGCTGCGCGTCGCGCGGCGACTGCTCGGCCTCTCCCTCACGGGGCGGCAACGGTTCACGTCCGAATTTCTGGCGCAACTCCGCAAGCCGGGCCGCGTCTTGTCCTTCCGTCGACATCACCTGTCCTCCGGATCGAGTTTTTCCATATCGGCGTCGAAAACCGAAAACGCGGGCGAGTCGGGATCGGTAACCGTCGCCATCAGATCGGCATATATCGTCTCCGGGATATCCCTGCCCCCCAGCCCGAGCGCGTGGTTGTGGATGCGCGGGGCGCCTGGCACGTCGGCTAGGGTTGCGGCGACCTCGGTACCGACCACGCCGCCAAGCCCGGGCGAAATCGCCCTGTCGATCACGATCAGATGGTCAAGGCCCTCGCACGCCGCGCGGAGCGCATCCGCCGGGAAGGGACGGAAGGCGCGGAGCTTGATCAGCCGGGCGGATCCGACCTCGCCCGCCGCATGCTCCATGCCGGTCTGGATCGTGCCGCAGGTCGATCCCATCGCGAGGATGCCTATCCGGGCAGCAGGATCGCCCGAGACCTCGAGAAGCCCGCCGCAGCTTCGGCCAGTGAGCGCCGACCAGGCCTCATCCACCTCGCCGATCACCGAAAGCGCCTTGGTCATAGCGGCATGGTGGCTGTGGCGGACTTCGGCGAAGAAATCCGGCGAAACCAGAGTGCCCAGCGACTTGGGATCGCCCGGATCAAGCTTCCGCGAGAACTCCAGCGGCGGAAGCCATCCATCAATCGCGTCCTGCGTGGGCAGGTCGATGGGCTCGAAAGTGTGGGTCAGGACGAACCCGTCCATGCAAACCATGACGGGGAGCTCGGTCTCCTGCGTGATCCTAAAGGCCTGAATCGTGGTGTCGACCGCCTCCTGATTGTCCGCGCAATGGAGTTGTATCCAGCCGGAATCGCGCACCGCCATCGAATCGCTGTGATCATTCCAGATCGAGAGCGGAGCGGACACGGCGCGGTTCGCCACCGTCATGACCAGCGGAACGCGCAAGCCGGCGATGTTGAACAGAACCTCCGCCATTAGCAGAACGCCCTGGCTCGCGGTCGCAGTATAGGCACGCGTGCCCGCCGCCGCGGCGCCGAGAACCACGGAGGCCGCCGAGAACTCGCTTTCGACGCTTACGAACTCCGTCTTCATGTCGCCTTGGGCAACGAGACGCGAGAGCGCTTCGACAATGTGGGTCTGAGGCGTGATCGGATAAGCGGCGACGACATCGGGGCGGCAAAGCGCGACGGCCCGGGCGATAGCCTGGCTTCCCTCGAGGGCTTCAAGCATCGGCCGGCTCCTTCCAGGTTTCCCGCTCAACCGTTCCGGCCGCCCTTTCGACGAGCCTCAGGTTTCCTTCAAGCACCTCCCCCGAGAACCGCTCGCGCAGCGCCGCCGCAAGCGAGTCGATTGGGAAAAGCCCTGTGGCCGACAGAAACGCTGCGAGTAGCGCGGTATTGGGGATCGGGCGTCCGATCTCCTCGACTGCAAACTCAGTCGCGCGGACCGTGAGAGCGCGGTGTCCGAAACGCTCGCTGATATCTTCGCTCGTCCGCGTCGTGTTCACGATCATGCCACCTCCGGGGCGGAGACCGGAAGTGATGCCAGCATCCTGCAGGAGCGTACCATCCTGGACGATCAGGAAATGCGGCTCCCTCACCTGGGACCTGAGGCGGATCGGGTGTTCGTCGGTACGGACGAAGGCGGTGACGGGCGCGCCCCGCCGCTCGGCTCCGAAGGCGGGAAAGGCTTGGCACATCTGTCCGGCGTGAAAGGCGGCGGCGGCCAGCAGATAGGCAGCCGCAACGCTGCCCTGCCCGCCCCGTCCATGTATCCGATATTCGATCATGCTGGCAGGGTGCCCGCCACGTGCCGAGTTTGAAATGACGCAGATCAATCTTCGAGCAACGGCGGGCGGCGCCGGCACATCGAGCCTGTTAGATCAGGTCAAGCTTCCGCGCCTTCGCCGCCGCCTCGCCCCGCGACGCCGCCTCGAGCCGGGCGAGGATGGCAGAGACGTGGTGATCGACAGTCTTGGGCGAGATGAAGAGCTTCTCGCCAATCTGGCTGTTGGTCAGCCCGTCGTCCAAAAGCCGGAGCACGTCAAGCTGGCGTCCGGTCAGCCCATATGGCCCGTCAGCGGCGGGACGGCCGCGTTTGGTTGGCGCTTTCCGGCCAAGCATCTCGCGCAGCTTCGCGACCGCAGGCGCGGCGCCGAGGCTCTCGAAGATCTCCAGCGCCGCCGCCTGCTGATCCGACGTCCCGAAGGCGAGGGTCAGAGCCTGATTGTAGGGCGCTTTCCGTTCGGCCCAGGCCCGCGCCGCGCCTTCGTGATCACCATCAAGCTCGAGCCGCCGAGGCTTGGGATAGGCCGAGGCATCCTCCTTGGGCGGCTCCACGCCCAGCCGTTTCAGCCAGACCGGGATCCCCGCCGTGCTCGCCCGGTCGGTCGGTTTGCCGGCGATCATGCGCAGCCGCGCGATCGCGGGCTCGCGCCCCTCCCCGCTCAGCCATGCGCGCTCAGCCATCAATTCCGCATAGGGTGCGATGCGCTGATCCTCGGAGTTGTCATGATCAAAAAGTCCCAGATACGCCTCAACATTGCTGTCCGGCGGCCCGCCCGTGCGAATCTGGTGACTGAGAAGCGCGGTCGCTCCATTATAGTGATGAGAGTAGGGAATCCGGTCGTCGGGATCGAACCCGCGCGCCGCCGTTTCCGCCACATCCTCCCAGTGCCCCAGTTCGAGATTCGCCCTGGCGATCAGGCCGAGCGAGTATCGGAGGTAGGTGTCCATCTCCTGTTCGCGCGAGTATTCAACTGCAATTTCCGCCCGCTCTAGAGCGTTCTCAAAGTTGCAGCTGTCGTACTCGAGATGCATCCAGTTGATCATTGCCCGGGCCGTGTGATCGGGGTTCTTCAGCTCCCGTCCGAGTCGGAGGCTTTCGGCCATGAGATGGCGCCCTTCGCCGGTATCCCTTTGGGTCTTTGACATGCCAAGATTGTTGAGCGCATGACAGATGATGTCGGGCCGGTCGAACTCTCTGGCGAGCTCGATCGCGCGGGTCGCGGGCGCCTCGATCTCGGCCATGCGGTAGCCGGTCATAAGGAGCTGCGAGTAAGACGAATAAGCCTGCGCCAGCTCCGGGCCGCGATGGTCTTCTAGGACCCGAATAGCCTCCCGGACCCCCTCGAAGGCGCCCGAAAAATCGCTTCGGACCCAACGGTAGCGAGACAGCTTTCGCAAGCCGTCGCCGTATCGGATCGGGTCGTCCGACTCTCCGATCAGCTTCAGCGCTCGAACCTGGTACCCCTCCGAAAAAAAGTGACGTCCGCTAAGGTAGCAGGCGAAGGCGGCGGCTTCGAGAAGATCGGCGTCGCTCTGCTCGCCCGCCGCCTCGACCGCCAGAATGTAGAACGCCGCCGATTCCCGGCGCGACCCGACGCCAGCGGCGGCTTCGGCCGCCCGGGGCGCCAGCTCGGCCACCGCGGCAATGTCTCCGGCCCCCTGGGCGTGATGAAGCAGCCGCGAGAGCCCCGCGCCGCCCGTCTCTCTCAGCCTGTCGAGCAAACGACGGTGCAGCGCCCGGGCCTTGTAACTGGAGAGCGCGCCAGAGACCGCCTGCCGCGCGATCTCGTGCTGGAAGAACAAGTCGTCGCCATCCGTGAACAGCAACCCGGCGTTCAGACAGCCCTCGATCGCGCTGTCGAGATCGAGACTTTCGGCCAGCACGGCCTCGATCAGCGCGATTTCGGCCCGGCGCGGAATGACTGACGCGGCCTCAAGGACCGATCGCGCGTCATCGTCCAGCCGGTCGACCCGGGCGAGCACCGCGTCGCGGATGCTCGTCGGCAGGCTCTCGTCCTGATTGCGCAGCAACTCGGTCACATAGAAGGCGTTTCCGCCACTGGCGTTGAAGATGGCGGCCGGATCGCGGGCCTCGGCCCGGCATAGCGCGGCGACGGCGCCCTCCGACAACGGCGCGAGCGGGATGCGCTGGAGTGTTTCGGCCGAAAGGTCGCCGAATGCCCGCCGCAGCAACTGGCGGGTTTCGGTCCGCTCGGCGCGGGAGCTCACGACCAGCAAGATCGGCTGATCGATGATGCGCCGCGCCAAGAACCGGACGAAGTCGACCGTCGCGTCGTCGGCCCAATGCAGGTCTTCAATAATGACGGCGGTCCCACCCGGATGCCCGGCGCAAGCCTCAAGGATGTCCGAATAGACTGCCAGGTGCCGGTCGGTTTCCGAAAGATCGACCGACAGGTCCACATCCGAATCCCGAAGGAGGTCGCGCAAGGGGCCAAGGGGTTCGGCGACGCTCAGATCCTCGCAGGCGCCGCGCAGGACGCGGACGCTCGGATCGGACGCGGCGGCGAAGGCGCGCAAAAGGCTCGTCTTGCCGATCCCGGCCTCGCCCGTGACAAGGGCGACGCTGCCGCACCCTTGAACGGCCTCCGACAAGGCCTGTGACAGCGCTTCCAGCTCGCGCTCCCTATCGAGCAGTTCCATATCGCCCTGCCTCCTTAGGGAAACCTAGCCTGCCGGGAATTTCATAGGGAGTGAAAATGGGGAGCCCGGCGAAATAAAATGGGGAGGCCTCCCGACGCGCAGCGCGGCGGGAATTGCGAGATTGAGGGTGTCAGGCGGGCCCATCCGCCAAAAACGGAGACCAAAGAGATGCTCAGCCTTCGCAAATTCCGCGCCACCGCCCGCAACGACCGCTTCGCCGAGACCGCCGAAGTGAACCGCATTCTGAGAAAGGGTCCGAACGACCTTCCCGCCGGCGTCCGCCACAACCATGCCTCGCTCCGGATTATGGGCGGCTGGTAGGGCTGACCAGACTGGGCAAACGCGGTCGGTGCGTCAGATCGCCCGGACCGGTTGGCGGAGCAATGTCCTGAGTTTCGCCGGTTCAACCCGCCGCGCGTCGCTCAGGTAGATCTCGTGATGCGGGCCGTTGAAGGTGACTCCCATCGCCGGCATGACCTCATCATGAAGCGCCCGGAGCGTTTCGGCTTCTTCCGTGTAAGGACCGATATGCAAGGTTTGAAGGCACCGGCCCTCCTCCCTCGGCTCCAGACGGATACCGCCCACCGCCTCCGGGTCGCCGTCGGCCTTCTTGGCCAGCTTCTCTTGAACCGTCTCACGCGTCTCGACGAAGATCTCGCCCGTGATGTCGTCGGGGACGCGCATCATCGCCGTCCATTTCCAGGCCTGCCGCGCCCCTTCGCGGAACGCCGCCGGGTCGTCGGCCCACCAGGCGGCCTCAAGCGGCGCGACGACGAAGTCAGCCTCCCGCGCTTTCATCGCGAATTTCAGCCCATAGGCCATCGGATAGAGCGCGCCGACCGCGCGGGCGAAATCCGGCCCATTGGGGTCGCCCTGACCGTCGATTGAGAGGAAGACCATCTTAGGCACTTCGATATCATCCCATCGACCGCGCTTGCCCGTGTAGAGCGCCCTGTCGCTTTTCTTGAAATCCAGCTTGCCGGACATTGGGTGAACCTCCGATTTCGAGTCGAGATTAGCGCCCGCCCGACACCGGCGAGATGATCGCGATCAACTCTCACCCGCCTCTGATCGCCCGCGATAGCCAAGCGCGACCACGAACTTTTCGGAACTATCCGCCCGCGACGCCGGCGGTTTGACGTTCGCCACCTTTTCGAACCGCTGCTTCAAAAGCGTCTGCAACCCGCCTTCCGCGCCCCCGGCCAGGACCTTGGCCACGAAGGTTCCGCCTGGCTCGAGCACGTCGAATGCGAGCTCCGATGCCGCCTCGCACAGGGCCACTATCCTCAGGTGATCGGTCTGTTTGTGCCCCGAAGACGCCGCCGCCATGTCAGACATCACCACATCCGCCGGACCGCCGAGCCAGTCCTTGACCTTGTCGTCGGCGCCGTCCTCCATGAAATCAAGCTGGTGAAGCTCGGCCCCTGGGATCGGTTCGACCTCCTGCAGGTCGAGCCCCAAGACCCGCCCGACCGGCTTGCCGGCCTTCTCGCCCAGCGCGTTCACTCGCGTGACGGCAACCTGACACCATCCGCCTGGCGCGCATCCCAGATCGACAACACGCGCGCCCGGTTTGAGGAAGCGGTATTTGTCGTCCAGTTCCAGGATCTTGAAGGCCGCCCGACCGCGATAGCCCTCGTCCCGCGCGCGTTTAACGTAGGGGTCGTTGAGCTGCCGCTCGAGCCAGCGCGTGGAGCTCAGCTTGCGGCCGCGCGCCGACTTTACCTTGACGCGCAAGTCCCGCTGCCCCCTCCCGCTTGTCCGTTTGGCCATTCTCACCCCTTTGTCCGGCGTTATTGCATGACATGCCCTATCATGCCTCAAAGGCCCAAGTGAAATTGCCGAGTGACCGCCGATGCGCCTGATCGCCCTAATCGCCGCTTTTGTTCTGCTCGCTGGATGCGCCACGCTGTCCGAAGACGCCTGCCGCGCCGGAGACTGGCGCGGGATCGGCTATGCCGACGGAACCAAAGGGCGCGATGCCGCCTTCATCCAGCAGCACGCCAAAGCCTGCGCGGATTACGGCATCACGCCGAAATTCGAACCTTGGGACGGGGGACGGCAGGAGGGGCTGAAGGTGTACTGCACTCCCTCCCGCGCATGGCGCGAGGGGGCGCAGGGCCGCAGGCTCCGCCCTGTCTGCCCCAACGAAGACATCGACCGGCTGGAGCGCGCGAACTCGCGCGGTCTGACCTACCATCGCATAGACGACGAGATCGGCGACGCGCGGCGGGAGATCCGGAGTATCAACCAGCGATTGCTGAGCCTCCCGGCCGATGATCCGTTGCGGTCGGCGCTCATCTCGGAGCGCGCCGCGCTCCGGCTCGACATCGCGCTTCTGAGGGCGCGGCTGGCCAGCTACCGGGACTGGTGAGAGTGGTACGGGCGGCCGGACTCGAACCGGCACGGGCTTGCGCCCCAGAGATTTTAAGTCTCATGCGTCTACCATTCCGCCACGCCCGCACGCCGCCGTTGGTAGGCGGGGCGGTGGCGGAGGGCAAGGCTAGAGGTCTTCGCCGTCCGGTTCTTTCAGCAGATGCCGCTCGCTCAACCAGGGGTTCAGCCCGACAGCCTCGCGCAGGACCTCTTGCGCCTCTTCCTCGCGCCCGAGGCCGATGAGCGTCAGGGCCTTGCCGCTGATCGCGCCCACGTGGCGCGGCGAAAGTTCGATCGCGCGGTCGAGATCAACCAGCGCCGCCGTGAAATTTTGCGTCAGAAAGTTTACGAAGGCGCGCTGGTTGAACCCCTCGGCATACTCCGGGCAGTACTCAGTCAGCCGGTCGAAGGCGTCTCGCGCCTCCAGATAGTTGTAAGACCCGCGCGCCCGCATGCCGCGTTCCAGCAGCTCCTGCGCCTGAGCGTCCGGCGCCAGGGTCCAAAGCGCCCAAAGTTCATTGGACAAGGGCCGCGCGGCCATCTCGTTCGGCGCCTCCCGTATCCTGTCGAAGAGCGCCGATTCAGCATCGATGATATTTGGCGCGGGCGGGCAGTCGGCGAGTGCAGGTGTAGCGAGCAGAAGGCTGATCAGGGCGTATTTCATGTCGCAAAGCGTGGCGCCCATGGGCGCCCCGTCAAGTCACGATCCCGCCAGCCGCGACCCCTATGGTGGTTGACGCGGGCGATCTGAATGCCTTCGTTAGGGCCATGTTCCCGATACGCGACCACAATCCCTCCCGGCGGACACCGTTCGTCACCTGGTCGCTGATCGCGGTCAACGTTCTGGTTTTCCTCAGTTACTACCCGCTTTTCTCGGACGAGCTCGCCCTGGCGCGGTTCTTTTTCCAATGGGGTCTCGTCCCCGCCGCCGCCTCGCCCGAGACCTTTGTGACCTCGATGTTCCTTCACGGCGGGCTGATGCACATCGGAGGCAACATGCTGTTCCTCTGGGTCTTTGGCGACAACATGGAAGACGCGATGGGGCATCTCGGCTTTCTTGGTTTTTATCTGGCGAGCGGGCTGGCGGCGGCTGCGGCGCAGTTCTTGTCGGACCCGTCCAGCACTGCCCCGATGGTCGGCGCCTCGGGCGCGATCGCAGGGGTGATGGGCGGCTACCTGCTGCTTTACCCACGGGCGCGAGTGGACGTGCTGATCATCCTCATCATCATCTTCCGCATCATCCCGGTCCCGGCCTGGATCGTCCTCGGCGCCTGGTTCGGAATTCAGGTGGCGCAGGGCTCGGCCATGCCGACTGGCGGGGGCGGCGTGGCCTACTGGGCCCATGCCGGCGGATTCGTTGCGGGCCTGCTCTTCACCCTGCCCGCCTGGGTCCGGTTGGGCGGCCCCCGACACTGGAACCGCAACCACGGCGCTCCGCCCTACCCTGAAACGGCCGCGCGCCTGGTGCGCTCGGAAATCCCGCGCGTGCGGCGGCAGAGGCGCGGCGGTCCCTGGGGCCGCCGCTAATGGGTCGTAGCGGCCGAGAACAGATGGATCACAACGATCCCGGCGATGATCATCGCCAGGCCCAGGATCGCCGGTGCATCCAGTGATTGACCGAATACGATCCGCCCGATCGCTGCGATGAAGACGATCCCCAGGCCCGACCAAATGGCATAAACAACGCCTACCGGCATGAACTTGAGCGTCAGCGCCAGCAGGTAGAACGAGAGCCCATAGGCGAGGACGACCAGAATCGACGGCAGCGGTTTGGTGAATTGTTGACTGGCTTGAAGCGCCGACGTGCCAATGGTCTCCGCAAGAACCGCGAAAAAGAGATAGATGTAGTGGACCGGCATTAGACCCCCTCTTTAATCGGCAAGGCCGTGGTCGATTTCAGCTCCTCCATGACGAAGGAAGCCGAGACGTCGTTCATTGACACCTTCCGGATGAGCCTTTGGTAGAGTGCGTCGTATTCCGCCATGTCCGCGACCCGGGCGTGGACCAGGTAGTCCAGATCGCCCGACATGCGGTAGGCGGCGACGATCTCGGGCATGTCGCGTGTCGCGCGGGCGAAGCTTTCAAGCCATGCCGGATCGTGCCGGCTGGTCTTGATCTGGATGAAGACAGCGAGGCCAAGACCGAGCTTCTCGGCATCAAGGAGCGCGACCCGACCCCGGATCACGCCGGCCTCTTCTAACGCTCTCAACCGCCGCCATGTCGCGTTGCGGCTGAGCCCCGCCTTGTCGCCGAGCGCGTCGAGGCTGAGACTCGCGTCATGTTGAAGGGCGTCCAGCAAACGGCGATCTATTTGGTCCATCTTCTCAATTTTTCACTCATTTTGGGATAATATGTGCGCAAATCTAGCCAATATTCGTATCTTTGGGAAGCATTCTCGCCAGATGAAAGGCAAAGTCTCCGCAAGCGACAGGAGACCACGACATGATTGCCCGCCTTTTCACAGATCACCCCGCCAGCGTTGACGAAACCTATGGCGAGCACGCCCGCTTCGCTTTCTCGTTCTCAATGAAGCTCTTCGCCGCCGCTTTCGCCGCTCTGATCCACGCGGTTCTGCCGTTCATGTTCGAGAAAACGGCGAGCCGGATGATCGCAGAGATGCACGCGCGGACCCACAATCGCGGAACCTGAGCCCGCTAGGGTCCGTCGTCCAGCACCCCATCGGCCGACATCTGCGCGTAGAGCAACCCCTCGCGCAGCCCGCGATCCGCGACGGACAGGCGGTCGGTCGGCCAAAGCCGTAGCAGCGCCTGCAGGATCGCCGCGCCCGACATAATCAGCGCGTGCCGGTCGCGCCCGATGCGCGGATCGTTCCGCCGCCCCTCGGGGCCGAGATCGAGATAGTTGCGGATCACCTTGTCGATCTGGTCGGAAGTCATGCGCAGACCGTCGACCTTGTTCCGGTCATACCGCCGCAGGTCCAGATGGCTGGCCGCGACCGTGGTGACCGTGCCCGATGTGCCGACAATCTGAAACCCGTCGCGGGTCTGTTCGGACTCGTAGGGCGAAAAGTCGGACAGGTTCTCCTCGAAGTACCAGCTCATTAGCGCGAAGCGCGCTGCGTCGTCCTGCACGTCGTTGAACTGATCGCGCAACGTGGCGACACCGAGCGGCACCGAAATCCAGTCAACGACGCGGGCGGCCGGAAACGGCGAGTTCAAATCCTGCTTGAAACCCGCATGCAGCCGCATGATCGATTGCGGCCGCTCGACGCGCGGAACCCGCGACAGGTCGATCCAGACCAGCTCGGTCGACCCCCCGCCGATATCCACGACCAGAAGCTGCTCGGTCTTGGACGAGACCAGCGGCGCGCAGGAGATGACCGCGAGACGCGCTTCTTCTTCCGGCTCAATGATCTCGAGCGCGAGCCCCGTCTCCCGCTCGATGCTCGCCATGAATGACGCGCCATTCCGGGCGCGGCGGCAGGCCTCGGTGGCGACGAGGCGCATACGCCTGACCTCGTGCTTGTCGAGCTTGTTGCGGCAGGTGCGAAGCGCCTGGATCGTCCGGTTCATGGACCCGCGCGACAGCCGCCCGGATTTTTCGAGACCGAGCCCCAGCTGAACGGATTTCGAAAAGCTGTCGACAACATGGAACTGATTGCCCTTCGGTTGGGCGATCAGCATGCGGCACGAATTGGTGCCGAGGTCCAGCGCGGCGTAAAGCTCGGCCGGATCAGCCTTGACGGGCGGGGACGGTTCGACCGCGCGCGGGAACCTGTCAGCGCCCTCAGGACGCTTGGGCGGCATGTCGCCCTCCAAATACAGTTACGTTCAACCTAAGGACGGGCGAAACACCGCGCAAGGCTCACGATGATGGTGAGAAAGTTTCATCACCGCCGCCCTCGCGCTGGGCCGGCCTGGCAGCTATCTGATGGGGCGTCGCGAAGACGCGGAAAGACGTCGAAAACATCCGCCAAATCCGCAGCGCGGAGGCGTAGGAGGGGCGGAGGAAGAAGGAGCGATCATGCCTGGCGTGACCATCGTCTACTGGCGGGACATCCCCGCGCAGGTCATTGTCGGCAAAGGCCGGCGCGGGGCGAAAGCCCCCCTGCCCGAGCGATTCGAGCAGGCGATCGACCGCGCCGCGATGAAGGTCGGCGCCCGGGATACCGATGCTTACCTGTCGGAATGGCGAAAGGCCGAGCCTTATGAGGTCGCAGGAGAGCCCGGAGATGTCGCGAAATCCGAGGCGGCGCGGATCGTGTCGGAATACGACGATGCGCGGATCAAAACATTGATCGCGAATGACGGATGGGCCTGAGGCCCGGTGGCATAAGGAACGCGCTGATGGCGCTTTTGAAATTCGCACGGAAGCCTGCCGAGACGCCCCGCCATGGGGGCATGGAGGCGTTTCTCGCCAACTATTCGATCGAGGTGATGCCTCGGACGGCCGAGAAGGTCGAAGACTTCAAGACGCTCCTGCCCCAAGGCACCCGCGTCTACATCGCCCATATCGACGGCACGCCGATCGAGGACATGACGAGGACCGCGAAGCGCCTTGCCGAAGACGGGTTTCAGGTCATGCCGCACTTCCCGGCGCGCATCATCGCGGACGAGGCCACGCTCGCCGACTGGATCGCCCGCTATCAGGGCGAAGCGGGCGTAACGCAGGGCCTGATCCTTGCGGGCGGAATCCCCGAGCCGAAGGGCGCGTTCGAGAGCTCGATGCAGCTTCTGGAGACCGGGCTATTCGACAAGACCGGGTTCACGCGGCTGCATGTGGCGGGGCATCCCGAGGGCAATCGCGATATCGACCCGAACGGCGGCGAGGCCAATGTGGAGGCGGCGATCCGCTGGAAGCAGGCTTTCAGCGAGCGAACCGACGCCAGCATGGCGATCGCCACCCAGTTCGCCTTCGAGGCGGGGCCGATCATCGACTGGGCCAATGGCGTGCGGGACGCAGGCATCGACCTGCCGATCCACATCGGCATCGCAGGCCCCGCCAAGCTTCAGACGCTGATCAAGTTCGCCATCGCCTGCGGCGTCGGCCCGTCACTGCGCGTGTTGCAGAAACGCGCGATGGATGTGACCAAACTCGTGATGCCCTACGAGCCCGATGACGTTGTCGGGGCGCTGGCGTCGCACAAGGCGAACCATCCTGATTTCACCATCACCCATGTTCACATCTTCCCCCTTGGCGGCATCAAGGCCTCCGCCGAATGGGCGATGTCCCGCGGCGGGGCCGCCGCCCAACCCGCGGCCGCGCTGGCCTGACCTCTCTAAGAAAGACTGACATGAGCACCCGCACCGTCCTCGAGTCGAAAACCAAAACTGTCGTGATGGGCTTCGACGAGCCCTTCTGCGTCATCGGCGAGCGCATCAATCCGTCGGGTCGCGCCAAGCTGAACGCGGAGCTGGAGGTCGGCGATTTCTCGACCGTGGAGAAAGACGCGCTCGAGCAGGTCGCCTGCGGCGCCATGGTGCTCGATGTGAACTCCGGCGCGGTCTTCAAGAACAAGATGGCCGAGGACCCGCGTTACGCCGACAACAACTTTGTCGAGCCTTCGCTGATGAAGGAGTTGGTCCAGCGCGTGCAGGCGATCACCGACGTGCCGCTTTGCATCGATTCCTCGGTGACCGGGGCCATCGAGGCGGCGCTGGAGGTCGTGGAGGGCCGCCCGCTCATAAACTCGACCACGGGCGAGGAGGAGAAGCTGGAGGCGATTCTGCCGCTTTGCGGCAAGCACAACCTGCCGGTCGTCGCAATCTCGAACGACGAAACTGGTATCTCCGAGGACCCGGACGTTCGCTTTGAGGTTGCCAAGAAAATCGTTGAGCGCGCGGCGGATTATGGCGTCCCGGCCCATGACATCGTGGTTGACCCTCTGGTCATGCCGGTCGGCGCGATGGCGACGGCGGGACAGCAGGTTTTCACGCTGGTCCGGCGGCTTCGCGAGGAGCTGGGCGTGAACACGACCTGCGGCGCCTCGAACATCTCCTTCGGCCTGCCGCACCGGCACGGCATCAATGCGGCCTTCCTGCCCATGGCGATTGGCGCTGGAATGACCAGCGCGATCATGAACCCGGTCCGGGCGGTTGAGATGGAGGCGATCCGCGCCGCGAACTTCCTCACGAACCACGACGCAAATGGCAGCGAGTGGATCCGCTTCTCGCGCGTTCTGGACGCGGTGGGCGAGGGCCAGACCTTCGCCGAAGCCAGCCAGGCCGCCCGCGCCTCGGGCGGCGGACGCGGCGGACGCGAAGGACGGCGGCGCCGGAGGGCGTGAGCGTCTAAGGCACGTCTCTCAACGAGACGGATTGGACAGGTTGACCGGCACCACCAAAGGTGTCGCCAGGAACAAGCCGCTTTACGCCCTCCGCAATCGCCGCCACTCTCGCCAAATGCCGCCACCCGCCGATCCCGCGCCCGCCGCGCATGGCCTCCTTCGCCTTCTCGTTCGGATAGCTTTCGTCGCCTTCCTGGTCTGGGCCATCCACTCGGCAACGGAATGGGCGATGATGCGGACGGAAGCCTCGGGCCAGCCCGCCATCATGCTCGGCCTCCTCGCCATCCTGCTTGCGGTCTACATCCTGACGCTCGCCACGCCCTTCATGCCGGGAATCGAGTTCGGACTGAGCCTTCTGATCAGCCTGGGCGCCCAGATCGCTCCCTACGTCTATCTGGCGACGGTGACCGGCCTGATGATCGCCTTTCTCGCCGGCCGTTTCCTGCCCTATCGGTGGCTGCGCGACGCGCTCTCAGACCTGCGTCTCACCCGCGCCGCGTCGCTGATCGACCGGCTTGGCGCCATGACCCGGAAGGAACGCCTGGAGGAGCTTCGGGCGCGCGCGCCAAGCTGGTGCCGGCCGCTGACTGGGCGGGCTCGCTACCTCCTCCTCGCGCTCCTGATCAATCTGCCCGGCAACGTCGTTTTCGGCGGCGGCGGCGGCCTGGCCTTCGCTGCCGGGTTCAGCCGGCTCTTCTCCACCCCCGCCACCCTTCTGACCGTCGCGATTGCGGTCTTTCCTGTGCCCTTCGCCGTATGGTTCTGGGGTATCGACATCCTCCCCGCGCCCTGACAGCGCCAATTGACGCTTCACGACTGGATTCTGACGCTGAGGGCCTTTTCCCCCGGCCGCGAGAGAGTATGTTGCGCCCCGAGACCCGGCAGGAAAGCCCATGACTGACAAAGCCTTGGTGATCTTCACCCCCTCCGGCAAGCGGGGCCGGTTCGACAAGGGCACGCCCGTTCTCACGGCGGCGCGTCAACTTGGGGTCGACCTGGATTCCGTCTGCGGCGGGCGCGGCATCTGCTCGAAATGCCAGGTCTCGCCCGGCTATGGCAGCTTTCCGAAACACGGCGTTACGGTTTCCGACGACGCGCTCTCTGCATGGAACGCGGTCGAGGCGCGCTACGACGAAAAACGGGGCCTCAAAAAGGGCCGACGGCTGGGCTGCCAGGCCACGATCGAAGGCGACGTCGTCATCGACGTGCCGCCCGAAAGCCAGGTCCACAAACAGGTCGTGCGCAAGGCCGCCGACGCCCGGCAGATCACCATGAACCCGGCGACGCGCCTCTACTATGTGGAGGTGCAGGAACCTGACATGCATGATCCCTCGGGCGATCTGCAGCGGCTGCGCGACGCCCTCCGCCGGGACTGGGAAATTGAAGGCCTAGACGCGCCGCTGTCCGTCCTTACGCGGCTTCAGCCCGCACTTCGGGAGGGCAAATGGGCCGTCACCGTCGCGCTTTGGAAAGACCACGAAGCCGAACGGCACCAGCTCATCGACATCTGGCCCGGTTTCTTCGAAGGCCGTCTTTTCGGCCTCGCCATCGACCTGGGCTCGACCACCATCGCGGCCCATCTTTGCGACCTGCGCAACGGGCAGGTCATCGCGTCCGCCGGCGTCATGAACCCGCAGATCAGGTTCGGTGAAGACCTGATGAGCCGCGTCTCCTACGCGATGATGAACCCGGGCGGCGATGCCGAGATGACCCAGGCGGTGCGGGACGCGATGGCGGGTCTCGCGACCGGACTGGCAGAAGAGGCCGACATCCCGGCCCGACAGATCGTCGAGGCGACGGTGGTCTGCAATCCGGTAATGCACCATCTTCTTCTCGGCATCGACCCGGTCGAGCTGGGGCAGGCGCCCTTCGCGCTCGCCACGTCCGACGCGGTGAGCGGGATGGCGAGCGATGTCGGCCTAGCGACGATCAACTCTGCCGCCCGCGCGTATCTCCTGCCCTGCATCGCGGGTCATGTCGGCGCCGACTGCGCCGCCGTGGCGCTCTCGGAGGAGCCCTACAAGTCGGAAGACCTCGTCCTGATCTGCGATGTCGGCACCAATGCCGAGATCCTGCTCGGCAACAAGGACAAAGTGCTCGCCTGCTCCTCGCCCACCGGCCCGGCCTTCGAGGGCGCGCAGATCTCCTCTGGCCAGCGGGCCGCGCCCGGCGCGATCGAAAGGGTCGAGATCGATCCCGAGACCAAAATACCCCGCTTCCGCGTCATCGGCTCGGGCATCTGGTCCGACGAAGACGGCTTCGAAGCCGCCATCGCCACCACCGGCGTCACAGGCATTTGCGGCTCGGGTATTATCGAGGCGGTGGCGGAGATGCGCATGGCGGGGATCGTCGATGCTTCGGGCCTGATTGGCTCCGCCGCCCAGACCGGAACGCCCCGCGCCATCCCGAAAGGCCGTACCCATGCCTATGTGATCCACGACGGCACCGCCGACGGCGGCCCTAAGATCACCGTGACCCAAGGCGACATCCGCGCCATTCAGCTTGCGAAATCAGCGCTTTACGCGGGCGCCCGGTTGCTGATGGACGAACTGCGGACCGATTCCGTGGACAGCGTGGTGCTAGCGGGCGCGTTCGGCGCCCATATCAGCCCGAAACACGCCATGGTGCTCGGCATGATCCCCGATTGCGCGCTCGACAAGGTCACGTCGGCGGGCAACGCCGCGGGAACAGGCGCGCGCATCGCGCTTTGCGACATCGACGCCCGCGCCAAGATCGAAGCCGAGGTTCACCGTATCCATAAGGTCGAGACTGCCATCGAGCCCCGCTTTCAAGAGCATTTCGTGGCCGCCAACGCCATCCCCCATGCGACGGCGCCCTTCGCGCGACTCCGAGCAGCCGCGCCGCTGCCCGATGTCAGCTTCAATACCGGCGGCGCGGAAGACGGAGGACGCAGGCGCAGGCGGCGGGGCTGACCACGCGACGCGCGAGCGCTCGCCACCCATTCTCCTCAGCCCTGCCGCAGTCGCGCCGCAATTCGCGGGTTCTCTCTGCGAGGATTAAACTCGCGGATTTTCAATGACCTACCAAGCGCGCGCAAGCCTGCATGACCGGTCGATATCACCGGCCGATCTGATCGAGACCTCGGTCGACGACAAACAGGACCAGAACGGCGTTCTGCGCGTTATCGCCCGCGGCTGGCTGCCGTTTCGCATCGGTCTGACGCTCTTGTCGGCGTTCTGGGTCGTCGTGATGGGCTATGTCACGACCGAGGCGGGGCTGACGTACTTCCTCGGTTCCGGCGAGGATGGCGACACCTTCTTCATTGGCCTGATCGCCTTCGCCTTTCTAATCCACGTGCTATGGAAAGAGGCGCAGGTTTTCGGACATGCCATTGCGCTCGCGACCCGGCCCCTCGACACGACGGTTGAAGGCGTTCCGGGCGTGACGCTTGGCCCGCTGGTCATCCGCGCCACGGAAGACGCGCTTTCGTGGGAGCATGAGCGCTCTCGCGAAGATCTGCATCTCAATGCTTTCCGACGAATTTGGCGGCGCGGGCGCTTCGTCCTGCTGCTCAGCAATCTGGTCGAAACCCACTTCGTGCCGTCGTTGGACACCGCACTCTGGACCCAACACCTGCGCGAACGGAAGTCGCAGGCTTCGAAATCCGGCTGGGACCTTCCCGAAGCG
>JASJAU010000099.1 GCA_030066855.1 Paracoccaceae bacterium | reverse complement strand
CGGCTTCCGTCGCCGCCGCCCGCGCGCTGGCGAACGAGGACGCCAGGTTCACGGTGCTCCACGTGCTTGAGTTCATTCCGGCTTACGTTTCCTTCCAGATCCCGGAGGACATTCTCGACAGGTCCCGCGAAGATATGGAGCGGCAAACCAAAGGATGGGCCGAGCAACTCCCCAATGCGTCCGCCGTGGTTGTGTCCGGTCACGCCGGAACCACGATCGTCGACTATGCAAGCGACAAAGGAATAGACTGCATCGTCCTCGCGTCGCACAAACCGGGTTTTGAGAACCTGTTTCTGGGCTCAACGGCGGATCGGGTCGTCCGCCACGCGCAATGCTCGGTGCACGTGATCCGCTAGCGATGGCAGGCGCTTGAAGGCGGCGGGCGGGCTTCCTGCTAAACGTTCAGCCCATGCCAAGACGCTCGCTGAGCATTTCCGCGATCAGGGGCCGCGACCGCCGGCGCATCAGATTCAACGCCGGAACGCCGCAGAGTTTGCCCACAAGCTCAATGGCCGCCTCGGTATTGGATGCGGGGCCGCATACAAGGTCGGGCTTTCGCGAGAAGGCGTCCTGAACGCCGAGAACGGCATAGGGATCGGAGGCCGAAAGGACGAGCATCCTCACATGCTCGTCGATCATCTCCATAGCCACCGACCCATTGTAAGGCTCCAGCGGCGATGCGCCCGCCTCGGCGACCAAAACGTCGGCGCCGGTCGCCATGATCCTTGAGAGGAGCTGCTCGAGGTCGCCCGTGAATTCCTCCGGCGGGCAAACGGTGGACGGCAGGCCTACATCGACGAAATCGAAAACATGCTCCGCCCCGGCGTCCTTCCAGCTCAGCATGTCCCGGAAACGGGCCGCGCCGGTCAGTTTGGCGGCGGCGACCTTCAAGCCCATATTCGCCAGCTCGTGAACGATCACGCGCCCCGACGTGGTCTTGCCCGCCGACATGGACGTGCCGATCAGGAGGATGACCGGCATGTCGAACGGGGTGACCTCGACGGCGGGGGCGAAGCCCTTCATGGTCAGCTTGGCGCCGCGCGTCAGGTGGCCGACGTATTTCAGATCCATCAAGGCGGGCAGCATGGGCGAAACCGAGGTCGCTTTGCCCAGAAGGCCCGCGCCCGTCAGCGCGTTCAATGCGCCATCCTCGCCGATGTCCCGCCAGCCGCCCACGCCCTCCAATGTCGCTGCACGGACGCCAAAGGCGCCGACGACCAGATCGCCATCGAAGACCTGGCACGTGCGGCCCGAGGGCCGCTCGATTACGTAAAGAGGGCCTGGGCGCCCGGTGACTTCGCAAAGAACGTAGTCGCCCGTGGCCCATTGGTCGCGCGGAAGCGCGGTCACATCGAACGGCTTCGTTTCGACGTCGGAGATGCGGGTCACGGTCGTGAAGAAGGGTCGGCTCATGGGAATGCCTCCGTCAGTTTGATGCCGGCTCCATCAGCAGCATCGCAAGCAGCGCGGCTCGCTGCAGGGTCTCGTCTAGGTAAAGGAACTCATGGGGCGCATGGGCGCCGTCACCCACCGGTCCCAGTCCGTCCAACGTCGCCGTGTAGAGGCTCGTCGTGTTGCCATCCGACCCGCCCCCGGCCAGCGCTTCGTCGAGGTCAAGGTCGATTTCCGCCGACAGACCCTTCGCCAGCGACCAAAGCGCGCGATTGCGGGGCGTCGGCTCCAGCGCGGGCCTCCCGATGGCGCCTTCGATCTCAAGGCTTGTGCCGGGAACCGAGGGTTCAAGCCCATGGATCGCCTCGGACACCCTCTCGGCGTCCTCCTGTGTTCTCACTCGAACATCCACGACAGCACCGCTTTCGGGCGCCACCACGTTGGGCCGCAGCCCGCCTTCGATCATGCCGACGTTCACAGTCACGCCTTTCTCGGCTTCGTTCAGCGCGAAAAGGGCTTGCACGACATGTGACAGCTCGAGAATGGCGCTGGCGCCCTTCTCGGGGTCGAGGCCCGCATGCGCGGCCTGTCCTTTGATCCGCACGGTAAAACGGCCGACGCCTTTCCGCGTGGTCTTCAGCTTGCCATCGCGTCCCAGAGACGGTTCGAGAATGAAGGCGCGGCAGGCCCGTTTGGCGAGGTCTCGGATGTGGCGCGTTGAGTCGCGGCTGCCGATCTCCTCGTCGGAGTTGGCGAAGACGACCGGGGTGACGGACGGCGCCGCATTGAAATGCGCCAGAGCCTCCAACGCGAAAATGATCTGGGTGATGCCGCCTTTCATGTCGTAGACGCCCGGCCCCCGCACCACGTTTCCGTCCACTTCGAACGGCATGTCGGTCAGCGTGCCAAGCGGCCAGACCGTGTCGTAATGCCCGACCAGCAACTGCACGGGTGTTTGGCGCCGCCGGTCTGTCGGCCGGGCGAAGAGGTTCCCGCCATGCTGCCGCCCTGAAAGCCGAAGCGCGCGGAATCCATTGCGCTCAAGCCTCTCGGCGATCACCTCGCGTGGGCGATGCTGGCTGTCGGGGACGGAGGATGGGGATTCCGCCAGGGTCAGCTCTCTCAGAAAAGCGACGAAATCGTCCTTCCGCGCATGAAGGTGCGTGAGGATCTCCTGCCCGCCAGGACGGTCCAAGGCTGTTTGGTCCCGCTCGACCGCCCTCATTTTCGCATTCCCTTGGGCATTGGGAAGGCGAGCGTGTCCCGGATTGTCGCGAAGCGGCCGGGGCTCACGTAGGTCAGAAGCGGCGCCGTGCCGATCAGATCCTGATCATCCCGATCCTCAGAGCGGAGGAATGTCGGATCGATTTCTGCGGCGACGATCTTGCCGACGATCAGGCTGTTGACCCCGAACCCGTCGACGACTTTTTCCAGCGCGCATTCAAGATAAAGATAGCCATCCGCCACGACGGGGCAGTCGACCGTCTTCGATCGGAAGGTCTGCATGAGTTGCAGCTGCGGCTTGCTGTGGTCTTCACAGCGCGGCGAGGCCGTCAGGCTGGTCTCAAGCCACTGCGTCGGCCTCGGATAGGTAACCGCGAAAACGCGATCACGCTCGATGTTCTGGTAAGTGCCGTGCCGGGGGGTGCAGACAAAGCCGAAATAATTCTGCCATCCCATGGGCGTGACCATGTGCTTCGGCGCCAGATCATCGCCGCCGTCCGACTCGCGCGTGCCCACAAGCACGAGCGGCGCCACGGTGAAGAACTGGTCCCAGATCGGACGCGCTACATCCAAAGGCTCCAGTCGCTGTGCGGCATGCGGTGTGCCGGCTGAATTCTCGCTCACGGTACAGGCCCCTTTCTCCCCCCTCCGAATCGCGACGCGGCCCTACGTCCGAGCGCCGCTTCGGCGGGCTGATCTATCATTGCGGATCGAGACGGCCTCGCACTGATCTGACGCAAGCCGCCAACAGGCATTCGAACTGCCTTAGGAAGACAAAGAGACAGGGGCGCAATTGACCGTTTGCATCCAAGTCAGGAAGACGCGATCCTTGCCGAACGCCGCTGAGGAGAGCGCCGAAGATGAAACTCATGCGATTGGGAGCGCGCGGCAGAGAGACTCCCTGCGTGGAGGACGCGACGGGCGTTTTGCGCGACGTCTCCGCCGTCGTGCCCGATTTCACCCCGACGACCATCCCGACGCTCTTGGAAACGCTGTCGGCGCAGGACCTAACCTCGCTACCATCCGTCTCCCACGAGGGCGTTCGGATCGGCGCCCCCATCGCGCGCCCTCACAACGTCTGGTGCATCGGGCTGAACTACTCCGATCATGCGGAAGAGGCCAATATGCCCGTGCCTGACGAGCCGATCCTGTTCACCAAGCCCTCCAGCACGGTTTGCGGTCCAAACGATTCCCTACTGTTGCCGCCAGAGAGCCGGAAGATGGATTGGGAGGTCGAGCTTGGCGTCGTCATTTCCAAACCGGTGTTCGAAATCGACAAGGCCTCCGCCATGGATCACGTACTCGGGTTCACGATCGTCAACGACGTGAGCGAGCGCGAGTGGCAGCTTGAACGCGGCGGACAGTGGAGCAAAGGAAAGGGCTATCCGAACTTCTGCCCCACGGGCCCCTGGCTGATCACGACAGACGCGGTTGCCGATCCGGGCGATCTGGCGATGTCGCTGACGGTCAACGGCGAAACGATGCAGGACGGCACGACTCGGACAATGATCTTTGACGTCCCCACGATCGTCTATTACCTGTCGCGCTTCTGCCTTCTGGAGCCGGGAGACTTGATTTGCACCGGCACACCGCCCGGCGTAGGCATGGGCCAGAAACCCCAGCGATATCTTCAGGTTGGGGATGAGATCAGCCTGACCGTCGAGGGTCTCGGGCGACAGACTCAACGGGTGCAGGCTTCAAGCAGGGAGACGCGCTAATGACGACCATGCGCCTCAAGAACAAAACCGCCGTGGTCACCGCGGCAGGTCAGGGGATAGGTCGCGCGACGGCGGAGAGGCTGCGGGACGAAGGCGCGTCGGTTTTTGCAAGCGACTTGCAGCCCGCCTTGCTTGATGACTTCGATGGCGTCGACAAGGCAGGTCTGGACGCGACAGACCCCGATGCCGTCGCCGCCTACATGGCCCGCTTCGAGCGGATCGACGTTCTGGTGCACGCGGTAGGCTATGTGCACCAGGGAACGATCGAGGAGTGCTCGCTTGAGGATTGGCGGCGGTCCGCGACCATCACGCTCGACAGCGCATTCCACGTCCTCAGCGCAGCCATCCCGAAGATGAAGGAGCATGGCGGAAGCATCGTCTGCATCGCGAGCGTCGTCTCTTCAATCAAAGGGCTTCCAAAGCGCGCCGCTTACGGGGCGATGAAGGCCGGGGTGATCGGTCTCACCAAATCCGTCGCCTGCGACTACCTGCCGTTCGGCATCCGCTGCAACGCGGTCTGTCCGGCAACAGTCGACACGCCGTCGCTGCGCATGAGGATCGATGAGCTCGCTGAGCAAATGGGCGACCGGTCAAAGGCCGAGGAGTTCTTCATCCAAAGACAGCCGACCGGCCGCTTCGGCACGCCGGAAGAGATCGCCGGTCTTTGCGCGTATCTCGCGTCGGAGGAAAGCAATCTGATCACCGGGCAGGCGATATCGATCGACGGCGGCATTATGATCTGACGCGGCGAGGCGCGGGTCCCGGACCACGGTTGTCGAGCAATCGGCGTCGAGATCCTGGTTCGGCCGAACCCGAGAACCGGGAACCGGCGCGTCGCCAATGCAGCTCGGATCATCCGGCACCGCAAACGTCGCCCAGACGGCGCCAACTAGAACGACGGCCGCAACGACGGCAACGTAACGCAAGAAGCCTCCCGTCAGGTTCCAAGCCAAGATCGCGAAGCTTGCGAGCGCCGCGAGCTCAAGGGAGAAGCGTGGGATTAGGTTTGCTGCGTGCATATTGGCGCTTCTTTGGAACTTGCTCTGCGGCGGCCGATCATGGACTCCGCACCGCGAACGGTTCTCCATTGCCGTATGGAGCGACCGCGACTGATGCGTCGCGGTCTTTGGTGTACTTCGGCAAAGGTTTTCAGCTGTTGGCCTCAGTGCGGGCTTTCAGCGCTTCGTTCATTGCGAGGAAGCCCTTATAGGTGTCTTCGCGGATGAGGGCGATCAGCGGGTAGCCGAGAAGCCCCGTGAAGGTCTCGCCATGATGGAAGATTGTTGTTCCGCGATCGGTTTCTTCGAGGATGAAGTAGTGCTCGCCGTCGAAGATGCCTTTGAAACCCAAACGACCAACCCAACGGAGCTCTTCATTCGCGTCGGCAACGAGAACCTCTGGCGTGAAGTCCATTGGCGAATTTCCATCGGCGCCGACGGTGACCTGAAGATACTCGCCGGCTTCTAGATTGCCGGAGATGCGCCGCACGAATGGGTTCCAATCGGCATAGGCTTCCGTGTCGGCCAATTCTTTCCAGACCGCGCTGGCGGCGGCGTCGATTTCGATTTCGGTTTCGATTGAGGGGCCGGTGATCTGACCAAGGCCAAAGGCTGCGACGAGAGCGGTTGCGGCAATGGCGGCTGTTGTTGTGAGGATCGACATATCTTGGTTCCTTTGGGTTTGTGCGGACCTTCTTGCCCGGCTGTGTTTCGACTGAACTCAACATGCGATATCCAAATAGTTTGATAAATTGTCTGAATTTCGATAATAACTATAAAAAAATGCAGAGTTATCGATGCAGCTTTCCTGGGACCACATTCGGACTTTTCACGCCGTTGCGAGCCACGGCTCGCTTCTAGCGGCCTCGCGGCACCTTGGCCTTACCCAGCCGACTGTCGGTCGACACATCGATCTTCTGGAAGAGAGGCTTGGCTTCACGCTCTTCACGCGAGGGCGCGAAGGCATGCGCCTGACCGACAAGGGATCGGATCTCGTGGCGACGGCGAGTGAGATGCTTGGAACCGCGGCTGACTTTGAGCGGGTCGCGTCCGGCCTTGAAGAAAGGATAGAGGGCACGATCAGGATTTCTGCAAATGAGATTCTCGGCGCTCTTTTGCTGCCCGGTCTGGTCGCGGATTTCATGGCCGAACATCCGATGATCGAGATCGAGATCGAGGTCAGCAATGAGATCACGAACCTGCTGCAACGCGACGCCGACATCGCGGTGCGCATGTTCCGGCCAACGCAGAACGATCTCGTCGCGCGGAAGATAATCGATGTGCCTTTGGGGCTCTTCGCGCACCGATCCTACCTTGAAAGGCATCCCGCTCCGCGGTCAGTCGATGATCTAGATCAGCACGTCCTGCTGGGGCAGGACCGCAATCCCTCTCTGATCAACGCGTACAATGCTTTGGGCATGTCACTCACACCAAACAGCTTCCAGTTCAGGACAGACAGCAACATCGCCACCATCAACGCGATCCGCGCAGGCATCGGGATAGGACCTCTGCACGTCGGCATGGCGAAGCTCTGGCCGGATCTCGTTCAAGTACTGCCCGACTTGCCTGTGCCATCGCTAGAGCTGTGGCTCGCGTGCCATGCGGACGTCAGGCACAACAAGCGCATCCGCTTGGTAATGGACTTTCTGGCTCAACGCATGAGGTCGCCTTACGAGAGCTTTCTCAGATGATCCGGCCCGCAGACGGGGTGTGCCGGGAAGCGACGGGTGGATCGACGAAGATACCCCGCCTCAGCACCATAGCGAAAGCGCGCCTAGCTTTCATACCGTGTGCGGCCTCTCCGATCGGCGTCGATGCGAAGACGCACGTTCAGCGGCTGATGAGCGCGTTGAGAGCAGGCCTGTCTTGGGCAGAGGTGGCAGGAAATCCCAATTGGCATGAATAGGCTGCGGTCCGTCGCATCGTAACGTCCGGCATATCCGACCCGTCCCGCATGGCTCACATCGCAGCCTAACGCGACCACAAGTCTCCTGTCTTGCGTTCGCCGGCTGAACACAGGCCTGTCGGTCGTGCGAGAGATCGTGAAGAACCGCTCGCCTTCCGGCAGTTCGACAAATTGGGGAACGATCAGACCAGGCGTCCTGAAAGCGCCATGGATGTCCCAAACCGGGCAGGCCCCGCCTTGTTCCGCCAGCGTGATCGCCGTTGCATTGAATCTCTTTGAGATGTTTCCGGCGCGATCGACTCTGAGAAAGAAGAACGGGACCCCGCGTTTTCCGTCGCGCTGGAGCGTCGTCAAACGGTGGCTGACTTGCTCATACGTCACGCAAAACGCGGCGGCGATGCGGTCGATGTCATACTGCGTCGCTTCGGCGAGTTCATGAACCGAGTCATAGGGCATGAGCAGCGCCGCCGCGAAGTAGTTGGTCAATTCGACCGCGAGCCGGGCGCGGGTGTCCTTATCTTCAAAGGCCGCCTTTTCAACCCGCCGCGTCACAAGATCCGCGCAAACTAGAAGCCCCGTCACATAGGCTAGCTGGAACACCCGATTGGGATGATCGAGGGCCTCCGAAAGAAAGACCTCGCCCTTGTCGCGCTGAAACTCTCTGAGCGTGTCAGGCATATCGCTGAGGCGCACGACGCGCGCGTCGATCCCATGCTCGACCCGCAGATAGCGCTTGAGCGAGGCATACATGTCATCTGAGGTACCGCCAATTTTCTGGCGAAGGTCGTCGGCCGCCTGTTCAAGATCGTGGAAGTAGTTTTCGTGATCGCGGAAAAAGTCGTGAATGGCCGTTTCCGGAGAGGCGGCCAGCAACTGATCGATCTGCGCGGTATCGGTCAGAAGGTTGATACGCTCCGCCATTTTTCTATGGCTCTGATATATCTGCAAAAACCGTGCGACTAGCCGAGGCGCATGGTCGACGGCTGATCGCAATTCTTGAAGATCCGGGGCGTCGTCCGTGAAGACCGGATCGCGCATGGCCGCGCGAAGATCAGGTATGCGCGTCTCTTCACGATTTCCAAGGAGTTCCCGCCAGTCGATCCCGTACTCTTCGGTAAGGGTAACGAGAACCTGCACCGAAAGGCTGCGTTGATTGCTCTCCAGAAGGTTCACATAGGCCGCGCTTATGCCCAGCCTTTGCGCCATCTGGGCTTGGGTCTCACCTTGATCACGCCTGAGCTGTCGGAGCTGCGGGCCAACAAATGTCTTCTGCATATTAACAAATTTACAATATAGCAGATAGTAAACGCAAGAATTAACTCAGGAACGCGATTTTTCCGGAATAAAGTTTTGATCACACTATCACTCCCCTTCGCGGTGCGATGATCACGCACTTTGACACCGGCACCATCTGGATGTGCCTTCATGGGAGGATTTTACATGATCAACGTTTTCACTCGTCGCAATGCGTTGGCGTTCGCCGCCTCTGCGGCTCTCGCAGTGACTGCCGGAGCGCCTGTCGCTGCTGCGGATTGGAAGCCGCAAAAGCCTGTCGAGATGGTCATCATGGCCGGTCAAGGCGGCGGCGCGGATCGCCTCGCGCGCCTTTTCCAGTCGATCATTCAGAAAGAAAGCCTGGCCTCCATGCCAGTCCTCCCCGTGAACAAGGGCGGCGGCTCGGGCGCGGAAGCGCTGCGCTACCTCACCGACAACTCGGGCGACTCGCACAAGATCATGGCGACGCTGAATAGCTACTATACAACGCCGCTGCGTACCGACATCGGCGTCAACATCGAAGAGTTCACGCCGATCGCCCGCATGGCGGTCGACACCTTCGTTCTGTGGGTCAATGCCGACAGCGAAATCCAGACACTCGACGATTGGGTTGCGGCCGTGCGCGACGCGGGCGGCACCTGGAAGATGGGCGGCACCGGCACAGGCCAGGAAGACAGCCTTGTGACTGCGATGCTGGAGAACCAGTTCGACATCGAAATCACCTACGTCCCGTTCAAGGGTGGAGGCGACGTGGCCAAGAACCTCGTCGGCGGTCATATCGACTCGACCGTCAACAACCCGTCCGAACAGCTCGGCTTCTACAACGCCGGCAAGTCGCGCCCGATCGTGGCCTTCACGCCCGAGCGCCTCGCCGCCTTCCCGGACACGCCGACCGCCTCTGAGCTTGGCCACGACATCGTCTACTGGATGCAGCGTTCCTTCGTTGGCCCCAAGGACATGCCTGCCGAAGCGGTGAGCTACTACACCGAGATGTTCCGCGCTTTGTCCGAAAGCGAAGAGTGGCAGACCTACACCCAGGAGAAGTCGCTCATGGCCGACTTCCTGACGGGCGACGCGCTGCAGGCCTACTTCCTTGAGGAGCGCGAGAAGCACGCCGACCTTCTGCAGATCATGGACGGCGGCTCGTCCTAAACCAGTCGAGCAGTGATCCGGCGGGGCCGCGCCAGCGGTCCCGCCCTGCAAACCAAGAACACAGAATTCCGGGGAGGAAGGTCGTGCTGACGGCAGACCGTATCGTCGCGCTCTCGATCATCGGAGCGAGCATTTACTTCATGATCCACGCTGTGGCCCTGCCCATCGGCTGGGAGGGCGAAACAGGCGGACCGGGCGGCGGCGCCTTCCCGTTCTGGCTGTCGCTGATCATGGCGCTCTGCGCCGGCGGCGTGCTCGTTCGCAGCATCGGCGAAGAGGACACCGGCGCGCCCTTCTTCGATCCCGCCACCGTCCGTTCGGTTCTGGCGGTCGCAGCCGCGCTGGTCGTGACCATCGCCCTGATTCCCTGGGCTGGCGCCTATGTGGCGATCACCCTCTTCCTGCTCTGGTACCTCAGGGTATTCGGAGGGCACAGCTGGGTCCTGACGGCCAGTCTCGTTCTTGCGACGCCGCTGTTTCTGTTCTTTTTCTTCGAAGTCGCGCTCAAGATCCTCCTGCCCAAGGGCTGGACCGAGCCGCTCTTCCTCCCGCTCTACGCGACCTTCTTCTGACCGGAGCCGACGATGGACGTCCTTTCCCTGCTCGCTGACGGCTTCGCCACTTCGCTCTCCCCTGTGAACCTGATGATCGTGATCATCGGGGTCACAGCGGGCCTTTTCATCGGCGCCATGCCCGGCCTCGGTTCGGTCAACGGCGTCGCGATCGTCCTGCCGCTCACCTTCATCGTGCCGCCGTCCTCGGCGATTATCCTGCTCGCCGCCATCTATTATGGCGCGATGTACGGCGGCGCGGTCAGTTCCGTCCTGCTTGGCATCCCGGGGGCTTCCACCGCCGTCGCTACGACATTCGACGGCCGGCCCATGGCCCAGCAGGGCAAAGCGGGGCTCGCCCTCATTGCCGCCGCCGTCGCGTCTTTCGTGGGCGGCACGATTTCGGTGATCCTGTTCACCGTATTCGCCGCGCCGCTGGCTGACCTCGCCCTAGCGTTCGGCCCGGCCGAGGAATTCGCGCTTGTCCTCCTGGCCTTCACCACCTTCGTTGGTCTCGGCGGGGACGACATCCTGAAGACGATCATCATGATCTGTCTCGGCCTGGTTCTGTCGACCGTGGGCCTTGATCTGATCTCCGGCCAGCCGCGCCTGATCTTCGGAGACATGCCGGGTTTTTACGCCGGGATCTCGTTTCTCGTACTCGCCATCGGCGTTTACGGCGTGGGCGAGGTGCTTCACACCATCGAAACCTCGAAATCCGCGCCCCACGTCACGCCGGCCAAACTTACATTTCGCGAGCTTGGCGCAGGGCTGAAACAGATGAACCGCCTTTGGAAAACGATGAGCACAGGCTCCTTCCTCGGCTTCTTCGTCGGAATGCTGCCCGCGGCCGGCGCGACGCCCGCCTCGCTCATGGCCTATGGCATCGCCCGGTCCACGTCGAAAAAGCCCGAGACCTTCGGCAAAGGGAATATCGAAGGCGTCGCGGCGCCCGAGACGGCGAATAACGCCGCCTCGACGGGATCGCTCCTGCCGATGCTGACGCTTGGCATTCCGGGCTCGCCCACCACCGCGCTCTTGCTCGGGGGCATGGTGATGTGGGGCCTCGTGCCGGGCCCAATGCTCTTCATCGAGCAGCCCGATTTCGTTTGGGGGCTGATCTCATCGCTCTACACGGCGAATTTCGCCGCTGTGGTCATCAACCTCGCTCTCATCCCCCTCTTCGTCTGGGCGCTGAGGATGCCGTTTACCGTCCTCTGCGCGATGGTGCTGGTGCTCTGCATTGTCGGCGGCTACGCGCCCAGCCAGAAGATGCACGACGTCTGGCTGATCGCAGGGTTCGGCGTAGCGGGGTACCTTCTCAGAAAATGCGACTACCCGCTCGCGCCCCTGGTGCTGGCCCTGGTGCTCGGACCGCTGATGGAAAAGAGCTTCCGGCAGACGTTGATCGCCGAGCAAGGCAACGTACTCGCCTTCGTCGAGCGGCCGCTCTCCGGGTTTTTCCTGTTTCTTGCGCTATTATTCTTCCTGCTTCCGCTGTTGAGGCGTTTTGGGAAGGGCCGAGGGGTGGCTCCGGCGGAATAGGACAGAACGAGGACTGCAATGC
>JASJAU010000098.1 GCA_030066855.1 Paracoccaceae bacterium | reverse complement strand
CGACGAAATCGGGCATGATCACCCTCATCCCCTCCTCGAGCACCTGATCAATCATGACGGCGTCCGGGTGAACGCCGGCCGACAGCGCGCTGTATTGGTCCGGGGCAAGCGAGACGCTCCGGTAAAGGAAGAAATAGACAAGAGCCGGACCGTCAACGCCCTTCGAGCTGTCGGCAAGGTCAACGACGTTTTCGCGCCGCATTTGCGCGACTCCAGTGTCTGTGATGCCGTTGAACGCGCCGACACCAACGCCGATTGCGGCGATTGCGAGAGCAATCCTTCGGATGGTGCCAGCGGCGAAGAACCCGGCCAGCAGACCGGCGCCGGCCACGGCGAGAAAGACCCAAGTCGACAGGATCTGATGCGCGCCCGCGAGACCGGTCGGAGCCATCGCAGCCCAGGCCGCCGCCAAAGCAAGCCCAGCGAGGCCGCCGCCCTGTAGGAGGCGCTCAGCTTGTTTCACATCATGCATGAGCTGGGCGATGGTCCAGGTGGCAAGGATGCAAAGCGCGGGCAGAACCGGCAGGAAGTAGCGCATGTTGGAGCCGAGCCCGCCATGCCAGCTCCGAACAAGGAATGGAAAGCTCCAAACGGCGATCAGGATCAGAAGGACGGAGATGCTGCGACGGTCGTCGCGCCATCTGAGACCGATCAGCGCCAGCAGGATGCCGATCCACGGAAGGCTCTGTCCCAGAGCTTTCTTGGCCAGCCCCCAGAAGCTGAGAAGGCCGGTTTCTTCGTCGACCCTCACGCCCGGGCGGGTATCGACGATCTGCGTGGCGTCCACGACCAGACCAAGGACTCCCTTGGCGTAATTGAGAGCGAGGCTCTGCATTTGCGGCAGAATCGCGAGCGCGATGCCAAATGCCGACAACAGGAGGAGACCCCAAATTCCGGGGCGCGCCCTATTCCCGATCAGTCGAACAGCGATGAGACCTCCAGCCAGTAAAAGGATCAGTCCGATCGGGAGCAAATAGGTTGTCAGACTGGTGCCTCCGCCAGCCGCAGACCCGTAACTGAGAGGATTCCAGGTTCCATACCGCCCGTGGTTGATCACTGACTGTGTCAGAAGAGGGACGAACAGGCCGGCGCTTCCGCCGATCGCGATTTCAACCATATGTCGCCAGCGCTCGGCAAAATGGAGCGTCACCAGCCCGATCAGCGGGAGAAGCAGAGCGCACTCGAGCCGGAAATGCATGCCAAGGCCCAGCACAAGCCCCGAGGCGAGCGCATGTCCGATCCTGCGCGTGTCATGGGTGAGGGCGCGCCAGAAAAGAAGAAAGCTGAGGTTAACGGCAAGAACCGATACCATGTGCGGCCAGTAGCCATAGGCGTACTCGACCACGAATGTGCCCGCTAACAAGAGCAGACTGGCCATCATCGCCTGCCGTTCGCGGCCGAAGAGCTCAAGCGCCAGCGCGCGGGTGACAAAGAGGCTGCCGACAGTGGCCGCAATGTTCAGAAAGATCAGACCGCGAACGCCAAAGAGCGCGACGACCCCTCCTCCGATGACAGACATTCCCGGCGGGTATTGCGTTGTCATCCCGTTTGGACCGACCCGGAGAAAGCCCGTCCACGTAAGGTCTGTCGAGCCGAACCGGTCGAACCCGTTGTCCAGAATGAAACCACCGGTCGTACGGAAGACGTCCGCGCCCAGAAAATAGACGGACTCGTCCATCGTGAAGACGCCAATCGAGACCTGGAACCCGGCCAGAAGGAGGAAAGCGCTTATCCCCAGAAGGACAAATGTTCCCGGGCGCATGCTGTCAGAGCCTTCCGTGATGCCATCCAAATGTGCCGTATTGAGCGATTGTGACGACAGTGTGGCCAATCTCCGGGAATTGTCTCGCAATCACAACCAAGCCTTCATCCGGCGCTGCCGCGCTTGTGTCCGAGCGCTCTGCGGCCAAATCACCGCCAACTCCCGACACAAGGGCTACGGACGTACAATCCGCGACCTCCGACAGAACGTTCCTTGAGTTCGAAGCGCGGGCATCGAAGCGCGTGGAAGGCCGCGGCGTTCCGAAAGACGCTCTCTACCCGAAGGAAGAGAAAGCCGGCGCCCATTGTCCAAAGATCGGTTTCCAATCCTCAGCCGAAAGTCATAGGGTCGCGGCCCAAGAACCTGAACGTTTCTTCAACTCCAGATTTGCGATGCGGTGGACGAATAAGGCCTTTGGAACGAAGCCCCCGCGACGAGACGCGGATGCGGGATCAGCCGCCGTTGTGAATCACTCTTGACGCCAGGTTTTTCGCAGCCCTTTTTCAGCGGTGTTCAAGGACCGCAGAACATGGACAGACGAATGATCACCATTGACGGTCGCCACATCGGACCAAACCACCGACCCTACATCGTCGCCGAAATGTCGGGCAATCATAACGGCGATATCAATCGCGCTTTCCGCATTCTTGAAGCGGCGAAGTCCGCGGGAGCCGATGCAGTCAAAATCCAGACCTATCGACCCGATACAATCACCATTGATCATGACGGACCGGAATTCATGGTTAAGGGCGGGCTTTGGGATGGGCGTCGCCTTTATGACCTTTACGAAGAGGCTCATACCCCATGGGAATGGCATGAACCGATATTTGCGCATGCCCGCAGAACCGGCATCACGGTGTTCTCCTCGCCATTCGACTTCACGGCAGTTGATCTTCTCGAGAGGCTTGATGCTCCTGCCTACAAGATCGCCTCGCCCGAGTTGATCGACCTCCCGCTCATCCGTCGCGTCGCGCAGACCGGCAAGCCGATCGTCATCTCTACAGGAATGGGCAATCATGAGGAAATCGAGGAAGCTGTTGAAACGGCGCGGGACGAAGGGGCGCGCGAACTCATCGTGCTGCACTGCACCGCAGCCTATCCAACTCCACCGGATGAGGCCAATCTCTCGACCATTGCGGAGATAGCGCGGCGGTTCGGTGTTGTCGCTGGCTTGTCCGATCATACAATGGGAACGACAGTCCCCGCGCTTGCCGTGGCGCTCGGTGCGGATTTCATCGAAAAGCACTTCACCTTGTCTCGCGCTGAAGGCGGCGTAGACAGCGCCTTCTCTCTGGAGCCGTCAGAGCTCGCCGAGCTCGTGTCCGCGACCCGGATCGCCCGCATGGCTGTAGGCAAGCCGACTTTCGAGCCCACCGAAGCTGAAGCCTCGGTCCTGAAGAACCGCCGCTCGCTCTACGTTGTGGCCCCCATCAAGAAGGGGGAGCCGTTCACCGAACAGAATATCCGTTCAATCCGACCCGGTGCGGGGCTAAAGCCGAAGTACTACGACAAAGTGTTGGGAAAACACGCCAACCGTGATTTGTTCTTTGGTCAGCCGCTGGCTGCCGACATGGTCGAGGAGGGTCTTCCATGAATGAGGAGCGCCACCTTTGCATCATCCCGGCTCGCGGCGGAAGCAAGCGCATCCCGCGGAAAAACATCCGTCCGTTTCACGGACGCCCAATTCTTGAATGGTCGGTGAGCGCGGCTCTTCAATCGGGTGTCTTTGGCCGCGTAATGGTTTCCACCGATGATGAAGAGATCGCCGATGTCGCGCGGCGGGCCGGGGCCGAAGTGCCTTTCATGCGCTCAGCCGAGGCATCGGATGACCACGCCACAACGCCTGATGTGCTCATCGAAGTGCTAAATCGATTTGGCGAAAACGGCAAGCAATTCGACTTTGGTTGCTGCCTTTATCCCACGGCGCCCTTTGTTGAGCCGGAGGACCTTGTCCAGGGCCGTGACCTGCTGATCGCCGGCGGGTACAGCGCGGTAATGCCGATTGCGACTTTCTCCTACCCAATTTGGCGCTCGCTGAAGCGCGACAATTCCGGTCGCGTGATCATGAACTTCCCGGAGCATCTCTCGACCCGCAGCCAGGATCTGCCGCCCGCATATCATGATGCGGGTCAGTGGTACTGGTTTCGGACCGCCGATTTCTTGCGCGACCAAGCGCTTCTTGGGCCGAACACCGGTTCAGTGTTGCTCCCCGAGACACGTGTCCAGGACATCGACAACGAGGATGATTGGCGGCTGGCTGAGATCAAGCATCAAAGGCTGTTTGGATGACTGACGCTCGTCTTCGTCGTCATGCTCTCGGCTTTCTGGAGGTTGCGGATCGCCCGACACCTGCGGAACTGGCGGATTACTATGAACGGCAATACTACCAAACCGAACGCGGGAGCTATCGCAAAGAGTATCCGCCGGAAGAGCTCACCTGCATCAACCTTCGGATTGAGCAGCGCGCGGCGCAGGCGCTCGCTCTTTGGCGGGGCGATGGAAGCGGGCGGCTGCTCGACGTTGGCTGTGGCGAGGGTTTCGTCCTATCCCGATTCTCAAAAGAGGGCTGGCAAGTCGAAGGAATTGACTTCAGCGTGGCAGGTGTCGAGGCGATGAACCCGGACATGGCCCCATTTGTCGAGCAAGGCGATATCTTCCGACTTCTTGAGGCGCGAATACAGCGGAACGCCGGGTATGATCTGGTCTGGTTGGGTAATGTGTTGGAGCACGTTCTTGACCCTGTTGGCCTGATGCATTCATTACGGCGTTTGGTACAGTCGGATGGCGTTCTGGTGGTAACGGTGCCCAACGACGGGACGACCTACCATGAAGGGTTGTACAGTGACGGGTTGATCGATCGCCGTTTCTGGGTCGCGATACCGGACCATATGTCGTATTTCTGTGCCGACAGCCTTCGCACCATTTCGGAATCCACGGGCTGGAGCGTGGGAGCCCTGCTGGGTGATTTCCCAATTGACCTGTTTCTTGCCAATCCCTGCTCGAACTATGTGGACGACAGCTCAAAGGGTCCTCATGCTCATGCCGCGCGGCTGAGGCTTGAGGCGATCATTGGCGCCAAGGGACCAGAGGCGGCGAATCGTTTCTACGCGTCGCTCGCCGATGTGGGGCTTGGCCGGAATGTGACAGCTTTTTTGCGCCCGAAACCTGAAGGGAACCCGACATGACAAGCAACCAGGAAGTCCGTGTCCTTGGGGGCTCCACGCAATCCGAGGCCGACCGAAAGCGCGAGATGGTGGAGAGGTTGCGAGGTTCTCGCGTCGCCGATGGGGAGCTCCTAGACAACATCGGCTTGTACCTGACCCGCCAGACCCTCTCGCGGATCAACTTCATGCAGGACCTTTATCGACGGATCGTTCCGGTTCACGGCGTGATTATGGAGTTCGGCGTTCGTTGGGGGCAGAACCTCGCGTTGTTCTCGAACCTGCGCGGCATGCACGAGCCTTACAACTACAACCGCAAGATTATCGGCTTTGACACGTTCGAGGGGTTTCCCTCAGTCGCGCCCGAAGACGGGGACCGCGTGCAGGAGGGGGATTATGGAGTGGCCGAGGCTTGGCAGGAGGAGCTGGAAGACATTCTTGAATTCCACACCCAGAACGCGCCCATTTCACACAAGCAAAAGCATGAACTGGTCAAGGGCGACGCCACCGAAACCTTGCCGCAATACTTGAACGAACACCCTGAGACCATCGTCGCGCTCGCCTATTTCGACTTTGATCTTTACAAGCCCACGCGCGATTGCCTCGAAGCGATCATTCCGCATCTGACAAAAGGCAGCGTGCTCGCGTTCGACGAACTGAACACCCCGGAGTTTCCCGGTGAGACTATAGCCGTGCGCGAGGTGCTGGGTTTGGCGAAGGGGGCGATCCGACGGGATCCGAACAACCCTCTCACCTCATTTATGGTGATCGAGTAATGCATGGTCCTTATCGCGCGTGGCCGCGATCTCGTCGCGGCCACGGCGCGCTATCGTTGCGCGCGATCGAGCCGCAAGACATCGAACTCGTCCGCCAGTGGCGAAATGCTCAGATGGATGTCCTTCGCCAGAAGGCGCCGATCAACCCAGACGCGCAGAAGGAGTATTTCGCCAAGCAGGTCTGGCCGCAGAAAGCTCTCGATCATCCGACTCAGATCCTCTTCGCAATCGAGCGGGATGGGACGTTGGTCGGATATGGGGGGTTGGTCCACATCTCGTGGCCCAACCGCCGCGCGGAAATCTCGTTTCTTCTCTCGCCGGATCTGGAGGCCGATTCCGAGGCCCGCGCAAAGCTCTTTCATCACTACTTGCGATTAGTGCAGACCATAGCATTCGCCGATCTGCATCTGGCTCGTCTTTTCACCGAAACTTTCGAGCATCGCACGGCGCACATCGCATCATTGGAGACGGCGGGCATGCGCCTCGAGGGGCAGCTCAGGCACCATGCAATTGTGAATGACAAGCCGACGGACTCATTGATGCACGGGATATTGGCGCAGGAATGGGAGGCTTTGCCGTGAAGGGAAAGAACGTCCTCGTGACCGGTGGGGCGGGTGTCATAGGCCTAGAGCTCGTGCCGAAACTGGTGTCCTTGGGAGCCATCGTGACGGTCGGGGATCTGAAGCCTCGGCCGGCAGCGTTCGGTCCCGCGGTGTCCTATCGACAAGGCGATCTGAACGATTTGACCCTTGCGGAATTGAAAACCATCGCGCCGGAATTTGTCCTGCATCTTGCGGCGACCTTTGAGCGTTCGGTGGAGACGGCGGGGTTCTATGACGAGAACTTCCACCACAACGTGATGCTGAGCCACCACCTGATGAGCCTGTTGAGAGAGGTCGAATCTGCTCGCCGCGTGGTGTTCGCTTCGTCTTACCTGATCTACGATCAATCGCTTTATCAGTTCGCCACGGCGCAAGACGAACCGCGAAGGCTTGCCGAGGATGATCCGATCCGCCCGCGCAATCTTGTGGGCATGGCGAAACTGTCCCATGAAATGGAGCTGAGTTTTCTGGCCGCATTTCCCGATTGCCAGTTTTCCACTCTGTCCGTTCGCATCTATCGCGGCTACGGGAAGAACTCGCGCGACGTGATATCGCGCTGGGTTCGCGCCCTGTTGGACGGAGACGCGATCACCGTCTATCGGCCGGAGGGCATTTTCGATTACATCTACGGGACCGATAGCGCCGAGGGTCTAGCGCGGCTTCTTGGGGCAACCCAGGTGACCGGAGTGATCAATTTGGGCACCGGACGGGCCCGACGGGTCGGGGAGGTTGTCCAAATCCTCCAACAGTTTTTCCCGCATGCAACGGTCAACTCGGCGGATAGCGAGATCCCCTTCGAGGCTTCAGAAGCCGATATCGCGAAGTTGCGGGATCTGCTTGGCTGGTCGCCTGAATACGATCTTGAGACGGCAATTCCAGAGATCATTGAGCATGAGCGAACATTGAGAGCCTGAACACGCTTTCAATTCACGAATAGCGCGCCGCGGGCGGGAGCGCTGAGGAAGGCCGCCCGCGTCCGGACCGTCGCCATTGAGACAGAGCCAGCGCGGCAGTACGGGCGTCATCGCGTTGTCTCTGGGCCTAGGCGTCCTTCAGGAGATGCTCAATTCCAGCCCATGTCCGGTCCGCGGCGCCTGACGATTGGGCATGGCAGTCAAGCGCCGCCTTGCCCATAGCCGCGAGGCGCACCGGATCCGCCAAGAGCGCGGAGATCCTAGCCCCCAGTTCCGAGGTGCCGGCGAGGCTCTCGAACGCGCCCATTTGAGCAGCGGCGTTCGCCGCGAAAGCAACGGCGTAGATCGACGGCCCCATAACCACGCCGCGCCCATGCGCCATTGGCTCCGTAATATTGTGCCCCCCATCACTGCAAAGCGAGGCTCCGACGAAGACAAGATCAGCCACAGGATAATAGGCGTTCATCTCGCCAATGCTGTCGCCGACGATCACGCGGCAACCATCGTCCAGCGGCGCCTCCATTTCCGGCCCGAGGGCAGAGCGGCGAGTGACCTTATGGCCGAGTTCGGTCAGCGCCTCGGCGACCGTGTCGAATCTTTGCGGACTGCGCGGAACCCAGAGCACGCCGAGACCAGGATCCTTCCTCAGAAGCTGATCGACCATCGGCAGGAGTTCCGGCTCCTCATCCCGCACGGAAGATGCGATCATCAGCACGCGCTCTACTCTCCAGCGGTCACGCAACGCCCGGCCCATGGGCGGGTGGGCAGGATCGATCCACAGGTCGTACTTCAGCTCGCCAACCACGCTGATGCGCTCTGGCGCGACACCCGTGGTGAGATAGCGCGCGCGGTACGCTTCGGTGCGGGTGAAGACATGGGTGAATTCCTGATAGAGCGCCATCAGATGCCGCCTCAATCCACGCATACCTCCCATGGATTTTTCCAGAAGGTTGCCGTTGGCCATGACCATGGGCACTCCCGCGCGCCGCGCCTCGATCAGCATTGCGGGCCAGATTTCAACTTCGAGCACCACGCCCATCACGGGCCGTGAGCGCCGCAGAAACAAGCGTACAACCAAGAAGAGGTCGAGCGGCGCGTAGCGATGCGTGATACCCTCGTCGTCGGGGAAGAGCCGCCAGCCCTCCTCCATGCCCGCCGGCGACAGGTGGGTCAGGAGCACCGGATAGCCCGCCGCGCGGAAACGCCGGATCAAGGGCGCGGCGGCGCGCGTCTCGCCCAGCGACGCGGCATAGATCCAAATTGCTCCTCTTTCGCCCGCCGGACCAAGGCCAAAACGCTCAGGAATCCCGCGAAGATGGGCAGGCTCTCTCACCGCCCTTGAGAAAAGCAGAAAGAGCAACAGCGGCAATAACAAATGCAACGCGATCTGAGCAAGCACGTAGAGCAGGCGAGTGGTAGGTTGATAGCGTGGCGTCGCGCGCGAGCCCGCAGTACTTTCCCTACGCTGATCTGCAGTCATTGAGACCATCCTGCACCATTCCGCGGCCGCTGCACTTATCGTGATACCGTGGTGAATGACAATAATCCCGAGCGCCGGGAACCAAGTTGTCTCAACAGCCGTCCTGCTTCGTTGCAGCGGTCGGCGCGCCGCATCGGCCGAGTTCTTGCAGAAGTCGCGCCCTTAGCCTCTCCGCCCATCCGGCTTGACCTCTCCGCTCATACTCATTCAATTCAAAACACCCTACCAAGAGATATGAAACAGCTTCGAAGGCTGTGTAGGACACTCAAAGAGACGGAGAGGTCGGAAACGCGTCCATGCCAACAAACTCGTCGCCGCTGACGGTTCTCGTGACTTCAGCTTCGCGCAAGATACCTCTCATTCATGCTATGCGGCATGCGGCTCGCCAGATTGACCCCGCCGCAAAGATAATCGCCGGAGACTTCGACCCGGAAGCACACGCTCGATACGTCGCTGACGAGTTCTGGGCGATGCCGACAAGTCAAGACGACAACCTCTCCGCCCTTATCGATGGGTGCAGGAAATTTGGCGTCCGAGCCGTTCTTCCAACCCGGGACGGCGAGCTATCGTTCTGGGCGAGACATCGCGCGTCGTTTTCCGACGCGGACGTATCCGTCATCGTATCGCCTCCCGAGGCGATTGATCGTTGCCTGGACAAGTTCGATTTCGCAAGTTGGGGCCTGT
Organism: Paracoccaceae bacterium; assembly: GCA_030066855.1. Classification (GTDB taxonomy): domain Bacteria; phylum Pseudomonadota; class Alphaproteobacteria; order Rhodobacterales; family Rhodobacteraceae; genus Kangsaoukella. The sequence goes on along the minus strand of JASJAU010000098.1, from coordinate 2,456 downwards.
CGAACGGATACCCCGTGATCCCGGCCGTCCCGCCGGCCGAGATCGAGGGCGACGGACCCTTCGTCGTGAAAGAGCGGACCGGCGCCGGATCGAGGGGTCTCGGCCTCAACCTTGATGCCGCGGCCGCCCGGGCTCACGCCGCGACATTGGATGATCCGATCGTCCAGCCATTCGTGAGCGGCGCTGAGATCAGCATCGACGCCTGGCTTTCCGGATCTGGAGAGGTTCACGGATTGGTTCTGCGCTGGCGCGACCGGGTTGTGAACGGCGAGAGTCAAGTGACAACGACGTTTGGGGATCCCGCTCTCGAAGCGCAAGCCGAGGCGCTGTTGTCCGGCCTCGGCGTTTCTGGCCCCGTCGTGGCGCAGGCCATCGTGACTTCTGAAGGTCTGGAAGTGATCGAGGTGAACCCCCGGTTCGGAGGCGCCTCAACGGCGTCAATCGCGGTTGGTCTTGACTCGCTGCGATGGTCGCTTCTGGAAATTGCGTCGCCCGACGACCATCTGCCGAAATTCGACAGGCGTGACGGCGAGGTCCGTCAGGTTCGGATCCCGCAAGACTTAATTATCCATGATCCTGATTTTTGACCTTGATGATACGCTCTACGACGAAACCAGTTTCGTTGACAGCGGGCTTGCCGCGGTAGCGCGCCATGGCGAGGAGAACTGGGGCTGGGATGCGGAGGCCTCCCTTGAGAGCTTGCGCGTTATCCTTTTGCGGGATGGGCGCGGAAGGGTGTTCGATCGCTGGCTCGAGTCGCATGGGAGTTCATCCCGCGCCCGTGTCGCAGAGTGCGTGAAGGTCTACCGGCACCATCGACCGACTCTCGCGCTCTTCCCAGAGGCCCGGCAGATGCTTGACATGTATGCGCCTACCTGCCCGTTGTACCTCGTGACCGACGGGCACAAAATCGTCCAGCGCAACAAGGTTGACGCGCTTGATCTTTGGAGCGTGTTTCGCCGCGTGTTCATAACACACCGGTTCGGCCTGTCGGCCGCAAAGCCCGCTACGCTGTGCTTCGAGCGCATACGCGACGCAGAAGGCTGTGATTGGCCCGACATGGTTTATGTCGGCGACAATCCGGCAAAGGACTTCGTCGGTCTCAATCCTCTTGGGGCGCGCACAGTCCGTGTTCTTACGGGCATGCATGCGGGGTCTAAGGCGCTGCCTGGTCATGACGCCCAGTACACAATACAACGCCTCGATGAGTTGCCGGACGTTCTTTGAGACTGGACGGCCAACCTTCCATGCGGCGCCGGCTCCTTCGGAACCCTGCCGATTGGTCTGGTGACATTTGGGAGGTCGCCGTGGATTGCGTGCCCGCTCCAGATGGTTCAGTTGCGCCGCTCCAATGTGAGAAAGCCAGCAGCAATCCATTGTCTTCGTCCCAGTCCGACGTGGATGGATAATACCAATCCGCTCGTCTACGCGCCCGCCCGTGCAAGAGATCCTACCAAGAAATCGCTCAGTCATCAGGGGCTAGACAGTGGGAGAGAGAATGAGATCTGGATGGATCCGCATTCAAATTTGTCATCTCCAGAACACTAAGAGAGCGGCTTGCATTAGTGAATTGGAGCAACGGCTCTGTCCGGAGGACTTTCATTCGCAATCAGACTTGGTTTCCATGCCAATCTGACATCGGCAGTTTGAGTCGGCGGGCGGCAAAGCGCGACGCAATGGCGCTTGTCGGGTTTCTTAAGTTGGCAGTCGCGCCCGGCTACGCAAGAACTCTCGCTGGTTCAAAGTGGTGCATCGAGTCGAAACTACAGAACTCGATCGGGCCAAGTTCGAAAGGGGCGATTTCCTTCCTGACGCGATCGCCCATCTCTGAACTGAAGGCCGCCAGCTCTCTCGCCGTTTCTTCCGTCACCCAATCGATCAAATACGCAAGCGTGATGTGAAAGACGTAGTCGTCAAAATCGGGGAAGGGTATGCCGGTGGCGTCGCGCAGGGCCGCCCGCGCCTCTCTCAACGCCCGCTCCTCGCCGGCGTCGGCGCCAGACACCGTAAGGCTGTAACCGCCGAACAGGCCGTCCAGCTTCACTTTGAACGCTGCTGGAACCTTCAAACCCTCGAGCCTTGCGAGGAGGATCTCGTTGATCTCGTCGCGCGACGCGCTCTCGGGCGCGCCATCAGGCCATCCATCCCCGGGGACAGACTCAGGCGACAGGCCTTGATAGACGGTCATGTGGAAGCTGGGCGGCGGCAGGAATGTGAAGAACCGCTGGAAAGCGCTCATTTTGAGATCTTCCTGAAGCGCGAGAATAGCGGCGTAGGGCTCCGATCTCCGGTCCAGATGGCAGACGAAGGTGTTGCCCGGCCAGATTTGCACCGCGCCATCCGTGGTGAACTTCCCGCCGCCCTTCGGGAGCGAGATGCCTGGCGGCCTGACTGTTCCGGAAAGGCGGCCGGTCAGGTGGTCGATCTCATTCGGGCGCTTAGGGGACATGGTGATC
>JASJAU010000019.1 GCA_030066855.1 Paracoccaceae bacterium | reverse complement strand
CTCCATTCGATGCTGGAGATGTCGATCACGCCCAAAAGCGCCGTCACCGTCTCCTCGCGCAGGTCTCCTTCGAAAGGCTCAGACACCGGCGCCGCGATGGATTCATCCGTCGCAGGCCGCAGGAAATCCCGAAGCGCCATCGCAAGCCCGCCCAGAACTTCCGAGACCTGGCTGGGCGGCTCCACAGGACGCAATGCCGGATTGAACTCCGGATGATTGGTCAGATCGAGCGCGTCGACGAGCTTGCCCAACATCACCCGGGATCGAATGATCTCGATCTCCGTTGTGATCGAGGCGTCATCGCCAAAGAAGCCTCCAGATATGTTCTGAAAGTCGACCAGAGGCTCCTGAAAGGACTCCAGCGCGAGCGTCGCCCGGGCTTCATAAAGCGGCATCACGCCATTGCGCGCGTGATTGATGCCGAGCGCCAAACCGGCCAAAGCGCAGAGCGCGATCACCCATTTCCTGCGCCAGATCGTCCGGACGAGCGCGCCAAGGTCGATTTCGTCATCGGCGGCGTCACCGCGCCGCACAGACCTGACATCATCCTGAAATGCGTGACGTTCCTGGTTCATGAAACGACTCCCGTCCAAAGACGCGGCGCCGCTCCGCTAGCGGTTCGTCTGATTTCGGGCGAAAACGGAACCTGCCATCCGCCGCCCGTCGCTGCCACTTTCGGCATATGCGCGCGCCTGCTCTAACGCTTTGTTACCCTGTCTATAGGGGAGGGGCGGCTCTTTGAAAACAAAATATTGTTGCGCCACCGATAGATGCGCGAATTCCGCCGCACTCTGTGGCCGTCAAGCCCCAACGGCTGCTTCATCAAAACGCGCGATCTGTTGAGAGGAAGCCTTCGCTCTCATCCAGCCGGACGGCCGTGAGCCGATGACTGTAGTAGGCGCCCGTATCGACGCAAACCCGCCCATGCCCGCTCACCGGAATCTTCCCGTCAAAATGGCCATGCACGATTCTCAGGCCAGGAAGCGGCGCTTCCACCTCCGCATTGGCGTCGCCCCAGAGAAGCGCTTTCTGAGGCTGCATATCCAAGGGAACGCCCGGCTTGACGCCCGCATGCGTGAAGACGACATCGCCCGTCCGAAACCAAGTGATCATCGCGTCGAATAGCGTCCCATAGGGTGAAATCGCGAGCTCCAGCTCCGACCGGACCCGCAGAAGATCCCGCCGGCCAAAGCGGAGCCGCGGCGGACGAATCCCGAAGCTCGCAAGCGTCTGGAGCCCGCCGAAATCCAACCAGCCGCTCCCTTCAATCGGCGTGGCCAAGAACGCTCCGAGCGCGTCTTCATGGTTGCCGCGCAGAAAGATGATGTTCGGACTGCCCATACGCGCCATCCGCGTCAGAACGTCGAGCACGCCTTTCGACTGCTCGCCGCGGTCAATGTAATCCCCGAGGAACACGATGCGCGCTTGCCGCCCGTCCGCGCGGCCTTCGCCATCGCGACAAATCCGAGCCATCAGGTCCGTCAAAAGGTCAAGGCGCCCGTGAATATCGCCAATGGCGTAAACACGCTCATCAGCGGGGACGGAGGGCAAAGCAAAGCCCTCGCCCGTCCCAGCTCTCCAAGCTCTTTGCAACCCCATCGTCTCTCGCCCGTTCTCTCTCAAGACTACGTCAGGGGGTCCAAAGAAGTCCAGCAGGCTCCTCCCGCCGGACCTGAAGGGCCGCCGATCGCGTCCCAAGGTCTTCTCCGAATTACGGTTCTCGCGCGGTCGGCGCTCCATAAGGCGCGTTGATCCGGCGGCGGCCACGTTGCAAGACACAAAGCGCAAAAAAGGGGGCGCGACGCGCCCCCTCTAAATTCCGGGTTCCCGCTTTACGAGCTGGCGATCATCTCGGACGCCATGGCGAAGAAATCCTCGTAGCGCGACTTGGCCTTGCCGCGCTGGCGGACGCCCGCGGCCTCGTCCAGCATCTCCTGGGTGACGTCGCCAACAAGAACCAGGCCGACCATCCCGGCCGACTGGTGCGGCGTGCAGTTGTAGCCGTAGACGCCCGGCGTATCGAAGGTGACCTCGACATCATCGTTGATCTTGCCCTTCCAGGCTTCGACGCCCTCGGGGATCATATCCGGGTTGGCGGCGGAGTTGTGCCCGCGATCGGTCGAGACCCATTTCACGGCGTCACCGGCCGCGATCTGAATGACCGGCGGCTCGAACCACTGGCGCTCGTTCGAATCCGGCGCTTTGTTCAGCATCTGGACTTCATGGACGGTGTGACCCGCGGCCAGCGCTTTGAGCGGCGTTCCGGCAAGCGCGGTCGCACCCAGGAGCTTCAACCCGGTACGGCGAGTGAGTTTCATACGTTTAACCTTTCGTTTTCGTTCTTGGCGGCGCGGGGCCGCCCTGGCAATCCGGCTTCCTCGCGGGAGGCCCTTCCTGTTAACCTTCTACGGTTTAGACCCGCAACCGGTTCAGGCAACCGCCCGAGCAATCGCGCATCTCTGCCAGAGCGAATTAAGCGCCTCGACAAGATATGCAATATCATCGTCGGAATGGAGCGGTCCCGGCGTGATCCTCAGGCGCTCGGTGCCCTTTGGAACCGTGGGGTAGTTGATCGGCTGCACATAGATGCCCCAGTCGTCCATCAGCATGTCCGAGATCATCCGGCACTTGACCGGATCGCCGATCATCACCGGGATGATATGGCTCGGGTTCGGCATATGCGGAATGCCGCGCTCGTCCAGCAATCGCCGCAGCAACGCGACCTGGCGCTTTTGCTTTGCTCGCTCGAACTCAGACACCTTAAGATGCCGGATCGACGCCGTGGCGGCGGCCGCGACGGCTGGCGGCAGGGCAGTCGTGAAGATGAAACCTGAGGCGAAGGACCGGATGAAGTCGCAGAGCGCGGCCGATCCGGTGATGTAGCCGCCAAAGGCGCCGAAGGCTTTGCCGAGCGTGCCCTCGATCAGCGTGATCCGGTCCATCAAACCCATCTGCTCGGCCACGCCGCCGCCCCGCGGCCCGTACATGCCGACGGCATGCACCTCGTCGATATAGGTCATGGCGCCATGCGCGTCAGCCACGTCGCAGATCTCGCCAATGGGCGCGATGTCGCCATCCATCGAATAGACGCTTTCGAACGCCACAATTTTGGGACGGTCGCAGGGGATCGCGGCCAGCTTGGCGTTCAGATCCTCGGGATCGTTGTGCTTCCAGATCACCTTGTCCGCGCGGGAATGGCGGATGCCCTCGATCATCGAAGCATGATTCAACGCATCGGACAGGATCACAGCGCCGGGCAGCCGCGCGCCGAGCGTCGAAAGCGCGGCCCAGTTCGACACGTAGCCGGTCGAGAACAACAGCGCCGCCTCCTTGCCATGCAGATCGGCCAGCTCGGCCTCAAGCTCCACATGCTGGTGCATGGTGCCCGAGATGTTGCGCGTCCCGCCCGCGCCCGTCCCGCAGGCCTCAGCCGTCTCGACCATCGCCTCGACCACCTTGGGGTGGTGCCCCATGCCGAGATAATCGTTCGAGCACCAGACCGTGACCTCGCGCTTGCCGTCCGGCCCATGGTTCTCGGCCTTCGGATGCGCGCCGCAGCGCCGCTCCATCTCGGCGAAGATGCGATAATTTCCTTCTTCTTTCAGCGTGTCGAGCTGTTCCTGAAATAGAAGATCAAAGTCCATGAAGCATCCTCACTCAGCAGGCTTTTCGTGTTTGGGCGCGGGAAGCATCCAGCGCCAAAGTTTGGCGTCGGGCAAAGGCAGCACCATCAGCCAGTGTTCTAGAAGGGCAAGCGCCGTCAGCGCCGCCAGCAATGAAAAGGCGATGTCCCCAGTCACAACGAGGCGCTCCAGCCAGCAGGCGACCGCAAAGCTCAGCGCCGTGATCGAGATCGGGAAGAGCCAGTTGATCTTCTTGATCCGGAAGTAAGACGGCAGATGCGCCAACGGCGTCGGCAGGAACTCGGTGTTGATGCGCGGCACACCGAGGAAAAGGTTCAGCTTGGCTGAGACCCGCGCGAAGAATAGCACGCCGAAAGTCCAGAACGTCATCTGGTTCTCTGCGCCGATGGACATCCCCCAGATCGCGACCAGCGCGATCACCAACAGAGCCTCGTGATAGGCGATCGCCGTAACCGCCGACCAGAACCGCGCCCAGTCTGAGGCGGGCTCGGGGCAGGGCGCCCGATTGGGACCCGTAACCAGGCCCGACAGAAACGCGAGCTCGATCCAGCCCCAAATCGCCAGCGCGGCGATAAAGCCCATATAGGCCGCCGCCGGGCCGGACGCCTCGAGCGACATGTTCATGCCTACGACACCCGCAAACAACACCGGCATCGACAAAAGCGAGGCCCAGATATGTCCGTCCGGGCCGTCGCCGTCCGCCCGCCGCACGACCCACAGGATCGCCCCGGTGGAGAACCACCAGAGAAACAGCGCCGCCAGCGCCGCGATCCAGGGGGAGGCCATCATCGGGCGGCCTCCCGGTCGGGTCGATATGCGCGGGGCTGGTTCAATAGGCGGGCTCCAGCCGCACGTTCTCGGGCACCTCATTGGGCACTGACGGGATTGTGTAGAGCGATACGAAGGCCAGCGCCGCCCGCGCTCCGCCCGTCATCCGGCCAAAGAATCCGCCGATCCCGCCTTTCTTCCGCGCCGCGTCCAGATCGGTAAACGCGCGCTCGAGGCGGCGCAGCGTTGGCTTCCAGCGCGGGTGGTCGATGTCGAGCTCCAGCGGGAACACCTGGCGCGCGATGGTCGAGGTCTTGCGGAAGACCTCCTGATCGTACCATTCGATGTCGACGCCGAGGGCCTCATGGAACCTGGGCCGCGCATGGTCGCGCACCCACATCGTCCCATAAACCGCCGTCAGGAAGAACTTGATCCACAGCTTGTTCACAAAGCTCTCGGTCAGCTTCGGATCGGTCCGCATCAAAAGCGCGAAAGCCTCGCCGTGGCTGAACTCGTCGTTGCACCATTCCTTGAACCACTTGAAGATCGGGTGGAACCGATGCTCGGGATGCGCCTCGAGATGCCGGAAGATGGTGATGTAGCGCGCGTAGCCGATCTTCTCCGAGAGATAGGTGGCGTAGTAGATGAACTTCGGCCGGAAGTAGGTGTACTTCTTCTCCTTGGTCAGAAAGCCGAGATTCACGGCGATCCCCGCCTCGCGCAGCGCATCGTTGATGAAGCCCGCGTGCCGGGCCTCGTCCCGCGACATGAAGCTGAAAAGCTCGCAGATGTCCTTGTTGTTCCCGCGCCGCTTCATCTCCTTGTAAAGCACGCAACCCGAGAACTCGGCGGTACAGCTTGAGACGAGGAAGTCGATGAACTCCTTCTTGAGCTCCGGCTCCATTCCGTCCCAGTCGATGCTGTCCCAATCCTCGTTCTTCTTGAAATGCCCTTTGTTCGGGTCGCTCCGCATCTGATCGAGAAGCTTGTCCCAATCGCCGCGAACGGACGAGACGTCGATTGAGTCGAGCTCGTCGAAATCGGTCGTGTAGAAGCGCGGCGTAAGAAGCGTGTTCTGCATGGCCAGCGCGGTGGCGTCATCGCTCGTAAAGGCGGCTTGCGCCTCGACCCGGGCGAGACCCTCTTCGACGGTAGTGGCGTCGGCGGAATGCGGTGTCTGGATGTTCATAGCGTCACCTCCTCTGAGAAGGAGAATTCGCAGAGCTCCATGAACTCCAGATCACCGGTCAGTCGGGTCCAGAGCCGCTCGAACGCGTTGGCCCTAGTGATTGTCGCCTCGCGCTGCTCGACCACGATCTCGCCAAACGGCGCCATGACCGGCGCGCCATGCACCAGCACGCTGTCGCCCGGATGCACGACCGCGCCGTTGTCAAACCGGACGTGAGCGGAAAGCTCCTCGAACCGGTGGCTCACTTCGACGGTGCAGGGCACCTTCTCAGTCGCTCTTGTCAGAATTCCCATGTTTTGTTCCCTTTTATTTTTTCTTCAGCAGTTCCAGCCAAACGCCGGTATTGCCCGGCCCGAAGGACGAGATCTCCATGCTCCAGTCCGAGGCTGGATCGGAAAGCGAAAGACGGCTGTTCTCGTAAAGCGTCAGCAAAACCGGGGCGTTCTCGCCCACCCCGGCGACATGCCGAGCGCGTTGCAGCCCGTCCGTGACAACCGAGACGAAGCCCCCGTTTTCCGCATCGAGCACGACCTCGCCAGTGCGGACGTCTGTGACCAGAACGGCCTTGCCGTCCGGCTCGATCAACAGACTGCGCTGGCTATAGATTGGCGCCGCCTCGGGCTGCCCGACCAGAGGCCGGTCGGTGAGAACCGCGAAGGTGGTGAGCAACAGCGTCGCCAGGGCCAGCGAGAACATTGCGATGACCAACCGGCGCGGGATAACCTCCTTGTCCCGTTTTTGCATGACCCGCGCTTCGGCGTCGAAGTAGAGGCCTGTGTCGGAGCGATCTGTCATGACATCCCTCCCTTACTCAGCCGCAACGGCCGCGGACGCCTTTGGCACGCGGGCGATTTGCGGCTGCGAAACGCGGGTTTCGGCGGCCTCGGCCAGAATGGCCGCCACCTTGGCCGCGTCCGGAATGCAGCGCAGCGCTGGTTGCGGCTGTCTCATGTGCCAGGGCCGGACGTGCGGCCAGAGAACGAGGTAGCTCAGCTTGGCCGCGCCCAGCGTCCGGAGCGCGATGGTTCCGGTACCCGACTTCTTCAGCTCCAGATCGGCCGCGCCGATTTTGGGGAAGGGCAGGTTCAGGGTCAGGGTCAGCGCGGCGCCAACGCGCATCGCCACCCGCTCGGTCGTGACGGTGTAAACCGTCGCCCGCGCCTGCACCCAGGCGATCCCGATCAGGATCGCGGCAGCGACCGCCGCCAGTACCACGAAGGGCAGCCCGGTCAGGAGCGCCGGGCCCAGCGGCATGACCGTCGAGGACACGGCGACACGCCAAACCACCAGCAAGGCGAAATATCCGAGAACCCAGTTCAGCGAGAGCGCCTCGCGGGCGAGCGGCAGGACCTCGGGCCGTCCCTGCCAGAGGACAGTCTCGCCGGCAGGCAGCGCTTCGGGCAACCCGTTGACCGGCTCCACGGTCACGTCTTGATCTTCATGCGGCATGGTCGCGCCTTTCGTTTGTTCCCTTGGTTTTCAAAGGCGCCCCGGTCGAGCGGGGCGCCCGTCTGTCTGGCTCAGGAGTAGAGCGTTCCGCCGGCGTACCAGCTGCAGATCTTCTCCTCCTCGAGCTTGGTCACCTGACCCGACGTCCGGATCTGCGGCACGCCGTCAAACCGGCTGGAATGCAGCGAGGCGACCATTATCCAGCGTGGCTGCACGCGCACCAGCTGCATCGGAACGAGCCGCTTGCCCGAGCCATGCTCCGGCACCAGATCGTACTCGAGGTATCGGACTTCCTGCTCGCCCTCGTCGATCCACATGTCGGTGCAATGTCCGACCACCTGATCGTCCTTTGACAGGATCGGCATTCCCCGCGGATCGCGCCCGGCGGAGACGAAGAAGGCCTCGTGACCCTCCATCGGCGTGATCTTGGGCTTGCCGTGCGCGTCCATCTCGGGCTCGTCGCGGCGCGGCGCCCAGCTGGCCGGTCCGACGCCATCGGCCATCGGATCGCCGGTCGGCATCTGGGGGAAGCCCTCGCCAACCGCCATCTTCTCCAAGGCGAGGTTGTCGCGCCGATGCGCGGCCTCGTTCTCCTCGGACGGCACGGTCACCTCTTGTCCGTCCGGCAGGTTGAAGGTCTTGGGCTTCGGAACCGGGAAGGGCCCCTGGTTCGGAGACTCCGAACCGTCCTCCATCTCAAGCGGATAGCCCTCCCGCATGTTCTCGGTCTGAAGGTAGAAGATCAGACCCGCGAAGAAGAACCAAAAGCCCCATATGGCGAGGCTCGCCAGGTCAAAATCTCCGAAGAATGTCACACCAACCATGTCATGTCCTTCCGTGGTTCAGGTCGGGAAATCGGCAAGCCCGATTCTGCCGGTCTCCCTGGGTTGATTTCGAGGTTTCGTGAATGCGTGTCGCACCAGCGGTCCGAGAACGACCAGCGTCCCGAAAAGCAGCGCGATCTCAATGTGATAGACGACCGAGTATCCGGTACCGGGCGTGTTCAGCGTCTCGCCGAGCATGCCAGATGTGGCGAGCGCGTCCATCGCGTCGCGGATGGTGCCGCCAAGCGCGATCGCCAGACCGGCGGCCGTTGCCTGCGCCGCGCCCCAGGCGCCAAGCGCGAGGCCCTGGCCCGCGCGAGCGCCCATCGGCATCGTCATCGCCGCCGTCAGCGTGGAGACGGCGAAGAGCCCGCCGCCCAATCCGATCCCGAAGGCGCCCAGATAGAAGAGGACGGGGGAGTTCATCGGATCGGCGAAGATCACCGACGAGAACGCCCCAAGCCCGATCAGAATACCGCGGACGCACATCCGGTAAGGGCTGAACGCCTGTCCCAGCCAGCGCGCGGCAAGCGCGAAACCGATCAGGGCGCCGGTGGCCCAGATCGCAGTCAGAACCGTCGTAGCCGAGACCGAAAGGCCCAGGATCTCACCGCCGTAAGGCTCGAGCAGCACGTCCTGCATGTTGAAGGCCATCGTGCCCAGGAACACCACCGCCAGCAGCCGGCCCGCATCGCCGCCGCGCGTATAGTCGGCCCAGGCCTCGGCGAACCGCGGGCGCGCCGCGGCGCGCTCCTCGCGGCTCATGGGCCGGACGCTCTCCTGCTTCCAGAGCGCAACAAGGTTCAACAGGAGCGTGACCACAGCCGCGCCCTGCACCACCTGGATCAGCCGCAGGTTCGAGAAATCCCTAAGAAGCCATCCAACGATGACCGCCGAAACGCCCATGCCCACAAGGAACATCACGTAGAGAAGCGCCACCACGCGAGGACGCGTCTCATCCGTCGCCCGGTCCGCTGCCAGTGCGAGACCGGCCGTCTGCGTCATGTGCAGCCCGAGCCCTGTCAGCAGGAAGGCCAGCGCCGCGCCCGCCTCACCGGCCCATGTCGGGCCCAAGGTTTGGCTCCCGCCCAGGATGATCAGCGAAAACGGCATGATCGCCAGACCTCCGAACTGCCAGAGCGAGCCGAACCAGAGGTATGGAACGCGCTTCCACCCGATGGCGCTCCGGTGGGTGTCGGAGCGGAAGCCCAGGATCGCCCTGAACGGCGCCACCAGCACGGGCAGCGCGATCATCACCGCCACGATCGTGGCCGGAACGCTCAACTCGACGATCATCACTCGGTTGAGCGTGCCGAGGAGCATCACCGTCGCCATGCCCACCGAAATCTGGAAGAGCGACAGCCGCAACAGCTGGCCCAAAGGCAGCGTCTCGCTGGCCGCATCCGCGAAGGGAAGGAACCGCATTCCAAGACGCTTCATGATGGACCGCGGGATGATCATGCGCGAGCCTCCATCGCCTGACTGATGTAGAACCCGCGCGAGATCCGCTCGCGCGCCGCGAGGCTGGCCGAGGGGTTCAAACCCTTAAGCAGTTTCTCGATTTCCGCTGGCTTGTGCGGCTGAATGGCGGGGGACCGGTCCGACCGGGGAAAGGCCTGTCCGGCCATCCACATCGCGGTCAGGAGCGGTGTTTTGGGCGCCATCGTGAAGGCTACCGGGCCATCCGTCCGCCGCGTCAAACCGTCGAGAGCCTGGGCGATGTCGCCCGCCGCGTAATGGATCAGGCTGTCCATCGCAATCACCGCGTCGAACCTCCCAAGCTTCGGATCGAGCATGTCGCCCGCCGCGTAGGAAATCCGCGCCTTCAGAACTTCCGGCGTCCGCCGCCGGGCGACATCGAGAAGCGAAGGCGAGATGTCGATCGCCACCACCTCGGCCCCCCGGGACGCGAGCTCCATCGCCATCTGCCCCGCGCCGCAGCCCGCGTCGAACACGCGGGCGCCCGTCAGATCAGTCGGAAGGATCGCCAGAAGCGCCTCGCGCATTGCGTCCCGGCCCTCGCGCACCGTCTGCCTTATGCGGCTCACCGGCGCATCCGAGGTCAGCGCCTCCCAGGTCCGGGCGGCGGTCCGGTCGAAATACGTCTCAAGACGGTCTCTTGTGGCGTCATAGCTCATCAATCGAACCCAAGAAGCTCAAAAATCTCACGGTCGGGCAGGGGGGAGGGCGTCAGCGGCGCCTCGCCCACCGAGGTCCAAAGCCGCTCGGCCAACGCCACGTACTCGGCGCGGGCCATCAGGATGTCGTCCTCATCCGGCATCTCGAACAGGGTCTTCTTCTTCAGCCGCGAGCGCCGGATCGCGTCGTAATCGGGCATATGCGCGATGCGCTTGAACCCGACGGCATCGCAGTATCGGTCGACCTCGTCTGTCTCGCGCGACCGGTTGGCGACGCAGCCGGCCAGCCGCACGCCGTAGTTCTTCGATTTTGCCTCCACCGCCGCGATGATCCGGTTCATCGCGTAGATCGAGTCGAAATCGTTCGCCGTCACGACGACGGCCCGATCCGCATGCTGCAAGGGCGCCGCGAAGCCGCCGCAGACCACGTCCCCCAAGACGTCGAAGATCACCACATCGGTGTCCTCGAGCATGTGGTGCTGCTTCAGAAGTTTTACGGTCTGGCCCACGACATAGCCGCCGCAGCCTGTCCCGGCGGGCGGCCCACCGGCCTCGACGCATTGCACGCCGCCGAAGCCTTCAAACATGAAATCCTCGGGCCGCAGCTCTTCAGCGTGGAAATCGACCTCCTTCAGGATGTCGATCACCGTCGGCACTAGAGAGCCGGTGAGCGTGAAGGTCGAGTCATGCTTCGGATCGCAACCGATCTGCAGAACCCGCTTTCCTAGCGTCGCGAAAGCCGCCGACAGGTTCGACGAGGTCGTCGACTTGCCGATCCCGCCCTTGCCGTAGACCGAAAAGACCTTCGCCCCCTCGATCTTCAGGGACGGGTCCATATGGACCTGAACCGATCCCTCGCCATCCTCGCCACGGCGAACGCCGGAGGCCGATTTCAGCCGGGGAATGTCAATCTCGTCTCTCGGGCTCATCCGCCGACCTTTCCGGGAGACAAGCTCCCTTCCTCTTGGCTCAAGTACTCCGGGGTCTGGAGCAGCGCCCCAGCGGGTCGCGCCAACGGCGCGAAACTGATATGCCGCCGCCCGCTCATTCCGCCGCAATCCCTTCCATTCGGTCTTCCAAATCGTCCGCCGCGTCCTGGAGCGCCGCCAGCGTGTCGGCGTCGGGCCGCCAGTAATCACGGTCGCTCGCTTCGAGCAGCCGGTTCGCCATCCGGACGCTTGCCTGCGGGTTCAGCTCCGCCAGCCGCGCCCGCATTTCGTCATCGAGAACGAAGGTCTCGGACAGCCGTTGATAGACCCAGGGCTCCACCTGACCCGTCGTCGCCGACCAGCCGAGCGTGTTGGTCACATGCGCTTCGATCTGTCGGACGCCCTCGTGGCCGTGGGTCAGCAGGCCCTCGTAGAATTTCGGATTGAGGCTCCGCGACCGAGTCTCCAGCGCGACCTGCTCCTGCAGCGTCCGCACCTTGCCGGCGCCGCGCGTCTGATCGCCGATATAGACCGGCGCGTCCGTCCCCCGCGCCCGTTTCACCGCGCGGCTGATCCCGCCGAGCGTGTCGAAGTAGTGATCGACCGACGTGACGCCCAGCTCCACCGACTCTAGGTTCTGGTAAGCCAGATCGACGTCCTTCAACGTCTTCTGCAAAAGGTCCGCGTTCTGCGCCGCCTTTCCGTTCCGGGAATAGGCGAAGCTCTTTCGCGCCTCATAAGCGTCAGCCAGCTCGTCCTCATCGCCGAAGGCCGACTGATCGACCAGCAGGTTCACGTTTGACCCATAGGCGCCCTCGGCGTTCGAGAAGACGCGCAGGCTCGCAGTCTCCATGTCGCATCCCATCTCGCTGGCGTAGGCGAGCGCGTGGGCTCGGACGAAGTTCATCTCCAGGGGCTCGTCGGCAGTCGCCGCCTTCCAAGCGGCTTCGGCCAGCATCCGCGTCTGCAAGGGCAGGAGGTCGCGGAAAATGCCAGAGAGCGTCATCACCACGTCGATGCGCGGGCGCCCGAGCTCTTCCAGCGGGATCAGATCGGCGCCGGAAAGACGCCCATACGAATCGAAGCGCGGCACAGCGCCCAAAAGCGCCAGCGCCTGACCGATTGGCCCGCCGTCGGATTTGATGTTGTCCGACCCCCAAAGCACCAGCGCGACGGTGCGCGGCAATGTTTGGTGGGTCTCCAAGAGACGCTCGGCCTGGGCTCGCCCATCCTCCAGCGCATGCGCAGTCGGCATACGGAACGGGTCGAAGGCGTGAATGTTGCGCCCGGTCGGCAAGATCTCCGGCGACCGGATCAGATCGCCGCCCGGCACCGGCGGCACGTAGCGGCCCTCAAGCGCGCGGAGCAGGCCGGGGATCTCCGTCGCCTCGGCAAGCCGGTCCGAGAGCTCGGCGCGTCCCTCCGGCGTGAGGTCCGGCACCGCGTCGAGAAACGCCTCGCGCTTCTCGTTCGACATCCCGGCGCCCACCACATGGAGACCGTCCGGGATCAGCGCGTCCTCGGTTTCCAGAAGCTTGAGCCACAGCCCGTCCGGGTCCGACCCGTCCAGATCGACCTCCTCGGCTTGCGCTGCGATCAACTCAGAGAGCTTGCCGCGCTCGGCCTCTTCGGCCGAGAGCGACCGCCACCGGGTCAGCGTGTCCTTCAGCTCCAGAAGACCTTTGTAGAGACCGGCCGAGGCCAGAGGCGGCGTCAGATGCGTCACCGTCACCGCGTTCGACCGGCGCTTGGCCAGCGACGCTTCAGACGGGTTGTTCGCGGCGTAGAGATAGACATTCGGGACATTCCCGATCAGCCGGTCGGGCCAGCAGGCCGCGCCCGGGCCAGACTGTTTGCCGGGCATGAATTCCAGCGCCCCATGCATGCCGAAATGCAGTATCGTGTCGGCCTCGAAATCCTCGCGGATCCAGCGATAGAACGTGTCGAACGCATGCGTCGGCGCGAAACCTTTCTCAAAGAGCAGCCGCATCGGATCGCCCTCGTAACCGAAGACCGGCTGCACCCCGACAAAGACCTTGCCGAATTGCTGGCCCAGCACGAAGACGCCGCACCCGTCGGTCTGGTGGCGGCCGGGCGCCGGTCCCCAGACCTCTTCGATCTCGGCCAGCCAAGGGGTCCGCGCGACGATCTGATCGGCGGGCACATGCGCCGCGACATTGGCCGCCTGGCCCAGCGTCTCGGCATTGCCCTCGAGGATGACCGCCCGCAGCTCTTCCACCGAGGCGGGCGGCTCAAGGTCGTACCCTTGCGCTTTCATCTCTCGCAAGGTGTTGAAAAGGCTTTCAAAAACCGAAAGGTAGGCCGCGGTTCCAACCGCGCCCGCGTTCGGCGGGAAGCCGTAGAGGACGACCGCGACCTTGCGCTCCGCGACGGCCTTCCGCCGGTTGACGGCAAGCCGCAGGACCTTGTCGGCCATCGCGCTCACGCGCTCCGGGCAGGCCGCAATCGCGCGGTGCGCCGATTGCGCATGACAGGCCAGATCGCATCCCGTGCAGGCCTCCGAACCATGACGGCCAGCGAAGACCGTGGGGTTCGTCGCGCCGTCGATCTCCGGCAATGCCACAAGCATGGTCGTCTCGACCGGGCCTAATCCGCCCGAAGACGCCGCCCATTGAGCGAGCGTCTGAAACTCCAGCGGATGCGCAGCTACGTAAGGCACGTCCAGCGCCTTCAACACCTCGACCGCCGCGTCGCTGTCGTTGTAGGCGGGCCCGCCCACCAGCGAGAACCCGGTCAGCGAGGCTAGCGCGTCGATCTGGCCCTGGAAATAAGTCTCAATCGCCGGACGCCCGTCCAGACCGGAGGCGAAGGCCGGGATCACCCGCATTCCCCGCGCTTCGAAGTCGTGAATCACCGCGTCGTAATGCGCCGTGTCGGAGGCCAGCACATAGGACCGCATCAGCAAAAGCCCCACGGTCGCCATCGGCATGTCCGGGCCGGGAAGCTTGGCCGCATCGGTGGTGATGCGGTCGGGCAGATCGGGGTGGTAGAGCCCGACATCGGGATAGTCGACCGGCGCCTTGGCCGCCCGGCTGTCCCAATCCGTGCGGGAACCGTATCGACCAATCAGGAAGCGCAGCATCTCCTCGACATTGTCATCGGACCCGCCGAGCCAGTACTGCATGGTCAGGAACCAGGCCCTGAGATCCTGCGCCTTGCCGGGAATGTACTTGAGAATCCGGGGCAGACGGCGGAGGAGCTTCATTTGCTTCTCGCCCGACGACCCGGAGGGTTTCGACGAGCCGCGCAGCCTCTTCATCAGCCGCGCCACCGCGCTCTGCGGCTTGGCCATGTCCAAGTCGCCCATCTTGGTCAGCCGCACCACCTGCCCGTCCGCGATCACGCCGATGAACGCGTCGGCCCGGTCCCGCGCCGCCTTCAGCTCCGGCAGGATGGCGGTGATATGCTCCTCGATGAAGAGAAGGTTCGCGATGACCATGTCGGCGCGATTGACCGCCTCCTTGGCGTCGGCCAAGGCCGCCTCGTTTTCCGCCCATTCCGCAGCCGCATGCACCGTCACGGTCAGGCCGGGGAACTCGCCCGCCAGCCGCGCCTCGACCCGCGCCGCCGGACCCGCCGCATGGGCGTCCAGCGTGACGATGGCCACGCGATAGCCGGATATCAGGCTGTCATCGCGCATAATGGGCCTTGGCCTCGTAAAGGGTCTCGATGCTAATCTCGTGGACGCCTTGCTCTGCGGCGAAGGCCTCGGTGTTCCGCCGCGCCTTGCCGCGCACGAAGAACGGCACTTTCTTCAGCTCCTTCTCCGCATCCGCGAGCCAGATCACATCGGCGGACGCCGGCGCCTCCTCGACTTCCAGCTCTGTCCGCTCCACCGCCTTGCCACCGTGATGCGAGGCGCCGGCGGCGTCGTGGAACTCGAAATCCTCGCGGAACATCGTCAGAAGGTGCTCTTCCAGACCCATCACCAGCGGATGGACCCAGGTGTCGAAGATCACGTTCGCGCCTTCCCATCCGGCTTGGGGAGAATACCGGGCGGGGAAGTCCTGAACATGGACGGGCGCGGAGATGACAGCACAGGGGATGCCCAGTCGCTTGCCGATATGCCGCTCCATCTGCGTGCCGAGGATCAGTTCGGGCTGCAACTCGGCAATCGCCGCCTCGACGTCCAGATAATCGTCGGTGATGACGGCCTCGACGCCATAATTCCTGGCGAGCGCCCGGATGGGGCGGGCGAACTCCCGGTTATAGCAGCCGAGGCCGGCAACTTCGAACCCCATCTCGTCCCGCGCGATGCGGGCGGCTGAGGTTACATGCGTGGCGTCTCCGAAAATGAAGACGCGCTTTCCTGTCAGATAGGTCGAATCGACCGAGGCGGCGTACCAGGGCTGCCGCAGCCGGCTTTCATCCTTGCGGGCGGGCAGGCCAGTAATCCCGGCCACTTCAGCGACGAAGTCATGCGTCGCGCCCACGCCAATCGGCACCGTCTTGGTAAACGGCTGGCCATGGGTCCGCTCCAGCCACCGCGCCGCCGCCTCCGCCGTTTCCGGGTAGAGCAGCACGTTGAAATGCGCCGCAGCCAGGCGCGAGAGATCGGAGGGCGCCGCGCCCATCGGCGCCACGACGTTCACGTCGACGCCCATCTCGTTCAAGAGCGCTGTGACCTCCTCGATGTCGTCCCGATGCCGAAAGCCGAGGCCGGTCGGCCCCAGGATGTTGGCCGACACCCGCTCCGTCTGCTCCGCCGGACCGGCGAGGTGGCGGACAAGCTGGAAGAACGTCTCGTCCGCGCCGAAGTTCTCTTTCCGCTGATAGGAGGGCAGCTCCAGCGGGATCACCGGGATGGGCAGGCCGATCGCCTCGGCGAGCCCGCCGGGATCGTCCTGGATGAGTTCCGCCGTGCAGGAGGCGCCCACGATCATGGCCTCGGGCTGGAATCGCTCATAGGCTTGCCGGCAGGCCTGGGCGAAAAGCTCGGCCGTGTCCGACCCAAGATCCCGCGCCTGGAAGGTCGTGTAGGTCACCGGCGGGCGGTGGTTCCGCCGCTCGATCATGGTGAACAGAAGGTCGGCGTAGGTATCGCCCTGCGGCGCGTGAAGCACGTAGTGCAGGCCTTTCATGCCTGTCGCGACCCGCATCGCGCCAACATGGGGCGGTCCCTCATATGTCCAGATCGACAACTTCATTCCGCCGCCTCCACCCGCAGAGCGCGGCTAGGGTGCGTTTCCAAAAGGTCGCGGCGGCGCAGCGGACGCGCGAAGAGTTCGGCCAGGTCGCCCGCCTGTTCATAGAAATGCACCGGCGTGAAAACGAGCTCGATGGCCCATTTGGTGGTCAGCCCCTCCGCCTCGAGCGGGTTGGCGAGGCCCAATCCGCAGACCGACAGATCGGGACGATCCATCCGCGCACGGTCGAGCTGCAGGTCCACATCCTGACCCTCGGAGATACGCGGTCCCGCCGCGATCCGCTCAAGATCCGGTCCGACAAGGCCACGGTGAAGGAATGGCGTGCCGATCTCGACCGCCTCCATCCCGCATTCTTCGGTCAGGAACCGCGCGAGGGGGATCTCCAACTGGCTGTCGGGAAAGAAGAAAACGCGTTTGCCGGCGAGCCGCTCGCGCTGGCGCGCGATGGCAGCCCGAGCCCGAGCTCGTGGCGCGGCGGTGACGCTCTCAAAGCGATCCGCCCCCACGCCGAATTCATCGGCAATGGCCTGCAGCCAGGCGGTGGTGCCCATGTCGCCAAACGGGAAAGACGCGCGCAAATGATGCGCCCCGCGCCGCGCCAACGCCGCAGCGGTATCGCCGAGAAACGGCTGCGTCAGCGCGAAAACCGTGTTCGGCCCGACGCCGGGCATTTCGTCGGCTGACCGCGCGGGAAGCACGCGAACCGGCGCGACACCCAGCCGCTCGAGAAGCGAGAGCGCCTGATCCTCGACCACATCGGGAAGGGCGCCAACGATCAGAAGCTCGCGCGCCTCCGTCTCAGGCATCTGCGGCACCAGCGCCGCGAGACAAGCATCCTCTCCTTGGGTGAACGTCGTCTCGATCCCGGAGCCAGAATAGTTGATGACCCTAACCCGCGGACCGTGGACCTCGCTCAACCGCTCCGCCGCGCGGGCGAGGTCAAGCTTGATCACTTCGGAGGGGCAGGAGCCGACCAGAAACACCTGTCGGATGTCAGGCCGCCTAGACAGCAGTTTCGCGACCTCACGGTCCAGCTCCTCATGCGCGTCGGCCAGACCGGCCAGATCCTGCTCTTCGAGAATCGCTGTTCCGAATCGCGGTTCGGCGAAAATCATCACGCCCGCCGCCGACTGAAGAAGGTGGGCGCAGGTCCGTGATCCGACGACCAGAAAGAAGGCGTCCTGCATCTTGCGATGAAGCCAGATGATCCCGGTCAACCCGCAGAAGACTTCGTGCTGCCCGCGCTCCTTAAGAACCGGCGCGTCCGAGCAGCCCTTTTTGGGCGCGGAGTGCGCGAGAACCGTCACACCGCCACCGCCGCTTCAAGCCGCGCGAGGCGGAGCTTGCGAAGGAACTGACCGGCGTTCACGATATAGGCCGCATAGGCCGCCAAGGCGATGGCCATCAACTGGCCGGGCGTGAAAGAAGCCGTTGAAAGCGCCCACAAATATAGGGTGTGAAGCGCGATGACGACAAAGCTGAACACGTCCTCCCAGAAGAAGGGCCGGGCGAACAGCCACTTGCCGAAAACCACCTTCTCCCAGATCGATCCAGTGATCATAATCGCGTAGAGAACGAGCGTTTTTATGACGATCGACCAGGTCGCGATCTCATAGCCGAGACCGGTCAAAAGATAGCGGATGACAAGGACGAGCGAGACCAGAAAGACCAGGAACTGAAGCGGGGCAAGGACACCCTGAACGAGGGTCCAAGGGGTTGCGTCGCGACGGGCGCGCTCGGCCTCCGAGTATATCCGGTAAACGGCTGGTCTTTCACTGTCCGCTACGGACATCCGCAATCTCCCCATCAAGCGGTGTCAACACAGACTAGGCGTTGTCCGGCAAAAGTGTCAATCTAAACTTACACTCTTGCATTGACAAAACATGACCGTGACGCAGATCGTGTGTCATGGCCTCCGATGTCTAAAGACACCTTACTTTCAGATATTTAGGTGCAATCAAGGCCGACGGGGGCTGAATTGATTGTCAATTCGCTTTGACATTTATGGTCAGACGTTCGACACTGCCCGGAACTCCTTGGGAGCGACTCGCGGCGCATCAGGCTCGTAATCGCGCACCGGGGTTTGGAGAGGCCTATGACAGACGGCCCTGAAAGAACTCGCCGCAGCCAGCGCAGCGAACCGGGACAGCCGGTTGAGAACCTGGCAAGCGAAGCGCTTCGAGTTCTGGCCCGCAAACGCGGCGCCGGACCTGCAGCCGTGGTTGAGAAGCATGTGAGCGACTTGCGGGACGCTGTCCTCGAAGCCGACCCGGCCGAGCGCGAGCGCGCGGTGGCGATGATCCAGAAACGCGGCGTCTCGAACGACGAGTTGATCGATCTCTACATTCCCGAAGTCGCCCGTCGCATGGGCGAGGAATGGGTCTGCGACGACTCGACCTTCGCTGATGTCACCATAGCGGTCGCACGTCTTCAGGGCTTGTTGCGCAAGCTTTCTCACGACACGCCGTCGCATCGCGCCTTCGGCGACGACGGCGTCGCGGTTGCTGTGATCGCCGACGACTTCCACACGCTTGGCGCCATGATCCTGACGGCGCAGCTTCGGCGGTTGGGCGTGTCGGTCAGATTGATGCTGGACGTCTCCGCCGATGACGTGCCGGACCTTTCCGACGACGAGGACAGGTACGACGCCATCATGATCTCTGCCTCGCATGTCGAGACACTTGATAAGATCAGAAAATTCGTTGAAAAAATCCGAAGGAGAAGGGCGGGTCGCAGTGTTCCCATCGTGGTCGGCGGCCCTATTCTGGCGGCGCGGGCGGATGTGAGATCCGCCACCGGAGCGGATTTCGCGACGTCGGATGTGGTTGAGGCGCTGAGACTATGCCAGCTGAGGGTTTCCCAAGACGCCCAAGTGGCCACCGCGAGCGGTCCGTAAGAGATGTCGAAGGCGCCCCCGATCCCCTTGCAGGCCCGATGACCTCACGCGGCACGAAATACTGGAGCACGGGATCGATCCCGCTTATTGGACCTGACGTTCTTGGCGACATCATCGCCAAGGCGGCCGATATCTCCATCGTCGTCTCGGAAACCGGAAAAATCCTCAGCGTGCTGGTCAACCCTGACCACCCAACCTTCGGGCGTCTCGACGAATGGGAGGGTAGAGACCTTCGAGAGGTTCTGACCATCGAGAGCGTTCCCAAGTTCGAAGCGCAACTCGACCGGTTCATGGAAGAAACCGAAAAACTCCGCTCAATAGAGTTGAATCACACCGGCGACGCCGATCTCGAGTTTCCGATCCGCTATTCGTTCCACGGCATCGGTCCAGACGGCGCGATTCTGATGCTGGGCCGGGACCTGCGGCCGGTCGCCGAGATGCAGCGCCAACTTGTCAAAGCGCAGGTCGCGCTTGAGCGCGACTATGAGATGCAGCGCGAGTTCGACACGCGGTTCCGCGTTTTGATGGAGGGCGTGCGCGAGGCCTTCGTCTTCGTGGCACACGGCAGCGGCCGGATCGTGGAGCTGAACAAGGCTGCCGCCGTCCTGCTCGGCGGAACAGTCGAAGAGCTGCAGGGCGGATCGCTCGCGCAAGAATTCGACAGCCGCAAGAAGTCAGAGCTGATGTCGACGCTGGCCGCCGACGCGGTGTCCGAAAACAGCCCCGCCCTGGAGGTCGTCGCCCGCCGGTCCCGCCGCACGCTCAACGTCACCGCAACCGCATTCCGAGCCGCCGGCGAGCGCATGCTGCTTTGCCGCTTGGCCACCCCCGATGACGAGCAGATCGTCACGGACGAGCTGACCGAGGATCTCTCCGCGCTCTATCAGGAAGGCGTCGAAGGCATCGTCTTCACTGACAGCGACGGCGTCATCAAGGCGGCGAACGAAAGCTTTCTGAACCTGGTGGACGCCGCCCATCTGTCGCGCGTCAAAGGCCGCTCGCTGGGCGAGTTCTTCTCGCGCGGCGCCGTGGACCTGAAAGTCCTGATCGAGAACGCGCGTCGCGTCGGCCAGATGCGGCTCTACGCCACCAAGCTGACCTCTGAATTCGGCAGCCAGCTCAGTGTCGAGATCTCGTCGGCCTGGCTCAACGACCGCGCCAATCCGGCGGTCGTCTTCGTGATCCGTGACGCCAGCCGTGCCGAGGCCATTCGAAAGACCGGCCCGAACCTCAATGATGATGGCATGAAGAGCGTGATGGAGCTCGTCGGCTCCGCCACGCTGAAAGAAATCGTCAGCGAGACCAACGACGTGGTCGAAAAGATGTGCATCGAAACGGCCGTGGAGCTCACGCGCAACAACCGCGTCGCGGCGGCGGAAATGCTGGGTCTCAGCCGTCAGAGCCTCTACGTGAAGCTCCGAAAATACGGGCTGCTTGACCGGGGCGACTGACGCCTTTCGCGCCAATCCAACACGTCAGACTCTGCTTGCCAGAAGCCCGTTGTCGTGTGTAGTTTACACTATGGCTGTAAATCCAGATTTACACACGCTTGACATGCCCCAGCGGCGCTGGCCCGCGCCCGCCGGATTGCTGAAACTCACCAAGCCCGTTACCTGGTTTCCGCCCATGTGGGCATACCTCTGCGGCATCGTCTCGGCCGGGGTTTGGCCCGGCGACCGGTGGTTTCTGGTGATCCTCGGCGTCGTCCTCGCCGGACCCGTCGTTTGCGGGATGAGCCAGGTCATCAACGACTGGGCCGACCGGGAGGTCGACGCGATCAACGAGCCCGGGCGCCCGATCCCCTCCGGCATGGTTCCGCCCGCCTGGGCCTTCGCATTCGCGCTCGCGCTCAGCGCTTTCGCCATCTGGCTGGGCTCTTTCCTCGGGCCCTGGGGCCTCGGCGCGACCGTCACAGCCGTGATCGCCGCTTGGGCCTATTCCGTGCCACCCATACGACTTAAAAGGTCCGGATGGTGGGGGCCGGGGCTTGTTGGCCTCTCCTACGAGACGCTCCCCTGGTTCACCGGCGCCGCGGTTCTCTCCGTCGGCGCCCCTGCGTTTCCGGTCGTCCTCTTGGCCGTCCTCTACGGCATCGGCGCGCACGGCATAATGACCATCAACGACTTCAAGGCGCTTGAGGGCGACCGCGCCACAGGCGTCCGGTCGCTCCCTGTCGTCGTCGGGCCGGAGGTCGCGGCCAAGATCGCCTGCACCGTCATGGCGCTGCCGCAGACGCTGGTCATCTCGATGCTCTTCGTATGGGATCGCCCGGTCTATGCATTGATCGTCACCGCCAGCCTGATCGCCCAGTTCGCCGCGATGCGCATCTGGTTCCGCGACCCGAAGGGCAAGGCGCCCTGGTATAATGCGACGGGCGTTACACTCTACGTTCTCGGCATGATGGTAACCGCCGTCGCCATCAGATCGCTGGAGATTGGCGCATGACACTCACGTGGGTCTCCATCTTCCGGCTCGGCCTCGTGCAGATGTGTCTGGGCGCGGTCGTGGTGCTGACAACCTCCACACTGAACCGGCTGATGGTGGTCGAGCTCGCACTGCCCGCGGTCCTGCCGGGGCTTCTCGTCGCGCTGCATTACGGCATCCAGATCACGCGGCCCAACTGGGGCTTCATGAGCGATCAGGGCGGGGGAGGGCACCGCACCCGGTTCATCATCGGCGGCATGGCTGTCCTTGGTCTCGGCGCCTTCCTGGCCTCCGTTGCAATCCCGCTCTTTGAGACCTCCTTCCCGACCGGTCTGGCGCTCAGCGTCTTCGCCTACGGCTTGATCGGTCTCGGCGCCGGCGCCTCGGGCACATCTCTCCTCGCGCTTCTCGCGACGGCGACAGAGCCCCGCCGCCGCGCCGCGGCCGCGACCATCACGTGGATGATGATGATTTTCGGCATCGCGGTCACCGCCGCCTCGGTCGGCGCCTTCCTCGATCCCTACAGCCACGAACGGCTCTTGCGCATCGTCGCGACCGTCACCATCGGCGCGCTCGTCCTGACCACGCTCGCAATCTTCGGCATCGAGCGCCGCGCGGTCTTCCAGCCGCAACCGGCCCCGATGCGGTTCCGCGACGGCATTACAGAAATCTGGGCGGAGCGCGAGGCGCGGCTCTTCACGCTCTTCGTTTTCCTCAGCATGACGGCCTATTTCATGCAGGAGCTGATTCTCGAGCCTTACGCCGGCCTCGTCTTCAACTACGCGCCGGGCGAGAGCACGCAACTCTCCGGCGCGCAGAATGGAGGCGTCTTCCTCGGCATGCTGATCGTCGGCATCGCGGCGACCGGTATTCGCATTGGCACACTGCGCACCTGGGTGGTCGTCGGATGCCTAGGCTCGGCGGTTTCACTTACCATAATCTCCATTATCGGCCCAACGGGCATCCCGGCCCTGATGCCCGCGACGGTCGCGCTCGGCTTCTTCAATGGCGTCTTCGCCGTCGCGGCTGTGGGCTCAATGATGGCGCTCGCCGGACAAGGCCGCGCGTCGCGCGAGGGCACGCGCATGGGTCTTTGGGGCGCGGCACAAGCCATCGCCGCTGGTTTTGGCGGTCTACTTGGCGCCGCCGCCGTGGATGTCCTGCGCAATGTCACGGACACGCCAACCGCCTTCGGCCTCGTCTTCTTCGTCGAGGCCTGCGTCTTTGTCGCCGCCGCCGCCATGGCGCTGCGGATCATGGAAACCCGGCCAGAAATGGTCGTCGTCGTTCCGGGGGAATGAGATGAGATATGATGTCGTTGTCGTAGGCGGTGGCCCCGCCGGAACCGTCGCCGCCGAAGACCTCGCCAAAGCCGGCCGTAAGGTCGCGTTTCTCGACCGCGCGGGCCGGATCAAACCTTGCGGCGGCGCGATCCCGCCCCGCCTGATCTCAGACTTCGACATCCCGAACAGCCAGCTTGTCGCCAAGATCAACACCGCCCGGATGATCTCGCCCACCCAGCGCAGTGTCGACATCCCGATCGAGAACGGCTTCGTCGGCATGGTCGATCGCGAGCATTTCGACGAGTTCCTCCGCCGCCGCGCCGCAGGCGCCGGAGCCGAGCGGTTCACCGGCACCTTCCTGCGCATCGAGCGCGATGAGGACGGCGCGACGGTTGTCTACCGCGATAAGGAAACCCGCGAAGAGAAACGCATAGACACCCGCCTTATCATCGGCGCCGACGGCGCCCGCTCGGACGTGGCCCGCGCCGAAGTGCCGGGCGGCGACACGATTCCATACGTCATCGCCTACCACGAGATCATCAAGGCGCCGGGCAAAGTCGGCGGCTACGACCCTATGCGCTGCGACGTAGTCTATGACGGCCAGATCAGCCCGGACTTCTACGGCTGGGTCTTCCCTCACGGGAAAAGCGCCAGCGTCGGCATGGGAACCGGCGTCGACGGCGTCGATCTGAAGAAGGCCACCGCCGATCTGCGCGACGCCAGCGGCCTTCGGGATTGCGAGACGATCCGCAAGGAAGGCGCCCCGATCCCGCTCAAGCCGCTCGACAAATGGGACAACGGCAAGGACGTGGTCCTCGCCGGGGACGCCGCGGGCGTCGTCGCCCCCTCCTCTGGCGAAGGCATCTACTACGCCATGGTCGGCGGCCGGGTCGCCGCCACGGCCGCGCAGGCCGCCCTCGCCTCCGGCAAGGCCAAAGATCTTGCGCTGGCCCGCAAGCTCTTCATGAAGGAGCACAAGACCGTCTTCCGCGTCCTCCGCTCGATGCAGGACGCCTATTACAGATCTGACGAGCGCCGCGAGCGCTTCGTTTCCCTGTGTCACGATGTCGACGTGCAACGGCTCACGTTCGAGGCCTATATGAACAAGAAACTGGTCAAGGCCCGACCCATGGCGCACATCAAAATTGGTCTTAAGAACCTCGCGCACCTGACCCGTCTGGTGCCGGAAACCTATGCATGAGCGACATGATCCCGGCCTGGGTCGACGGCAAGCTGACACCGGTCGAAAAGATGGAGGCTCATCAGAAGGGCCTCCGCCACAAGGCCGTGAGCGTCTTTGCCCTTGATGGCGAGAAGGTGCTGATCCAGCGCCGCGCGCTCGGCAAGTACCACACGCCCGGCCTTTGGGCGAACACCTGCTGCACTCATCCGCACTGGGGCGAATCCAGCGCCGATTGCGCGATCCGCCGGGTGCGGGAGGAGCTGGGCATGACCGGGATCAGCCCCATTCACCGCGATCAGGTCGAGTACCGGGCAGATGTCGGCGGCGGGCTGACCGAGCACGAGGTGGTGGACATCTTCCTTGTTCCGGACGCGGGCGGCCTTCCGCTCATCCCAAACCCGGCAGAGGTGATGGATACTGCCTGGGTCGATCTCTACGAACTCACGGCGCGGGTCAAACGGTCGCCCGAGACGTACACGCCCTGGCTCCGCATTTATCTAGAAGAGCACCTCGACCGGATCTTCGCCTCGCTCGTCCGGGCCTAAGCCCGGTTCGCGGCAAAGTTTGCCGGAACCGCGCCTAGAGCCTCAATCGCCTTCGCCGCGATGTCCGATGCCGTCAAGCCTGCCGCGCGATACATATCCGCCGGGCTGGCCTGATCGATGAACCTGTCAGGCAGCGTCATTGTTCGAATGCGCAGGCCCCGATCCAGGGCGCCCTTTTCGGCAAGATGATGCAGCACTTGGGCGCCAAAACCTCCGGAGGCGCCCTGCTCAACCGTGATCAAAGCCTGATGGTGCTTAGCAAGCTGCCCGATCAGAGCGGTATCCAGCGGCTTGGCGAACCGCGCGTCCGCAACGGTCGTCGAAAGGCCCCGCGCCTCAAGCTCTTCCGCCGCCGCGAGGCACTCGGACAGGTGCGCCCCAAAGGACAGGAGCGCGACCCGGTCGCCCTCCCGCAACACGCGGCCCTGCCCGATCTCCAGCGGAGCGCCGGTCTCCGGCATCTCGACTCCGACCCCTTCGCCACGCGGATAGCGGAACGCGATGGGCCCTTCGTCGTAGCAGGCGGCGGTCGCCACCATATGCGTCAGCTCCGCCTCATCGCCGGCAGCCATCACTACGAAGTTCGGCAAATTCGCGAGGTAGCCCACGTCAAACGCGCCCGCATGTGTCGCGCCATCCGCTCCCACAAGCCCCGCGCGGTCGATTGCGAAACGCACGGGCAGATTCTGCAAAGCCACGTCATGCACAACCTGGTCGTAGCCCCTCTGAAGAAATGTCGAGTAGATCGCGCAGAAGGGCTTCAGCCCGCCCGCAGCCATTCCGGCGGCGAAGGTCACGCCGTGCTGCTCGGCGATTCCCACGTCGAACACCCGCGCCGGAAACCGGTCCGCCATGATGTTGAGCCCGGTCCCCGACGGCATCGCCGCCGTCACCGCGACCACCTTCGGGTCGCGCGCCGCCTGATCGGTCAGGGCGTTCCCGAAAACCGAGGTATAGCTCGGCGCGTTCCCTTTCGATTTCTTCTGCGCGCCACTGACGACATCGAATTTGGCGACGCCGTGATACTTGTCTGCCGAGGTCTCGGCGGGGGCGTAGCCCTTGCCTTTGACCGTGCAGCAATGGATCAGGATCGGGCCGTCGGCCCGCGCTTTCGCCGCCCTCAGAACCGGCAGAAGCTGGGTCATATCGTGCCCGTCAATCGGCCCGATGTAGCTGAAGCCAAGCTCTTCGAACAACGTCCCCTGCCCGCCCGGCAGGCCAGTCACTAACTGCCGCGCCCTTCGGGCGCCGTCGCGGAGCGGCCCCGGCAGGGCAGCCTCAAAGCCCTCGGCCATCTGATGGAACGGCGTGTTAGCATAGAGCCCTGACAGATAGGAGGACATCGCCCCCACTGGTGGCGCGATCGACATCTCGTTGTCGTTCAGAATGACGAACAAGCGCCGCTTCTCATGACCGGCGTTGTTCAGCGCCTCATAGGCCATGCCCGCGCTTATCGACCCGTCGCCGATCACCGCGATCGCGTCGCCCGTCCCCTCACCCATGTCGCGCGCAACGGCGAAGCCGAGCCCGGCGGAGATCGAAGTTGACGAATGCGCCGCGCCGAACGGATCGAATTCGCTTTCCGCCCGCTTGGTGAAACCCGACAACCCATCCTTCTGCCTCAGCGTCCGGATGCGGTCCCGGCGCCCGGTCAACACCTTGTGCGGATAGCACTGGTGCCCCACGTCCCAGATCAGCTTGTCGAAGGGCGTATTGAACACCGCATGGATCGCGACCGTCAGTTCGACCACGCCGAGCGACGAGCCCAGGTGCCCGCCCGTCTCGGACACCGCCGAAACCACTTCGGCCCGCACCTCGTGCGCCAGCCGCGCCAATTCCGGGTCGCTCAGCGCCTTTAAGTCCGCCGGTCCGGCCACGCGATCCAGAATTGGTGTCTCAGGACGGGTCATGCTATCTCTCCCCCAGGAGTAAAAAAGGCGCCGCAAGGGTAAGCCCCGAGCGACGCCAGTTCCCTGTAGCCAACAGGAAGGGAACCGGGGTGTGGAGGCCCCGAGGATCGGACGAGGCTAAGCGTCCGAATCCGTGGAGAGGGGCGGCGTTCATCGCGCCGCCCCCGCTCAGACCAGGGCGCTTGCGTAAGAAGCGCCGGTTTCCAATGCCGCGAAGGGATCTTCCGGCAACAGCGCCGAGATCGCGATCAGCGCGAAGATGAACAGGATCACGCCGAAGAAGACGAGCGCCCCCCACCCCGCTCCAGCGGCCATCTGCGAGAATACCCACATACGCATCGACGGCTTGTTGTCGTCGAGGTACCAGTGCGGATCTTTGTCAGCCATATCGGTTACTCCGAAGGTGGAAGGTAAGGAACGAAGTCTGCAGACGTCTCGGCAGGCACGTAGTTTTCGGCGGCGCCGTAGCCATGCTGCTGCGCCCAGGTGAACCAGTCGTCCACGACGGTGCCTGTCAGCAGGATGCCGATGCCGCCAGTCAACGTACAGAGAACGGCGAACCACCAGGCCCAACGGTGGATTCCCTCCATCGTCGCGTTGAAACCCATCGTCCAGCGCCAGAATAGACCGGCCCGTTCGGAGGCCGTTCCGCGATCGTAGATCTGCTCTAGCTCACGGTCGCCGCCAAGGCGCGAGACCGAGAGGATCGTGGCTCCATGCATCGCAAAGAGCAGCGCCGAGCCGTAAAGGAACGCGATCGAAAGCGCGTGGAACGGGTTGTAGAACAGATTGCCGTAGGTCAGCGAGAACAGGTTTGTCCAGTCGAGATGGCTGAAAATGCCGTAAGGCACGGCCTCTGACCACGACCCCATCAGGACCGGGCGAATAAGGCCCAGAACCAGGAACAGCCAGATCGCGCTGGCGAAGGCGTAGCAGACGTGCTTGCCCATCCCGAGCTGGTCGGCCAGAATCCAGGACCGGATCCACCAGGACATCACGCTGATCAGCAAAAAGAACGACGCGATCAGCCAGAGCCCGCCTTCCGCCAGCGGCGCGAATCCCAGGCCATATTCCGGCCCCGGGGGATCAAGCGACAGGTAAAACAGATCGCGCGCCATGACCGCGAGGTTGTAGTCGGACTGAACAAGGAAACTCAGCCCGCAGATCAGGAACCACGCGATAAAGCAGATGAGCGAAGTCAGGCCGAACGCGCCTAGGTAGACCGGCCCGAGTTGGGCGTTGCCGATCCACCCGAAGAACGGGCTGAACCGAGTGCCAGTCGTCCGCTCATGCAGAGGCACGTCCGCAGTCATGCCCGTCTCAGGCGGACCTTGAACCTGAACTTGACTGAAGATGTTGTAATACTCAGCCATTGACGCCTCCCTCAAGCTCGGCCCACCAGGGCAGATCGATGTACCAGTCCCACCAGAAGACCCACTGATCGAACCAAACTGTGCCCGAGATCACGATGCAGATCGCGCTCCAGAGCGCGGCGTTGATCGCCAGAAGCATCCCAAGGCGATGAATGCCGAGCGGTCCGATCGAATAGCCAATGAAGTCGCGGAAGAACGTGTCCTCGTACTCAGGCGTCTTCGACTGCTTTCCCTTGCCGGGATTGGCCGCCGACAAGATCAGACCGCCGTGGAGCGCGAGCGCCAGCGTCGTCGTGAAGAACAGCGACACCGCGATCATGTGGGCGGGATTGTAATGGAAGTTGCCGTAAAGGTAGCCGGTGTAGCTCACCCAATCCAGGTGAGACCAGATGCCATAAGGGAACGCGTGCCCCCAGGCGCCCATCAGGACCGGCCGGATCACGACCAGCGTCGTATAGGCCAGAATGGCGAAGCTGAAGGCGATGGGAACGTGCAGTCCGATTCCCAGCTTTCGACAAATCTCCACTTCGCGAAGCGCCCAACTTATGAACGCCCCGTGCGCGCAGATCGTTATGATCTGCCATAAGCCGCCTTCTTCCAGCGGCGCCGCCCCCAGACCGTAGCTGATCGGCGGCGGGTTGATGGAGATCAGCCAGGGGTTCCAAGTGCCCTGAAGCGTCGCGCCGTAGAAAATCAGAATAGTGCCGAGACCTGCGAAGAAAGCCGTCGTGACACCGAAGAACCCGACAAAGAACGGTCCGACCCAGAAATCGAACATCTCGCCGCCAATGAGCGTGCCGCCGGGCACGCGATATTTCCGTTCGAAACTGAGCAAAGCCAT
>JASJAU010000097.1 GCA_030066855.1 Paracoccaceae bacterium | reverse complement strand
GGAAACATCGTGCTGTCCGTTCCGACGATGCCGTTCCGCTGCCCGATCGCCCCATACGAGCGGGCCGCGATGTTCGCTGAATGGATGAACCGCAATGACAAGCGCGGCAAGATCATCCTGCTGGACCAAAATCCAGGTATCCCAATCGGGAAGCCCGTAATCTCCGCAGCCTATTCGGAACTCTACGCCGATCGGATCGAACACGTGAACGGGGTCGAGTTCCAATCCGTGAACGCTGAGACAAAAACGATCGAGACTAATGAAGGCAAGCTGACTTACGGCATGGCCGCGCTGGTGCCGCAACAGCAAGCTGCCGGACTAATCCGAAAAGCTGAGCTCGGACAGCGATGGGCGAAGGTAACTTTCCCGACGTTCCAATCGGCGTTCGACGAAGACGTCTACGTGATCGGCGACAGTGTTGGCTCTAAACTGCCAAAGAGCGGACATCTCGCGCTTGAAACCGGCATCCGCGTTGCTGGGCACATCGCTGACCGCGTAAAAGGTCGGGAGCCAAAGGCAGAACTGGATCTTCCTTCGGCCGTTTGCTTTGCCTCGTTCAGCGGCACAGAAGCGATGGGCGTCAATGTCACCGCGCAGTGGGACGAGTTTCTTAATGAAGTGAAGCGCCAGCCATTGGTTGACAAACAACGGTCTGAGGATGCCGTCGCAACGGCGGACGCGTGGAGCAAGTCCGTTTGGGATCAATTGTTGGGTTGAAGGTTCGATAGCAATGCGGCTCGGCTACGATGGCCGGGCCGCTAGGTAGGCGCTCACCCCCGGGGATGACAGACTTGCTTCACGGACCGAACGATACTGAAGATGGTGGCAGTTTCGCCAAATCAGGAGGCTTAAATTGAGAATGTCGGAGCGTGACTTCGGTCGTACCGGTCGCCGTGTCTCGTCAGTGGGCTTCGGCGCCTGGGCCATTGGCGGCTCATGGGGAAACGTGTCTGAAGCAGACGCGAAGGATACCCTATCGTCGGCGCTCGACGCCGGCGTCAGTTTCGTTGATACCGCCGACGTTTATGGAGACGGCCGATCGGAAAGGATTGTGCGAGACGTGCTCGCTACCCGACCGGGGCCGCGCCCCATGGTTGCGACAAAGGCCGGCAGGCGCCTCGATCCCCACGTCGCCGATGGCTACACTTTTCAAGCGATCGAGGCATTTGTGGACAGAAGCCTCGGGAACCTCGGCGTGGAGCACATCGACCTTTTGCAACTGCACTGCCCACCGACCGAGGTCTACTATCGGCCGGAACTTTTTGAAGCTCTCGATCGGCTGGTCGAAAAAGGCAAAGTCAGCCTCATTGGCGTGTCGGTCGAAAAGGTCGAGGAGGCCCTGAAAGCGATCGAGTATCCGAACGTCGCTTCGGTTCAGATCATCTACAACATTTTCCGTCAGCGCCCGAGTGACCTGTTTTTCCGCGAGGCCAAGGCAAAGGGCGTGGCCGTAATCGCGCGCGTCCCATTGGCCAGCGGCCTCTTGAGCGGGAAGATGTCAAAGGAGAGCACATTCGCAGCCGATGACCATCGCTCATTCAACCGACATGGCGAGGCGTTTGACGTGGGAGAGACATTTGCCGGCGTGCCGTTCGACATCGCGCTCGATGCCGTCGACCGTCTTCGCCCGCTCGTGCCCGAGGGCGCAACCATGGCGCAGTTCGCCTTGCGCTGGATATTGATGAACGATGCTGTCAGCGTGGTCATACCAGGCGCCCGGACGCCCGCTCAGGCGGCGGCCAATGCAGAGGCCGACGCGCTCGCGCCTCTCGGACGGGATACCATGGCGGCGATCGACGAGGTCTACCGCGATTTGATCAAGCGCCACGTTCATCACCGTTGGTAGCTGCGACATAGGAACGGCCGGGCCATCCAAAGTCGTGATTTCAGGGCAAGCAGCTGGAGGTAGAGGTTAAATGTCGAACGAGCGCATAGGTGTTGTCGGCGTTGGTCTGATGGGGCACGGGATCGCCAAAAATCTACTGGCTGCGGGCTATCCAATTTCGGTGATCGCTCATAGGAACCGGGCGCCGGTCGAAAACCTCACGAACCTTGGCGCGAGCGAAGTGAGCGACCTCTCTCAGATGGCGGCGGATTGTTCGATCATTCACATCTGCGCGCCTGGGTCCCCTCAAGTCGAGGCAATCGTTGAAGCGCTTTTGCCCTCCATGCAGAATGACGCTGTCGTTGTGGACTGCTCCACCTCGGACCCCACCTCTACAGTCGCGCTGGCGAGCAAACTAGAGAATGCTGGATGCCATATGGCGGACGCCCCGTTAGGAGGAACGCCGGTTCAGGCGGAAAGCGGCGAGCTTGCGACGATGGTCGGTGCAAGCGAGGAGGTGTTTGCAAGGATACAACCGGTGATCGAGAGCTGGGCCAGCGCGATTGTGCGCATAGGGCCTTCCGGCGCCGGTCACAAAATGAAACTTCTGAACAATTTCCTCTCGCTCGGCTACGCCGCGCTTTATTCAGAGGCGCTTGCGCTATCCCGAAAAGTGGGGATTTCTGTCGAACAGTTTGACTCGGTCATTCGGGGAAGCCGGATGGACTGCGGCTTTTATCAGACGTTTATGGGCTATGCCGTCGAGGGCAATCGAGAGGCCCACAAGTTCACACTGACCAACGCGCTCAAGGACATGCGGTATCTGGAGTCCATGGCGGACGAGGCGGCGCTTGCCAACCCGATTGGCAATGCGATCAAGAATAGTTTCGCGCTCGCCGTTGCCGCAGGCGGCGGTGGGCCGGAGGACTATGTGCCGCACCTCACGGACTTCGTCGCCAGGCGCAATGGCGTCGATTCTGGATAGCTCATCTGTTTATGTTCGATTTCGAGCGCGCGACCAGAACAGTCAGATGTCTCCTAGGAGCCCAAAGCGATGTTTCGACTGCCGGGCTCCCCAATCGTTAAGCGCGAAGTCCATTGATCACGATCAGTGAGATCGCTCTCGGCGACGAGGTAGGTGTCTGAACACTGAAATACCTCCTCACGATCGTACGTGACGGGCACAGTATCGGACAGTTCGGCATGAGCTTGGTTCTTTTGGGGTTTCTGGGCAGCCTGTCGGCGGGGGCCATGACAGCGGTTGGCGCGCTGCCCGTCTTGTTTGGACGCGCGGTGAATCGGTCCGCCACAGACGCGCTTTTGGGTTTCGCAGCCGGAGTGATGCTCGCCGCGTCGTTCTTCTCGCTTCTCGTGCCAGGGATCGAGATCGCTTCCGAGCGCTATGGTCCAGGTTTCATACCAGCAACTATCGCGGTCTGCGGCGTGCTTCTAGGAGCCGCCTTCATCCTGCTTCTTGACGCGCGCTTGCCGCACGAGCACTTCGTTACCGGTCGAGAGGGCCCAGAAGCCTCGGAACTGAAGCGCGTATGGCTTTTTGTGATCGCCATAACGCTACATAACTTGCCTGAGGGTATGGCGGTGGGCGTTGGCTTTGGCACCGGAGACGTGCTTGCCGGAAGCAAACTCGCCTTTGGGATCGGTCTTCAGAATGCGCCCGAGGGATTGGCCGTGGCAGTCGCTTTGCTCTCGAAGGGCTACACGCGTTCATATGCGTTTGTCGTCGCTGCTCTGACGGGCGCTGTGGAGCCGGTAGCGGGACTGCTCAGTGCGATCGCAGTCAGCTACTCAGCGGCTCTGCTCCCATGGGGCATGGCTATGGCGGCAGGAGCGATGATCTACGTGATCAGCCACGAAATCATCCCGGAAACGCACAGCCATTCCCATCAAAGGATTGCCACATTGGGGCTTTTAGCAGGTCTCGCCCTTATGATGTTCCTGGACGTTGCTCTTGGTTAGTGTCCTGAGTTGCCGGCCTTGCTTTGTCTCCGCAACCGTTGGTTTCGGGACTTTTCGAGACGCGCTTTTGATGTGTGTTAAAGCGACCACCCGACGTTCTGACCGATAGCAGGCAACATGCTTCACGCGTTTGTTCGTACCTCATTGGTCGTGTCGGCTCTTGTTCTCGTCGCTATGACGAGCCTTGCCACGACGACGCATTCAACACCCGACCGCCAAGAATTTGAGCGCGCGCAGCTTCTGCTGGCCTACAACGCGACACTTGCGGATCTTTGCCTTTCTGGCGAGAGCGAACATGGGCGCGATTGCCCGCTCTGCCATAAACTGCCCGATGGCCCCCGTATTGATTTCCCGACCTCGACGCAGCGCGTTGCTTGGTCGCTAGATCCCAAGTCGGGCGGCGATCTTGTTTCCGGCAGCCCTGGATACCGATACCAGGCTGCGCCGCGCGCGCCTCCCACATCCATCTGACCGCTAACACAGAAACCGGCCGCGTTCGCGGGCCGACATTTTGCCAGGCGCCCGAAAAGCGGCGCCGTACGACTTATGGAACCTGATATGAAAGCCAAGCAACTCTTTGCCGCAACAGCGGCACTCTTAACACTGTCCACCACCCCAATCGGCGCCGAGACGACGCTGGAGGCGCTGAGGATTGTCGATCCCTTCGCCCGCGCAACGCTGCCCAACCAACCTGTGGCAGGTGGGTTCATGGTGATCACCAACACCGGCGATACCGATGATACCTTGGTCGCGGCAAGCTCTTCCGCGGCGGCGCGCATGGAAATCCATGAGATGGCGATGGACGGTGATGTAATGCGGATGCGCGAGATCGAAGGCGGGCTCATCATTCCCGCTGGCGAAACGGTCATGCTGAAGCCGGGCGGATTTCACATCATGTTCATGGACCTCTCCGGCCCTCTCGTGGAAGGCAATGAAACCGAAGTCACGCTCACATTCGAAATGGCCGGCGATGTCACCCTTGCGATGCCTGTAGTCGCCCGCGGAAAAGGTGGAATGGGCCACGGAAGCCACGGAGGCAATTGAGGATGCCGATGCGAGCAACCGCAATTCTTGCTTGGGGGCTGGCGTTGCTGGCCCTCCTTGCATTTGTGTGGGTTTCCTTTCTCCAGCCGCGCCTCAACGAAAGCGTCGCCGACACTTTGGGGCGCGGCGACTACGAACTCGTTGCGACAGACGGGAGCCGCTTCACCGAGGACACGCTTGATGGCGAACCTTCCGCCGTCTTCTTTGGTTTCGCGCATTGCCCGGAGGTTTGCCCGACGACGCTCGGCGATATTGGCATCTGGCAGGACATGCTGGCTAAGGAGGGCAAGCCGCCACTGCGGGCGTTCTTTGTGACGGTCGATCCGGAACGAGATACGCCCGATATGCTGAGCGACTATGTATCCTGGGTGCCGGGCGTGATTGGGGTCTCCGGGTCGCAGGATGAAATCGACAAAGCGATCATGGCGTTTCGAATCTACGCGCAGAGGATTCCGCTGGAAGGCGGAGGGTACACAATGGATCACTCCTCTCTGGTTCTCCTCTTTGACGAACGAGGACGCTTCTTCCAAACGATCCGCTATCAAGAAGATCCGGACAAGGCGGTGGACAAAATTCGGCGTTTGCTGGCCAGCCAGAGTTAGCGCCTGACCAAACGTGGCGGAATTGAGTGATCACTCGCTCCTGATCGCTTCAGTTTGCATAGTCGACCCGCAGTCGAGATGTTGCTAGGCAGCATCGAGGATTGTCGGCGTGGAGGCGGGAGATGCGCGTGCTATTCACCGGAGGCTCAGGGAAAGCAGGCAGGCATGCCGTCGCCCACCTCATCTCGAACGGCCATAGGGTTTTGAACGTCGACAAGACGCCGCTTGAATTGGATGGCGTCGACAACCGCATCGCCGACATCACCGACGCCGGGCAGATGTATGACGTGATGTCGAGCTATGCCGGGTTTGACGAGCTTAATCCTGGAACCGGTGCGCCCCGGTTCGACGCGGTGGTGCATTTCGCGGCCGTTCCGCGCATCCTTCTGATGACGGACAACGAGTGTTTTCGGGTCAACACGATCGGCACCTACAACGTCATCGACGCAGCGGTGAAGAACGGGGTGCGGAAGATCGTCTTCGCTTCGTCTGAGACCACCTACGGTGTCTGCTTTGCCGACGGCGAGCGAAAGCCGGACTACATTCCCGTTGACGAAGAGCACCCGACCATTCCGGAAGACAGCTATGCGATGTCAAAGGTGGTCAACGAGGCGACGGCGCGGAGCTTTCAGCGGCGAAGCGGTTTCGACATCTATGGCCTGCGGATCAATAACGTGATCGAACCGCATGAATATGAACAGAACTTCCCGGCCTACATGGCAAATCCCGAAGTGCGGAGGCGGAACATCTTCGCCTATATCGACGCGCGGGACCTGGGCCACATGGTCGATCGTTGCCTCGCGGTCGACGGGCTGGGGTATCAGGTCTTCAATGTGTCGAACGACAACCATTCCGTCGGCACTCCAACGTCGGAGTTGATCGAGCGATTCTACTCTGGCGTTCCGGTTAAGAATAACATGGCTGAGGACGAGACGTTCTACGCCAACGGCAAGGCCAAAGAGATGGTTGGATTCAGTCCCCGGCACGATTGGCGGCATCATCTCAAAGACTAGGCACTCTCGGTCGCAGTCACGCGTCGGCGAATGAGAGGCTTAGTCAGTCGGTTCGCCACAGAAACGCAAATAGAGCAGCGAGATCATTCCAAAAACGATTGGGTCCGCGATTTCATAAAGGATCTGCCTTCCGACCCTCCTTGATCGCACGATGTCCTCTTCCCTAAGCCGTGCGAGATGTTGGGAGACTGCTGGTTGGCTCGAGCCCAGTTTGACCTCGATGTCAGACACGGAAAGCTCTCCTTCGATCAGAGTGCAAAGAAGCTTCAGCCGATCTCGGTGCGCGAGCGATTTGAGAAATCGCGCCGCTTTATCGGGCGCGTCAGACCCTTTCCCCGCAAAATCATCAAGCGCGGCGAGCGGTATCGATGCGTCCAGTTCCATCTGTTTCGATCCGTTTTCCATCGGCCTGATATGGGAAGTCTCCAGAAATATTCAACTTCTTTAATATTTTTCTACTGGAGGGGTTGATATATAAAGTTTTCTGAATATTTCGACACGAGATCAATTGGAGCGAGACCATGAACCCCGACGTCACACCCTTTTTCGACGAAGCGACTTTCACCGCGTCCTTCGTCGTGACCGACCCGGCAACAAAGCATTGCGCCATTGTCGATTCCGTTCTGGACTTCGACTACGCGTCTGGTCGGACTGATTTCCGCTCAGCGGATGCGATCATCGATTTCGTCGAAGAGAACCGCCTGACAGTAGACTGGATCCTCGAGACCCATGTTCACGCGGACCACCTGAGCGCGGCGCCCTACCTGCAGGAGCGTCTCGGCGGCAAGATCGGCATCGGTGAGAAAATCACCGTCGTTCAGGACACGTTTGGCAAGGTCTTCAACGCCGGAACCGAGTTTCAGCGCGACGGCAGCCAGTTCGACAGCCTGTTTGAAGAAGGCGACACCTTCAAGGTCGGCAACATGGAAGCCTCGGTGCTCCATACGCCCGGTCACACGCCTGCCTGTCTTACCTACGTGATTGAAGACGCCGCATTCGTTGGCGACACGCTCTTCATGCCGGACTTCGGCACGGCGCGCGCCGACTTCCCGGGCGGGTCCGCGGAGACCCTCTACGCGTCCATTCAGAAGCTCTTCACGCTGCCGGACGAGACCCGCGTCTTTGTCGGTCACGACTACAAGGCCCCGGGCCGCGACGACTACGCCTGGGAGACGACGATCGGCGAAGAGAAGGCGCTCAACAAGCACGTCGGGCAGGGCCGGGGCGAAGAAGAGTTCGTGGCCATGCGGAACAAGCGCGACTCCGAACTCGCCATGCCGAAGCTGATCGTGCCTTCGCTTCAGGTGAACATGCGCGCCGGTCAGATGCCCCCGGCTGAAGACGACGGAAACGTCTACTTCAAAGTCCCTGTGAACAAGCTCTAAGACCATGATCGAACAAAGCTATCTCTATGGCCTCGTCGGAGGTCTGATCATCGGAGCGGCTGGCGCCGTGTACCTGTTGGGCAACGGCCGCATCATGGGCGCAAGCGGGGTCATCGGCGGTCTCGTCGATGGCTCCGGGCTCGGCGAATGGCGGGACCGGCTCCTGTTCATCGCCGGCCTCGTCGCGGCGCCCTGGCTCGCGCTCTCGGCGCTTGGCCTTTCAGCCGAGACCAACATCACCTCGAATCCCGCTGTCATCGTTGCGGCAGGGCTTCTTGTCGGCTTTGGATCCCGTCTCGCGAATGGCTGCACCAGCGGCCACGGCGTCTGCGGCATTTCCCGCCTCTCGCTTCGAGGCATCGCCGCGACCGGCTTCTACCTTTTCGCGGGCGGCGTCAGCGTGCTTCTGTTCAAACACATTCTGGGAGTGATCTGATGCGAGGTTTGTTTTCACTCACTAGCGGAAGCCTCTTCGGTCTGGGGCTTCTCATCTCCGGCATGGTTGACACCAGCCGGGTGCAAGGCTGGCTCGACATCTTTGGCGATTGGGACCCGACGCTGGCCTTCGTGCTCGGCGGAGCGATCATTCCGATGGCCATTGCCTGGCGGCTTTCCGAGAAACGCCGCGGACCGGTGGCAGGCGGATCATTCCCCGCCCGCCCCGCTCAACGGATCACGCCCGACCTCGCCATTGGATCGATGATCTTTGGCGCGGGCTGGGGTCTGGCGGGGCTCTGCCCGGGACCGTCCCTCGCATCACTGTCCTTCGGGGGATGGGAGGGCCTGATCTTCGTCGGATCCATGGCCGCTGGAATGCTCCTTGCGGTACCCGCCAAGCGCGTTCGGCTCGCATCGGCATGAGGTCGGCTATGGAAATGAAACAACTCTCCCCAAAGCTGTCGGTGGGCGCCCAGATCGCATCGGGCGATTTGAAAGCGCTCGCCGGCGAAGGCTTCACTGACGTGGTGTGCAATCGCCCGGATGAGGAGCACCTCGAAGATCCGGCTTGGACGACATTGGCGGAACGCGCGGAAAAACTCGGTTTGCAGTTTCACTATTTGCCGATCGTTCCCGGCGAGCCCATTGTTCGACAGTCGAGACGGCTTGCCGAAATCGTCGCGCGGCCGGGCGCGAGAGTTTTCGCCTACTGCCGTTCCGGCGCGCGCGCCTCGAACGCCTGGACACATGCGCAGGAGGAACGCGCCGTGAAAACATTGCAAACCTCAAAGATCGGCGCCTGTGGGATAGCCGTCTGAGGCCCAAAACGTCATACGAAAAGAACCGACATGCTGTCTCGCCACCTGCCAATTCTGAACTGGGCGCCATCTTACGATCGCGAAACCCTGTCGGCAGACGCTGTCGCGGCGGTGATCGTCACCATCATGCTGATTCCGCAGTCGTTGGCCTACGCGCTGCTTGCGGGTCTGCCGCCCGAAGTCGGGCTTTACGCGTCGATCGCGCCGCTCGTTCTTTACACAGTATTTGGCACGTCGATGACGCTCGCGGTCGGGCCTGTGGCAGTAGCGTCGCTGATGACGGCGTCGGCAGTTGGAGAGCTCGCAGCGCGCGGAACTCCAGAATACCTTGGCGCGGCAATCGTTTTGGCGCTCCTTTCAGGGCTCATGCTCGTCGCGATGGGCTTCGCGCGTTTGG
The DNA here is from genome assembly GCA_030066855.1 of Paracoccaceae bacterium. Classification (GTDB taxonomy): domain Bacteria; phylum Pseudomonadota; class Alphaproteobacteria; order Rhodobacterales; family Rhodobacteraceae; genus Kangsaoukella. Next base: position 1,842 of record JASJAU010000097.1, on the reverse strand, counting down.
GGTTTCTGGCCAATTTCCTGAGCCATCCCGTGATCTCGGGCTTCATTACCGCGAGCGCGATCATCATCGCTTTCGGGCAGATGAAGCACATCCTCGGGATCGGCGTTGAAGGACATAACCTTGCCGAACAGGTCGCGAGTCTGGCCGTCGGGATTTCGCAAACGAGCTTCGCGACGCTCGTAATTGGCGTTGCCGCCGTCGGGTTTCTGGTCTGGGCCCGACGCGCGCTGGCGCCGCTTCTTGTTCTGCTGGGCTTGTCCGAAAAACTTGCGAGCGGACTTTCCAAGGCGGCGCCGGTTGTTGCGGTGATCGCTACAACCACGACCGTCTGGCTCCTCGACCTGCAATCCGCGGGCGTGGCGGTCGTGGGTGACATTCCACGCGGCCTTCCACGTCCGACACTGCCGGAATTTGATGCGGCCCTCTGGAACACCCTGTTATTGCCCGCGCTGATGATCGGAGTGGTCGGATATGTCGAGACGATCTCGGTCGCCCAGACGCTCGCCGCGAAACGACGCGAGCGGATCGATCCGGATCAGGAGCTCATCGCGCTCGGCGCCTCCAATGTCGGCTCCGCGGTCTCAGGCGGGTTTCCGGTCACAGGCGGCTTCTCCCGCTCGGTCGTCAACTTCGATGCCGGTGCCCGAACGCCGGGCGCCGGAGCTCTGACCGCCATCGGAATCGCGCTCGCGACGGTTTTTCTGACGCCTCTACTCTACCTTTTGCCCAAGGCGACGCTCGCCGCGACCATCATCGTTGCCGTCTTGTCGCTCATCGACTTCGGGACAATCCGCCGGACGTGGAGCTACTCAAAGTCTGATTTCGCCGCGATGCTCGGCACAATCCTCGCCACGCTTGCCTTTGGCGTTGAGATCGGCATCGCGATCGGTGTGCTGGCGTCCCTCGCGCTATTCCTTGGCCGCACCGCGCGCCCCCATTTCGCAATTGTCGGCCGGGTTCCGGGGACGCAGCATTACCGCAACATCAAGCGACACGAGGTGGAAACCGCGCCTGGCCTCCTGTCGATCCGTGTGGACGAAAGCCTCTATTTCCCGAACGCGCGTTTTCTTGAGGATGTGATCAATGACGCGATCTCATCGGACCCGGAAATCAGGGACGTGATCCTCATGTGCTCCGCGGTAAACATCATCGACTCGTCGGCTTTGGAAAGCCTCGAGCAAATAAACCACCGGCTCGCGGACGCCGGAATCCATTTGCATTTGAGTGAGGTTAAGGGCCCTGTCATGGATCGCCTGAAACGAACGGATTTCCTGGAGCATTTGTCGGGCGAGGTCTTTCTCAGCCAATATGAGGCTGACCAGTCGCTGCGAAACGGAGACGGATTGGCGGCGGAATGAGCCGCCCGCCCCGATGCCGTGGTTTAGTTTAGGGCCCGGGTCCGTCGCGGCTTGCGATCGATCTCTGCAGAGCCGAGTGTTATGGGGCGAAATTAGGGAGCGGAGTTATGCGATCCTTCTTTGGCGGCCGGAAAAACTTCTCCGATCTCTCGGAAAGTGAAATCCTAGGATTGGCGATCTCTTCGGAAGAGGATGACGCCCGGATCTATAGGGGCTTCGCCGAGCGATTGAGGTCCGATTATCCGGCTTCGGCCAAAGTCTTCGAAGGGATGGCTTTGGAAGAAGACGAGCACCGTCGCCGGCTCATTGATCGGCACAAGGTAAGGTTCGGAGAGACCATTCCGCTTGTCAGGCGCGAGCATGTGTCAGGCTTCTATGCGAGACGGCCGGTATGGCTCTCAGAACAACTGCCTCTTGAGCGCATGAGGCGGATTGCGGAGGAGATGGAGCTACAAGCGCAGAGCTTCTATCTAGCGGCTGCGAA
>JASJAU010000096.1 GCA_030066855.1 Paracoccaceae bacterium | reverse complement strand
CTGAGGCAGCCAATGGACCGAGCGATGCAAGAGCCCGCCATCACCGATGACCTGATCGCCGCGCACGGGATCTCAGAAGATGAGTATGCGGAGATCCTGCGGCTTCTGAACCGGGCGCCCAACTTCACAGAACTCGGCATTTTCTCGGCGATGTGGAACGAGCACTGCTCCTACAAGTCGTCGAAGAAATGGCTGCGTACGCTTCCTACTGAAGGTCCGCAAGTCATCTGCGGGCCGGGCGAAAACGCCGGTATCGTGGATATCGGCGACGGCCAGGCGGTTGTTTTCAAGATGGAGAGCCACAATCACCCGTCGTACATCGAGCCTTATCAAGGCGCGGCGACGGGGGTGGGCGGCATCCTCCGCGACGTCTTCACGATGGGCGCGCGTCCCATTGCGGCGATGAACGCGCTGTCCTTCGGGTCGCCCGATCATCCGAAGACGAAAAGGCTGCTGGCCGGGGTGGTCGAAGGCATCGGGGGCTACGGAAACGCCTTCGGCGTGCCGACAATCGGCGGCGAAGTCCGCTTTCACCCGGCTTACAACGGAAACTGTCTGGTGAACGCCTTCGCCGCGGGGCTGATTGATACCGACAGCATCTTCTATTCCGCCGCCTCGGGCGTCGGCATGCCGGTCGTATACCTCGGCGCCAAGACGGGCCGAGATGGAGTCGGGGGCGCGACCATGGCCTCGGCGGAGTTCGACGAGACCATCGAAGAGAAACGGCCAACCGTCCAGGTCGGCGATCCCTTCACCGAAAAGAGGTTGCTGGAGGCTTGTCTCGAGCTGATGGCGACCGGCGCCGTGATTTCCATCCAGGACATGGGCGCGGCCGGCCTGACCTGCTCGGCGGTGGAGATGGGCGACAAAGGCGGTCTTGGCATTCGTTTGGATCTGGACCGGGTGCCGGTTCGCGAAGACGCGATGACCGCCTATGAGATGATGCTTTCGGAAAGCCAGGAGCGGATGCTGATGGTCCTTCGGCCCGAGAAAGAGGCCGAGGCGAAGGCGATCTTCGACAAGTGGGACCTCGACTTTGCGATAGTGGGCGAGACGATCGAAGAGGATCGGTTCCTCATCATGCAAGGCAATGAATTGAAGGCGGATCTTCCGCTCTCGAAACTCGCCTCGACCGCGCCTGAATACGATCGGCCCTGGATCGAAACGCCGCCTCCGGCACCACTGCCCGCTGCGCCCGATATTGATCCCGTTGAAGGGCTGAAAGCGCTCATCACGTCCCCGAACTACGCGCGAAAGCAATGGGTTTGGGAGCAGTATGACAGCCAGGTCATGGCGGACACCGTTCGAGCGCCGGGACTCGGGGCAGGTGTCGTGCGCGTTCACGGCACCGGCAAAATGATCGCCTTCACCTCGGATGTGACGCCCAGATACGTTAAGGCCAACCCGCGCGAGGGTGGCAAACAGGCCGTGGCCGAGGCCTACCGGAACCTGACCGCCGCCGGCGCCACGCCGTTGGCCACGACCGATAATCTGAACTTCGGCAATCCCGAAAAGCCGGAGATCATGGGGCAGTTTGTCGGCGCGATAAAGGGGATCGGAGAGGCGGTCGCAGCCCTCGACATGCCCATCGTCTCGGGCAACGTGTCGCTCTACAACGAGACCGACGGCCAGGCGATCCTGCCCACGCCGACGATCGGGGCGATCGGGCTAATCGTGTCAGAGGAACAGCTCATCTCCGGCCTTCCGAAAGAGGGAGACGCTGCCGTCCTGATCGGCCGAAAGGGCGCGCATCTGGGGCAGTCGGCGCTGCTGGCGGAAGTCTCCGGGGTCGAGGCGGGTGACGCGCCGACGGTCGACCTGGAGGAAGAGCGCCGGAACGGGGCGTTCCTCCGCACCCAGTGCGGGCGCATCAATGCTGCGACGGACCTTTCCGACGGCGGGCTCGCGCTCGCCGCCTTTGAGATGGCGAGCGAAGGGGGCTTGGGCGTGGTTCTTCAGACCGGCGCGATTCCGGAGCTCTTCGGAGAGGATCAGGCGCGGTATCTCGCGGCATGTCCTGAAGATAATGTAGACTCCTGTCTGGACGCAGCTGCGGCGGCGGGTGTCGAGGCGTCGGTCGTTGGCCGCTTCGGGGGGCCGGATCTGGGCTTCGGTGCGCAAAGGACGCCCGTCGCGCCCTTGATCGAACTTTACCGGACCGCCTTCGAGACCGCCGTTGGGTGACCGCCGCCTGTTGGTTGCAGCGGCCCCTTGCGCCACATACATTTGATCCAAGAACGTCAGGAGACACCCGACATGCCCATGCAGGCCCACGAAATCGAAACGCTGCTGCGCGAGACCTTCCCGGACGCGAAGATCACGGTACAGGGCGACGATGGCGTGCATATGTCGGCGATGGTCGTGGACGAGAGCTTTCGCGGTAAGAACCGTATCCAGCAGCAACGCGCTGTCTATGCCGCGCTCAAAGGCAAGATGGACGGGCCGAATGGAGAGCTTCACGCGCTCGCGCTGACTACGCGCGCGCCGGATTGATCCGCGCGCTCGAAAAGCTGCGTGGGGTGAGCTACATCACAGACAACGCTAAGGGGCGAAGTCCCCTATCAAAAGGGAAGCCGAGATGAGCGCAGAAGAACAGATTACTGAAACCGTTCAGAAAAACGATGTTGTCCTCTTCATGAAGGGCACCAAATCCATGCCTCAATGCGGGTTTTCCAGCCGCGTCGCGGGCGTGCTCAATTTCATGGGCGTCGACTTCGCCGACGTGAATGTGTTGGCCGATGACGGTTTGCGGCAGGGGATCAAGGACTTTTCCGACTGGCCGACGATTCCCCAGCTCTACGTAAAAGGAGAGTTCGTCGGCGGCTGCGATATCGTCACCGAGATGACCTTGTCGGGAGAGTTGGACGAGTTGTTCGATCAGAATGGCGTCGCCTATGACAAGGACGCTGCCAACAAAATCCGCGAGCATAATGGCTAGCGCCAGTTCGCTCTTCGGCCATCTGATCCATGACAAAGCCTGCGCCGCCGTGTCGGTGCAGACTTCGCCTGTCAAATCAGGAGCATGGCCATGGCTGATACGAAACGCATGAAGGCTCGGCTTGAGGCGCGTCTGGCCGAGCTAGACACCCGGCTTCACAAAATCGACGACCGGCTCGATGATCCCGTCACCAAGGACTGGGAGGATTCGGCCGTCGAGCGCGAAGAGGACGAAGTGCTCGAGGATCTGGGTCGCGCCGGCCTGGTTGAGATCGAGGCGATCCGCGCCGCGCTGGCCCGGATCGAGGAGGGGACCTACGGCATTTGCCCGCAATGCGGCGACGACATCTCCGACGAACGGCTCGACGTTGTGCCGCATGCGGCGCTCTGCCGGAACTGCATGAAAGCCAGCTGACGCTCAGGTGTTGCCGCGCCGGTTGAAGCGCCCGGCGTCCTCCGCCGCCTTCCGGATGGCGCGGCTTTTGTTGACGGTTTCAAGCCATTCGTCTTCCGGATTGCTGTCCCAGACAACGCCGCCCCCTGCCTGGATGTAGAGCGTCTCGTCTTTAACCACCGCCGTCCTGAGCGCGATGCACATATCCATGTCGCCGTTCGCCGCGAAATAGCCGACGCCGCCGCCATAGACGCCGCGCTTTTCCGGCTCCAGTTCGTCGATGATCTCCATCGCGCGGACCTTGGGAGCGCCGGAAACAGTGCCTGCGGGCAGACCGGCTAGCAGCGCAGAGAGCGCGTCGTGGTCCTCAGACAGCTCGCCCACGACGTTCGAGACGATGTGCATGACGTGGCTGTAGCGCTCGATCACGAACTCTTCGGTTGGCCTTACCGTTCCGATTCTGGCGACCCGGCCAACGTCATTCCGGCCGAGGTCCAGGAGCATCAGGTGCTCCGCCAGCTCCTTCTCATCCGACAGCAGATCTTCCTCGAGGCTGCGATCCTCGTCCGGTGTCGCGCCGCGCGGACGCGTGCCTGCGATGGGCCGGATAGTCACCTCCCCGTCGAAGACCCGGACGAGAATCTCGGGGCTCGCCCCGATCACCTGGAAACCGCCGAAATCGAAGTGGAACATGAACGGTGACGGGTTGGTGCGCCTCAGAGAGCGATAGAGCGAGAAAGGCGGCAAGGGGAACGGCTGCGCCCATCTTTGCGACGGCACGACCTGAAAGATGTCACCGGCGGCGATGTACTCGCGTGCCTTGTCGACCGCCGCCTTGTACTCGTCCTTGGAGAAGTTCGAAACGGCCTCGGGCGCCTGCGCCTCCTCGCCGAGATCGCGATCTCCCGTCGGAACCGGTCGCTCGAGGTCGCGGACGGCGTCCATCACCCGCTCGGCGGCTTGCGCGTAGGCGGCTTTGGACGAGAGCCCGCCACCGGCCCAAGCCGGCGCGACGACGATCACCTCGCCTTTGACACCATCGAGAACGGCAACCACGGACGGCCGCAGAAGAACCGCGTCCGGAAGACCCATCGGGTCGGGGTTCACATCCGGCAACCGCTCGACCAGCCGGATCATGTCGTAGCCCAGATATCCGAAGAGACCTGCCGAAGCCGCCGGAAGCCCTTCGGGCAGGTCAATGCGGCTCTCTGCGATCAAACTGCGAAGCGAGGTCAGGGGGTCGGCGCTCTCGTCCGTGAAGGCGTTCCGATCGAATCGCGCCTCGCGATTGATCTCGGCCGTTTCGCCGTGGCACCGCCAGATCAGATCGGGCTTCATCCCGATGATCGAGTACCTCCCGCGCACCTCGCCCCCGGTGACGCTTTCCAGCATGAAAGCGTCCGCTCGCGCGCCGGTGAGTTTGAGCATCAGCGAGACCGGCGTATCGAGGTCCGCCGCGAGCCGTGTGTAGACGATCTGATTTCGGCCCGCGTCAAATGCTCGCGCGAAGTCGTCAAATGCGGGTTCGAGCGCCATTAAGGAAGCTGCGCGTTCACCGCGTTCAAGGCGGTCTGGTTGATCTCAAGCCCGGTTTCGTTGAGCACGCCTTGGGTATAGGCGGCGACGACGGCGGCGGTTAGCGCCGCGGTTGTCTCTCTTGAGAACTGAAGCCGGACGGTTTGCGCGTCGAGCGCGTTCGGATCGGGCGCCCGCACCGCATCCAGTCGGACAAGCCAGGCGCTGCCGTCGGCTGAAAGAGTGCGGATGTCGTTAGAGTCCATGTCGAACACCTCGTCCACAAAAGCTGGCGGCGTGCCCTCGACGAACGACGATCGCTGCAGGTTCCGGTCCGTTTCGATCTCCAGACCGAGACCGGCCATTTCGGCGCCGCCGCGCAGTCGATCCGCGATCCGCTCAGCGGTCTCGGTCAGGGCGGCTTCGGTTTCGCTGGCCTCCCAGGCCGCGATCACCGCCTCGCGCACGTCATCGAAGGGGCGGAGAGACGGATCAAAAATCTCGTCTACGGCAATGACGGCGATGCCCCCATCTCCCAATTCCGTGACCTCCGGAAAATCTCCCGGACTGGCCGCGCTGGCCGCATTGCGAAACGCGATATAGGCGGCGACGCCCTCAAAAACCTCTTCGTTGAATTCGATGAAGCCTTCTTCCATGTCGGTCCGGCTGGCCAGATCGGCGATGCTCGCGCCGCCGGCGAGCAGGTCTTCGACGCTGGACATGCTTTCAAGAATGATCCGGCGCGCCCTGTCGGCTGCCGCCTCGCGCTGAAGCTCTGGGCGTGCCTCCTCAAAGGTCGTCTCTTGCGCGTTCAGGATCGCGTTCATCCGAAAAAGCGCGGGTCCAAGCGAGGAGGGGAGCGGTCCCGCCACGCCGGGGCTATCAAGCGCAAAGACCTCCGCGCCCGCATCGCCGAGATCGACCTCAGAGACGTCGCCAAGGTCGACATCATCGAGCGTCAGCCCACGCTCATCAATCAGATCATCAAAACTCGCGCTGCCCGCATCGAGCCTGGCCTTCGCCGCGCTCGCGTCCGCCTCGGTCGTGAATATCAGACGCTCGACCAGTCGGCGCTCAGGTTGGACGAGCTCGTCGATCCGCGCGTCGTAGAGCGCCTGAATCTCCGCGTCTTCGACCTGAATGCTTCCGGCGATCATGTCTGGCGTGAGAAGAGCATAGCGGATGGCCCGCGTCTCGGGACGAGTGAAGAGCTCCGCGTTTTCCTCGTGAAAGGTGCGGAGCTGCGAGTCGGTCGGCTCGGGGATGGGCGCTTCCAGGTCGCCGCCGGTCAGGCGCGCCCAGGTCACATCTCGCTCTTCGCGGGCGAAGTTAAAAAGAGTGTCAACGAAAATGCCGGGCGTCTCTATCCCGCCGCCAACTGCCGACCGGAGTATGTCGGCGGAGATGTCGTCACGTACGCGGGCCTCATAGTCGCGCACGCTTACGGCGTTCTGCCTGAGCGTGAACTCATAGGTCTCCCGATCGAACTCTCCGGACAGCCCGCGAAAAACCGGGCTTTCCGTGATCTCGCGGGTGACGTTCTCATCACCGATGGAGATCCCGACCACATCGGCCTCGTTCTCGATCGCGGCATCGGCGATCAGTTGCGAGAGAGCGGCGCCGTCGAGACCGAAGGCGCGGGCCTGTCCGAAAGTCATCTGTTGGCCGGTCGCCTGCGAGAACCGCCGGACCTGCGCCTCGACCGCGCGGACATAGTCGTTCGCCTCGATCTCGGTGTCGCCCACGGTCGCCACGGTGCGGACCGAGCCGCCGAAATTGGTGGCGCCGAACCCGGCCAGGCCGAGTATGAGCAGGAACATGATAATCCAAAGGGCCGCGCTCGAGGCCTTCTTCTTTGCCATGTTTTTAAACCCTCGCGTGATCGTCAGCGCTTGTTACGCGAGGGCCTATGGCAGGGCAAGGCTGGTCATCGCGCGAGCGCGTCCAGGCGCTTGGCAAGCTCGGCGATCTGGACGCTGTCGATGTTGGCGAAAGCGATCCGAAGGGCACTGTGCCGGATCGGATCGCTTTCGGGCGCGAACATGGTGGCGGGCAGTGCGAGGACGCCCGCCTCATCGACGAGCCGCCGCGCGACCGCGTCGGAGGTCTCATCGAACGGATGGGTGACGAAAGCAAAGTAGGCCCCAAGCCCGCGCAGGGACCAGCCTTCGAGCTGTGAAAAGGCGGTCTCCACCGCCGCCCGCCGCGTGAGAATCTCATCGCGTTCGCCGGCTAGCCATTGCCGCAGGTTTCGCATCCCCCAAAGCGCTGCCCTCTGTCCGATTTGGTTCGCGCCGATGATATGGGTGTCCTGGACCTTTTCGATCTCACGGAGAACCCGCTCAGACGCGATCATGGCGCCAACGCGGTGCCCAGTAAGGCGATAGGCCTTGGAGAACGAGTAAAGGCTGATGACCGTGTCGCTCCAGTCCGGGTCCGTGAAAAGGTCATGTGGCGGACCGGTCCGCGCGTGGAAATCCCGGTAGGTCTCGTCGACGAGGAGCGCGATTTCTTGCACGCGGCAGAGATCTCGGAACTCGGACAGGGTTTCCGAGGGGTACTCCACTCCGGTCGGATTGTTAGGAGTGACGAGCACGACAGCTCTGGTCTTTGGCGTCAGCAAGTGGCGGGCGGCTTCTGCATCGGGCACAAGATCCGGTCCGCAGGGAAGCGGGACTGCCGAGATTCCGGCCATATCCAACGCCATTTTATGATTGAAATACCAAGGCGTTGGGAGAAGAAATTCATCTCCATGCCCGGCCAGCGCGGTGATCGCGGCGACGAAGGCCTGGTTGCAGCCGGCGGTGATGGCGACCTCGTGGGCGCTGACGGTGCCGCCGTATTCGCGCGTCCAGGTCCGCGCCACCTCGTCGCGAAGGTCCGGGAGGCCGAGAACCGGCCCGTAGAGATGCGCCTCAGGATCGTTGATCGCCAGATCGGCGATATGCGCCCTGAGCGCCTCGACCGGAGGGTTCGTCGGCGCCGCCTGACTGACGTTCAGAAGCGGGCGATCAGTTGGAAAACGCGCGCCTTCGAGCCAACGCCGCGCCTCCGGTATCGGCGGCGTGTCGGTCGCTAGGAGCGCGGGGTTGAGCCGCAATGCTCAGTCCTGGCCGCGGTAGGGCTCAACGTATTGCAGCGCCATGTCCCAGGGGAAGAAGATCCACGTGTCCTGGCTGACGCCGGTGATGAACGTGTCCACCTGCGGCTCGCCCTTTGGTTTGGCGTAAACCGTGGCGAAATGGGCCTTCGGGTACTTCTGACGGACGAGCTCAAGCGTCTTGCCGGTGTCGACCAGATCGTCGAGGACCAGGATGCCGGTGCCGTCGCCCATCATTTCATCATTCGGCGCTTTCAGGATCACAGCGTCCGACTGGTTCTGGTGATCGTAGCTCTTAACGCTGATCGTATCGACCGTCCGGATGTCCAGCTCACGGGCGACGATCATGGCGGGCGCCATGCCTCCGCGGGTGATCGCGACGATGGCGCGCCATCTGCCGTCATCCGGTCCGCGGCCATCGAGGCGCCAGGCCAGCGCGCGGCTGTCCCGATGGATCTGGTCCCAGCTGACGTGGAAGCCCTTTTCGTGTGGAAGGCGATCCGTCATGGCAGCCTCAGTCTTTCTTGTTGTAGGTCATGTCGGGCGCATCGAGCGCCTTCATGCCGACCACGTGATAGCCCGAGTCGACATGGTGCACCTCTCCGGTTACGCCCCGGCTCAGATCGGACAGGAGATAGAGCGCCGCGCCGCCCACATCCTCGATCGAAACGTTCCGACGGAGCGGCGAGTTGTACTCGTTCCATTTCAGGATATAGCGGAAATCACCGATCCCGGAGGCTGCGAGCGTCTTAATGGTGCCGGCAGAGATCGCGTTACAGCGAATGCCGTCCCGACCCAGATCCTCGGCAATGTACCTGACAGAAGCCTCCAACGCGGCCTTGCACACGCCCATGACGTTGTAATGTGGCATGACGCGTTCGGCCCCGTAATAAGTCATGGTCAGCAACGAGCCGCCGTCAGGCATCATCTCGGAGGCGCGTTTGGCGATGGCCGTGAAGGAGTAGACCGAGATGTCCATCGACATCGCGAAGTTTTCGCGGCTGGTGTCGACATAGCGTCCGCGCAGTTCGTTTTTGTCTGAAAATCCAATGGCATGGACGACGAAGTCCAGCTTTCCCCAGCGCCCCTCGAGCGCGGCGAACAAGCTGTCAACCGACGTCATGTCCGAGACGTCGCAAGGCAGAACGATGTCCGAGCCGAGTTGAGCCGCGAGCGGTCCTACCCGCTTCAGAAGGGCCTCGCCCTGATAGGAGAACGCCAGCTCTGCGCCCTGATCCGCGACCGCCTTGGCGATCCCCCAGGCGATCGACTTGTCATTGGCCAGGCCCATGATAAGGCCGCGTTTTCCCGCCATTAGTCCTGCGGTCATCTCCCTATCCTTCGACCCGTTTACGCTGGCTCGGGTCTATGCCATCACGTGGGGCGCATCAAGTATCGGGGGCCGCAGGCATGAGCCGGCAGAAAGACATCTTCGCGGGCGACGATCCCATCGCGATCTCGCGGGACTGGCTTGCCGAGGCCGAGACGGCCGAGCCGAGGGACGCAAACGCCATCGCGCTTGCGACGGTCGACGAACAGGGATTGCCGAATGTCCGAATGGTGCTTCTGAAAGAGATCGAGGATGACGCCTTCGTCTTCTACACGAACTATGAGAGCGTCAAGGGCCGGGAGATCCTCGCAAGCGGCAAGGCCGCCTTCGTGATGCATTGGAAGTCGCTCGGCCGTCAGGTTCGCGTGAGGGGCGACGTGACCAAAGAGGATGGCGCGCAGGCGGACCAATACTATCACTCGCGCGCGCTTGAGAGCCGAATCGGCGCCTGGGCGTCCCGTCAGTCGCAACCTTTGGCGTCGCGCGGCGCGCTGATGGCTGAGGTCGCCAAACTCGGATTGAAACATGGGACGAACCCGGATCGGCCGCCGTTTTGGGGCGGATTCCGGCTAAGACCGGTCGAAATCGAGCTCTGGGCGGACGGCGCGTTCCGGTTGCATGACCGGTTCCGCTATACACGTAAGGCGGAAACCCGCTCATGGTCGGTCCAGCGCCTGTCGCCATAGAACGTTTTGGTGACCATCGGTCAAAAAACTCATCTTTATTCTTGCATTCATTTATCCCGATGGCCCATGCTTTACTGAAAAGGGCCGAAGGCTCAGGGATGATGCTAAATATGTCGGACGCCGATAAAGACGGGGCGCGCGTCTCAGGGACTGTGAAGTGGTTCGACCCTAGTAAAGGGTTCGGATTTGTCGTGGCGAACGAAGGTGGACCCGACATTTTGCTGCACGCAAATGTTCTCCGAAATTTTGGTCAATCGTCGGTCGCGGATGCGGCCGGAATCGAAATTGTCGTGCAAGAAACGGCACGGGGCATTCAGGCGATCGAGGTTTTGCGAATCGATCCGCCGGCGGGCGCTGAGGAGCCCGAATCGGAGGGTCCTGTCGGCGAGATCTCTGAACCTGTCGATCTGTCCCTGCCGCTGGAGCCCGCGCGCGTGAAATGGTTCGACAAGGCGAAGGGCTTTGGATTCGCCAATGTTTTCGGGCGCGATGAGGACGTTTTCCTTCACATTGAGGTCTTGCGGCGGTCGGGTCTGGCCGACCTGCAGCCAGGCGAGGCCGTTTCGCTCCGCGTCGTCGAAGGGAAGCGCGGGCGTATGGCCACCCAAGTGACAAGCTGGGAAGCAGCGCTGAAGATCGAGTAGTGATTCGAGCGAGTTTCCTTTTTCTGCTCCTTTCGTCGGCGCCGGCCTTTGCTGCCAATTGCAGTGACGACCGAATTGATTTGCGCGGCGATTGGGGACAGGCGCAATTCCGGATCGAAGTTGCGGACGAGCCGCAGGAGCGGTCGATTGGCCTGATGAATCGCCCGTCTATGCCGCAAAGCGCTGGCATGTTGTTTGTTTTTGACGAGCCCCAGCGCGCGCAATTCTGGATGCGAAACACGCTAATCCCGCTCGATATGATATTCGCCAGACCGGATGGCGTTGTTCTGAGGGTTCATGAGAACGCCATTCCTTTGGATGAGACGACCATTGACGGCGGGCCGGGCATCAAATTCGTCCTGGAGATAAACGGCGGTCTCTCGTCACGCCTCGGTATCGAAGCCGGGACCGAGCTTCGGCACCCTTCCATCCTCGATGACGCCGTCTGGCCGTGCGACGACGATTCGCAGAACTGACACGGCCGCCAACTAGCCCTTTCGTTTTGCGAGACGATGCGCTAGCCATCGCGCCGTCGGGGCGTGGCGCAGTCTGGTAGCGCACCTGTTTTGGGTACAGGGGGTCGTGAGTTCGAATCTCGCCGCCCCGACCAC
>JASJAU010000095.1 GCA_030066855.1 Paracoccaceae bacterium | reverse complement strand
CCCCTGCCCGGCTCAAGACCGGTTTCCTCTGACATCACCCTGCGTTGAGCCCAGAGCGAACACTCGTGCCGGACGCAGCTAATTGCAGCTCCAAGCTCAACTACTGCCACCTTCTGCCAAGTCAGCCGAGTTTTGCCTTGTTGGTCGCGCTAGAGTGCTCGAGGTATCCGGAGTATGACGCACGCGGGTAAAGCGCATTAGTCGGGTGCTCCGAAGTCGAGGCTGTCGGGCAAGTGGTTGAACAATTCCAGCCGCGGCGGTTTTCCGTTGCCTATCCGAAGCGCGCTCAGGCTCGCGGGGGCGACAGGGATAATGTGTGCTGGGTCGAGGCCCACATAGTGTTGCAGGATCGCGCGGATGACGCCGCCATGGCAGACGATGAGCAAGTTTTCGCATGGTGAGCGTCTTTCTTCTTCGATCACACTTGTGACTCGGTCAACGAAATTGGCCCAGGATTCTCCACCCGGAGGCGCGGATGTTCCAGCACGCCAACCCTGATAGGCGGCCTCTTCCTCGGCACGTATTTCTTCGATGCCGCGGCCGGTCCATTCACCCACATCGATCTCGCGAAGGTCCTTCGTGAACTTAGGTGTCTTTGCGCCAATCCGGAGCGCAGTTTCACGCACGCGTTCAAGATCGGAGGAGATTGCGCGGCAATGGCCTATAGCCTCGATCGTGGGGCGCAGCGCGTCGGCCTGGCCTTCGCCAAGTATGGACAGGCCGACATCTGCCTGACCCTGGAGGCGCCGAGCAGCGTTCCACTTCGACTGACCGTGCCGTACCAGCAGCAATCGCATTAAGTGATCCTTTCGCCATCGTGGCCGAACCAGCTATCGGGCAGTGGCGGCAAACAAAACTGGATTGTTTCTCCAATCCGAGCCTCCGGAACCCGATCCACGATGGCCGTCAGACGCAGTCCGTCCCGCAAGCCGGTAACCATTATTCGCCCGGCAATGGCGCTTGTCTCGACCAATTCCATCGACAGAGTAGTTTCGCCCTCGATGTCGCTCAGCGTCATCGCCTCAGCGCGATACATCGCCAGGCAGTCGTCCGCGGGTGGGATTAAGGGCATATGCCGTCCGCCAACCTTAAAGCCCGTCCCGTTCTTCACGACCGGCACCATGTTGTTGGGCGGTGTGCCGACGAACGTCGCCACGAAGGCGGTCTCCGGGTGGTCGACAAGATCGGCTGGTGTGCCGAACTGCTGAACGCGGCCATGGTTCATCACGGCAACATGGGTTGCCATGGTCATTGCTTCGATCTGATCATGGGTTACATAGACGGTCGTCGCCCCGGTCGCGCGGTGTAGGCGCATGAGCTCGGTTCGCATCTCGACCCGCAACTTGGCGTCGAGGTTGGACAGTGGCTCGTCGAACAACAGTACCGAGGGTTTCGGCGCGATGGTGCGGGCAATGGCGACGCGCTGTTGTTGCCCGCCAGAGATTTCGTTCGGATAACGGTCGGCCAGTTGGGCGATATCTAATAGCCGCAGAACCTCTGAGACCCGCGCGGCGCGATCCGCCTTTGGCATTCTCATGACTTTCAGCGGCCATTCGACATTGCCGCGCACCGACATGTGCGGCCACAGCGCATAGGACTGGAACACGAGCCCGGAGTTGCGTTTGGCGGGATCAACCGTCCAATTGCGATCCCCGTCCGACACAGGGTTCCCGTCGAATACAATTTGGCCGGCCGAGGGCAATTCGAGACCGGCTAGCATCCTCAAGAGCGTGGTCTTGCCGCAGCCGGAGGGTCCGAGCAGAACAAGAAATGCGCCATCCGGCACCGAGATCGATACATCCTTAACGGCCTCGAAATTTCCAAACCGTTTCGTGAGATTGCAAATTTCCAGCATGGGACCCTTCAGTTCTGCAGCCAAGGCTGGGATTTGGTTTGTAGCCGGTTGGCGATCATTGTGGCAGCAATCGAGATGAATAGGATAACGACCGTAATCGCGTTGGCGAATTGCCCAAATCCTTCGGAGGCATAGCGATAGGCCACAACTGACAGGACCGGCATGGTGGGCGTAAAGAGCAGCACCACGAGCGACAGGTCGCGTACGATTTTGACGAAGATCAGGATACCGCCTGCGGCGAGGCCGCGGATTGCCAGCGGCACAGTGATAGCAAAAAGCCGGCGCACAAAGCTGGCGCCAGTAATTCGGGCGCTTTCCTCTAGCTCGCCCCCCACCTGTTGGATCACAGCGCGGCCGGTCTGGACCGAGAACGGGAGCAAATAGGCCGTGCCCGCGATGACCAAAAGCGCGAAGGTGCCGTAGAGCGCCGGCAGTGGGCCGATGGGCGCTCCGAGATAAGCGATATAGGCAGCACCGAAAGCGATGCCAGGAACCAGAAGCGGCAGAAAGCTGATCTGCGTTATGGCCGCCGACGCCCAACCCTCGCGGAACCGCGCCGTCGTATAGGACGCTAAAAGCCCAACAAACATGCCCGTGAAGGCAACGGCCAGCCCGAGACCCAGAGTGATTGTCAGAGCGCGTACGATGTCCTCGTTATAAGCGATGCCAGGGATACCTTGTGCGAACGACGGATCGCTCTCGCCCAGCCAATAGTGAAGCGTCCAGTTGGAAAAAAGGTTGGCGGAAGATGGCGCGAGGCTGGACGCCGTCAGCACAATCACGGGAATCACGGTAGAGCTGATCAGAATCACCGCCGCGACGGCGCAAAGCGGCCAGCGCGCCCCGCGCAGGTCAAAGCGCTTGGCTCGACCACCCTTGCCGGTGATCGTGGCGTAAGACCGGCGGCCCGAGACAATACGGTTGCCGGCCCACAAGAAGGCGCCGGAGATCAGCACCAGCAAGATGCCGATGACATAACCGCGCTCGACTTGACCGACCTCAATCATACCAAAAAGCCGGGTCGACAGAGTTTGCATCCTTACGGGAAGGCCCAAAAGCGCGGGCGTTGCGAAGTTCGACACGGCGCCGGCAAAGCAAAGCGATCCGGCCGCCACCAGCGCAGGTGTCGTCACCGGCAGGATGATCCCCATCAGGATGCGCCGACCTTTCGCGCCGGCAATCTGTGCCGCCTCTACAAGGTCTGAGTTCACCGTGGCCAGGGCCGCCGCAATGATGGTGAAGGCAAGGCTGAAATAGTGTAAGGTCAACACGATGAGCGTTGGCACCATTCCCCAGGCCAACCAGTTTGGAATGTCCAACCCAAGGCCCTCCAGCCATCCCAGCTGACCTCCGACACGGTCATTGCGGAAGAGCGCTCCCCAAGCCAGCGCGGCGGCAAAGGACGGGATCATGAACGGCAAGGTTGCCATAACACCGATGGTCTTGCGGAATGGCACGTTCGTCATCACAACGAGCCATGCAAGGAATCCGCCTAGCAGCACGCAAGCCATCGACACCACGACACCGATCAGCAGCGTGTTACCAAGCGGTTTGTAGAACAGATTCTTCGACAGCCGCCCCGACAGCACGTCCGACCAGGCTTCGATCGTGTCGGGCTGAAGCGTGAACAGCACCGTTCGGATCAGCGGCAGAACGATCAGTGCGACCAGCAGGAGAAGCACCACCGCTTTCAGCACGGTGCCCTGTCGAAAGATCACACGCCGGCCTTGCCCGCTTATGGCTGCATCCGCCATCGAGATCATCCAAATTTCGTGGCGTGACTTTAGCGCAGGGGCAGACGAGTCACCACGCCTGCCCCAGCAGCGGTCTACTCGTCACTGTAGCGTCAAGATGAGGTCGCCGATTTCAGCGCGGATCGTCGCTGTTTCCGCCGGAGCGAGCCGCCAGGCGGTGAACTCGTCAAGCGGCACCGCGTCGGGGTGCGGCGGGATATCGGTCCGGGTGACGTAGTCGCCGGCAACATAGAAGGGAGCGAGACCTGGCCCGCCGACCTCGCTTTCGTCGCCCATCAGGAAGTCGATGACGAGACGCGCAGCAGCGGGATTCTTTGGGTCTGCCGCCAACGCCAGCACTGCTGGGAAAATGATACCCGGGGCGGGTTCCACGGCATTAGCGACTTGCAGGGCCCAGCCCTCTTCTTCGTTGTCGCGGCGGTCCGAATAGCTGGTGAAGCCGACCGGTGGGTTCTCTTGCCCGAGCGCGCCCACGGCGGCGTTCACATCGTCGGTAGAGCTCACCAGGATCACGTCATTGCCGAAGAGATCCGCGATGAATTTCTCGCCCGCATTGGCTGCGCCGTCGAGGTCGATCGCCTGGCCGAACTGTGCCTCGTAGGCGGCGGCCATCTCATCCGAACGCAGGACAATTTCGGTCATCAGGTCGAGGTAGTCGCCGCGCTGCAACGGATCGACCATTACCACACGTCCGCTCCAATCCTCGGTCGTCAGCTCCCAAAGGTTGCTGACCGGAGCCCCATCGGGATTTGCCTCCTCGTTGTACATCAATACCTTGGTCGAAAGACGCTGCGCCAAAAGCGGGCTCTGGTATTGGTCCGGCACCCGATCGGCCACGCGCGGAGGCACATAAGGCGCGATGATCCCGGCCTCCAACAGTTCTGTCAAAACCACTGGAGTGTCGGAGATATAGACCACGTCGGCATTGGTGACACCCGCCTGCGCCTCGGCCTTGAGCCTTGCGATCTGCTCAGTCGAAGAGATATCGAAACCTTGCAGATCGATTCCCGGATAGGCCTCCTCAAAGGCCTTCTCAACCTTGCCAATGCGGCTGGTGAAGGAATAAACCGTCAAAGTACCTTCTTCCTGCGCCAAGGGTAGCAGCTCCTCTGGCCCCATTTCGTTCAAGTGGCCGCCGGCCATCGCGGCCGTAGACAGAAAGACACCGATCGCGCCAAGGCGCATTGCATTTGTAACCGTCATTTGATCCTCCCTTAGGTTCTTCTTCATTCGAAACGCTCGATCAGCTTTCCCAGCCGATCGAGCTTCTTCAGCGACTCTTCCTTCGCGGTAAGGCCGGCTGCGATGACGAGCGCGTTGCAAACCGTCATCGGAACTGTCAGGGTCTGGAACCCATCTGGATCGCCGGACCTTGGCGCTGCCAGTACGTGGTCAGGACGAGGCGCTAGAAGCGCGCCCGATTTGCCCGAGATCATAATTGTCGTCGCACCGGCCTCTTTCGCCGTTTCGATCAGAGCGGCATAGCCTCTGGGTGAGCGTCGGAACGCAAAGCTCAACACCACATCTCCGGATTCAAGACCCAGCATCTGCTCGGCCAGTCCACGCGGATTGCTGTCGAGTTGCTGTACGTCTTTGCCGAAGCGGCGGAACCGTTTGACCATTAGAAGTGCCAGCACTTCGGCGTTGCCATAACCATAGATGAAGATCCGGCTCGCCCGCATCAAAAGGCCCGCGATGTTCGTGATCTGATCGGGCTTGATGAAGTCTTCGATTCCGCCGAGAGCCAGAGCTTCGTCTTGCGCCAGATTGCCCAGGATCGTGTCAGCACTGCTTTCGGCGATGGTTTTTTCGAACCGGGTCGCAGTCTCGCGCGTTGCTATGAACTCGTCACGCAGAGCATCGCGAAATGCCGCGTAGCTGTCGAATCCAAGTTTCCTGGCAAGCCTCGAGGCCGTCGCCTCATGCACACCCACCGCTTTGGCCAATTCGCCAGCCGTGCCTAGCGCCGCCGAAGTAGGGCTTTCAATCACGCTCTCCACAAGTCGACGTTCGCTGGGTGTCAGAGTCGCTGCCTGACCCGAAATTTTTTCAATGAGCGACATGTACAACCCCGGTTCTGCAAGCACACTTGCATAGTGTAATCAATTTTGCAAGATTTCTTGCCGGTTGATTTGAGCGCACCCAATCTGATCAGTCGTCATTCCAAAAGGAATAGTGGCATAGTCCGCAAAGGAGTCGTTCACTTGACTTGAGGCACCTCGGAACCGAAGTGTTTGCGTCAGATGCCCGCTTGCCCGGCTCAAAACCGGTGTCCTCCGACATCACCCCGTAATTGGCCAGAAGTTCTGGGCTTCATTCACATGGTGATCCGGCCACAGAGCGCGGCTTTCCGTCGCTGCGCGCCTCCAATTGACCTACGTCAACTACAGAACGCCTCAATCAGCAATGCTGCACCTGTTCGGGCATTGCGGCTTGGGAGGGGGGCATGGTGCAAACGGAACGGGTTGAATCTGCTATTCAGTTGAATCGGGACGAACTTTTCCGGTTCGGGACAGCGCTCATATTTATAGTCGGAGTCATGCTCTTCACGATCGTTCGAACCGATGGTGGCGTGGATGGAATTCTGCTCGTCATTGCCGCAATGATCGGCGGGTACATGGCGATGAACATCGGCGCCAATGATGTGGCCAACAACGTTGGCCCCGCTGTCGGCAGTCATGCCATAACCCTGACAGGCGCGATTATCATCGCTGCCAGCTTCGAAGCGGGTGGCGCGCTCATTGCCGGCGGCGATGTCGTTGGAACCATCAAGAAGGGAATCATCGATCCCGATCTGGTGGCTGATCGCGACACGTTCATCTGGCTGATGATCGCCGCGCTTCTGGCCGCGGCTGTCTGGCTAAACTTCGCAACGGCTGTCGGCGCTCCGGTATCCACGACGCACAGCATCGTCGGCGGCGTCCTGGGCGCGGGCATCGCGGCAAGCGGCTGGAGCATCGCCAATTGGAACCAGGTCGGAATGATCGCCGCCAGTTGGGTGATCTCACCGGTCCTTGGCGGACTCATCGCGGCAGGCTTTCTCTACATCATCAAGCGAACCATTACGTACAAGAAGGATGTGCTAGGCGCCGCCAACCAGATGGTGCCTGTACTGGTCGCGGTGATGGCTTGGGCCTTCGGCACCTACCTGATGCTCAAAGGGGTGAAGAAACTCGTCAAGGTCGACTTCCCGACGGCGGTGGTCATCGGCTTTGCGGCTGCGGTCCTCGTGTATCTCGTGATGCGTCCGCACATCGCGCGCATGACCGGGAAACTTGAAAACCACAAGTCCAGCGTCAACGAGCTGTTCACGATACCGCTGATTTTTGCCGCCGCCCTTCTCAGCTTTGCCCACGGCGCCAACGATGTCGCCAACGCTGTCGGACCGCTTGCCGGCATCAATGAAGCCATCATGGCTGGAGGCGTGGCGGCCAAGGCGTCCATTCCGCTCTGGGTCATGGGTGTTGGCGCAATCGGCATATCGCTGGGGCTCGCGCTCTACGGACCCAAGCTGATCCGGACGGTCGGAAGCGAGATCACCGAGCTCGACAAAATGCGGGCATTCTGCATCGCCATGGCGGCAGCCATCACAGTGATTGTCGCTTCTCAACTTGGTCTGCCGGTCAGCTCAACGCACATCGCGGTCGGCGGAGTCTTCGGAGTCGGTTTCCTCCGTGAATACATCAAGTCCAGCTACGCCAAGACCCTGCAGGAGATCCGCGACCACCATGTCGATCATGACCCGGAAGCGGTTGAGGCGTATCTGACGGAGTTTGAAGCGGCTGACATCGAAACCAAGGGCGCCATGCTGCGAGCGATGAAGCAGCAGGCGCCGGGAACAAAACTTCTTGCGAAGCGGGAGCGCCGCGGCCTTGGCCGTGTCCATCGGATCGAACTGGTCAAGCGCTCACTGTTACTGCGCATTGCGGCGGCTTGGGTCATTACGGTTCCGCTCGCAGGAACATTGGCGGCGATGTTCTTCTACATGATCCGCGGAATGATGCTGCCATGATCCAACCCAGTCCTTGATGACCGTGCCAATACCAGGCTTCGCTGCGACGCTGATTTGCATCGTGTTGCGTGGTATGCTGCTGCCTTAGAAGGGGCTGTTCTTCCAAATGATGAAGAAACTTCTGCTTCCGGTCATTCTGCTGGTCCTGACCCTTGGGTTCTGGGCCAGCAGCGATTTTCAGGAGATTGCTGCGGGAGTCGCCATCTTCCTGTTCGGCATGCTGATGCTCGAAGACGGCTTCAGACTATTCAGCGGCGGCCTTCTTGAAAAAATGCTCGAAAAGGTGACGGACTCCGTACCGAAGTCGCTTGGGTTCGGCATCGTAACCACGACGATCATGCAGTCCAGCTCTCTGGTTTCGGTGATTACTATCTCGTTTCTTTCGGCCGGACTGATTTCCCTGCTTGCCGGCGTCGGGATCATTTTTGGCGCCAATATCGGCACCACCACCGGGGCGTGGCTCGTTGCAGGGTTCGGACTGAAAGTGAAGATCTCGGCTTATGCTTTGCCGATGCTGGCCATTGCTATCGTGCTGGTCTTCCAGAAAAACAAGTACTGGCGGGGAGCCGGATTTGTGCTGGCCGGCCTTGGGTTTCTATTCCTGGGCATCCACCACATGAAAGAAGGCTTTGAAGCCTTCAAGGATCAGTTCGACTTGACCCGATTTGCCCTGACCGGGCTTTTTGGATTGTTGGTCTACACTCTCATCGGTACCGCGGCGACAGTTGTCATGCAGTCCAGCCACGCCACCATGACATTGATTATTACCGCTTTGGCCGCCGGTCAGATTTCCTATGAAAACGCGCTGGCGTTGGCCATCGGAGCGAACATTGGAACCACAATCACGGCGATCATTGGGTCGCTGACAGCCAACTTTCAGGGCAAACGCCTGGCTCTGGCGCATTTGATCTTCAATGTCATCACGGCGGGCGTCGCCCTCGTATTCATCAGCCCAATCCGTGTGGCGGTCGACTTCGTTTCGTCCGGGGTTGGCATACCTGACGATGACTTCACGCTGAAGCTGGCGGTGTTCCACACGATATTCAACACGCTTGGCGTGGCGATCATGTTACCGCTTCTTGGTCGCCTGATTGTGTTTTTGGAACGCGCTATCGTCCAGCCGGAAGAAGATCTTAGCGAACCGAAGTACCTCTCTGAGGCGGTCGACGAGTTCCCCCAAACGATCGAATACGCCATGCGACTAGAGGTCAAGCACCTCTATGACAACGCTGTCGAGTTGATCACCCACGGGCTTAACCTGCACCGTCACGACATCTTTGCGGCAAAGGACATTGCGGCGACGGTGGAAGCAAGCCGCAAGCCCGTCGAATTCGACATAGACGAACGATATGAGGCGAGGATCAAAACTCTCTACTCGGCCATCGTTGAATTCGCGACTCGCGTGGGGTCTAAGGACATGCCCGAAGACGTCATGGACGACATTTATACTTTGCGCGATGCGGCCGGACGCATTGTCCGCGCGGTGAAATCGGTCAAGCATTTGCGGCGCAACGCAACTCGATACACCCAAGAGCCGCAGGGAACGATCACTGATCTATATGACCAGCTTCGGACCGAAATCGCGCGCATACTTGTTGAAATTCGCAAACTGGAGTTTTCCGATCCCGATGATCGGTCGAGCCTGTGGCTGGATCAAGAGCGCATCCAGGTCGTCAGCGATTCCCAAGATACGAACAACAGGATTGAGATTCTGATCCGAAACCATGAACTTGAAGCAACAGTGGCGACTTCGTTTCTCAATGATTCAAGCTACGCTTACTCAGCCATGCGAGATCTTTTGGGCGCTGCACGCGCTTATTACATCGAAACTGAGGACGCTATGGCGGAGGTTGAACGCATTCTTGCGATGGAGGATGAGGAACTGCCGGAGTTGCTGCCTGGCATGACCGGGGGAAACCAGGACGTCCGGCTCTCATGACCATCTTCGTATGCAAAAATTGGTCGGATATGCGAAGGCCTGCGGTACAGGCTGCATTGGGGGTACACCATGGGACTTGAAAGCGCGATTGAGAAGCTGGACAAGTACTTTACGCGTCTTAAAAAAGGCAAAGCTCAAAAAATCAAACCTGCGCATGTTGAGAAGGTCCTTCGCAAACTGGTAGCGAAAGAGCAAATACTGAAGGCCGAGCTTTCGGATACTGAGAAGGCGGACAAAAAGAAACGGCTGAACCGGAAACTCGCTTTGGTTCGCGAACAGCAGGATCGCGCGCGCTGGCTCCAGAAAGAGATTAGCGGAAAATAGCGCACTCGGATCCCTCTTTCGATTGGCTCGAAACTGATGGGCCCCGGCGCGGTTCTGTCAGAAACGTCTCGGTCACCCTTCGCCACCTTGAAAGCCTGTTCTGCAAGGAGATCAATCCTTCAGAGCTCCACAGAGACCAGCAAACACGCGGCTTCGAGGCCATCAAACCGGTTTCTCCTGACAAAACCGTTGAACCAATACCGGCGGTTCTACGGCAGCATTGCCGGCAGACTTCGCCCCCAATAATCTGACTATGGTTACCGCGATCTCAAGAAGGGAGACGCTTTGAGACTGAGTCACGGCGCTAGCTTTCTGGCGGCCTTTGCGGTGTCGTTCGCTGTCTACTTAATCCCCATATTCAATCTCGAGGCTGGATGGCTGCTATTGGGCGAGGCCTTGGCTTCCGGCGGCGATTTCACGGTGAGGTCGATATCGTGGCTTCTGGTCGCGCTTCTCCTGCAGGTAGTCGTCTTCCTCACAGTACTCTGGCTACTGGCGCGATTCAGCGTCGTGAGGATCATGCTCCTTCTTGCGTTGGCGCCTTTCGGCGTGCTGATCGCGAACCTGGTCCTGCTATGGGGCATTCCTTTCCTGCTTCTTGTCGAGCGTGACCCGGCTGAAGAGGTTGGAAGCTTGGAGCAGGTTTGCACCATTCCGGACGCCACTATCGCCCAGGTTCGATCTGGAGCGGAGGGGAGCCTGGAACGCGCCAAAGAGGTGTGGCTGGTGACGGGTGACGGACGATCGAGGACACTCCTGCGAATGCCTGATTGCCAGCTCATTCCTCTGAAAGGGATTTTCGATGGCTCAACGATTGACGCAGTCGCGCCAGGCGGTCGTGTTCTTCACCGTCAAGGGAGCGGAGCAATCGGATATTTGGAGCCGGCATCAGACGGATTTGAACTCCCGACCCAACCGGGACCTGTCGCCTACTGGAAACCCATTCTCACAGACGATGGAAGCGGTCTTGTTTGGCTGAACCACGCTTCTTTCGACGGAGCGTCAAAGGCGTTGCGCCTTCACGTTCGCAATCTCGAGACTGGTGATGAGCGCGTCATACCGATTGATCTTCCAGGCTTGGATCAACTGGAATTGCTGGGCGCTCGCTCCATGGACGGGCCATTTACGCTCGCACGATTCAGAAACGCCATCTTCGAAGTCGACCTGGACGGCCGGGTTCTCAAAGGACCATTATCGCCCGATGGAATCTA
>JASJAU010000094.1 GCA_030066855.1 Paracoccaceae bacterium | reverse complement strand
ATAACCAGTCGTTGCTTGCGTCGGGGTGCTACGAGGCCGAGGACACCGGCATCACGCGCATGGGACGACAGGTGATCAAGGAGATGAACCGCGTTGGTCTGGTCGTCGACATGAGCCATTCGGCCGATCGGTCCACAATTGAAGCGGCCGACATTTCTGAACGGCCAATCGCAATCACTCATGCGAACCCGTACGCCTGGCACCCGGCGCTCCGCAACAAGAAAGACGACGTACTTCGCGCAGTGACGAGCAATGGCGGCATGTTGGGGTTCTCGCTTTACCCGCATCATCTAATGGACGCGTCCAACTGCACGCTGCAGAGTTTCTGCGAGATGGTTGCTCGAACTGCTGACCAGTTCGGCGCTGAGCATCTCGGAATCGGCTCTGATCTTTGCCAAGATCAACCTGACAGCGTGGTGGAATGGATGCGGACTGGGCGTTGGACGAAAGATATCGAATTCGGCGAAGGCACCGCCTCCAATCCTGGATTTCCCGCCATGCCGGGGTGGTTTCAGGACAATCGGGACTTCGGTAACATCGAGCAAGGGTTGCGTGATGTCGGAATGAGCGAGGACGAGGTCGCCGGTATTATGGGACGAAACTGGTATCGCTTCTTCGACGAGAACTTTGGTCCCGTCCCCTCATGAGCCAGGTTGAGCCGCACATCGCCCGAAGGGAGCCCGCTCGCGTCATGACGCTTAGGCGGCTGGGCTCGTTTCATCAGTGCCGGTTGAGTTTCATGCGCGTTCTGACGCGTCGCATGGCGAATGAGGCGTGGTCGTTTTCGCGCCCTGAGTTTGAGTTTGATGAAAACGGCGTCGGGCGCGCGGTGTATACCGCGACAGGCCCCTTGCGCAGCTATTCGCTTGTGGCTTTCGCCCACGATCTGCCGGACGAGCTTCGGTCAGACCGGGTCATCGCCGAGGCTTGGGATGCGACATTCGCCCTATTTGATGGCGTCCCGAAGCAAGACGACATTGATCGCCTGTCGCGCAACGTCCCATTTCAGGAGGCGGGACGAGTTACCGAGGCAGAGCTGTCGTTGTCTCGCGCCAATAGATCGGTTCGGCTGTGGTCGCACGTTGTCGACTCGCTGGCAGAAGGGCGACAACCCGATCAGGAAATGATCGATGATGTGGGTTACCTGATGCGCACAACGGCTGTTTATGGTTCGGGCAAATTCGGCGCAGCGGACCGCGAGGTAATCGCGGACCGGCCCGAAATGCATCCGCCTTTCCAGGCAGAGATGCTGTCGGTCTATCTGACCCGCGCATTCGTGCGCGACCTGGTCCAGCACATGGCTCGCGCCAAAGGCGGCGCGCGGAGCGTCGTCCTCGATCGCGATATCGCTCGCCGACTTGGGATTGGGAACTCCACGGGCCTTGGAATGGCGCCCTACATCGTCAACCACCCAGTGCTGTTCAACAACTGGATCATGGCGCGCGAAGAGGCGATTTCGCGTATCCGCTCGCTTGCATCCGCCACTTCACAGGAAGTGTCGATCTTCTTGGACCTGCTGGCGCGGAGCGAGGCGTCTGTGGCCCGCTGGACAACCGAACACCCGATCCAAATCGCGAAGCTGAGCGATTTGCGGCGCGATTTGAAGGGCCTTCGCGGGTTCATCAGCGGCGGTGGGCTTGATGGCCCGAACCCATGGGATCGCCTGTTCGTCTGGTCTGAGAAGGCGCTGAGCGAAGAAGGGCAAGAGCTGGTCGCCTCGCTCATCATGGAACCCTACGGCGAGATGGTGGATGGTTTGGCCGATTGCATGGCCGATAGCTACTCGGCCGCATTCCGCATCGATGGAAGCATGCCCGTGGAGGAGGTGCGCCAGCTCATTGAGACGAGCTTTGGCTGGGCCTTGAACATGAAGTGGGATGACCCTCAGAACTGCGCCCGCGCCTGGTATGTGTCTGAGGAAAAGCTGGAGCCGCGTCTTGGCGAGCGTTTCGAAGAACCCATTGCGGACTACGAACAACCTCTTGCGCCGGCTCGGGATGCGGCCGCCGCCTTTGAGGCTCTCAAGACTTGGATCGACGATTCTCCGATTGCGGAGTTCTTGCTGAAACACCCGGAGCATCGTCATACCGTTCGCCGTGCGCAGATCAGCCGTAACGCGCCCTATGGCGAAATCCGCGATAACACGATTGGCGCGGGTGTCATGCCGATCGACATGCTGCGCGCGAAACTCTCCTTTTTTGGGGCGACACACTTCGATCCGCGCTCGGATCGCTGGGTGCGAATCTGCATGTACGGGGGCGCTCCCTATCCAGATGAGCTCACCCCTGAGAATGCCGATTTCTGGATCTATCCCGAGCCTGCCGAATGACGCTTTCGCTGAACGAAATCGAGTCGACCGCCAAGAAGGCTGCGCGCGGCGGTGGATATCCATGGGGTCTGGCAGAAGAAGCGGCGAGCGCAACGCGTTGGCTCCACTCTAATGATCTGGACGGGTGTGCGGCACTGGCGTCGCTCTTGGACCGGGTCGATGGACAGGAAATTGCAAGCTGGTCTCCAAATCCATGCAACAATGTCTGGTCGGTGGAGGGGATGCTGTGTCCGATTGCGGCGGGCGCCGCGATCTCCGATCGGGCGCAGGAGATTGCCGAGAGCGAAATTTGGCTCGGACCGATCGCTCAGCCGATACTCTTGGCGCCATTCGCCGCGCATGTCGCTCAAACCCTCAAAAAGACAATCACTGTCAGATATGACGACACTGAAGCATCGACCGACGGGGAGAAGATCAGACTGAGCGGTGTGTGCCCGAAGGCTTCATCTTGGGCGTGGATTGGCATCAATGGGTCGGTCGACCAGCCCAACAGAAAACGCCATAGAGCGCGACCCGATGCGGCTGCCTGGAATGCTCTCGTCACCTACGCCCACCGAACCTACGCGCCGGCGACCGAGGAATCTCGTTTAAGAGGCGCGGGCGCAGGATTGTCCGACAACGACTGAGCTGAGGTTTGGATGACGGAAACCAAGACACTGAGCCTTGCCGAGATTGAGGATTTGAGCTTTCGCGCTCTGGTGGCTGCCGGCACGTCCGAAGCAAATTCGCGTCCATTGGCCGTTGCAACTTCGGCGACAGAGGCAGATGGGATTTCCAGCCATGGATTGGCGTACATCCCGATTTACTGCGAGCATGTTCAGTGCGGCAAGGTTGATGGACATTCAGTGCCCGTACTTGGAAAGCCGGCGCCCGCTGTCGTGACAGTGGACGCCATGACTGGTTTCGCACACCCCGCAATCGACCTGGGTTTTGAGGAGTTGGTCCCGCTTGCGAAATCACAGGGCGTTGCGGCGCTTGCCATTCGAAACAGCTACAACTGTGGGGTTCTTGGGTATCACACCGCGCGACTTGCGCGAGCTGGATTGGTCGGTCTCGGTTTCACTAACGCGCCTGCGTCCATCGCGCCATCAGGCGGAGCAATGCCAGTGGTAGGAACGAATCCGTTCTCGATTGCCGTGCCGGGTGCAGGAGGAGAGCCGGCCATTCTGATTGATCAGAGCGCCAGCACAATCGCCAAGAGCGAAGTTATGAAGCATGCGCGCGAAGGCAAGCCGATCCCGATTGGCTGGGCTCTTGATGTCGACGGCAACCCGACTACGGATCCCGCATTGGGGCTGAAGGGATCAATGGCGCCCTCCGGAGGATACAAGGGCGTCGGAATGGCGCTTCTGGTTGAGACAATGGCCGCCGCGCTCACAGGAGCGACCCTCGGAATTGACGCTTCACCGTTTTCTGGAACAGCGGGAGGGCCGCCCAAAACCGGCCAGTTTTTTTTGGCAATTGATCCGGCGGCAACGGCCGGCGAGGAATTCGCCCCTCTGATTTCACGCCTGGTGTCCGCATTTCATTCGCAGGACGGCTCACGCCTGCCCGGGGATGGCCGCAGAAGGCAACGCGGCAAGGCCCACGTGCATGGCGTTCAGATCAGCACTGCAACGCTGGACAGAATTGAGACGTTCATGAACTCCGGGAGTTTGGCTTGAATGCGTGGCATCTGTTGCCAAGTGCGAACGTTCGCTTTGGGCTCATAGGAGACAACTGACCGTTCTGGTAAGGCTCTGAGTATCGCGGTTTTGTCGAAAGGCTTCTTCCTTGCGGGCGAAGCGGATGTTTCAACGGCTGATCAAGACGGAAGCGCCAAACGCGCTAGGCCGCCCTTGGCACTGTCGTTTGCCCTGAGCTCGCGCCAATCGTCTCTGCGACATTGCCAGCGACTATTCGCGCGGTGGCAGCAGAAAGCGTCCAGCCAAGATGACCATGCCCTGTATTGTAGTAAACGCCTGGCGCCTTTCCGCGACCAACGCGAGGGAGCATTGAAGGCATCATCGGACGCAGGCCAGCCCAAGGCGTCACGTTCTCGGTCGAGATCCCAGGAAAGTGATGCTCGCACCAGTCGGTGAGGGGGCGGATCCGGTCCGCCCGAATGTCCCTGTTGTCGCCATTGAATTCCGCTGTTCCAGCAATGCGGAAGCGGTTGGCCCCGAGTCGGCTTGCGACGATCTTCGCTCTGTCATCCAACAGGCTGATCCAGGGCGCGGCGGCCCGGCTTTCAGCATCCTCGAGTGAGACGGTCACCGAGTAGCCCTTGACCGGATAGATGTTCACTCGATCGCCGAGCTGCCGCGCGAACTCGCGGCTGTGGATGCCGGCGCTCACGACGACCGCGTCGAACTCCGTGCTCGAACCACCCTCTTCAATCCGGACGCCGCCGTTTGCTGGCGCAATCTTCTCCACCTTGGCGCCGAACCGGAGAGTTGCACCGCGGCGGCCACAAGCCCGAGCGAGGCCCATCGTGAACTTATGGATGTCGCCTGAGCTGTCCGATTCCGTCAGGAACCCGCCAATCAGATTGCCCTGAAGCGCGGGTTCAATCTCCCTGATCTCGTCGATAGAGACCTCCCGCCGATCCAGGCCGCCGTCCATCAGAAGCTGGTTCACCTTTCGCGCGTGAGCGAGGTCTTTCGAACGGTCGTAAAAGTGCAGGATACCGCGCCGCTCCAAATCAAAGTCGATTCCTTCTCGGTCCGCCATTTCGAACAAAACCGCGCGCGCGGCGATGGCCAGCCGAACGGTTTCGATCGTGTTTGCCTTGTAGTTCGGGATGTTTGAAAGGAACTCTGACATCCAGCGCATTTTGTGAATCGTGGGAGCAGGGTTCACGAGCAGGGGCGCGTCGGCCTGCAGCATCCACCTCAGCCCTTTCAAAACGGTGCTCCATTGCGTCCAAACTTCCGAGTTGGACGCCGAAAGCTGCCCTCCGTTGGCGAAGCTGGTTTCCATTGCGGCGTACCGGTTCCGGTCAAATACCGTCACCTCGAAACCCCGATCGAGCAGCTCATAGGCAGTGGTCAAGCCGGTGACCCCGGCGCCGATTACAGCGACTTTGGACATAGCGGTTCTCCTCGCACATGCGGCTTTCGCCGCTTGCCCCCTCCGTGCGTGGAACCTGAGAGCTTCACCCGATCACGGGCTTTCTCCTACGGTGGACCCTTGCGGGCCGCTTTCCGGAGTGTTTCAGCCATACCGGTCCTTGGACCTGAGAGTTTCCGGGGCGGTTGCTCCTTCGGCGGCGGGGCGTCCCGCCTTCTCCCGGCATAGCCATGTCTACGGGGCTCGTTAGATAAGAGCGTCGATTCGATCAACCAAAATTTGATGCGATGCTTGCAACATGGATCGCAATGCGATTCCGGGGCACTATGGCGACGAGCCCATGCCGGAACACCGCCTGCAGCAGCACAAAGCTTGACCCCAGGGTTAGCACTCAAGCTTGGTTTCTTGCTCGAAGGGCGCAGCCTGTTATCAACATTGCGCAATGGTTCAAACCGCAATCGCTTCAAGCTCGCAAATGGCGGCGGACGCGGGCGCCGAGATCGCTGCGGACGGCGGAAACGCCGTCGATGCGGCGATCGCCGCCAGCCTGGTTCAGTTGGTGACTGAGCCGGGCGTGGTGTCTCTCGGAGCGGGCGCAATCATCGTCATATGGCCTCCCGGCGCGCAGCCCGTCATGATCGATTGCACGTCGGAGATGCCCGGACGAACCGCTTCGGCCGAGCGTCTGGCGCGCGCCGGACTGGACGTAATGTTGCCCTACGGCGGCGGAACGCCGACGACGGTCGGCTACGCGTCTGTCGCGACGCCCGGAGCGCTCGCGGGCTATGACCTGGCCGCCCGGCGCTACGCCAGAATGCCATGGAAGGCCCTCGTCGCGCCGGCCGGCCTGATCGCGCGAAGCGGCTTTCCGCTGTCGTCCGCATCCGAACGCTACATCAAGCAAACGCATTCCGGGATTTTCGGCTGGAATCCAAAGGCTTTGCGCCCGCTTCAGCTCGATGACGGGCGGATCAAACGCGCCGGTGATCGGATCATTATCGATGGGCTTGCCGACAGCCTGTCCGCCATCGCGGAGCAGGGCGTCGACACATTTTATCGGGGCGACATCGCGCATTTGATCGCCAGCGACATGGAGGTGAATGGCGGTCTCCTCGGCCTGCCGGACCTTGAGGCCTATCGCCCGACCGTCGCGCCCGCGCTCGAGGTCGTCCTGGACGACTGGCATCTGGCGACCGCTGCCGCGCCGAGCGTCGGCGGCGCCGCGCTGGCGGCCATGCTGCTGATGGTCCGGGACATCGCGCACGGCTCCTGGACGCCCGCGATGGCGGCCCGATTGATCGAGGCGCAGACGCAGGTCTTGGGGATTCGCCGCCGCAAACTGGACCAATCCGCCGATCTGACACGCGACATAGAGGCGTTGTTGGAGGTCGCGGGCAGGCGCGCGTCCTCCCTGACCTCGCCCTCGACGGTGCATACCTCGGCGGTGGACGCCAACGGGCTCGCCTGCGCGGTCACGGCGTCCGCAGGCTACGGCTCCGGGGTCATGCCGCCGGGCACCGGCATCTGGATGAACAACACCCTCGGCGAGGTCGAACTGAACAGGCGCGGGTTTCACGCGCTGAGCCCCGGCGCACGCATCCCGACGAACATGGCGCCGACGACGGGGCGCGACCCCGAAGGCTCGGTTCTTGCAATAGGCTCGCCGGGCGCGGACCGCATCACCACGGCGATCCTGCAGACCCTCACGAACTTCATTCACCTCGACATGCCGCTCAAGGAGGCGGTGAATCACGCCCGTCTGCACGTCGATTGGGCAGTGGACGGCGCGCCATGCGTCGCGTTCGAGCCCGGCATGCCCGTGGACCAGTTGGATGTTCCGCAGCGCGGATTCGACGCGCTGGACATGTACTTCGGCGGTGTATGCGTGGTTCGCCACACGCCCCCGGATCGCTTCGACATGGCGGCCGACATCCGCCGAACCGGCGGCATGGCACTCAGTCCCTGCAACGGCAGCTGATGGGGTGTCGAGGCGGCAAGCACTGCGCGTAACTGCTATGCGGGCAGAGCGGATATAGATGACAGACGGGTATCCTTTCCCCGACAATGGTCGATCTTTGCCGGATGTCGGAAAACTTTGAAAAGGCATGGTCGCAAAAGGCACGCAAGCTTGGACCGGAGAACTTGGAAAGATGGCGACTGCTTTCCTCTGACCTCGAGTTGTCTGAGGCTCTCCTTGAATTTGCTGACTATTTGGAGGACGCGGACCCCGGTGAAGCTTACTGGTGGTATCGAGCATCTTGCGACTGCGACAACGCCGATGCATGCATGCGGCTCGCCTCGTATCTTTGGGACTACGCATGTCCGCGGGATTATCTTGATGGCGACGACTGGAAAGAGCGGGTTGACGTTTACCGGAGAGCTAGGAAGCTCGGGCACCCGCACACCGGCATCGACATTGATCCCTTGGTCAAACACTCACTTGAACAATTGCTCAAGAGAGCAAGACGGGGAGCGGTTGGGCGAAGGCGACCGTTGGCATTCACTTTGCAGCCGCGTACCAACCAAACCACGAACTCGCCTATGCTTGGCTATCGGTCGCACTTGAAGACGCAGATGATCCAAGCTCGCGTTCCTGGGCCAAGGAGCGTGCCGCTTTGTGGTTCATTGAGCGGATTCTCGATGCGGAAGAACTCAATCGAGCGAAAGCCCTGAAGGAAGAAATCGGTAGCAAGTATCCAAGATCGATGAACCTTTTTTGGCGGACGTACTACTTCTTTGTGCGGTTGCTTTGATTAAAGGAGCGCTAGTCAGTTCTTGATCCATGAGCATCCGTTTGGACGTCCGCTTCAAGCTCGAGGGAGACATCTGGCGGTACTGGCCAGGCTAACGCGCCGAATGGCCGCTTGGGAGGTCATGAAGTCTACGAATAGGCAGGCCTTGATCCGCAGTATCGCCAGGCTGCGAACCATTGCCCGAGAATGCTGACTCGATTGAAACCAGCCGTAGTTGACTTATGGCTTCACTGCACACAGTCATTTGCCTTGGTTGGTATTTTTCTGAGGCATTCATGAACCGGCGGGCATTCCTCAAATCGGCTGGTGTCGGCGCGATCCTGACAGGCGGCGGCTTTGCATTGGCTCAGTCTGGCGCCCGACGCCTCCCCGTGATCCCTATGACCGATCTCACA
Source organism: Paracoccaceae bacterium (assembly GCA_030066855.1). Lineage (GTDB taxonomy): Bacteria > Pseudomonadota > Alphaproteobacteria > Rhodobacterales > Rhodobacteraceae > Kangsaoukella. The sequence continues at coordinate 2,577 of JASJAU010000094.1, read as the reverse complement.
AGCGGGATTGACGGCCGGCTAACGCTCGCGCTCAACCCCGCCACCCACGACTTCGGCAATGGTGTGGTCAGCCAGACTTTTGGCATCAACAACAGCTATCTCGGCCCCGTTCTTCGAGTGAAACAGGGCCAGACCCTGCCGGTCGATGTCGTCAACGGCATCGACGATGTCACGACGCTTCATTGGCACGGGCTCCACATCCCGGGCGATGTTGACGGCGGTCCGCATCAGGAAATCGAACCTGGCGACACCTGGTCGCCCGACGTGCCAGTCGTTCAGCGCGCCTCGATGAACTGGTTTCATTCCCACACCCACGGCAAGACCGCCCAGCAGACGTACAAAGGCCTCGCCGGCGTCATGCTGGTCGAAGACGATGCCAGCCTCTCCGCAGATCTTCCCAAGACCTACGGCGTCGATGACTTCACGCTTGTTCTGCAAGACAAGGCTTTCAACAGCGCGGGCCAGATGAGCTACGCGCTCACGGGCGAAGTCTTCGAAGACGGTTTCGAAGGTGACACTCTGGTCGTTAACGGAGCCATTGCGCCCGTTGTCCAATCCGTGCCCGCAGGCCTTGTACGGCTCCGCATCCTCAACGCATGCAACGCTCGGTTTCTTGCACTATCGATGCAGACCGGCCCGCTAAGCGTCATCGCCTCCGATGGCGGGTTTCTTGCTTCAACGGTAGAAGCCGAGAGCATCCTGATGTCTCCGGGCGAGCGCTACGAGGTTCTGGTGGACATGAACGCGCTCGAAACCAACACGCTCGAGGTCAACCTCGACGGCGCGGGCGGCTTTTTCGCAAATCTGTTCGGCGGCAACCAGACGTCCGCCGCTCTGACGCTGACCCGCAACGCGAACCAAGGCTTCACGGGATCAATGCCTGAGAGGCTTGCGAACCTCGGTCCCCCCAATCGCGAAGACGCCGTGGTAACCCGCACCTTTGAGCTCGAAATGGATGGCGATGCGGACCTTGCGGCCCTGGCTCTGGCCTGGGGGAACTATTGCGGCGACGGCGTCATGAGCATCAACGGCCAACCCATGCGGATGGATCGGATCGATGAGGAAGTCCGCAAGGGCGATACGGAAATCTGGCGGATCAGCGTCGACGACATGCTGCACCCGTTTCACATTCACGGCTGCTCCTTCCGCATTCTCAGCCAGCAGGGCGCCCCCCCGCCTGCCTACGCGCAGGGATGGAAGGACATGGTTCATGTCGAAGAGGGCTGGTCAGAGGTTCTGGTCAGGTTCGAGCACGACGCTCCGGCTCACGCGCCCTACATGTACCACTGCCATATCCTCGAACATGAGGACTGCGGCATGATGGGCCAGTTCACCGTGTCTTAGCGAACGCCGCAGTACGGCGTGCGTTCGCACTGGGCTCACGCGAGACATCTGAGCGATCTTGTCAGGCTCAGAGCATCGCAGTTCGGCCGAACGCCTGCTTTTCAAACTCTGCCGCCGCGGACAGACGTTGTGCGGCGCGCGGCGGATCGACCTTGCGAGGCCGGGGCGAGCACGGTTTCCGTCGCAGGGCAACTTCCAAAGCGCGTGCGGACTGAGGCTGCGGCATCCGGTTGCAAACCGCGCGATCCCAAGGCGCAAATCCTGAAACAATACGGTCAAATGAGCTTGAATGTTGCCGGTTCGCAACATTCCGGCGTTGTTCGCCATTGGCTAACAAAACGCTACATTCTCGGCCTGATGGAGCCAGATCCGGCCGGCACAGGTCAACTTCGCAGGTGCAAAAGTTGAATGCGAGTGGCGGCGTCCTCTTCCAGCGACGCCAAAAGGCAGACCAGAACGGACGGCAGGTCATAATGGCAATTCGAGCAATAAACAACTTCGCAAGGACCATCATAGTTGGGCTTGCCTCAGTCGTTTTTGTTCCGTCTCCATCACTCGCGGCGAACTTTACAGTGAGTTCTGTGCCCAATGCGCGAACAATGATCCTGTCAGACGGCAACGGAAACACGATCACCGTCAGCAGTACGGAAACCAACACAACATGCTTCAACATCAGCGGCGCGGGTCGGGTCACAATGTTCGCAGGGACCTCTCTGGGCTCATGCGACAGAACCATTCCCCTGACGTTCACCACCAACGGTTTCGACCTCGGGCGCGTCGACTTCGCCGATATTGATGACATGGACGGGTCTTCTCCCCGTGATTCCTTTGCGGCGAACGTTCCAGGCACCTGGTCTTCGAGCGATCTGGGTGTCCATCCCCTGACCGGACCGGGGGCGCCAGCCTTTGCGAACCAACGCGCGCGGCTCACCGCCGCTGGCGGGGTGGGGACATTTCTGGCGCGCGCATCGGGAAACAACCCGGTCGACGATACAGCTGCTTTTGTGCTGGATACTCCAACCACAAGTTTCACCATCTATATGGACGACGTCGAGGGCGCGCGAAACGCCCAGATGTTCTTCGACCTTCCGCCGCTGACTGTCGATATTCCCGCAACGCTCACGCTGAACAAGACGGTCGTGAATGACAGCGGCGACAGCGAAGCCGCCGGCGCATGGACCCTGACGGCATCAGGTTCCTCGACGCTGTCTGGTACGAGCGGTGTGAGCGGGA
>JASJAU010000018.1 GCA_030066855.1 Paracoccaceae bacterium | reverse complement strand
GATGCACCTTCGGATCGACGAGGATCACGTGGTAGAACTGCTCGGGCAGGTGGTGATCTTCGCTCGCGCGCAGCGAGTCGATGGCGTCGCCCACGTTCCAATGCTCGGGCGCGCGCACCACCTCGCGCTGCATCAGGCGGCCGGCAGAGAACTCCGGGTAGGATAGCGCCTGCTCGACCGCGATCCGGTCGACCATGTCGAGATGCTCGATGATCGCCGCCTGCTGCGGCTCGTCGAGGTCTTCCAGAAGGTCGACCACGTCGTCCGATTCGAGCTCGCGCACCGCTTCGGCCAGGACCTGCGGATCCAGCGCCTCGATCACCTCGTCGCGGATGTCCTCGTCGATCTCGGTCAGAATCCCGCCGTCGATGTAGTCACCGGCGAGACCGAGAATGAGAGACCGGTTGTCCTCGCCCACCTGTTCGAGGAGGTCGGCGATATCGGCGGGGTGCATGGGCTCCAAGAGCCCGATCAGGTCGTCCCGATGGCCGGCTGTTGCGGCGTCGAGAACGGCGATCACTACCTCGTTTCGGAGCGCGTAATCGTCCTCGGTTTCGTCTTCGGGCGCGTCTATCACATCGGTCTGATCGGACATGGGCTCGCGAAACCTCCGGATATCTTTGAAGGACTTTTAGGCGAAGCGCGTCTTTGACAACAGAGGCGGGTGTGTTTTTCCTGTCCGCCGGAGGGAGGCTCGCCATGGCCGAAGAGATTCTGCTGATCGGGCAGACGCTTTGTTTTGACGGCGATCCGTTTCACGACGGCATCGAGACCGCGCGCCACGACGCGCGAGGCGGCGTTCTCGTGCGGGACGGGATCATCGCCGAGATCGGGACGGCGGACGACCTGCGGCAGGCGCATCCCGCCGCTGAAGTCGTGGACTATGGCGAGGGGCTGATCCTTCCCGGATTCATCGACGCGCATCTGCACTACCCGCAGACGGCGATCATCGCCTCCTGGGGAAAGCGGCTGATCGACTGGCTGAACACCTACACGTTCCCGGAAGAGATCGCCTTCTCCGATCCCGCCCACGCCCGCGAGATCGCGGCGCGTTTTTTCGACATCTCGCTGGCGAATGGCACGACGACGGTGGCAAGCTATTGCACGATTCACTCTGAGAGCGTGGAGGCGTTCTTTGAGGAGGCGCAAAAGCGCGGGCTGAGAGCGGTCGGCGGCAAGACCTGCATGGATCGGAACGCGCCGGACGCGCTGAGGGACACCGCGCAGTCGGCCTATGACGACAGCAGGGCGCTTTTGGAGCGCTGGCACGGGGTTGACCGCCTGTGCTACGCCATCACGCCCCGGTTCGCGCCCACATCCACGCGCGAGCAGCTTGAGGCACTGGGGGCGCTTTGGGGCGAGCACCCCGAATGCCCCATGCAGACGCACCTGTCGGAACAGACCGACGAAGTTGCCTGGGTCAGCGGATTGTTCCCTGAAGCGCGGGACTACCTGGACACCTATGAGCGCGCGGGGCTTCTCGGCCCCGGCGGGCTCTACGGCCATGCGATCCATTTGTCAGACCGCGAGCGCGGTGCGTTGAAGGAGCATGAAGGCGCGCTCGTTCATTGCCCGACCTCAAACACCTTCATAGGGTCAGGGCTCTTTGACATGGACGGGCTGACGCGCGAGGGGCAGATCGTGGGGCTGGCGACGGACACGGGAGGCGGCTCGTCTTTCTCGATGCTCCGCACCATGGCAGCCGCGTACGAAGTGGCGCAGTTGCGCGGTCGGGCGCTGCATCCGGCGGAGCTCCTTTGGCTCGCCACCGCCGGTTCGGCGCGGGCGCTCAGGATGAACGATCGGATCGGCCGGCTCGCGCCGGGATACGAAGCGGATCTGGTGGTGCTCGACCTCGGCTCCACCCCCGCCATCGCCCAGCGTTCATCTCGGGCGAGCGATGTCTGGGAGGCGGTTTTCCCCACGATCATGATGGGGGATGACCGGGCCGTGCGGGATGTGCGGATCATGGGGCGCTCGGTAGAGCAGGGATTCGCCGTCTGACGGCGGCGATCGGCCGGGGTACCGTCAGGACATCAGCTTTAAGACCAGACGGCGACCGTTCTCGATCGAGCGGGCGAAATTGAAACTTGCGATCCTGCCCTCTGCCACGATCCTGCGTCCTTCGACCAGCAGATCCCGAACGCGCGTCGGACCAGCGAGGAGGAGCGCGGCGGGGTCCCAGCTTCCCGCGCTGTCGATGCCGGAGACGTCCCAGATCGCGATGTCGGCGCGGCAGCCCGGCGCGATGCGGCCGATGTCGTCGCGCCCCAGCACTCTCGCGCCGCCGGTCGTGGCGATCTCCAGCGCCTCGCGCGCGCTCATGGCGTCCGCGCCGTTCGCGACCCGTTGCAGGAGCATGGCCTGCCGCGCCTCGGCGATAAGGTTCGCCTGATCGTTCGACGCGGAGCCGTCGACGCCCAGGCCCACGGGCACGCCCGCGTCGCGCATCTGCCGGACCGGCGCGATGCCGGAGCCGAGGCGGCAGTTCGAGCAGGGGCAATGGGCGACGCCAGTTCGGGTTCTGGCAAAGAGATCAATCTCTTGATGGTCGAGCTTCACACAATGCGCGTGCCAGACGTCATGGCCGGTCCACCCAAGGTCTTCGGCATACTGGCCGGGCCGGCAGCCGAATGTCTCGAGTGAATAGCGGATATCTTCGTCATTCTCGGCAAGATGCGTGTGAAGTCGGACGCCCTTGTCGCGGGCGAGGATCGCGGCGTCCCGCATGAGCTCTCGGCTGACCGAGAAGGGGGAACAGGGCGCAACGCCGACGCGGACCATCGCGCCCGGCGAGGGATCGTGGAAGGCGTCGATGACGCGCAGGCAGTCTTCGAGTATGTCCGCCTCGCGCTCGACCAGGCTGTCGGGCGGCAGGCCGCCCGCGCTTTCGCCGATCGACATGGCGCCGCGCGTCGGATGGAAGCGAAGGCCGGCGGTTGTCGCCGCCTCGATCGTGTCGTCCAGGCGGGCGCCGTTTGGGAAGAGATAGAGGTGATCGGAGGTGGTTGTGCAGCCGGAGAGAGCGAGTTCAGCGAGGCCGATCTCGGCGGAGACACGCATCTCCTCCGGGCCGAAGCGGGCCCAGATCGGGTAGAGCGTTTTCAGCCAACCGAAGAGCAGCGCGTCCTGCCCGCCCGGCACCGCGCGGGTCAGCGTCTGGTAGAGATGGTGGTGCGTATTGACGAGGCCGGGAGTGACGACGCAGCCGGTGGCGTCGAGTGTCTCGGCGCCCGCAAGACCCGGCCCGACCGCCTGGATCACGCCGTTCTCGATCAGAACATCGGTATCGGTCAGCTCGCCGGGCGCGTCCATTGTCAGGATCGTCTGGGCGTTCTTGAGGATGAGAGAGGTCACGGGTCACCTGGTCCTTCCGCCCGCTTCGGACCAAAGCGATCTCAGGGACGACAGAAGCGGGCGTTAAGGACTCGTCCCAAACGCTGTGATAGCAGCCGAAATGGGCCGGCGCTAGCTGTTGATCAGGTCGAGCGCGAGGCGGTGAAGCTCGGGCGTCGCGGCGGCGAGCGCGCGGCCGCCGTCATGGGCCGGCCCGCCCTCCCAGTTCGTAACGACGCCGCCCGCGGCCTGGATCACCGCGATGGGGGCGTGGATGTCGTAGGGGGCGAGACCGGCTTCGATCACCAGATCCACATGCCCTGCGGCGAGAAGCGCGTAGGCGTAGCAGTCGGTGCCGTAGCGGGTGAGTTTCGCCTTTGCAGCCACCCGGTGAAAGGCGGCGCCTTCCTCCGGCGTGCCGACTTCGGGGAAAGTGGTGAAAAGGATCGCCTCCTCGAGGGTCCTGGTCGAGCGGACGCGCATGGGCCGCTCGCCGAGCGGGCCTGTCATATAGGCGCGATCGGGGCCGCCGTAGAAACGCTCGCCGATATAGGGCTGATCGACAATCCCGAAGATCGGACCGTCCGCGTTGGAGAGTGCGATTAGGACCCCCCAGGTGGGCGCGCCCGCCACGTAGCCGCGGGTGCCGTCGATGGGATCGATTACCCAGGTCAGGCCGGTAGAGCCATCTACCCGCGCCTCTTCTTCGCCCAGGATGCCGTCATCCGGGCGGCGGGCCGCCAGAACCTCGCGCATCGCCCGTTCGGCGCCTTTGTCGGCCACCGTAACCGGGTCGAAGTCTTCGGTTTTGCTGTCGGCAGTCAAATCAGGGCGGCGGAAATGGGCGAGCGTCTCGACACGCGCGGCATCCGCCACCGCATGCGCGACAGCGGTCAGCTCTGCCAGTTCGGCGTCTTCATGCGTCATGGCCAAACCCTTGTTGGTCCCCTGTCCGGGTTCGGCCTAAGTTCAGGTCACCACAGCGTCAAGCGCCGTCAGGCGACGTCGCTCAGAACGCGGGCGAGTTCGAAGAGCCGGCGGCGCTGCGTCTCGGGGATGGCGTAGTAGGAGCGCACAAGCTCCAGCGCCTCTTTGTCGGCAAGGATGTCCGAAGGCAGGCCCTCCTCGCCATCAGTCGATTGAGAAAGACCTTCGAAGAAAAAGCTGACGGGAACGCCGAGCGTCTCGGAAATGTCCCACAGACGGGATGCGGATACCCGGTTCATACCGGTCTCGTACTTCTGAATCTGTTGGAACTTGATGCCGACCTTTTCGGCCAACTGCTGCTGCGTCATGCCCACCATCCAGCGCCGATGACGGATGCGTTTGCCCACGTGAACGTCTACCGGATGTTTCATTACAGGCTCCTCATTCAACTTTTACTACACATGCGACATATCAATGCGTCTTAGTAGTTGTCTTTTTGGTCAGCTTTTATACTTCGCCCTGCCTTTTCCGACCGAATTCGTCCAAGCTTCCTGCACGAAAAAGTATGCCAACTTAGAGTTGTATTTGCATGGCTGACATTCTCATAGCGATTATTTGACCGTTTGTTAAGGGTTTTCGATCCCGGCCACCTCAACTTCATCCAAATGTCTGAAACCATGTCCCAAATGACTGCTTACCGCGTTCCTGCCGAGGGTGGCGCTCCAGCATTAACTAGGGTTGATCGACCCGAACCGCGCAAGGGCGAGGTCGCGATCGCGATTTCGGCAGCCGGACTGAATTTCGCCGATCTCTTGATGATCAAAGGGACGTACCAGGAGACTCCCGATCCGCCCTTCGTGCTCGGCCTCGAGGTTTCGGGACGGGTTTCGTCGCTTGGTCAGGGGGTTGCGGGTCTCAAGGTCGGACAGCGCGTGGCGGCCTATACGGGCCGGGGCGGCTTTGCCGAGGCGGTCACGGTGGATGCGACCCGCTGCGTCGCGATTCCCGAGGGAATCAGCGATGTCGAAGCGGCAGGGTTCCTGATTACCTACGGTACGTCGCATCTGGCGCTGAAAAGACGCGCCCGGCTGAAGATGGGCGAGCGTTTGGCGGTGCTCGGCGCGGCTGGCGGCGCGGGACTGACCGCCGTCGAGATCGGTCACGCAATGGGCGCCGACGTGCTGGCTGTGGCGCGGGGGGTCGACCGGCTGGAGATCGCCCGCGCTCGCGGCGCGAATCGCGGGTTGGATCTGGCAGCGGCGGACGACCTCCCGTCGGCACTGAAGGCTGAGGGCCCGTTCGACGTGGTCTATGACGCGGTGGGCGGCGCGGCGGGCGAAGCGGCGCTCAGGGCGCTCAGGCCTGAGGGGCGGCATCTGCTAATCGGGTTCGCAAGCGGCGACCTGCCCCGGCTTCGGCCCAATCACATGATGGTTAAGAACCAGGAGGTGATCGGCGTGAATTGGGGTGGATACATGAGGTTTGCGCCGGAGGTGATGGCCGAGACCATCGCCGAGCTCTTCGATTGGGTCGCTGAGGGGCGGCTTTCACCCGAGGCGCGGCACGTTTACCCGCTTGAGCGGATTGATGAGGCGATGGCGCTTCTGAAATCGCGAGAGGCGACCGGAAAGATCGTCGTCACGCCGTGAGCGCGAGGCGCGGCGCGCCGTAGGCCGCTCTGACGAGATCGGCGAGGTGATCCTTGACCGCGCTGTTCGCGACATCCGAAACATAGAGGTTGATCTTCTTCTCGCCCAAGGGCGGCAGGGCGCCATTGTGCGGGACAATTTCAAGCTGAGGCGCGACGGTCCCTTCGATCTGGGCGAGGATGGCGAGGTCTGCGGCGACGGTCGCCTCGACGGTGCGCGTTGAATCGGAATCCACGGCCATCTCCCACGGTATCTCGGCGGAATCGAGGGCGCGATGCATCGTGCGGCGGAATTGGCAATGGGGTTCGGAGGCGAGCGGCACGGGCCTTTTCTGCCAGGCGGTGCCTCCGGGAGCGCCGTACCAGAGGAGAGGCTTCTCGACGAGCGTCTCGCCACCGGGATCCACGTGGTCTTCGGTCGTGAGAATCATGTCGCAGCGACCTTCCGCGAAGAGCTCTTTCAACCGCAACGTCCATGAAGACAGCAATTGGACGCGCATGCGCGGATAGTCGGCGTTGAAGAGCTTCAGGACGCGGGGAATCGCAGGATAGACGATGTCATGCGGTACGCCGATGATAAGCGTTCCTTCAAAGGCCTGATCGGTCATCTTGCCGAACACCTCGTCATTGAGCGCGATCATACGCCGACCGTATCCAAGCACCTGTTCGCCGGCAGGCGTGAGACCGATGGTCCGCGAGGTGCGGTCGAGTAGCGCGGCGTCGAGCGACTCCTCCAGCCGTTTGAGCTGCATCGAGACTGCCGATTGCGTGAGGTTCAGCGCACTCGCGGCCTTGGTCACGCCGCCCATGTCGGCGACGGCGACGAAGGAGCGGAGCGCGGTCAGGTCCAAGTTGCGCGGCATATCACACCTATTGATGTATCACTTCAAAAACATTCGTTTTGCAAATGTAACCTAGTGCGCCATAAGCATCAAGCATAATGATGCGAACACGAAACACATCACGAGTAGGAAAGGAAAACGTCATGTCGATCAGAACGCGCAGCATCACCCTCCCGTCCGTCCCGAGCGTAAGCCTTACTGGCCTCTTCGCACTTGTATCCCTGATCGATTCGACATTCCGCCAGCGGCAGACGCTGAAAAGTCTGGATGACCATCTATTGAAGGATCTCGGCCTGACCCGCGAGATGGCCGAAGCTGAGGCCGGCCGCCCGGTTTGGGATGTACCAGCGCGTTGGCGCCGGTAAGGCCCAAAACCCAACGGAAACACTCCATTTTTAGGCGGGAGTCCCTTGAAAAAAGAGGGACTTCCGCCGATATTCTCAAAGGGAAATGGCTGGATAAACCGGCCATGTGGAAATGCAACCTTTGGGAGAGTTCCTTTAATGGCTGAATATCAGACCGTCCGCACCGCGCCAGGTGTCCGCACGGCCGAGATAGATGCGGGCCTTCGCGCCCATATGAACAAGGTCTACGGCACCATGTCCGTGGGCATGTTGATCACCGCTCTGGCGGCCTGGGCCATCGCCGGCCTTTCCGTCACCTCTGATCCATCGGCCACGGGGGTGATGATCCGCGAGGGTGAGCATCTCTCCGGCCTCGGCGCCGCGATATACACGACTCCGCTGCGCTTTGTGATCATGTTCGCGCCGCTGGCCTTCGTATTATTCGGCTGGGGCGCCCTTATCCGCCGCGCTTCGGCGTCGGCGGTGCAGCTTGGCTTCTTCGTCTTCGCTGCGGCCATCGGCCTGTCGCTGTCGGTGATCTTCCTGGTCTACACCGACTTCTCGATCGTCCAGACCTTCGTCGTCACAGCGATCGCCTTCTCGGGCCTGAGCCTCTGGGGCTACACCACCAAGAAGGACATCTCGGGTTGGGGCGCGTTCCTGATCATGGGCGTGATTGGCCTCATCGTTGCGATGATCATCAACATCTTCCTGGCCTCACCGGTGATGATGTACGCGATCTCGGCGATCGGCATCCTGATCTTCGCCGGTCTGACAGCGTTCTACACGCAGGACATCAAGAACCAATATGTTATGCACGCAACGCACGGCGATCAGGAGTGGCTGGACAAGGCCGCCTACGATGGCGCGCTGAGCCTCTACATCGCGTTCCTGAACATGTTCCAGTTCTTGCTGATGTTCATGGGGCAGCAAGAATAGACCCTCTCGGGTTTCCAAACCAGAAAGGCCGGCGTTCGCGCCGGCCTTTTTCTTTGTCCGTTGGTCCTGGTCAGCTTGCGGCGCGCGCCTTCTCCTCCGCCGCTTCCGCAATCGCTTCGGCCCGCGCGGCCAGTTCGGCAAGCGTTTGCGTGACCTCGTCGGGAATCACCGCGACCTCGACCCGCTGTGGTTCGGGCTGAGGTTTGTTCTGAAGCTCTTCGATCCACGCCTCCTGCTGCGCGATCTTGTCTTCCAGCGACTTGACCTTGTCGTCCGTCCCAGCGGTCTTGTCGGCCAGCATCAGCCCCGCCATCAGGAGCATCCGGCTTTCGGGCAGGCGCCCGATCTGGTCCATGAGCTGCGAGGCCTCGTTGTCGAGCAGGCTGGCGGCGCTCTCAAGGAAGTGCTCCTCCCCTTCCTGACAGGCGACGGTGAAGGGGCGGCCCCCGATGGAGATTTGGACTTCCGGCATCTCAGGCCTCCTTCAGCGCTTCGTCGAGGGTCGAGAGGATCTCGTCGATCTCGGAACGGTCGTTGGCCTGCTGGGCCCGAAGGCTTTCGAGCTCGGAGGCCATCGAAGCGTTCACCGCATCGGCGTCCCCGACGCCCTTGGCGTTCGCGTCGCGGAGCGCGGTGTTCGAGTTCCGCAGCTCGGCATTGACCGAGGCGAGGCGCTGAACCTCGGCGTCACGGGTCTGGACCGACTCGCGCAACTCGGCGACCTCTGTCTCGAGCCTCGCGAGCGTCGTTTCCTGCTTTTCCTTGATCGCGCGGACGCGCTCCTCGAGCTGCGCGTTGGCCGTGCGCTCGGCCTCCAGTTCTGCTGACAGCGCGGCGGTGTCGCCGCCCTCGGACGGAGTGGTGGAGAGCTGGTCGATCGCCTGCCCCGCCCGCTCAAGCGCGCCGGTAATGCGGCGCTGGAATTCTTCGATGTCGCTCATCGGGATGGTCTGACCTCCGTTGCGTCTGCCTGCGGGGCGGTCCCGAATCGGGCGCCCGCCTGTCGTTTTGTCAGTCATACGAAGCCCGGGCGGGGTTTTCACCCATTTTCCACAAGGGATCGGGCCGGGGACGCGCTTGAACTCGCCTGCCTGCCTGATATCAACCGCCGCAACGCCGCGTTTCAGGAAGGACCCGACCGTTGGACATCCCCACACTGCGAGAGCTTCATCCCGATCACTTCGCCCGCGCCGCAGCGATCCGGGTGCTGGCCATGGACGCGGTCGAGGCCGCCAAGTCGGGGCATCCGGGCATGCCGATGGGCATGGCGGATGTGGCGACAGTGCTGTTCGAGAAGCACCTGAAGTTCGACGCGGCTGATCCGGATTGGCCAGACCGCGACCGGTTCATACTTTCGGCGGGCCACGGCTCGATGCTGCTTTACGCGCTGCTCCACCTGACCGGCTACGAAGACATGACCCTGGAACAGATCAAGGCGTTCCGCCAGTTGGGGTCGATCACCGCAGGACATCCGGAATACGGGCACGCGAAGGGGATCGAGACGACGACTGGCCCTCTCGGCCAGGGCATCGCCAATGCAGTCGGCTTCGCTATGGCCGAAGAGGTGTTGCGTGCGCGATTCGGCAAGAAGGTCGTCGACCACTACACCTATGTCATTGCCGGCGACGGCTGCCTGATGGAGGGGATCAGCCACGAGGCGATTGGCCTCGCGGGGATGCAGAAGCTCTCGAAGCTGATCGTGATGTGGGATGACAACAACATCTCGATCGACGGCGAGGTCTCGCTCTCCGACATCACCGATCAGCAGCGGCGGTTTAAGGCGGCAGGCTGGCAGGTATTGGAGTGCGACGGGCACGATCCGGAGGACATCGACCGCGCGCTGACTCAGGCCAAGGGGTCGAAGAAACCGTCGATGATCGCCTGCAAGACGCATATCGGTTTCGGCGCTCCGACCAAGCAGGACACGGCGAAAGCGCACGGATCGCCGCTGGGCGCTGACGAAATCGCGGCGGTGCGGAAGGCCTACGGCTGGTCGCTCGCGCCGTTCGACATACCTGGAGACCTACTTGCCGCCTGGCAGGCCATCGGCTCGCGCGGCGCGGAAGCGCGGGCGGACTGGCAGGAGCGGTTCGCAACACTGTCCGCCTCTCGCCAGAAGGAGATGGTGCGGATCTGGGCAGGTGACGCGCCGAAGCGGCTGGCCTCGACCATCCGCGCGCTGAAGAAGGACGTGTCCGAGACCCAGCCCAAGGTCGCGACGCGGAAGTCATCGGAAATGGTGCTGGCCGCGATCAACCCTGTCATGCAAGAGACTATTGGCGGCTCGGCGGACCTGACCGGGTCCAACAACACGCTGACGCCGGATCTGGGAATCTTCTCGCCCGAGAACCGCAAGGGCCGCTACGTGCATTTCGGCATTCGCGAGCATGGCATGGCGGCGGCGATGAACGGGATGGCGTTGCATGGCGGCGTGAAGCCCTATGGCGGCACTTTCCTTTGCTTCACCGATTACGCGCGGGGTGCGATGCGGCTGTCGTCGCTGATGGGCGTGCCGGTGACATATGTCATGACGCACGATTCCATCGGGCTGGGCGAGGACGGGCCGACGCACCAGCCCGTCGAGCATGTCGCGATGCTGCGCGCAACGCCGAATGTGAACGTCTTCCGGCCCGCCGACACGGTCGAGACAGCGGAAGCTTGGGAGCTTGCGCTGACATCCGAGCGGACGCCCTCGGTGCTGGCGCTGACGCGACAGGGGCTGCCGACGGTGCGGACCGAGCACAAGATGAAGAACCTCACCGCCCAGGGCGCCTATGTGCTGGCCGACGCTGACGCCAAGCGGCGGGCGGTTCTGCTGGCGACCGGATCGGAGATCGAGATCGCCATGAAGGCCCGCGAGATGCTCGAGGCCGAGGGGATCGGCACGCGTGTTGTCTCAATGCCCTGCTGGGAGCTCTTTGAAGCGCAGGAGGAGTCCTATCGGCGCAAGGTCCTGCCCGCCGGGCCGGTGCGTGTAGCGATCGAAGCCGGCATCCGGTTTGGCTGGGACCGCTGGCTCTTCGGCGAGCGCGGCAAGCGCGAGAAGTCGGGTTTCATCGGCATGCATGGCTTTGGCGCATCGGCGCCTGCCGGCGATCTCTATGAGCACTTCGGCATCACGCCCGAAGCCGTGGTTCGGAAGGTCAAGGACCTGCTGGAGGGCCGCTGGGCACCCGATCCGCGCGTGTGATGATCGACCTGCCGCCTCCCTTCCGGCTTGCCGTTGCAGACGACGCGCCGGAACTGGCGGAGCTTGTGAATACCGCAGGGCACGGGTTGCCATTGTTCCTATGGGCCGAGATCGCCGACGAAGGCGAAGACGTGTGGGAGATCGGGCGCCGAAGGATGGCAAACAAGGCAACCGAGGACGAAATCGTTGTGGCCGGGATTGACGGCCGGGCCGTTGCCACCCTGATCGGCTATGAAATCGGAGCTGAACCGGAAGAGATCGGCCCGGATTTTCCGTCCATGATCCGGCCCTTTCAGGAGTTGGAGAATCTGGCCCTGAACTCCTGGTATGTGAATGTGCTTGCGACCTTCCAAGAGTTTCGGGGTCGCGGACTTGGCGGCCAGCTTCTCGACATCGCAGACGGGATCGCGCGCGCGGCGGGCGTTCCTGAAATGAGCGTGATCGTGGCCGACGACAACCCGGGCGCCCGGCGGCTCTATGAGCGGCAAGGTTATCGTGAGCGGGCGTCGCGGCCTTGTGTCGTGCCGGATGGTTGGGAAACCGGAACCAGCCGGTGGGACCTTCTGGTAAAGGCGCCCTGAGGACTAGCTGCAGTCGAGCGTGTAAACGGCGGCGTCGTCGGACCGAAGCGGCTGGGGATTGACCAGGCAGCCGGTGCGGGCACGAAGAACCGTCGGCATCGAGGCCACGGGCGACGCGCCCTCGACGACCGCGTAGTTCTCGCCGTTCAGCTCAATCTGCCGCATGCCGTAATCGCGCGATTCCACGGTGACCATCAGGTTCGATTCCGGCGCGCGGAGGCGGTTGTTGTCGCCGGCGTTGAGCGCCAGCGCGGGCGTCGCCGCTTCCGCCGTGGTGAAGCGGTAGATCGGAAGCGGCTCGACGCCGGCCATTGAGAACTCGGTCCGGGTGCTTTGCGGACCCGGCGAGCCTTCGCCGCCCGCGCCTACTGTTCCGAGGCCAACTCCCTGCGGCTGATTGCAGGCGGTCAGCGCGAGTAAGAAAACTCCGGCGGCTGCGAGCGCTTTGTTCATCGCCAAAATCCCTTCAAATCCTCTTTCACAACAAGCGTTGCATGCGAACCGCCGCAAAGTCGATACCCGGCCGCAGGTTTATCGTGACTGGGCCCAAAGACCGGAAGCCGCAGGCCGAATAGAACGGGACGGCGGTTCGCGTGGAGAGGCAGTCGAGCGAGCGCATGCCGGTCTCGCGCGCCGTCGAAAAGATGTGCGCCAAAAGGCGGGTGCCGATCCCTTCCCGCGTTCTGCGGTGGTCGGTCACGACATGCCGGATGCTGCCGATCTGCGCCTTTCGCTCGAACCCCGGCGGCGCCGAACGAGTCCAGCCCCCGGCGCCAACGATCACGTCGTCTTCGTCAGTTACCGCGAAATAGGTGCCGCAAGCGAGCAAAGCCGGGTTGGCGCGCGACAAAAGCGGGACGGCGGTAACAAGCGTCGAAGGCGGATAGTCCGCCTTGAGGAGCGCGGGATATGAGCGGCCCAAAAGCGCGTCGATCTCAGGAAGATCGGCGGGCGTCGTCGTTCGAACTGTCAGCGTCCCGGTCATCGACAGGAGCCTAGCACAAAAAGAAAAGGGCCGCGCAAGTCCCGCGCGACCCCGTCATCCGATTTGGCAGATCGTGTTACTTGATCTTGCCTTCCTTGTACTCGACGTGCTTCCGCGCGACCGGGTCATACTTTTTCACGACCATCTTCTCGGTCATCGTACGGGCGTTCTTTTTGGTCACGTAGAAGTGGCCGGTGTCCGCGGTCGAGTTCAGACGAATCTTGATTGTCGTCGGCTTCGCCATGTCTCGTCTCCTGCTTGGGCCCGGGCGGATGCCGTAGACCCCTGAAATCCTTGAAGCCCGCCTTCTAGCGGCTGGCCGCCGCCTGTCAACCAGAAATGCCGGGCGCCGGCGCGGGCAAGGAAATGCGCGGAGGGCCTGTAAGCCGGATTCTGTTCCCGGCGCTCGCGCGCCGTTCGACGGCCATTCATCTGGGCCCGCCGTTGCCGGCAGGCTCGAGCCGCCAACCCAAGCCGCCGGGGGGAAGCCCCCCATCTGCGGCCCCTATTTGGCGTTGCTCCCGGCGGGGCTTGCCGTGCCGGTCCGGTCGCCCGTCCCGCGGTGGGCTCTTACCCCACCGTTTCACCCTTGCTCCGAGATTGGAGCGGTCTGTTCTCTGTGGCGCTTTCCCTCGGGTCTCCCCGGCCGGGCGTTACCCGGCGCCGTTGCTTCCTGGAGTCCGGACTTTCCTCCCAGGCCGCTCCCAGGGAAGCTGCCCAAGCGGCCGTCCGGCCCTCCGCGCGGGAAGCGAGGTATGACGCGCCACGCCTCGCGTCAAGATCCGCGCTCTAAGAGGCTCAGCGCTCCTCGTGTAGCGTGCGTGAGGGGATTCGGCGGGCGATGCGCTCGGTTACGTCCGATGGGTGCTGGCGCGCCAGGCCCGCCATCAGCGCACGGTCGGAATGGTCGATGGGGCCCGAGGCATGCGGCCGGAAGCGCTGGCGGAAGGCGTCAAGGATCAGGCTCTCGCCTAGCTCGGTCGGGTAGCCGAAGGCGGCAGCGTTTCGAAGGAAGTCGCCCGGCTGCGCGGGATCGGGCCAGACGGCCAGGTGCTTCGTGGCGAGACGCTGCCAGTCGAAAAGCCGTCCCGGGTCGGCCTTGCGGTCGGGGGCGAAATCGGAGTGCGCGATGACGGCCTTGGCGGGGAGCTCGTAGCGCTCGAGAATGCCGGTCAGAAGCGCTTCCAGCGAGTCCATCAGCGCGTCGCTGTAATAGCTCGATCCGTCATTATCCAATTCGATGCCGATCGAGCGAGAATTCACATCGTCTTTCCCGGCCCAGCGCCCCTCGCCCGCATGCCAGGCGCGCTTGTCCTCGTCCACAAGCTTGTAGACTGCGCCGTCGTCGGCGATCAGGTAATGGGCCGAAACGTCGCTGCCTTCGAGGCAAAGGCGCTCCAGCGCGAGCTCGGCATCGGCCATGCCGGTGTAGTGCAGAACCACAAGCGAGGGGGTGACGCCGCCCCGCCGCTCTCCGAAGTTCGGTGATGGGCGGTCGACGACGTCCATGTCCCCTACCCTCCTCTTGCCGTTCGGAACGGGCGCGGGTCCCAGAAGCAGGCGAAGCCGTCGCCGTCGGGATCGATGCCGCGCCGGTCGCGCTGAGGGCCGCCTTCGGCGAGGAAGGCGCGCTGCGCCTGATCGGCCGAGCCGTAGCGGGAGCAGGCACGCTGGAAGCGGGTCTGGTTGAAACTGCCGGAGCGGCTGTAGACCGGCTCCCCCAAGCCGTGCGTCGTACCGAGCGCGAAGGCAACAATGTTCGGGCTTCCGTCGCCGCCTCTTTCGGGGACGGCCGTCGGGGAAACGACCTCGTATTCCTCCCGTTTCCGGGCGAGGCGCTCAGCATCGCTTTCGATGGACTCGCGGGCAGAAACGGCGTCGAAATTCTGCTCGTCGGAAATCTCGGGATTGTCGGCGGACGGCAGAACGGACGTTTCGGCCAGCGCCGCCGACTCAACGCCGGGCGCCGCCAAGGGCGCGGTTCCAGCGGCGGGCTCCGACTGCTCTCCAAGCTGGGCTGCCGCCGTTTCGACGGGGGCGGTTCCGGCGACCGGCTCCGGATTCGCGAGCGGACGGTTCGTCGAAAGCGCCGCCAGAGTTTCTTCGGCGATCGCCGGACCGTCGGGAACCGGCGAAGGACGCATTGCGCTGAGCTCCGCCTCGCGGCGGGCGCGCTCGGTCGAATAGCGGTCATAGTCCGAGAAGCCGACGCCGGGGTTGCTGTCGGGAATCTCGGGCGCGGCGCATGCGGCGAGGACAAGCGCGGCGGCGGTCGCGTTCAGGCGTGTCATCATGGGGTCTGCTCGGTTTTCTTTGTTGTTAAGGGCAGACTACCACCATTTTTGGGGCTTGGAAACAAACCCCGCACGATCCTCGACCGCTTTGGCGACATTTAGCAACGCCCCCTCTTCCCAAGGCTTGCCGATGAGTTGGAGGCCAAGCGGCAGGCCCTGACGGTCAAGGCCGGCTGGAACGGCGATGCCGGGAAGGCCCGCGAGGTTTACCGTGACGGTGAAGATGTCGTTCAGGTACATCTGAACCGGATCGTCGAACTCCTGACCCAGTGGAAAAGCCGAGGACGGCGTCGCAGGCGTGAGGATAGCGTCAACGCCCTGGGCGAACACGTCCTCGAAGTCCTTCTTGATCATCGCGCGGACCCTGCGGGCGCGGTTGTAGTAGGCGTCGTAGAAACCGGCGGAGAGCACGTAGGTGCCGATCATCACCCGCCGCTTGACCTCGGCGCCGAAGCCCTCCGCGCGGGTCTTTTCGTACATTTCGGTCACGCCGTCGCCCTGCGCGAGTTTGGCCCGGTGGCCGTAACGGACGCCATCGTAGCGGGCGAGGTTCGAAGACGCTTCGGCGGGCGCGACCACGTAATAGGCGGGGAGCGCGTACTTGGTGTGCGGTAGCGAGATGTCGACGATCGTTGCGCCCGCGTCCTCAAGCATCGCGTGGCCCTCGGCCCAGAGGGCCTCGATCTCGTCGGGCATCCCGTCCATGCGGTATTCCTTTGGAATGCCAATGGTTTGCCCTTTGACGTCGCCGGTCAGCATCGCCTCAAAATCGGGCACGGGGATGTCGGCGGAGGTCGAGTCCTTCGGGTCGTGGCCGGCCATCGTCTTGAGCATGATCGCGCAATCAGTGACGGATTTGGCCATGGGCCCCGCCTGATCAAGCGACGAGGCGAAGGCGACAATTCCCCAGCGGCTGACGCGGCCATAGGTCGGTTTCAAGCCTGTAATACCGACAAACGCGGCGGGCTGGCGGATCGAGCCGCCGGTGTCAGTGCCCGTCGCGGCGAGGCAGAGATCGGCGGCCACGGCGGAAGCCGACCCGCCCGAGGAGCCGCCTGGCGTCAGCGCGGTGTCGTCATTGCCTCGGCGCCAAGGGTTGACGACGTTACCGTAAACCGAGGTTTCGTTGGAGGAGCCCATCGCGAACTCGTCCATGTTAAGCTTGCCGATCATAACCGCGCCCGCATCGAAAAGCTGGGTGGTTACGGTGGATTCGTACTCGGGTTTAAAGCCCTCCAGGATGCCGCTCGCGGCCTGGCTGGGTACGCCCTTGGTGCAGAAAAGATCCTTGATGCCCAGCGGGATGCCGCACATGTCCGGCGCGTCGCCCGCCTGAATGCGGGCGTCGGCGGCCTTCGCCTGATCCATTGCGATCTCCGGAGTCGGATGGACGACGGCGTTCAGGGCCTTGGCCGCGTCTGCGGCGGAGAGGCAGACTTCCGCGAGCTCGGTCGCGGTGATCTCGCCTGTTCGAAGCCTATCGCGGGCCTCCGCGATGGTGAGCGCGTTCAGTTTCGTCATCGCTTACTCCACCACCTTCGGGACGGCGAAAAAGCCCTCGCGCGCGTCGGGCGCGTTGGAGAGGACTTTGTCCGCCATGCCGCCGTCGGTCACGACATCCTCGCGGCGCTTGAGGCGCATGGGCGTGACGCTGGTCATCGGCTCGACGCCCTCGACGTCGACTTCGTTCAGGTGCTCGACGAATTCGAGGATCCGGTTGAAGTCGGCCGCCAGCGCGGGCAGGTCCTCGTCTTCGACCTTGATCCGGGCGAGATGGGCGACCTTTCGGGCGGTTTCGATGTCGATTGACATGGGCGTCTCCGTGGGACAACGGGCAGCGTTTAGCGCGGCTGGGGGACGCTCGCAAGAAGCGTGGAGACATTCGTAAAGACGTCGCATACGGTCGCGCCCGGGGGTGGCGCCGTGTCGGTTCTTATTGTTGTTTTCCCGATCGCGCTGACGATTGTGGCGGGTTGGGCCGCCCGGGCCTCGGGCCTGGTGCCGGACGAGCACTGGCGCGGGGTCGAGACGTTGAGTTTTCGCGTTCTGATCCCCGCCATCTTGGTCTTCGCCATCGCCCGCGCGGATCTCTCGCCGGATCGTATCGGCCCTCTGGCGCTTTCCCTCGTCACCGTCTGCTTTCTGGTCGGCCTCGCGGTTCTGGCGCTGCGGCTGACGTTTCGGAACCTTATGGGAGACCCGTCCTGGTCAACCGTCTTCCAGACCTCAACCCGCTGGAACGCCTTCGTGTCGTTGGCGGCGGCGGATCTGATGGCTGGTGCAGACGGCGTGCTGCTTGTCGCCGTTTCCATGGCCGTTCTCGTACCGCTCATCAACATCGGCAATGTTTTCGCGCTGGTGTCGCTGCTCGATGGCGAAACCGGTCCAAGACGCCTGGCGAGAACGCTTCTCACAAACCCGCTTATCATCGGCTGTCTCCTCGGTCTGGCGATCAACTTTTTGCTGGGCGGTCTGCCGGGACCGATCGACACCAGCCTTGAAATCGTGGGCCGCGCCGCGCTCGGCGTCGGACTGCTAACGGTCGGCGCCGGGATAGAAGCCGGACGACTGACGCGTGTTCGGGCGCCGGTCGCGCTTGGCTGCGCTTTGCGGCCCTTCGGAGCGACCGTTCTCTTCCTCGCCGTAGCAACCATCGTCGGGCTGTCCGAGACCGAGAAGATCATCGGGGTTCTGGTCATGTCGGTGCCCGCGGCGTCGAACGGCTTCATCGTTGCCAAAGCAATGGGCGGGGATGCGGATCTCTACGCGGATATTCTCGCGTGGCAGCTCCTGCTCTGTCTCGGCGCCATTCCCCTCTTCCTTTACGCCGCGAGCTTGTGACGCCGCCAGGTCTCGATGGCCCAGCCGAGGAGGATGGCGTTCAGGATGTGCCAGGCGAAATGGGTGCCAAGCGGGAAAGTGGGGCAGACAATCTCGTCGAACGACCGGAAGGTGAGCGAGACGGTCAGGATGCCGCCGGTGATGACGAGGTTTCGCGCGATAGTCGGCAGGCGGCCTCTCAGGTAGAGCGCGTAGAGGAAAAACAGCGCCGCGATGGGCCAGTAGCCGCCAGAGATCGCGAAGAACGGTAGCATGTTGAAGAGAGGGACGCTCGCCGCCGCGTAGGGAATGAAGGCTCCCGCCCCCAGCGCTGCGCCCCACCACGGCATGCCGACGAAATCGCGGTTGGCCAGATAGAGAAAAAAGAGAGTGAAAAGGAGGATGGGCAGGACGTCGATCGTCACCGCCCAGACAGTCGCATGGGTGTGGAACAGGTAGGAGCCGACACCGATGGCGAAGAGGATCGCGGCGAGGAAGCGGCCCTCCCACAAGCCATCGGTCCGCCGCCACATGATGAGCGCTGCGATGATAAAGGCGAGGTTCGTGATCGCGTTCACAGGCTCGGACCAATAGGTGAGATCGGTCCGCTCGCAGTAGTTGTCGAAGGCCCTTGTCCAATCCATTGGCTGTCCTGTTATGGTTCCCTCAAGCAGATAGGGAGGACGCGATGAAAATCACATGGCTCGGGCATTCGGGGTTCCGGATCGAAATCGGGGATCAAGTTCTGCTGGTCGACCCCTGGGTGACCGGGAACCCGGTGTTCCCTGAAGACCGGCGACTGGAGGCGATCATGGGCGCGACGCATGTCCTTGTCAGCCATGGGCACGGCGACCATTCCGGCGATGCGCTGGGCCTTTCCAAAGAGCTGGGGGCGCCGCTCGTGGGCATCTATGACCTTATGAGCTTTTGGGAGGCGTCGGACGGCGTCTCGGTCGTTGGCTTCAACAAGGGCGGCACAGTGCAACTGGGAGATGTGGCTGTCTCGATGGTCGCGGCGACGCATTCGTCTTCGATCGGTGGAGACAACGGTCCGATGTACGCGGGCGCCGAGGCCGGGTTCATGATCCGCGGCGAGGGACGGACGATCTATTTCTCGGGCGATACGGATATCATGGCGGATATGGCCTGGTTCGGAGAGTACTATGCGCCCGATATCGGCATCCTTTGCGCCGGCGGGCATTTCACGATGGATATGAAGGCGGCTGCCTGGGCGGCGAAAAAGTACTTCGATTTCAAGACCGTGATCCCTTGCCACTACAAAACCTTCCCGATCCTCGCGCAGACGGCGGACGAAATCGTCGAGGCATTGCCAGGGATCGACGTGAGGACACCGGAGGTCATGGAGACGATTGAAGTCTGACTCCTAGCGGCGGTCAGCGAAGAAGTCCTTGAGCAGGGCCGCCGCCTCTTCAGCCGCGATCCCGTCATAGACCTCGGGCGCGTGATGCGCCTGCGGATGCGAGAACACCTTGGCGCCATGGGCGACACCGCCGGACTTCGGGTCAGACGCGCCGTAGTAGAGTCGCGCGATCCGGGCGGCGGCGATGGCGGCGGCGCACATCGCGCAAGGCTCCAGAGTGACGTAGAGATCGCAACCAGTCAGGCGTTCGGAGCCTAGGCGCGCGCAGGCCTCGCGGACGGCCAGAAGCTCCGCATGGGCCGTGGGATCGGTCAACTCGCGGGTCCGGTTTCCGGCCCTGGCCAGGACCGCGCCGTCCGGGCCGACGATCACCGCGCCGACGGGCACCTCGCCCCTGTCGCGGGCGGCTCGCGCTTCTTCCAGCGCTAGATCCATGCGGCTCATGAAGACCATGCCCTCCCTTGCCCCGCCCCGCCCGTCCGCGCAAGGAGCTTCCCCTTTCGCCGCCCGCGCGATAGAGGGCGCGGATGGCTGAGACACCGAAAGACGGACAGCGGATTGCGAAGGTTCTTGCGCGACGCGGCATTGGATCGCGGCGCGCGGTCGAGCGCATGATCGCGGAGGGCCGCGTGTCGGTTGACGGACGGGTGATCGACAGCCCGGCTTTGAACGTGACCGGTCGCGAGACGCTCAGCGTGGACGGCAAGGAGGTGGCGGAGGCGGAGCCAGCGCGGCTTTGGCTCTACCACAAGCCGTCCGGATTGGTGACAACCTCAAGCGACGAGAAGGGGCGCCCGACGGTCTTTGACGCCTTGCCGGAGGGGATGCCGAGGGTGATGTCCGTGGGCCGGCTCGACCTGACGTCCGAGGGATTGCTGCTCCTGACCAATGATGGCGAGATCAAGCGGCGCCTGGAGCTCCCCTCGACCGGGTGGCTCAGGAAGTACCGGGTTCGCGTGAACGGCGCGCCGAACGACGCGACGTTCGAGCCGTTGCGGAAGGGTATCGAGATCGACGGCGAGCGGTTTCAGCCCATGCAAGTCACGTTCGACCGGCAGCAGGGCGGGAACGCGTGGGTAACGGTGGCGCTGCGGGAAGGCCGGAACCGGGAAGTACGGCGAGCGATGGAAGCGGTTGGTCTGACTGTGAACCGTCTGATCCGCATCAGTTACGGACCGTTCCGGTTGGGACCGCTGAAGCCGGGCGCGGTTGAGGAGGTCAAGGCGCGAGTTCTGCGGGACCAATTGGGCCTCGCGCAACCTAAGCCCGAAAAAGCGCCGGCCAAGCGCCGGGTGACGCGGCGGAAGCGCTGAAATAGCAGGCCCTCGAACACCGCACGGCCCTTGCGGCTATAGCAAAATCACGTTTGTTCACATATGTTAACGGCACCAGCCAGGGAGCCGCCAGCGGTAATGCAAAGGCTTGTCATCGCGATAATTGTGGTTGCGATCGTGTTCGCGATCGGCGCCGCCTTGTTGCGTGCCACACGGCGGGTTTATCAGGACGTTGACGGCTCTGAGACGCGGAAAGCGGGGGAGAACATGCAAAAGATCGCCTTCTTCCTGCTTCTGGCCCTGATGATCTACGCCTTCGGCTCAGGACTGGGCTGATGGCGGAGCGCTATGGCGGGAAATACAGCCCCGGCGGTCCGGCCGGGCAGCGCGCGAAACCCACGCGACGGCGCGACCCGGCGGGCGCGCGGGTGAATTTCCTTTTCATCGTCCCCTTCATCCTCGTCCTCAGCGCGTTCCAGCAAGAGCCGGTCGGCATGGCCGTCGACCTGGTCGCTTTTGGCGCCCTGATGCTGGCGGCCTGGCTGACACGGGAAGGCCTCCGCGCCGAGGCCGCGTTCAACGAGCGCCGGGTGGCGAAGCGCCCCGCCATTCCGCGCAAAATCTTCGCAAGCGTGCTGACCGGTCTCGGACTGGCTCTTGCCGGTCTGAACCCGGAGACGCTTTCGCCCCTCAATCCAGCGATATTCGCGGTGCTCGGCGGGTCTCTGCACTTCATCTCCTTCGGCCCCGACCCGCTGAGCCACAAGGGCGTGGCGGACGGCAACCAGTACCAGACCGACAGGGTCGCGCGCGCGGTGGACGAGGCCGAGCGGCATCTCTCGGCCATGAAGGAAGCCATTGGGCGGGCGGGCGTTCCCGCGCTGAACCGGCGGGTCGAGGTCTTCGCGGATACGGCTCGCGCGATGTTCCGAGCCGTGGAAGACGACCCGCGCGATCTGACCGGCGCGCGCCGTTTTCTGGGTGTCTACCTTCTGGGCGCCCGCGATGCGACGATCCAGTTCGCCGATCTCTACGCCAAGTCAGGGAATGACGAGGCGCGGCGGGACTATGAGGCGCTTCTGGACGACCTCGAAGGCTCCTTCGCCGCGCGAACCGAGAAGATGCTGCTCGACGATAAATCCAGCCTTGATGTTGAGATCGAGGTATTGCGCGAGCGCCTCGCCCGAGAGGGCATTCGAGAACCATAGATCAAGTCATTCGACAGGGAGCTGAATATGTCTGACATCGTCCGCCAGAAGGCGCAGGAAGCCGAAACGCTTGTTCGGGAGGTGAGCGAGGCCGCGCTGAACGCGCCCTCGTCGGACATTGTGCCCTACGCGCAAGCGGACGAGGGCACATCCGCCGAGATCGAGAAGCGGTTGGGCGAGATCAACATGACCAATACGGGCTCGATCGTCTCCTTCGGCTCGTCCGCCCAACAGGAATTGCAGGAGATCAGCCAGTCGATGCTGGCGGATGTGCGGAACAAAGATGTGGGGCCTGCGGGCGACTCGCTTCGCGACATCGTCTCGACCATTCGCGGGTTTTCGATCAGCGAGCTGGACGTGCGCAGGAAGCGGTCCTGGTGGGAGCGGCTTCTGGGCCGCGCGGCGCCGATCGCGGATTTCGTGTCTCGGTTCGAAGAGGTTCAGGATCAAATCGACAAGATCACGGGCAACCTCCTGGGCCATGAGCACACGCTTCTTAAGGACATCAAATCTCTCGACCAACTCTATGAAAAAACGCTGAATTTCTATGATGAGTTGGCGCTCTATATCGCTGCCGGCGAGGAGAAGTTGAAGCGTCTGGACGAGACCGACATCCCGGCCAAGGAGGCCGCCGTACAGGCGGCGCCGGAGGAAGAAGGCGTGATGACGGCGCAGGAGCTGCGCGACCTTCGCGCGGCACGCGACGATCTGGAGCGCAGAGTGCATGACCTGAAGCTAACGCGGCAGGTGACGATGCAGTCCCTGCCCTCGATCCGGCTGGTACAGGAGAACGACAAGTCGCTGGTGACCAAGATCAACTCCACCCTCGTCAACACCGTGCCCCTCTGGGAGACCCAGCTCGCGCAGGCAGTGACGATTCAGCGCTCGTCCGAGGCCGCGGAGGCGGTGCGCGACGCCAATGATCTGACAAACGAGCTCTTGACGGCGAACGCCAAAAACCTGCGCGAGGCCAACAAAATGATCCGCGAGGAGATGGAGCGCGGCGTCTTCGATATCGAGGCGGTGAAACAGGCGAACGCCGACCTGATCGCGACGATTGAGGAGAGCCTCCAGATAGCCGATGAAGGCAAGGCCAAACGTGCCGCGGCCGAGGAGGATCTGAAAAAGATGGAAGCCGAGCTGCGCGACACGCTGGCGGCCGCCAAGGCCCGTAAGGACGGCATCGGCGCCAACGCCGGCGAAAGCGTTCCGGAGAGCTGACGCCCGTTCATGAGCCGCTATTTGACCATCGCGGCACTCGTTCTTTTGACGGGTTGCGCTGAATTCGGGATCGACCGGGCGCCTGACTTCGGGTCCGGCCCCGCGATCCCCACCGCGCCAGATGTGGCAGCGCGTTCGGTCGAAAGCCTTGAGCTCGAGGTGTTCTACCGGCGCGTCGAAGAGAACCTCCTGGCCCGCGGTTTGCTTAGGGCCGATGGCGGCGGGCCAGACACGCCGTTCAACGACGAGATGCTGGCGCGGAACTTCATGGACCTCGCGTTCTTCGAGGAGTTCAGCGATGTCGGCGGGCGCATCGTCAGCCGCGCCGCGCCCTCGACCCTGCACCGCTGGACCGGCCCGGTCCGGGTTGAGACGGTTTTCGGCGGCGCTATCCCCGCGGCGACTGTTCGGCGCGATCAGGCGATCATCGATAGTTTCGCGGCGCGACTGGGCCGGGCGACTGGACATCCGGTGGCGGCGGTCGATCGGGCCGGAAACTTCACCGTTCTGGTCGCGCATGAGCAGGACCTTCCGGACGCCGGCGCGCGTCTGATGACGCTGCTGCCCGAGGTCTCGGCGACAGAGGTCGATTTCGTGGCGAACTTGCCCGTTGAGACCTACTGCGTTGTTTTCGCTTCCGATCCGGGAAACGACGGTGTCACGACACGGGCTGTCGCAATCGTCCGTGCCGAGTTGCCAGACGCGCTGCGGCTCTCCTGCTATCACGAGGAGATCGCGCAAGGTCTGGGGCTCGCCAATGACAGCGCTTCGGCCCGGCCGTCGATCTTCAATGACGACAGCGAGTTCGGGCGACTGACCCAGCAGGATGAGCTGCTTCTGTCATTACTCTATGATCCGGCCCTGAGACCGGGCATGACCGAAACCGAGGCGCGCCCTAAAGTGCGGGCGCTCGCGTCGGCGCGCATCGCGCCCGACGCTTGACCGATGAAGGAGAACCCGAGATGGGCATTTTCGATTTTCTGAGTGGCGAGTTCATCGACGTCATCCATTGGACGGACGACACTCGCGACACGATGGTCTGGCGGTTCGAGCGCGAGGGCCACGAGATCAAATACGGCGCCAAGCTGACGGTCCGTGAGGGGCAGTCGGCGGTTTTCGTGCATGAAGGCCAGCTGGCGGACACGTTCATGCCGGGGCTCTACATGCTCGAGACCAACAATCTCCCGATCATGACCAAGCTTCAGCATTGGGATCACGGCTTCCGGTCGCCCTTCAAATCCGAGATTTACTTCATCTCGACTCGCCGGTTCACGAACCTGAAGTGGGGGACCAAGAACCCTGTGATCCTGCGTGACCCGGAATTCGGGCCGACCCGCGTTCGCGCGTTCGGGACCTACACGGTCAAGGTCTCCGACCCGGGTCTGTTCCTGCAGGAGATCGTAGGAACGGACGGCGAGTTCACCATGGACGAAATCAGCTTCCAGATCCGAAACATCATCGTTCAGGAGTTCAGCCGGGTCATTGCGACAAGCGGTATCCCCGTGCTCGACATGGCCGGAAACACCGCCGATCTGGGCAGGCTTCTGGCCGAGCGGATCAGCGACACCATAGCGGCCTATGGGCTTGAATTGCCTGAGCTTTATATCGAGAACATCTCGCTGCCGCCCGCCGTCGAGAAGGCGCTTGACGAGCGCACCTCGCGCGGCGTCGTCGGGTCTTTGGAAGAGCACATGAAGTACAAGGCCGCCGAGGCGCTTGGAGCAGAGGGCGGCACGGCCGGCGCCGCGATGGGCGCGGGCATGGGCGCCGGAATGGGCATGCAGATGGGCGGCATGATGATGGGCGGCGCCGGGCCCTGGGGCGCCCGACCGACTCCGCCGCCGCCGCCCGTCGAGCATATCTGGCATGTGGCCGATAAGGGCGAGACCAAGGGGCCCTTTTCAAAGGCCGAGCTTGGACAGATGGCGGCCAGCGGCACGCTGACCCGTGAAAGCTGGGTTTGGACACAAGGCCAGGACGGCTGGCAGAAGGCGGAGGATACCGAGCTGGCGCAGCTCTTCACCGTCATGCCGCCCCCGCCACCCGCGGAGTGACCGACGTGCGCTTCGGAGCCCCCAAAGCCTCATGACCCGGCGCCGGCTCGTCATCCTTCTGCATTGGCTGACGGCGTTCCTGCTGGCGGTTCTGCTGATCGAAGGCCCGGGCGCGGAGCTTTGGGTGATCTGGCTATTTGCGGGCGGCGGGCTGATCTGGTTCGCCAGCTACCTGATCTGGCGCGGGCCGATGGGGCGGCCCGGACCAAAGCTGACCGGCTGGACGCGGCCGGCGCATCGCGCGCAGCACCATCTGCTCTATCTCGCTGTCGCCGGCATCTCGCTTCTTTCGCTGACAATGCTCGAGGCTGAGGCGACCGGAAGGACGCTCAAGGTCTTGTTGTTCCTCGGCCTTTTGCATGGGGCCTTTCATCTCTGGCGGCACACGGCGCTCTTCGACGGGGCGCTTCGGACGATAACGCCCAGCGCCGCTCACAGGTTTCTCTGATGGGCGCGGCGGAGCATCGCTTTCCCTGCGAGACGTGCGGCTCGGACATGCGGTTCGACCCGGCGGATTCCCGGCTGATCTGCGATCACTGCGGGAACGAGGAACCGATCGAGGTCGATGCCGTCGCGCGGTCCGACGCCATCCGCGAGCAGGATTTTCGCGCCGCGATAGAGGCGGGTCTGGCCGATACCGCCATGGAGGAGACCCGCGTCTCGCACTGTCCCAACTGCGGGGCGGATGTGGAGTTCGATCCAGAGGTGCATGCCACCGAGTGCCCGTTCTGCGCGACGCCGGTCGTGACGGGCACCGGGGTTCATCGGCAAATCAAACCGGCCGCCGTCCTGCCCTTCGTTCTTGAGGAGCGCGAGGCGAAGGCGGCAATGACCGAATGGCTGGGATCGCTCTGGTTCGCGCCCAATGGGCTGGCGGAGTACGCTCGGAAGGGGCGCAAGCTGAACGGCGTCTATTCGCCCGCCTGGACCTTCGACGCCGACACAAAGTCGAGCTATGACGGGCAGCGCGGGACTGTGTACCACGTGACCAAACGCGTCATGCGCAATGGAAAGATGACAACCGTACAGGTGCCGAAAGTCCGCTGGCGGAGGGTGTCCGGCAGAGTGGCGAGGTTCTTCGACGATGTGCTTGTTCTGGCCGCGACATCATTGCCGGACAAGTTCCGGAAAGCCATAGTTCGCTGGGATTTGACGCGTCTGGAGCCTTATTTGCCAGAGTACCTCGCGGGGTTCCGCGCCGAGGCCTACACCATCGACCTTGACGACGCCTACGGAGAGGCGCGGGGCATCATGGACCGGCAGATCCGGCGCGACATCAAATTCGACATCGGCGGCGACCGGCAGCGGATCGACCGGGTGGAAACGCGCATCAAGGACGTGACCTTCAAGCACATCCTGCTGCCCTTGTGGCTTGCCGCGTACAAGTACCGCGGCAAGTCCTATCGGTTCGTAGTCAACGGCCAGACCGGCGAAGTCGTCGGCGAGCGCCCATGGTCCGCCTGGAAGCTGTTCTTTGCCGGATTGGCGCTCGCGATACTCGCGGGCGCCGTGGGATATGTCTGGGCGGTCTCGGAAGCCGGACGGGCCGCAGGTTCAGGATTTTGAGATCTTGACCTTTTTCGCCTCCGGCACTTCCGGCGCGGTCTTGGGCACGCTGACGTGCAGCACGCCGTCCTTCAACTCGGCCGAGACATTCGCCTCATCCGCGTCGGGCGGAAGGCGGAACGAGCGGCTGAAAGCGCCGTACTGGCGTTCCGAGAAGTACCAGGTTTCGCCCTTCTCCTCGCGCTCGGTCTTTTTCTCGCCCTTGAGCGTCAGAACGCCGTCATGGGCCTGAAGGTCGATGTCCCCCTCCTCGACGCCGGGCAGTTCGACGGAGATGCGGTAGGCATCGCCGTCGGACGCGGCCTCAGAGGCAGGCGCGATCCAATCGGCCACGCGAGTTCCCATGTTGCGGAACGGGTCGTAAAGAGACGGCCAGAAGCCGGTGGTATGAGACTTTTCAACCATGTCGTCACTCCGTTTGAAATTGACGGACGCAGCCTCCCACACCGCGCCGCCCCGCGCCTTGATTTGCGGCAAATCGCGGGCATGGATTGCGCAATTCCAGACGCGCGCCTAATGATCTCGGACGTGATTGAGGGAGAGACGATATGATACTTTGCGCGGGCGAGGCGCTGATCGACATGCTGCCGCGCACGACCGAAGCGGGCGAGGACGCCTTCGCCCCTTACCCCGGCGGCGCCGTCTTCAACACGGCGATAGCGCTTGGACGGCTTGGCGCGCCTGTGGGGTTCTTCAGCGGGCTCTCGACTGACCTCTTTGGCCAGATGCTGGAGCAAAGCCTTGCAGCATCGGGTGTGGAAAGCGGGCTCGCGCACCGCTCCGACAAGCCGACCACGCTTGCCTTCGTCAAGTTGACGGATGGGCAGGCCTCCTACGCATTCTATGACGAGAACACAGCCGGGCGGATGCTCTCCGCCGAAGACCTGCCTGTTCTGGATGGGAACACTGGTGCGGTCTTCTTTGGCGGCATCTCTCTGGTCGTGGAGCCCTGCGCGGCGGCCTACGAGGCGCTTTGCGCGCGAGAGGCGGCGCTGAGGGTCATCATGCTCGACCCAAACATCCGGCCCGGATTTATCCACGACGAGGCCGCCTACCGTGCCCGGATCGGGCGAATGATTGGGATGGCGGACATCGTCAAGGTGTCAGACGAGGACCTCGCCTGGATCATGGGTGAAGGCGATCCGGCGGA
>JASJAU010000093.1 GCA_030066855.1 Paracoccaceae bacterium | reverse complement strand
TGTGGCTGACATAGTCGATCACCAGCCCCCGATCGAGGATCGCGCTCTCGACCCCGAAGGCAGCATCCTCGAAATCGCCGTCATAGGTGTACGTTGTCGCGCCATCCGCAAACGCCGCGCCCGCCGCGATGCCTACAGCGACCAGTCCCGCCAGAAGTCTCATGATCCTTCCCCCAAGAATTGGATGGTGGCCCGGCGAAGGGATGACACCGCCGGGCCAATCGCTTCAGCCAAACATGTCGGCAGTGATACCGGCATACCAGCCAAGCGATTCCTCATATGTCGCTTTGCGAAGCGCCGAGTTCTCGCCGGTCTGGCTGACAAAGCCGTCGACCTTAGCGATCTTCTCTTCCGTGGCCTCGTAGGTCGCGCCGACCTTGATGCCGTTCTCGGTATCCACCAGCGACCAGCAGGTGTTCGAGAACTTGGCCGGGAAGACGCGGCTGTCGGTCAAGGCGCCACGGATCGCCATGGCGGCGACCTTAGCGTGACTGTTGGCGGAGAAACCGGACTTCGGCATGTCCCCGCCATTCGTCGCGTCGCCAAGAACGTGAATGTTCTCATCCACGCGGCTCTGCATGGTCGCCGGAACGATGTCGCAAAAGCCGTTCTCCGCCGTCAGCCCGGCCATCTCCGCGATCCGCCCGGCCTTCTGACCCGGCACCACGTTGCAGACATCGACCTGTTCGACCTCGCCGTCGATAATCAGTTCCATGCTGTCCGGCCGCACCTCGACGTTCTCGCCGCCGAAGTCCGGCCCGATCCAATCGACCATGCCGGTGTAGCTGCTGTTCCAGGCCTCCTCGAACAACGGCTGCTTTGAGAATTTGGCCTTTGGATCGGCCACGAGAATTTTCGCGGTCGGATTGTTCTCGCGCAGATAGAACGCAACCATCGAGATCCGCTCATAGGGGCCCGGCGGGCAGCGATAGGGGTTCGGGGGCGCGACCATTGCGAAGGTTCCGCCTTCCGGCATCGCTTCGATCTGCGCTTTCAGCAGCTGGGTCTGCGAGCCCGCCTTCCAGCTGTGCGGCATCTTGTTCTGGGCTGCCGTGCTCCAGCCCGGCACCGACCCGTCTTTGAAGTCGATCCCCGGGGACAGGACCAGCCGGTCGTAGGGCAGAACGCCACCGCTGGCGAGCGTCACCGTGTTCGCGTCGCGGTCCACACCGACAGCCCAGTCATGCACGACGTTGACACCAAACTCGGAGGCGAGGCCGCCGTAAGTATGGCCGATCGAACTGAAATCCCGGAATCCGCCGATGTAGAGGTTCGAGAAGAAACAGGTGTAGTACGTGCGCGTCGGCTCGACGAGCGTGACGTCAATCGCGCCCTGACTGTCCTTGGCGATGTACCGGGCAACAGTGGCGCCGCCTGCGCCGCCGCCCACAACCACCACTTTCGGACGGCCCTGCGCCCTCAACATCGGTGCCGACAGAACCGTCGCCGCGGCGGCGGTGCCTAAAAAGGCGCGTCTATTCAAAGTCATCACAGTCCTCCTACAGTGATGGAGCCTCACTCGAGGCTGCCGAAATACGCGGCCAGCGCCGCAATCTCCTCATCCGAAAGACGCCCGGCCATCATCTGCATGACGGGGTGAATTCGAATCTTCTGCTTGTACGCATGCATGGCGAGGACAAAGTCCTCTTCCGGCCAGAGCGTGATCGACGGGATCCCCGCGTCGGAGCCGTCCAGCTGGTGGCAGGTCTTGCATTCGCTCGAAAGGTATTCGCCATAGGCCACGTCGCCCTTGATCGCGAGAACCTCGGGCGGAAGCTCGACCTCGACCTTGCGGGCGGTCGGCTCGGCCTCGGGAATGTTCGCCGGGCTTTCTGAGAACGCGCGAAGGTAAGCCAGAACGTCGTCCCGATCTTTCTTCTTGCGAAGGCCCCGGAAGCTCATGCGCGTTCCCGAAACCAGGACGCGCGGGTTTTCTAGGTAAGCGTCCAGCTTGTCGAGCGTCCAGACCAGCCCGTCCGCGCCCGCGCGCTCAAGGCTCTTTGAATACCGAAACCCGTCGATGCCCGCTGCCTTACGACCGAAGAGCTCGTTCAGATGCGGCCCGATCCGGCTTTTTGCTCCCTGACCGATTTCGTGGCAGGCGCTGCACTGGGCGAAGACGGTCTTCCCCGCATCCGCATCGCCGATCGGCGTTTGCGCGAAGGCGGGCGCCGCCATAGACAGCGCTGCTGCCAGGAGGGATGCCAGCCGCATCAGCTCAGCCCCCGGCGCTCTTGAGATAGGCGATCACTGCGTCGATATCCTCGGCCTTCTTGAATCCGGCGAAGGACATCTTCGTCCGCTGAATGTAGCTGCGCGGCTTTGACAGGAACTCGGCCATCGTTTCATCGGACCAGACCAGCCCGTCCTCGCCTGCGGACACCATGCCCTTGGAATACTTGAACCCGTCGATCGAACCTGCGACCCGGCCAAAGACCGCGTTCAGATGCGGACCCGAGCGGTTCTTGGCGCCGTCCCCGATCTGGTGGCAGGAGGAGCACTTCTTAAACGCCTTCTCGCCGGCCGCGACGAGCGCCGGGTCAATCGACGGCGCCTCAGCAGCGGCGGGCTGCTCTGCCGCCTCCTCGGTAACGGCGGCCTGCACGACCTCCGCCTCGGCCGTCTCATCCTCGGGCGTCACGTCCAGCACCCGCGCCCGCATGGTGATCTCGACCGCATCCTTGCAATCGGTCATGCAAGGCTCGCCCTTGAAGAAACGCTCTTCGGTGGTCATCCGGTCGTCGACGATGAAGCCCTCCGCGTTCGGCATCTCGACATCCAGGAACGTCTCGTTCGACAGAACGAAATCGTCATCGACCAAGTCGTTGGAATAGAGGATGTAAGCCACGATGGCGTAAGTCTCGTCGTCGGTCAGGCTCTGCGCATTGCCGAAAGGCATTGACCGGCGGACGTAGTCGAACGTTGTCGAGAGGTAAGGCCAGTACGACCCGACCGTTTTCACGGGGTCCTCACGATCCAACGTCCCGAAACCGCCCGCAAGCTCCGGCCAATTGTCGACGCCCTCGGCGAATTCGCCGTGGCAGGCCGCGCATTGCTCCGAAAACAGCTCCTCGCCGGTCCAAACGTCGCCAGACCCGACAGGCAACCCGGTCCCGTCCGGCATGATGTCGAGGTCCCAGGCCGCGATCTCGGCCTCGGTCGCCGGACGACCCAGCCCGTAGCTGCCGGCCAGGGCGGAACCCGCCACAACCAGCGCCGCGACGGTTGCGATCAGCAGATTACGAGACTTCGACATTTTCCGCCTCTCCGTTCGGTTTGACCCACCAGGTCTGAATGCAGTTGTTGTGATAGATCGAGTTCTCGCCCCGCACCTCGCGCAGCGCCTCTTTGGTCGGCTGGACGTACCCAGTCTCATCCATGGCGCGCGACTGGAGCAGCATCTCGCCGCCGTCCCATTCGGTGTCGAGGTAGAAGCGCGTCAGCGCCATCTTCTCACCGGGCTTAGCAAGGCGCGCGGTCTCCCAGGTCTTGCCGCCGTCTTTCGACACATCGACCCGCGTGATCCGGCCTCGGCCCGACCAGGCGAGACCGCTGATGACCATCGGACCCGGGCCGTGGGTGATCGGAGACTGCGGGCTGGGCGAGGTGACAACGGATTTCGCATCCATTTCCCACGTCCACTTCCGGCTCGTGCCGTCTTCCAGCGTGTCGGTGTATTTCGAGGTTTCCTCGCGGCTCTCAACCGGGCCGTCCATGACCTCGATCCGGCGGAGCCACTTGACCCACATGTTGCCTTCCCAACCCGGCACCACGAGCCGGACCGGATAGCCATGCTCCATCCGCAGGGCCTCGCCATTGGCCTTGAAGGCTACGAGCACGTCATCGAGCGCCTTTTCCATCGGCAGCGATCGGCCATTCGACGACGCGTCCGCGCCTTCGATGTAGACCCACTTGTCCGAAAGATCGCCCGCGGCGCCAAGCCCGGCCTCTTCCAGAAGGGTCCGAAGCGGAACGCCGGTGTATTCCATGTTGTGGATCATGCCGTGCGTGAACTGCGCGCCGTTCAACTGCGCGCCAGCCCACTCCATACCGGTATTCGCGGCGCATTCACAAAAGTAGACGTGGTTCTCGCGCGGGAAGCGTTCGATGTCCTCGTAGCTGAAGACCAAAGGCGTATCGACCATCCCGTTGATCATCAGCCGGTAGTCTTCTTTCCGAAGCTCGATCGCGCCGGAATGGTGCCGCTCGAATGCGCAGCCCTGCGGGGTGATCGTCCCGTCAAGCGCATGGATCGGCGTGAAGTTGATCGAAGAGATCGTGTCAGCCGTCAGCCACTCAACGTTCCGCCGAACGACATCGCCCTCAAACTGGATCGGCAGTCCGTAGGGCGTCGCATCCACACCGTCGCCCAGGCCTTGCGCCCAGGACTGCACCTCGGTGATCAGCGGATCGCCCTCGGCCTTCGCGGCGCCGGCAAGGGCCACGCCGGTTCCTGTCGCCGCCGCGCCTTTCAAAAAGGTCCGGCGGGTGGCTTTGGGGAGGGTCGGTTTATCTGACATCATCCACTCTCCTTTGCCGGCGTCAGACGCCGGTCACTTTCACGCTGTCATTCGGGGTCATCGAAACGGTGCCGATCCGCTTGACGTGCTCTTCCACAACATCCCAGATCGGTGGGCCCTCGGTGCCTTCGTTGACGCTGGCCCAGCCGGCAACCGTGTAGGTCTTGGCGGCATCGATCGGCTCCCCGGTCTTGAGAAGCGTCATGTCGGTGATCCGGCTGCCTTGCGGCTGAGAGACGTCGATCCGGTAACCCATGCCGCCGACACGCACCATGTCCCCACCTTGCTGGTAGTACGGATCGGGATTGAAAAGATTGTCGGCGACGTCCTCAAGGATGACATGCAGCGTCTCGCCGGTCATCTCGCTGCGATAGGCGTTCGGGTAGGACATGGCCGTGGCGTTAAAAATATCCTCTCGCCGGATGTCCGAACCGGGGATCAGGGAGGCGCCCCAGCGGAACCCCGGCGAGAGGGCGATATCGGCTTCCCGAACCTCGAGAAGCGCATCGCAAATCAGATCGTCCCACGTGCCGTTAAAATTGCCGCGGCGGTAAAGAAGCGACTCGGTTTGCCCGATCACCTCCGCCAGCTCATCGGCATATGGCGCGCGCTCGGCCTCGATCAGCGCGGCCATCTCAGGGTCCGGCGCGATCACGTCCGAGAAGATCGGGATCAGCTTGTGGTTCACGCCCCGCAGCTCGCCACCTTGCACATCGAGATCGAGGCGGGAGAGGAACTTGCCATGCGAGCCGGACGCGATGAGATGCGTCTTGCCCACCAGAAGCGGCTCTGGCAGCGCGTCGTGGGTATGACCGGTCAGGATAACGTCAATGCCCGGAACGTTCGCCGCGAGCTTCCGGTCCACGTCGAAGCCGTTATGGCTGAGTACAACAACCAGCTCGGCGCCCGCGTCCCGCACTTCCTGCACGACCTCGGCCATGCGCTCTTGCCGCACGCCGAAGGACAGGCCGGGGAACATCCACCCTGGATTGGCGATCGGCATATAAGGGAACGCCTGCCCGATCACGGCGATCTGGACGCCGCCGCGCTCGAACATCTGGTACGGCTCGTAGGCCGGCTCGTCCCATTCGGTGTCGAAGATATTCGCGCCGAGGAACGGGAAATTCAGCTCGTTTTCGACGATGTCGGTGACGCGATCGATGCCCAGTGTGAACTCCCAATGACTCGTCATCGCATCGACGCCGAGCGCATTCATGGCGTTCACCATGTCCTGTCCGTTGGTGCGGAGCGCGGTGAGCGAGCCTTGCCAGGTGTCGCCGCCATCGAGCAGAAGCGCGTCGGACCGATCCGCCCGGATCGCCTTCACCACGGTCGCGACCCGATCCAGCCCGCCCATCTTGCCGTAGCCTTGGGCGAGCGCCGAAAAATCGTTGTGGGTCAGCGCGTAATGCGCCGCCGATCCGTCCGCGATCCCGTAGAGCTTGCGGTAGTCCGCGCCGGTTACATGTGGCGGCTGTCCCGCCGCCTCGCCGACTCCAAGGTTGATCTCCGGCTCGCGGAACCAGACCGGCTTCAGCTGGGCATGCACATCGGTGATATGGATGAGCGTAACGTTGCCGCTGGTCTCGAACGACAGAAGATCGTCCTGAGAAAGCGCCTGCTGCGCCGCCAGCCGCGACCAATTGCCGAACCCGCTCGCGCCGTAGAGCGCCGAGGTCGCCATCGCAGCCTGAAGAAAGTCGCGGCGGGAGATCATGGGTCGTCCTCTTCCATTCTCGTATTCGCAATTACGAATACGTCTCGTCAAAAAGAACCCCGCGCCAGCCTCCCGGCGCGGGGTCGTTGATTACTGTCGGACGGCGGGCGTCTCGACCGAAAGGCCATTGCTCCGCGAGGCGACGTAAAGCTCAAGCGCCCGGAACTCATCGGATCCTTCGGCGAATGTCTCGGCCCGCGTGTCGCGGATGCAGCCCCGGAACCGGTTGTGCCGCGAGATCAGTTTGGCCTGCTTCAGGCGATACGTCGGAAAACCGTTGATCTGACCCTGGCTCAGATGGTCAGCCCGGATCATCAGGCCATAGCTGTCCTCGTGGCAATTCGCGCAGGAAAGCTCGAGCTGGCCGTACCGCGTGTAGTACATCTCCTTGCCCTGTTCCCAATACGGCGCCGCGTCGCCGTCGATCTTGACGTTCATCGGCATGCCGCGCGACTGAAGCCCGATCAGAGCGACCATCGCCTGCATCTCGGGACCCGACCATTTCCACGGCTCGGCTCCCATGGCACGCGCCCGGTGTCCGTTGATGAAGTCCTCCATCACGACCAGCTTGCCGTTCATGACCTTAGGCATCTCGGCATGGAACCCTGCGAAGGCCGCCACATCCTCGTGGCAGGACGCACAGGACTTGCCTTCAGTCCCATCCACGCTGTTGAACAAGTCCATGCCCTGATCGACAAAGATCATGGCCGGGTTCTCAAAGTCGTCGATCTGCAGGGCTTGCGTTTCGTCCGTCCGGAACCGCCAGCCGGAGTAGATCGTGTCGACGTGCTCCATATGCGCCGGCGCGGCGGTTTCGGTCACCATCTGCAACTCGTCATTGATGACAAGGTTGTCCTCGTCCGGATCCGCGAGCGCCGGAGCGGCCAACAAAGCCACAACGGCGAAGCTGCCGGCCGTCAGAATCGTCCTCATGCGTTCCCTCCCTGAGTCCGTCGCCCTTAGCTGGCTTCGATGTTCTTCGACGTGGTGTAGACGTCGCCGTCGTCGTCGTACCAGGTGAAGACGAACTCGCCCGATTCCGGCACTACCGCCTCAAACTCGAAGTACGGGTTGGTCGAAATCGCGGGCTCCATTGTCACGTCGATCACGTTCTCGCCGTTAAACTCGACGACGAAACGGTTGATGATCGAGCGAGGGATAAGGTTGCCCTCTTTGTCCTTCCGCTGACCCGATTCCATCGGATGGCTGATCAACGTCTTGATGGTGATCGTTTCACCCGCCGAAGCGGTCTTCGGGACTTTGACGCGGGGTTTCACTCCAGATGCCATGTCTCAATTCTCCTGAATTAGCCGCCGCAGCCGCCGATTGTGACTTTCACGGTCGAAGACGTCTGAATGAAGCTGCCGTCGCCCATCTTGGCGATCGCCAGAACGTCCTGCGTGCCGGCCAGACGAATGCGGGTCGACGCCGATTGCGAGCCGGCGAGCGGGCCGAAGTTGAAAGTGCCCACGTCCGGGTTGGGGTTGCCCATGGCCAAAACCATGATCGACACAGCGCCCGGCGCCTCGACCCCGATCGGCACGGTGTTGCCGTTCTCGGCGATCTCCGGTGCGGTCAGCGTGATGTCGCCCGACCCGATGTCGGCGCCGCCGGTGAATGCGGCGATCTGATCCTCGGCGGCGGCGACAGCCCGGAACGGCAATACCGTCACGGTCGTCGCGGCCAATCCCAGGGCCAGCGTTTCGCGTCTTGTGAGTTTCATGTCTCTCCTCCTGCCTTTCGCGGGATCATTCGTATTTCAATGTGATCAGGTAGCTGACGAGGTCTTCGATCTCTTGGGCGGTCAAAAGCGGCGTCAGCTCGGCCGGGTCGATACCCTTGCCGGTGTAGGCCTTTCCCGGCCGGATGAAGCCCGTGTCCCTGTAGAAAGACGGCATCATCGTTTCCGGAAACATTTCTTTGGCGTTGGCCACGATCCCCCGGATTTCGGCCACGCTCCACCGCTCGCTCACGCCGTCGAGCGACGGCCCGATCTCGCCATGAAACGGCAGGGTCTCAAGTGCCGTGACCTGGTGGCACGCGATGCAGTTTCCCGCGCCCTTGTTCATCAGCTTGGCGCCGTTGTCGGGGTCCCCCGCCATACCGGTGAGCGAGCCTGCAATCGCGCCATCCTCGTAAACCACGTCCATCGGCGCGACAGGCTCGGCCAGCGCCGCGCCGGCGAGCGCAAGCGTCGCCAAGGCGGTCAAAGTCACACGCATCAGGATCCTCCCAAATGTCCCTGCTCCCGTCGGCATACCGTAATATGCAATCTCCGATTCACGCAACATCAAATTCTGTTTTGTGAATGCGAAAAGGTCGCAGGCCTGATTTCATTGACTATTCTGCCGCTCGTTGTGCTTGCGAGCGTGGTATTTCTGGAAAGGCTCGTCGCCTTCGTAGCGTTTCTCAATAACCCAGGTTAACAGATCGAAGGTCGTACCTTTCTCGAACGCGCCTGGCATCTGGGCGACGGCAACCTGGTTGGCCGGCGAGGCCTCGACCTCTTCAGGAAAGAACATCAGTGTCGGCGTGAATAGCGCCCCCCACTTCCGCACCATGTCCTTTTCGGCCAGCGTTTCGCCATCGAAATCCGTGACCTCGACATCCCCGAACATGTTGATCTGCACAACGAAGAAATCGCCGTTCATCATCGCGTCGATCTCGGGCGCAGGGAACACCTCGTTGTGCATCCTCGTGCAATAGATGCAGCCCCTCTGCTCGATCAAAACCAACAGGCGCTTGCCCTCGGCCGTCGCCTCCTGCAGGTCCTCGGACAGGTCCTTGAACGTGTCCCGCATCCAGGGCGCCTTGTGGAGGCCGTCGTCTCCCAGCTCCGCTGCCGAAAGCGGCGCGGCGATCATGAGCGCCAGGGCTGCAAGCAAAACTCTCATCGGAAATTCTCCTTCCTAGCCAATCTCCGGCCAGAACATGACCATCCAATTGGCGATGTAGTTGATGGTATTCGTGGCGATCAGAACGCCGAAGGCGACGAGCAAGAGCCCCATCGCCTTCTCAATCTTGGGCAGATGCTGGCGGAAGCCCTGCATCCACCGCATGAAGGGCCCGACAAAGGCCGCCGCGATGATGAAGGGTAATGTCATTCCCACGCCGTAGACGAACAGGAGCGAGGCGCCCCGGCTCGCCGTCTCAGCGCCTGCCGCCGTGAACAGGATGGCGGCGAGGACAGGGCCCACGCAGGGCGTCCAGCCGAAGGCGAAGGCCAGCCCGATCACATAGGCGCCGCCGACCGAGAGGTTCGACGTGTCCCCCGCCTCGGCCCGGAACTCGCGCAGAAGGATCGGAATGCGGACGATCCCGAGGAAGTGAACGCCCATCGCGATGATCAGGATGGCGGCGGCCCACCTGAGCGCGTCAAACCACTCGCGCACCAGTTGCCCGGCCATCGAGGCCGAGGCGCCAAGCGCCATGAAGACCGTGATCACACCAAGCGAAAAAGCCGTCGCCGACAGAACCGCCCGCGCCCGTACGCCCTCGGCCAGCGTCCCGTCCGGCGAGATCTGCCCCATGCTCACGCCCGCCATGTAGGACAGGTAGAACGGCACGATCGGCAGGATGCAGGGGGACAGGAACGACAGCAACCCGGCTACCGCGGCCCCTGCAAAAGTCACATCGAACATGCCTGTTCCCTTGATTGATAATCATATTCAAATTAGTAAATACGAAATGAAGTCGTCAATCGCCTCTTTCGCGCTCGCGGCGCTTTGGCTCTTTTCAGCGGGCGAGCAGGCCGACGCCGCGGACCTCTACATGGTCGACGCGCCCGGCTGTCCCTGGTGCGCGGCCTGGGAGCGCGAGATCGGCCCGATCTATCCGAAAACCGAGGAATCTCGGCGCGCTCCACTCACCCGGGTCGACATTGGCGACGTGGGGGAAACGGTCGATCTCAAGTCACGC
Source organism: Paracoccaceae bacterium (assembly GCA_030066855.1). Classification (GTDB taxonomy): domain Bacteria; phylum Pseudomonadota; class Alphaproteobacteria; order Rhodobacterales; family Rhodobacteraceae; genus Kangsaoukella. Next base: position 666 of record JASJAU010000093.1, on the reverse strand, counting down.
GTGATCTTCACGCCCACCTTTCTGCTCGTCGAGGACGGGCGCGAGCTCGACCGGATGGAAGGCTACACCGGCGATGAATTCTTCTGGGTTCTGTTGAACCAGATGCTCGACCGCCATTTGAAGGAAGACAGCTCATGAAACGATTGGCTCTCATCGCCGCCCTCGCCGCCTCTCCGGCTTCGGCTCAGGAAGACGACGCTTTTGTCCGCTTTCAGGTCCTGAAACCGGAGGTCGCGATGGAGATGGCGACAGCCGCGATGGCGTACTGCAACGAGAACGGGTACCAGGTCGGCGTCACGGTGGTGGACCGCTTCGGCATTCCGCAGGTCTTCATCCGCGACCGCTTTGCCGGCCTCCACGTCTACGAGACCTCGCGGCGCAAAGCCTGGACCGCCGTCAGCTTCCGGACCGGCACCACCGAGCTGCACGAGGCTACGGCGCCGAACGAGATCTCTTACGGCATCCGCGAGCTGTCCGAAGCGCTGCCGCTCGGTGGCGGGCTTCTTGTGGAGGGCGCCGGCATGATCGTCGGCGGCATCGGCGTCTCCGGCGCGCCGTCGCCTACGCTCGACGACGAATGCGCAGCGGCTGGAATTCGCGCGGTCGAGGACCAAATTGCCTTCTAAGCGAAGCGAGACGACACCATGGCTCTACCGGTTTTCACTG
>JASJAU010000092.1 GCA_030066855.1 Paracoccaceae bacterium | reverse complement strand
GCAACTCGATACACGAGGCAGGGAGAGGGTTGCGGCTTTCGCAGCCGTGCTTTTGCAGTCGCAGCTTGAAGTTCAGTCGCAGTAACTGGTCAACGGAGGAACGGTTTTCTTTGTTCGGCCGGACGTGCCCCTTTTCGGCATAGCTCAACGAACAGTGCCGCCCCGTGAGGCTTGTGCGCAGCAGCCGTGGACGGAGAACGCCGGACCGAGATTCCCAAACCACAATTCGTCGATTCAGCAATGGGCAACGTATCTTGTCGACACGCGTTAATTGATGCCCCTCCGCCGTATTGGCTCCAATTAAATCGTTGTTAACCATGATGGGCTATGTATTCACGCAGGGCGTATCTCATCGTTCGGTCTATCCCTGTGTCCAAACTCCGGATACCCCCCAACCCGCAGCCGGAGCCGAACTGACGATCCGGCGGAAGAAGGTTGGACTCCAAGTCTCCAGCGCCTTCACAGAAAGGGAGATGACAAAATGCTCGGTACCATGTTCCTGGTTGATACTTCGGGGTCGCTTCTTGGGATGTGTTCACACGAAAGGGCTGGCTGGCTGTTCATTCCCGCTCTCCGCTCGCAGCGTGCGACATTCACATTCCACCCGACAGCGACCAAGGCGATTCCGTCTTGGGCATTGGAGCAAGCCGATGACCTTTTGACCGACGAAGAATGGCGGAACTGCAGAACTCGGGTGGGACCCTCGGCTGTGCCGTTAGTCGACCCTTAACACTTGAGCGCGCATACTGCTGGAAGGCCGGACCCATGCAGCAGGCTCTCCCGAGCAGGCGTACTCACCAACTCCGTCGGTGGTATTACCATCGCCTACCGACGTCGCGCGGGTCCAGTCTCAGCAGCGATTGGGGTCGACCTTGTCAAGGGTCGGCCCCTTTCCTTTCGTTCTTCGAACGGGCGCGGGGTGCATTTGTCCCCAGGATTTGGGGACAAAGGTTGTGTCCCGGGAAGTCGAAATGCTCTTGGCGGGCCTTGCGGACTTTGGCTGGCCGAGCTGTGCAGCTCGTCTGGGCTGCGGGCAGGCTGACCTTCAGACCATCGCTGGCAGCGCGAGTGTTTCCTACGTCATGCAGCGCTAGCGCTGCACGGCACTTTCCTCCGTTCAGGTTGGCTCTCGCAACCCAACCCTACCGGGCAACCCGATGGCCACCTCAGGAATAACCTTCAGGGACATGACCGCCAATGCAGTGCGCGAGGAATCGGGTGCATAGCCGCAGGTAGATAAAGCCCCAGCACCGGCACAGATACCGGGGCTAGCGGGATGCCCTCACGCTAGATCACCATCCCGCACAGCATCCTTTGAGCGACGGAACACAACATTGACAGTGCGTAGTCCGGGGCACGATCTTGAGGACGCTTTATGGACCGGGCCGCAAAGATCCAGGAAGCCCTCGAGGAGTTTTTGGTTAGTAGCGATGGGACTTGCACGGCTCCATGCCTACGGAAGGGAAGACTGAGCCAAAATGCTGTCATTCCCTGTTCAACCGCCAAACGACGGCTATGAGCCCGAATCATTCATCAATTCGAACCGGTGGTTTTTGTGCCGAGGCGCGGTGCACAAGAAATGAGGCCTCGATAGACCGCGGCCAACCGAACATGCACGACGGGTGGGTCAATTGGGGGAGCGGGCGCCGGCCACGGGCCATCCACTGTGCGGACACCCTGACAAAGGGCCGCGCCAACGGCTATGACGTGCCGCCGCCCGCCTCCACAAGATGGCTTGCGAGTCGCGGAAGGGGCGCAAAGCTCGCTGCGCGACCCGCGCGGCACGAGTGCGTCTGGCTTGCGCCAGATCATGGCGAGTTCGTCGAAGACGGTTATGTTTCCCATGCCTCCGGGACCTAACAACATCCCTCAGGCCCCCTGATTCAGGGGAGCCCGGTCAACCCTCCAAAGGTTGGCCGGGCATTCCATCATTTCCGGGCCGGCAACCAAGACGGACACTACCGGGTCTCGATGAAGACTGGGCCTGTGATCTGCACCCGAGGCCCGTACCGGACTCAGAGCGAGTCTGCGCAATTCGGGCGGTGTTTTTCAGTCTAGCTCTTCTTCGGCACCATAGGCCGCTTCGATCATTGCGGCGGACAACGTGGTATAGGCATCTTCCCAAGCCGTACGCACTTCGGGTGTGAACTCGGCGGCGAGACTTCGTTCTAAGGTGCGGATGAGCGATGCGCCGACAGCGTCATAGTGTTCCGGTCGGACACCGAACTCAACGTGCCGCCGGGCCAGCGCCCCAGCGATTGGGATAACGGTAACGAGGTCGTCCAAACTGTGCACCAACATGCCGAGGGTCGGCAAAAACTTCATGCCCTGTTCTTCCATGTTGCCTTTGAATAAGGGCTTCACCTGAGGTGCGCTGACCAAGAGATCGGCATAGAACCATTGCTCCGTGAACTCGGAGTTCGCCACGACCTTGTCGAAACTCCGCTGCACGAGGGCAATCGTTTCCGCATCCACTGGGAGCCTCCTTTTGAGCTTTGGTCGATGGCTCGGTTCTTCCACCATAGCACAACTTTGAGCTGCGCACGGCCCGTGTAGTGTTGTCAACTTTTGGAAACTTGCACACGGCTTTGCAGCGATCCGCAAGCGGACCGCCCATTTGCGCTTCTTCATAGGCTGTCGCCTACGAGGCGACGCAGGTCCATCGAGACGAGAAAGCCGCGCTGCACAGGGTAAGCCGGGTACTGGCCGTCAACCCCGTCGGTTCATTCATGGTATCTAAAGGCTTAAGCGCGATGTTCGACGCGTTCGTGCATTGGCGATGTACAGACTCGGCAACCGTCGCCAATTGGGCCGGGGTAGGTTGTCGCCTACCCTGGCCTAGAACCCAACCCCGCCTGCACGTCGATCTCGACAGGAGACATCTTGACGTGCTCTCGGATACACGCCTGTCGCCGCTTCTCCCAATGGTAGCGCGTCGGCGTTTCCCGTCGACGGCGGGTCGGGAAAGTCCTCCCGCCTCATACCATCACTGGTTGTGTTTCGACGTAATCACATTACACTAGGTAGCGCCTCGGAGCCCAGCAGCACCCCTACGGCAGTCAGGGTTGTTGTGTGCTCGACCGTCTTGATTTGGCGGTCGAGCAGCTTCACCCTATGAGGCATCGTTCACAACGCCTCGGTCTCACCTTACCCACGTTAGTGAGGGCCCAAGCCTGCTTCGGACTACAGCGTCGCGGTTGTGGTAGACGTCGAACGGAGCGACAAGTCGCATGGAGTTGGGCCGGAGAACCGCGAAGTACGCGAACGAAACCGGGGAATCGTCTGAAAGCTGATTTCCCCGGGGAACGCACAATCGTCTTTCCCCGTTTCTCAGATTGGTTTTATTGTAGCTTCCTCCGGGCGCAACCTTGGTCGTTCTAAGGTGCGTCGGTATGAGTTCCGGCGATGCATCCATCCCAACAACAACCATCGTCGGTTTGGCCCGGGCGGCATTGGCCTTCCCGGGCCGGTTCTCCCTCGAAACAGAGTTTCACGGGCAACCGGCCGCCGACGTTGCAGCTAAGATGCGCGACCCAACACCCCCGGACCGTTGGGAATCGCGGCTCTGTCACGCGCACCAACTGTTCGCGCAAACTTCCAAAGCTGCTGTGCAGCAAGCGCCTTCAGCGAACCCAAGGCCGTCGCAAAAGATCGCCGAAGGAGACGTCCGTCAGATTGCCGTCTGTATCGGGTGCACCCAAGAGAGACCTGTCGAGAGCCGCTCTGGCGGTTTCCTGTCCTTTTTTTTATCAGGCCAACGCGGGCTGATCCTGCACTGCGCTAACGGCATGCATCGATCGCAAGTGTTCGCGAGAAGCCGTTGGTGTGCTCGCCACATCGTTCACTGCTTTGATTTCGCGTCGGCCAGAACCAAGTTGCAGCTGCTGGCTGCCATCCCCAAGAACGAAGACCCGCAGCCTGGTCGCGACGCCCATGATCTGTACCGCGATTTCATCGAGAGCCGGATCTCGGCCGCCATCCGGCGCCTCTTTGACGGCCTTCAGGTACCCAGCCAGGTCCTTGAGTGTCTGTTCTGTTTCGGTAAGGGCATCTCTGCTCACTGCGTCCATCTTGCGTGGCTCCATACTGCTCTGCTTCTCATTTATGTGCTACTAGCACATACATGTGTGCTATTAGCACACAAAATCTGGGCGGGAAAGCGGTAATGAAGCGAAAATCTAGGTGATCTGATCCAGAAGCGCGACCAGTTCTGCTTTGCGGAACGGTTTTTGCAGGAAATACATCGCACCACTGATCTCTCCGATGGCCTGGGTCTTTTCAAGCGTGAGACCTCCGCCACCGCCGGACACCAACACGACTGGCAAACTCGGGTCGAGGCTGTGAAGGACGTCCAGAAGGGGGATCGCGTTTTCCTCGCCGATCCAGAAATCCACCAACGCGCCGGCGAACCACTTGGTACCATCGACGTGCTTGATCGCGGCGTCGAGTGTGTCGGCCTTGATGCAGTCGTAGCTGCTACCCTCAAGGAATTTGCAGACTAGGGCAAGAAACTCACGATCATCATCGACGACGAGAAGTCTTTTCATTGCCCCCAATCTCATTTTGCTCAGGCGTAATCGAGAGAGACCGAATCAATCGTTTGAAAAACTCGCGCTCGCCCTCCGGCAGTCGTTGAATGCGCTCCACAACCCCAAGAATAGGGTCAGTCGCGAGCTTTTCATAGCCCAATTCTGTGAGCGAAAGGACGTGGCTTCGGGCGTCAAATGGGTTCGGTTTCTGGTCCATCAGCCCGCGTTTGACCAACGTCTTGATGGCGCGGACAACGGGCGCATGGGTCAACCCGAGGTAGGCCGCGATCCGGATCATGGTGCATTCCTGCTCGGTGGACCGACCCACGTAACGCAGGATCGACCACTGAAGGGGCTGGGTTTCCTTGGAGCGCGCCGACGCATAGGTTTCGCGGACGATCTTCTCGATCAGCAAGGCTGCCGCCAGATCACTCCTGAACTCTGCATCTTGTCCCATGAAGTCTGGGGCCCCGGTAACCGATCTTTCACCATACTACACGTTGTTTCGTATACATGGCATTAACTTGGATAACACCCCGTAGACAAAGGAACAATTCCGCCGGTCACTCCAACGAGTTGCACCTTGAGATACACGTTGTTCTTCGATCTCAAACGTCCGACGGTCCGAGTGCAGTCTCAAGCGCTCGAATCAGGTCGGACTTCCGGACTGGCTTCATCAGCCGAATGTCATCCGGGTGCAGTCCATTTCCATGTACGGTTGCTTCTCGGGCGTAGCCGGACATGAAGACCACCGGCAGGTCCGGGTTGATCTCGCGCGCTGCCCGCGCCAGATCAGTGCCTTGCAGCGCCCCAGGCATGACGATGTCGGTCAGTAAAGCGTCGAATGTTGGCTCACTTTGGAATAGCTGAATGCCTTGGTCACCGGTTGACGCAGATGTGACAGCGTAGCCGACCTTCTCGAGACTTGAGACCAGCACGGCGAGTACCCCGGCGTCATCTTCCACCACGAGGATCCTCTTGCCGGCCTTTGTTGCGCTTGGCGTCGCGACCGTTAGGACCGCCGGTTCTTCCACCCGCCCAGGAACGGCCTTGAAGTAGAGTCTGACCGTCGTTCCGACATCCGATTCCGAGTACACCCGGATCGCGCCGCCGGATTGTTTGACGAAGCCCTGCACCATCGACAGGCCCATTCCCGAACCCAAACCAGGTGCTTTCGTGCTGAAGAACGGGTCGTAAATGTTTTGCATCATGTCATTCGGGATGCCGTGCCCAGTATCGCTCACTGCGAGCATGACATATCGGCCTGGCTCGACGTCTTCATCCCAATCGGCAGTGTATTCGTCGTCGATCCGGATATTTGCGGTCTCCAGCGTCAGCTTGCCACCATCCGGCATCGCGTCCCGCGCGTTGAGGATTAGGTTCAGAAGGGCGTTCTCGGTCGCGCCAGGATCGACTTCAACATCCCATAACCCGGCGAGCAAAGACGTCTCGACGTTGATATTGGCAGGCAAGGTTCGACCGATCCAATTCTTCGCCTCACGGATCAGGCCGTTGAGCTCAACCACTTCGGTCTGCAGCTCGGCCCGGCGGGCAAAGCTCAACATGCTCTTGGTCAGGTTTGCCGCGCGCTCAGTCGCGCCAAGTCCGGCGTCAATCAGTTCGCGCTGTCGCTCACACGTGGCTTCTTCGCGCAGAAGCTCCAAGTTGCCCACGATGACGGCAAGCAGATTGTTGAAATCGTGCGCCATGCCGCCGGTCAGGTTGCCTATTGCCTCCATTTTCTGGGATTGCCGGAGATCTTCTTCTGTTCGCCGCCGTTCCGTCAGGTCGAGGCTCGTGCCAATTGCCTTGGAGATGGCACCGTTCTCATCAACAACAGGCTCCATGGCGACCCGGAGGTATCGAGTTGCTCCCGATTTTGGGATGACCCGATATTCGATGGAAATGGCTTGACCTTGCATCAAAGAGTTGACTTTCAGTAGGACACGTTCCCGGTCGCCCAAGTGGATCATGGGTGGTCCGCTCGCCAAGCTGGGCATTTCATCGATGAACTCCTGGGGGGTCTGCTCATGGAATGCCGCATGGTCGTCGGAACAAATCTCGCAACGATCGGCGATCACATCGATCACGAAGTAGCCCAGCCCAGCCAGAGTCACGGCTTGGTTCAGCCGAGCCTCATTCTCCTGACGCTGGAAACCCTCGGACTGCAGATCCGTCACAGCCACAAGCCAGTACCGGCGCTGCAAATCCACAATCAGGATGCACCAAATCGCACTCACACTGATCGAAACCAGAAAAATCACCCATCTCGTTGGCGAAACCAGAAAATAGGTCAGGTCAAAACTCGTTGGTGCAAACACGAGAAACCTTGAAGCCAGCCCCACCAACGCAAGCAAAGCAACAACGAGAGTTATCAATCCCGCGTTCAGCCCCCATATGACTGTTGACGTGACCACGAGTGCGACGAGCACGAACAAGGACGGCTCGGCGAAGCCTATGTTGGTTGCCCCTGCAAAAACAAACGAGAGCACGAACAAGTATGCGACTGACACCAGGGCGGGTGATGAAAGGTGTCCGTGGAAGACCAACGCGGACAACAGCAGGATTGCGAGTACGAGTTGAATAGAGAGCTGCGTATTCCAGCCATCAAGCAGGATCTGGGCCGCGACAACAAGAACGCCCACTGTGGCCAACGCCACCAACAGCACCTTGTATCGATCGAAGAGCGCGGAAATCTGGTCCGCAGCGGAGCCCAACGACTGATCCATTTTCTTGGCGATCTTCGAAACCACGCGGGGACTGGCACTTTGCGTGCAATCTACAGCTGTCTACCATTGCGTCGCCATCCTATCAACGACACGATGTTTCGGAACTGGTTGTAGAGCAACGCAGACACCGCGACTGCTGGTGTCGTAGGGAGCATGTTCTTTGGCGCTCCGGATCAACTTTGTGTCCGCCCCGCGGCCTCGTGATCCTGCAGAACTCTGCGGATTCCTGAGCCGATTCCCAACTAGGCCTTCAAACGCAGTGTTCGGATTTGCGAGAACAACCCGATCTTTGCATGTACACTTTCCTGGCGCTAACGTCGGCCAAAAGGAGAGAGGACCAAATGCTGATTGCTCTGAAGGTGGTTCATTTCTTCTGCTGTTTGGTGGTGGTGCCGTGATGATGGGAAATCGGACACTGATGCGGAAGGCAATGGTCGCGAGCGGCCTGTCCGATCCAACGATAGCCGACACGATTGAATGACTTGGTACAATTGGCATAGCTTCGATCCCGCTGCTTTGGGTCACGGTTATTGCCATGCTGCTGCTGGGTGGTACGGCAGCTGCTTGGCCGTTCTACGTCACGCTACTTGCTGCGGCGGTCGTACTTGCAGCAGTTGTGATGCTGAAAGCAACTGCAACTAAAGCGGAGCGCTCGAATCGGGCGCCGGATTTCTCTCGGATGTGGGTTTTGTCGTTGGCTTCAAGCTTTGGTGCCGCAGTCGCGGTCGGATTTGAGGTCGTCGCTATCAACTGAGCAGCCGATGAAAACGGGCACATGAGTCGGCTCTTCGACGCGCCAAGAGGATGCCCCAGTGGATGGCGAGGCCCGTTCTGATGCGAAGGTTTGATCTGGTTTAGTTCTAACGGTCGAAATAGACAGTAGGGGAATTCGTGAATTCATTCGAGCGATCATCAGCTAGTTCGAATATGCAGGCCGATGTCCTGGCGCCGCAAGGTCTTCGTAGGCGCCTTTACGCGCTGGCGTTGGCATCGGTGATTGTGCCCCCGGTCGCAGGGAATGCCATTCTGCTTTTCGCGGAGGTCTTCCCGTTCCCGGATTGGATCTGGCTTTTCACGGACGCTGGCGGCCTCGTCATGGTCGTGTTTGTCATCATCGCGCTGTCTGTTGTCCCTCCGATCTATCGACTTGTCGTCGGTCTACCGGAGCGCGAGCCCGAGGATGCAGCGCGGATCATTGGGAACCTTCGGGTGTTGGCTCCGTGGGGCCTGCTTGGCTTTGTTGTGGTCTATTCCGTGGTCGGCCTCTACTCGGCAGACCTCGCGCTTCAACGATTGGGATTGGTGCTCCAGCCAATCTCCGAAGTCCCGCTGCTCGCGCTGTCACCAGTACCGGTCGCGATAATAACGGCGTTTCCAATATATTTCGTGTTTAGCGATACTCTGGGGCGCTATTTGGCACCCCGCGGGGTCGTGGCGACTTTGCTGCCACTGCGGTTTCGCCTGATCGTCTTGGGTACCGCAACACCCTTCTTCGTGGATTCGTTCCTTGTCGGCTATTTCTACTCACGTACCGGATATTTGAGCCCGGAAACCTTTGGCGTGTGGTTGACGCTACTCGTCCTTGCAGCTGTTGGGACGCTATTTGCTGAGCGCGGTATGCGGCAATCAACCGAGCCGCTCCAGAGCTACCTAAGTGGGTCCGATGGACAGACTGGTAGTTTGTCGGCAAACACGCTCGATGAACTCGGTGAGCTAACCAGCCTCCTGTCAGACCTGGTCGCACAAAAAGAGGCGGCACTGACCGAACTTCGGGAAGTACAAAGAAACGCAAGACTTGGCACATGGAGTCTCTCGAAAGACGGAATCATGAATTGCTCCGAAGAGGCTTTGCAGATTCTTGGTATCGATCCGGAGTCCGATAGCGTGAATCTAATGACGATTGCAGCACAGTTCGACGCAGAGGAAGCAGAGATGATTACCCGTTGCTTCTCTGGCGCTGGGGGCCGTCACAGCCCGTTCAAACTGAACCTGAGCTCCAATTCACAGGAGAAACCCCCGACGATTTTGTTCAGTGGTGTACCAAGTGAGGTTGCGGCTGAAGGCGAAGTTTCGTGGTCGGGCTTTGTCCAGGACGTCAGCGAGAGCGTGGCGAAAGAACGTCAGCTGCAAGCCGCGCAAAGGCTAGAATCTGTTGGTAAAATATCCGGCGGTGCGGCACATGATTTCAACAACCTGCTGGCCATCATTCTCGGCAATCTAGAACTGCTTCGGGACGACGAGAAAGACCCGGAACGGATCGAGTTGATCGACAGCAGCATGGAGGCGACCAAGCGTGGAGCCAATTTGACACGTTCCATGTTGAGTTTTGCCCGCCGCTCAACGCTCCAACCCAGCGTGATTAACTTGAATGACACGGTCCGGAACATGAAGAACTGGTTGTCTCGGACAATCCCCGCAACAATTGACGTTGAAACATCATTGCTCGCCGGGATCTGGACCACCAAGATAGATCCTTCGCTCGCTGAGAATGCAATCCTCAACCTTGTGCTGAACGCTCGCGACGCTATGCCGGAGGGTGGCAAGCTCACGATCGAAACCGCGAACTTGCGGATAGATGATGACTACCTGCGCGCGCGCCAAGAGGATTTGGAGTCCGGTCGCTATGTCATGCTGGCGATCAGCGATACGGGCTCAGGGATTCCACATGACCAAGTCGAAACGATCTTCGAGCCCTTCTACTCCACAAAGCCTGTGGGCGCAGGCTCCGGCATGGGTCTTTCTATGGTGCAAGGTTTCATGCGCCAGTCAGGTGGCACCATCCGTGTGTACTCTGAGCTCGGAACGGGTACCACGATCAAGCTCTACTTCAAGGCGATGGAAGCGTACGGGGATGCGCGAGTTCCTGTTGAAGACGATGATCATTGGGAGCCAGCCGACGGGCATGACAGAAACATCTTGATCGTCGAGGATGAGATCGGCGTCCTGAACGCGCTGAAAAGGACTATTGAACGGGCCGGTTATCATGTTCGGGTCGCGGAAACTGGTGATGAAGC
>JASJAU010000017.1 GCA_030066855.1 Paracoccaceae bacterium | reverse complement strand
GCCTGGTGCGCCTGCGCGATGTCGCCCGGGCCGCAGATGGCCGCCGAGTAGCCCGCATCCTGGAAATGCCCGGCCTCGGTTCCGTAGCTCACCACATGGGTGCCGTTGTCGCCGGTGATGCGCCGGACGAGCGCTTCGGCGGCGCCGTCCTCCTCGGGGCGGAGGCCGGGAAGGCCGAAGTATTGCTCAAGCGCGATCGCGCTTTCCGGCCGGACCGCCTTCATGGCTCCTTCAACCCTCGCCGCCTCGTCGCGGGTTCGCTGGAGCCAGGCCTCCTGATCGTCGTCCGGGACGAAGCGGAAATCGATGCCGAAATGACAGTCGCCCGCCGTGATATTGTGCGCGGTGCCGCCGTTGACCTGGCCCACGTGGACGGTCGTCCAGGGCGGCTCGAACAGCGCCGTGGTGGCGGAGCGCGGCGCGGCTTCGTTCTCGGCGTTCATGCGGTTGGCCCAGTCGATGAGCTTGGCGCCCTCCATGATCGCGTTGACGCCGGTGTGCATGATCGAGGAGTGGACCTCGTAGCCTTTGACATGCACGTGGAAGCCCGAGCCGCCTTTGTGGCCGGTCACGCATTTCATCATCGACGGCTCGCCGATGATCGCGACGTCCGCCTTGGGCACGTTCCGGGCCATGTCGGCGATCAGCGGCGGTGCGCCCTCGCAGCCGACCTCCTCGTCGAAGGAAAGCGCGATCTGCAAGGGGCGCTTCAGGTCGAGAGTCAGCGCGTATTGCAGCGCATGGAGCGCCAGCGCGTCGAACCCCTTCATGTCGCAGGTGCCGCGACCGTAGAGCAACCCGTCCTTCTCGGTGACCGTCCAGGGGTCGGTCGACCAGTCCTGGCCGTCGACAGGCACCACGTCGGTGTGACCGGAAAGAACAATCCCGCCAGAGACTTCCGGGCCGACGCTGCAGTAAATCGCCTCCTTCGCGCCATCCTCGTTCGGCATGCGGTAGGCTTTGACGCCAAGTCCAGTCAGGTAATCGTCGACCCAGTCGATCAGGGGGATGTTGCTGTCCCGGCTGACGGTCGGGAACGAGACCAGCGCGTCGAGAATCTCGCGCGCCGTAGGGGCTCCGCTCATGCGGCGTCCTCGTCCCGCTCGAAATCGCCCCAGTTGCCTTTAAGGACCATGTGCCCCGGCGCGACCTCGTCATAGACGGACGGTTCCGGCGTGTGATCGACCGGGAAGATGGGCGAGGGGATCGGTTTGAAGTTCAAGTCCTTCTCGGATTTGCGCTTGCGCGGATCGGCGACCGGGACTGCCTTCAGCAGCGACTTGGTATAGGGATGCCTCGGGTCCTCGAAGATGGCCGAGCGGGGGCCGAGCTCTACGATCCGCCCGAGGTACATAACCCCGACATTGTGGCTGACGCGCTCCACCACCGCCATGTCATGGCTGATGAAGAGCATCGAGATGCCAAGCTCGGCCTGAAGCTCCATCAAAAGGTTCAGAACCTGCGCCTGCACCGACACGTCGAGCGCCGAGACCGCCTCGTCCGCGATGATCAGTTTGGGGTTCAAAGCGAGAGCGCGGGCGATGGCGACGCGCTGGCGCTGGCCGCCCGACAGTTCGTGCGGAAAGCGGCTGAGGAAGGAGCGCGGCAGCTCAACCCGGTCGAAGAGCTGCGCCACGCGCTCGGCCCGCTCCGCCGCGTTGCCCATTCCAAAGTTCATCAGCGGTTCAGCGACTTGGTCCGAGAGCTTCATTTGTGGATTGAGCGAGGCGAACGGGTCTTGGAAGACCATCTGCATCTCGCGGCGAGCCTTGCGCAGCTCCTCCGTCCCCATGCCGATCACGTCCTGACCGTCGAGGTAGATGTGCCCCGAGAGCGGCTCCACCAGACGCAAGACGGAGCGCCCGCAGGAGGACTTGCCGCAGCCCGATTCGCCCACGAGGCTCAGCGTTTCGCCCGCTTTGATCGAGAAGGTCACGTCCTCGACGGCGTGAACGTTGGCGACGGTGCGGCGGAAGAAGCCGCCCTTCACAGGGAACCGGGTGCAGAGATTCTTCACCTCGAGAATGGTTTCCTCGGAGGTCGACACGATCGGTTTCACTTCGGTGTCTTCATCGCCCATGAGCCGCATCGGCTCGGGCGCCGCCTTGCCGGTCATCTCGCCCAGCTTCGGCACGGCGGCCAGAAGCGCCTTCGTGTAGTCATGGGTCGGGTTCTCGAAGATCTGCTCGACCGAACCTTCCTCGACCTTATTGCCGCGGAACATGACGACCACGCGGTCGGCCATCTGCGCCACGACCGCCATGTCGTGGGTGATGAACATCACCGCCGTGCCGGTCTCGCGCTTCAGCCGGTCGATAAGTGCGAGGATCTCGGCCTGGATCGTCACATCGAGCGCCGTTGTCGGCTCGTCGGCGATCAGAAGGCGCGGCTCGCAGGCGAGCGCGATGGCGATCACCACGCGCTGGCGCATGCCGCCTGACAATTCGTGGGGATACTGCTTCAACCGGCGTTCAGGCTCCGGGATACGGACCTGGCGGAGAAGCTCGAGCGCCCGCTCTTCGGCCGCCTTGGGCGACATGCCCTTGTGCACGCGCAGGCCCTCGGTCAGCTGGCGGCCCACAGTGAAGACCGGGTTGAGCGACGTCATCGGCTCCTGAAAGATCATGCCGATCTCGTTGCCCCGGATCGTCCGCATCGTGTTGTCGCCGGCCTTGGAGACGTCGATCACGCCGCCCTTCGCGTCGCCCCTGTCGAACAGAAGCTCGCCGCCCGCGATCTCTCCGCCGCCGAACTCCACGAGCCGCATGAGCGAGAGGGAGGACACCGACTTGCCGGACCCGGATTCGCCGACGATGCAAACCGTTTCGCCCGGCGAGACCTCGAAGCTGACATCTTCGACGCCGACGACGGGGCCGTCCTTGGTTTCGAACTCCACCCGGAGACTGCGGAACTGGGCGAGAGGTTTGTCGAGCATGAGCAAGGCCTTGGGAAACGCGGTCCCGTGAAGCTATGCCTCAGCTTGCGGTCGTGTCAAACGGTCTGCCCGGCTCGGCGCCAGACCATAGCGCCGAGTTCGAGCGTGAATACCTCTTTGTTGTCGGTGTATCCGGGCTCGATCTTGCCGCCGGAGACGATGATCTCGTTCTCATTCAAGACAGCGCTGTGTTTCGATATCCAGCCCGGGTTGTCGCCGGTCGTCTTGGCCGCCACTATCGAGAAGTCGGAGAGGTTGAGCCAAAGAATCTGCGTTAGCCCTTCTTGCCGCGCGTCCTGATAGCCGAGGTTCCCGATCAGCAGGATGCGGTCGCCGAGCAGCGTCGCCGTGTGAAAGTCGGTCGGCGGGAAGACATCGCGTGGGTAGAGATAGTGATCCACCCGCCCCTCGGGATGCAAAACGGTGACGTCGTTGTAGATTTGGAAGTCGCGGTCGTAGTGATCCTCGTGCTCGCCCGCAATCAGGACCCATCGGCCATCGGGAAGGCGCGTGCCGGTTCGTCCGAACCGATCGAAGGACCAGACCGGACCGGAACACGCGCTGTAGTCGCGTTCGCCGAGACATGCGACCTCGCCGGCATAGCCGCTCCTGCCCGTGCGGATTTGTTCGCTCCAGAAAGGAATGTCGACCCGCTCGGGGTTGGCGCGGCCTTCGCGCGGGTTGGCCGTATCGCCGAACATTTCCGGCGTGACCGCCTGAGGCGGGAGCCTGTCGGCGCCGGTTATGACAGGGACAGCGTCGGACTCGAACTGCTCCAGCGGCACGCCGTGAGCGGCAAGAAGGCGTTGCATCTCAGGCGTTTCGGCGGAGTCTCCCGGCCTAACGATGCTGTCCGGGATATCAGGCATTGGAACAAGCTTCTTGGTCTGCTCCATCAGGAAATTCGCGGCTTTTGCCAGAGCATCCTTCGGCTCGTTTCCGCGCTCGCGGAGTTCCGCGCTCAGGTTCCGGCCCAGTCGAGGGTTGGCGCCACGTTCCAAAAGGCTGGCTGCAACATCGAGGTGGTTGTGCTCAACCGCTACCAGCAAGGCCGTGCCGCCATGCCGGTCGCCCGCATCGATTGGATACCCGGCATTCAGAACCCATTCGCATATGGGAACCGATCCGGATCGGGCTGCGTCATGCAGGGGCGTTTCGCCATCATCCCCGCAGACCCTGCCGTTTTCGGGAGTGAGTTCCATCAGCGTGGCGGCGGCGTCGACATTGGCGACCCGGCAGGCCAACAGGAATGGCGTGCGCCCGTCTGCGTCGCGGCTCGCGAGATCCGCCGCCCCGCGTTCGATCCGAGGGACCTCGCCGCGGAGAACTGCAAGGTGGGTGGCGGTCCAGTTTTCCTGTGAGACGTCCGCGCCCCGCTCAAGCAGCAGTCTGACCGCGCCGAAGTCGCTTCGTATGAAGCATTGCCTGAACGCGGTTTCTCCATAGGGTGAGGCGGCGTTGACGTCGGCACCTTCGTCCAGAAGTCGGCACAGGGTTGGCACAAGCTCCGCGTCCCCGGCTTCGTGAGCCGCCCGCACGATGTCGGGGTAGCCTTCAAACGGGTCGCGGGACGCAAGCGCGTCGAGGTCGCCGAGCCCGAGCTTCTCGATCTCCGCTTCGAAGGCGGCTTCCGCCTCTTGAAGTTCTGCAAGCGTCTTGTTCGGATCAATGGCCATATGCGTTGGGTGCTCCAAATGTTAGCGTACCCAGACATGGGAATTCGGCCAAACTGAGGCGCGGTGCCGGTCTTGCATCCCAACGTATCGCCGCAATTTCGGGCATTTGCCGAAAGGATCGCCAGGTAAACGTGCGGACAGGCTTGCATCGTACTGAAATTCCGCTGAAACTCCACGGGTCCGTACCCAGGGTGGGACGATCAACAACAAAAGCTGGACTGCGGTGACAATCACCCGAACCTGCACATGCCTGACCGCCCCATCGCGTTTCGCGCGAGCCCAAGAGGTGCGTTCTTTTCCAACATGGAGGATATCATGAATCTCAAGACAGCCCTTCTCGGGGCAGTTGCGCTTGGCTTGGTCTCGACTGTGGCGCATGCCGCAGACCACGAGGGCGAGCGCGGGCGCGACGGCGAAGTGCGAATCATCTATTGGCAGGCGCCGTCGATTTTGAACCCGTATCTCTCGAGCGGGACAAAAGATATCGAGAGCGCCTCGCTCGTGATCGAACCGCTGGCGCGCTACGACGAAAACGGCAATCTGACGCCCTGGCTGGTCGATGATGTGCCGACGGTCTCCAATGGCGGGGTCAACGAGGATCTTACGCAGATCACCTGGAACATAACGCCGGGCCTCATCTGGTCGGACGGGACGGCCTTCACCTCGGCTGACGTTAAGTTCACCTATGACTATTGCACGCATCCCGAGGGCGGTTGCGCGCAAGCTACCAAGTACGAAGGCGTTGAAAGCGTTGAAACGCCGGACGACCTGACTGTGATCGTGAACTTCTCCCGCCCGCAGCCGAACCCTTATGGGCCGTTTGTCGGTAACGAGGCGCCGATCATTCAGGCCGCGCAGTTCGCCGACTGCCTTGGCGCCGCCGCGCCGGAGTGCACCGAAGCGAACTTCAACCCGATTGGCACCGGCCCGTTTGTTGTGACCGAGTTCAAGCCGAACGACGTGATCACCTACGCCGCCAATGACAACTATCGCGTGGACGGAAAGCCGGCCTTCGCGAGCGTCACGTTCAAGGGCGGCGGCGATGCAACCGCGGCAGGCCGCGCCGTCATGGAAACGGGCGAGTTTGACTACGCCTGGAACCTCCAGCTCGCGCCGGATGTGATCGCGCAGATGCAGGAAGGCGGCAAAGGCACGCCTGTCGCCGGCTTTGGTCCGCTGGTCGAACGGATCATGCTGAACCACACCAACCCAGATCCTGGCCTCGGCCCGGACGAGCGCTCGGTGATCCGCCCGCATCCGTTCCTCCAGGAACCTGCGGTCTACAAGGCCATGTCTATGGCGATCGATCGTCCGCTTCTGGTGGAGATCGGCTATGGGCAGGCGGGCAGAGTGACCTGCAACTGGGTTCCGGTGCCGCAGATCTACGCCTCGACCACCTTCGATTGCTCGACGCAGGATATCGCGGGCGCGAATGCGATGCTCGATGAGGCCGGCTTCGTCGACAGCGACGGCGACGGCATCCGGGAGGCCAATGGCGTTCCGATGAGCATCCTCTACCAGACCTCGACCAACGCCGTGCGTCAGGACTTCCAGGCGCTGATCAAGCAGTGGTGGTCGGAGATCGGCATCGAGACCGAGCTTCGCAACATCGACGCATCGGTTTTCTTCGGCGGCGACCCGGGCTCGCCCGACACCTTCCAGAAGTTCTATGCTGACGTCGAGATGTACGCCAACACGTTCAGCGGCACCGACCCGCAGACCTATCTTGGCAACGCGCTTTGCTCGAAGATCCCGAGCCCGGATTCGCAGTGGCAGGGCGAGAACATCAGCCGGTTCTGCATGGAGGAGTTCGACGCGCTCCACGCCGAGCTTGCCGCGACTGCAGATATCGAAGAGAGGGGCCGCCTGGCGGCCGAGCTGAACGATATGGCGGTTGAAAACGGCAAGATGATCCCGCTGGTGCATCGCGGACGCATCTCGGCCCATGCCAACAGCCTCGGCGGCGTTGTCCTGAACGTCTGGGACAGCGAGCTTTGGAACATCGCCGACTGGTACCGGATCGGCAACTAAGCGAACGGAGCGCCCCGGCCGGCTGGTCGGGGCGTGTCCTCCTGGGAATACGTCCATATGACATTGGAAACGTACCTTCTCTACCTGGCCACGGTCGCCGTGTTCTTCGCCACGCCGCCCGGTCCGAGCCAGATTCTGTTCATATCGAACTCCATCAGATTCGGCGTCCGGCGAACGCTCTGGACCGGCGCGGGCGATCTGAGCGCCAACGCGCTTCAGATGCTGGCTGCCGGTTTCGGTCTGGCCGCCGTGATCGCCGCGTCAGCCAATGCGCTGACGGTGATCAAATGGGCGGGTGTGGCTTATCTGATCTTCTACGGCATCCGCACCTTCCTTGCCGAGCCTCACCCGGTTGACGGGAGAACCGCTGGGGCCTCGTTGCGCCAGCTCTACGGCCAGGGGTTCTTCACCTCTGCCGCCAATCCTAAAGCGGTCTTCTTTTTCGCCGCTCTTTTCCCGCAGTTCATCGACCCCGCCGCGGCAATCTGGCCCCAGCTTCTCATCCTGGGCGTGACCTACCTGTTCGTTGACGGCGCCATCCTGGTGCTATTGGGCGTGGGAGCCGAGAGAATACTCGGGAGCCTGCGCGGCAAGGCGCGGCTTTTAAACCGGATTGCGGGCACCATGATGGTCGCCGCTGCCGGTCTTCTCGGACTCAAAGATGTCGAGGCGCGATAGCACATGCTGACATTCACCATCAGGCGGCTGGTCTTGAGCGTTCCGACGCTTCTTTTCATCGCCCTCGTTATCTTTCTGCTTCTTGAACTCGCGCCGGGCGACCCGCTCGCCGGGCAGCCACTGACCATCCCCGACGAGGTGCGCCAGAGGATGCGCGAGGCGCTGGGCGTCGGCCAGCCGGTTTGGATCGCCTTTCCCAAGTGGCTCTATCAGTTCTTTGTTGTCGAGCCCGCCTACATGATGGACGCGCTCTTTGGCACCAACTGGGCCGGAGACCAGCAGCGCGTAATCTCTTGGCAGACGCGCTCGCCGGTCATGGACATCGTCGTTCAGCGCCTTCCGCAGACGCTCTGGGTCGTCGGAACCGCCTACGTCGTCGCTATCCTGATCGCGCTGCCGATCGGTATCTACTCTGCCTACCGCCAGTATTCCTGGTTCGACAACGCGGGGACCTTCGTCACCATGGTCGGCTTCTCGGTGCCGCCGTTCTTTTCGGGCGTCCTCGTGATCGTGATCTTCTCGGTCCAGCTTGGTTGGTTCCCGTCCATCTACGACACCACGCACGAGGTTGTGGACTGGGAGACGTTCAAGGTTCAGCTCCAGCAGATGGTCATGCCGGTGATGGTGCTCGCGCTTCAGATCACGTCGCAGCTCAGCCGCTTCATGCGCGCCTCGATGCTCGACAACCTCAATCAGGACTATGTCCGCACCGCCCGCGCCAAGGGCTTGAGCGAGCGGGTGGTGGTCATGGTCCACGTGCTCCGCAACTCTCTGATCCCGGTCGTGACGGTCATCGCGCTGGGCATTCCCGCGATCTTTGGCGGCGCGATCATCACCGAGCAGGTCTTCAAAGTGAACGGAATCGGGCAGCTTCTGATCACCGCCATTCAGGCCAACGACCTGCCCATGGTGCAGACCCTGACTTTCATCTTCGCGATCCTGATCGTGCTCTTCAACCTGGTCGCAGACGTGCTTTACGGCCTTCTCGACCCGAGGATCCGCTATGACTGACGACGCCAACCAGGAAACCTTCGCGACCGACGCGCAGGAGCCGATGGCGCCGCCTCGGAGCCAGTGGGCCGATGTCTGGGATCAGTTCCGCCATCACCGGGGGGCGATGTGGGGCGCGGGAATTTTCATCTTCATCATCCTGATGGTGATCGTCGGTCCCTGGGTCTACTGGAACGATCCCACCTACGTGCCGACGGGCCGGGACTTTCTAAACCTCCGCGACACGCGGCCGATCTACACGGTCATTTGGGATTCGGGCGCCAAGGTGAACTGGCTGCATCCCCTGGGTACCGACAATCTTGGGCGCGACACGCTTGGGCGCCTTCTGACAGGTGGGCGCGTGTCGATCGCGGTCGGCGTGGCGGCGATGGTGCTGTCGATCGTGATCGGCACGCTGATCGGCGTGCTGGCCGGGTACTTCCGGTTCCTGGACGGGATCCTGATGCGGCTGACCGACCTCTTCCTCGCGCTGCCCTTGCTGCCCTTGCTGCTGGTCGCGGTGCTTCTCTTCCGGGAGCCGTTGTCCGCGAGTTTCGGACCGGAAGGGGGGACGTTCATTCTGATCGTGACGCTGGTGGGTGTAACAAGCTGGATGCAGACGGCTCGGATCGTGCGGGGCGATATCCTGGCGCTGAAAGAGCGGGAGTTCGTACTGGCCGCGCGGTCTATCGGCACGCGGCCGCATCACATGATCCTGCGTCACCTCCTGCCCAACGTGCTCTCGCCGATCATCGTGTCGGCGACGCTTGGCATCGCGACGGCTATCATCACGGAATCGGCGCTGTCCTTCCTCGGCTTCGGCTTCCCGCCGGATTTCCCGACCTGGGGCAAGTTGTTGTTCGACGCGGTCGACCGGATGAACCTCTACCCCGAACGCGTAGTCTGGCCGGGTCTCTTGATCTCGCTGACGGTGTTGTCGGTGAACTATGTGGGCGACGGTCTGCGCGACGCGCTCGACCCGAGGATCCGAGGGCGCTGAGCCTAATCGATTGACTTGCGGATACGGTTGACGCCGAGCCAGACGAGCAGGATCACGATGGGCGTCAGGACGGCCATGGTCATGCCTTTTGAGAGGCCCATGGGCTCGGTGACCGGGTAAACCATGTTGGCCACCAGGTTGACCGCGTAGTAGCTGATCGCCACGACGCTCAGACCCTCGACCGTGCGTTGAAGGCGGAGCTGCAAGTCCGCCCGGCGATCCATACTCTCCAAGAGCGCCTGGTTCTGCGCCGAGCGTTCCACATCCACGCGGGTTCGTAGGAGGTCGCCTGCCCGCAGCGCGCGGTCTGACATCGAGCGGAGCCGCGCCTCGGTCGATTTGACGGTGCGCATGGCGGGGTCATAGCGCCGCGCCATGAACTCCCGGAACGTTTGGCGGCCGTGGAACCGCTCCTCGCGCAGGACTGCGATCCGCTGGTTCACCAGCGCCTCGTAGGCGTCGGTGGCGCCGAAGCGGAAGGCGGTCTGGGTGACGATGTTTTCCAGTTCGGAGGAGACACCTAGAAGCGCTTTCAGCGTCTCGTCGGGCTGCGCGGCGTCGCCTGTCATGTCGCCCATCAGCCGGGTCAGCTCGCCATCGATCTTGCCAAGCTCCGCTCCGATCTCACGGCTGCGGGTCAGGCCCAGCATGGATATGGTCTTGTAGGTTTCGATTTCGCAGAGCCGCTGCACGATGCGCCCCACACGACGCGCGCCGGTCTTGGGATGGGCGAAGACCGCCATACGCATGTGTCCGGCGGCATCAAGTCGAAAGTCCCCGGCGATCACGGCGCTTCCGTCGAGCACGCGGCTGATAGCCATGCTTTCAGGCACGAACCAATCGCCGGCCTTCCGGACCATCTCTTCCTCGTCCGCGGATTTCTCGACGCGAATGAGGGCCGAGGTGATGCGAACGCCGGGCGCTTCGGCCATCCAATCCTCGGGGAACATACGGAAGGTCATTGCGTCGAACGGCGTCTCCGCCACGCCTGGGCCGAAGATCGTGTAAGTCACGAACTCGGTGTGGCTCTCCCACTTCAGTTGATGCTTGCCGATGGCGCCGAAGTAATGGGTCGCGCCCGGCTGCGGGTGCTGGACGCCGAACCGATTGAGGAGCGCGATCAGATGCGCCCGGTCCGCGTCGCGATCCCGCGCGGCGGCGTCCTTCGGTCGTTTGATCGCAAGGTAAGCGGCTCGCGCCGGCGCCTCGAGCACGGGAAAAGGACGGGCATGGAGCTCGTTGATGAGCTGATACCGAAGCGGATGATCGTCGATCGGCGGCATGGGAGGACCCTGGCTGTTGGGGCGAAGTTAAAGCCCGGCTATCGATTGTAAAGAAATAATTGCGCGATTTCCGTTACTTAGTGGTAGACTGTTGTATACACTTGAACTGGCGCGCCCCTGCCTGACTAATCTCGCAAACCGATGCGGAGACGATAGGAGACAGCATGATCGACGAGGAAGCAGCGCGGATCATTCGGGAATTCCCGCTGGGGGTGGTGGCGAGCGTGACGCCGGACGGCGCCCCGGCGGCCTCGCCCAAGGGCACGTTTCTGATGCTGGACGAGACGCGGATCGCCTATGGCGACATCCGCTCCCCCGGCACCAGGCGTAACCTGGAGGGCGACGCGCGGATCGAGGTCGTCTTCGTCGATCCGTTCCGGCGAAAGGGCGTGCGGGTTCGGGGCGAGGCCGAGATCCTCGATCGGGGCGGCGCGGGTTTCGAAGCGCTGATCGGCCGATGGGAGGCGATATGGGGCGATCTGGCCGGGCGCGTCCGGTCCCTGGTCGTAATCGAGGTCGACCGGTCACTGCCGCTCGCCACGCCCCCCTATGACGAGGGCGCGTCAGAGGCGGAGATGATCGCGATGTACAAGGTGAAATACGCGGCGCTCTATCCTTGAACGCGGGAGCGGAGGGACGCTGCCCCTCCGCACCTCCCCGGAGTGTTTCGGCCAAGAGAATGGAGTCAGTTGGCGGGCTCGAAAACCTCGACGCAGAGCACCGTAGGCAGATGCCGCGCGATCTCGGCCCAGGTGTCGCCTTCGTCTTTCGAGGCGAAGATCGAGCCTGAGTTCGTGCCGAAATAGACGCCCGCCGGGTCGGCGGTGTCAGTGGACATGGCCTGTCGGAGCACAGTGAAGAAGCAATTCTCCTGCGGCAGTCCATCGCGCAGGGCCTCCCAGTTCTCGCCGCCGTTGCTGGAGCGATAGACGGCGGCCTTTGCGTCCGGCGGATAGCGGCCGATCGCATCGCCGTTCAGTGGCAGGGTCCAGATCGTGTCGGGCTCGCGCGGGTGGACGCCCATGGGGAAGCCGAAGGTGGAGGGGAGGCCCTCGGTGATGTCGTCCCAGCTTCGCCCGCCATCGCGGCTCCGGTATACGCCGTGGTGGTTCTGCTGGTAGAGGAGATCGCCGGAATTGCCGGGGGCGCGGACGATGTTGTGGACGCAGTGACCGGTGTCGCCGCCGCGCGGCGCGGCGGGATGGTGGTGCTCCTCGCAGGCTTCCGCGTTGGAGAGGCGGTTTCGGCGCTCCCAATGGGCGCCCGCGTCTTCCGTCGCGAAGACGCCGGCAGCAGAGACGCCGAGCCACATTTTTTCAGGGCGCTCGGGGTCGGTTACGATTGTGTGCATGGTCAGGCCCGCCGCGCCAGGGTTCCATTGATCGCGCTCCGGAAAATCGGCGAAGGCGCCGTTCCGCTCCCAGGTCTCTCCGTTGTCTTTCGAAACATAGAGATTGGCGGGTTTCGCGCCCGCATAGAGCGCGCCGTTCGCGCGTTTGAGGCTCCAGACGGCGTCGATCTCGCCGGAAAAGGCGGCCGGCGGGCCGGGTTCGGCGCCGACTTGCGCCGCGAAATCCGGGTTCTCGGCGATCCAGGCCTCGCGCTGGCCGCCGGAAAGCTTGGAAACCGTCCAGGTTTCGCCGCCGTCAGTCGACCGCCAGACGCCCGCGCCATCCCAATCGCCGCCGCCGCCGGCCCAGATCGCGCCGGTTTCTGGATCGCCGGTCATGTGATTGATGCCCGCGCCATCGCAAAAGGGGCCGCGGATCGCCCAGGTCTCGCGGTCATCGCTTGAGAGCAGGAACGCGCCTTTGGTGGTTCCGACGAGGAGCGTGATCGTTCCGGACATCGCTTTCCCTCCCATTTTTTTAAGACCCTACCACAGATGCGCGATTCCGTCGCGGGGCTTGCCTTTGTGCTTGGCAGGCATATTTGCTCTAAAGTCGCAGTTGCAAATCATTCTCAATTGCATTGACAGTTGCGAGTGATTTGCATTAGCGGATTGGATAAGACTTGCGCCAGCTTGGAGAGATGAATGCTCGCGAAACTGACCAAGACCTCAGCGGTGGCTGCGCTGTTGATGCCGGCGGCCACCGGCGCGTTGGCTGATGAGAAAATGAAGGTGGTGACCACGTTCACCGTGATCGCCGATATGGCCGCAAATGTGGCGGGGGAGGCGGCCGAGGTCGTCTCGGTCACGAAGCCGGGGGCGGAGATCCACGGTTATGAGCCGACACCGCAAGACATTGTCCGCGCCTCGGACGCGGACCTGATCCTCTGGAATGGCATGAACCTCGAGCTGTGGTTCGAGCAGTTCCTGTCGAACCTCGACGGCGTGCCTTCGGTCACGGTGTCGGAGGGGATCGACCCGATTTCAATCTCGTCGGGCTCATATGAAGGCAAGACCAATCCGCACGCCTGGATGGGGCTAGATAACGCACTAATCTACATTGAGAATATTGCGACGGCCTTTTCAGAGCAAGACCCGGAGAATGCCGAAGTCTATGCGGCGAATGCGGCGACATATTCGGACGAGCTTCGCGCCACAATCGAGCCTTTGCGCGCCGCCGTGGCCGACATTCCCGCCGACCAGCGCTGGCTGGTGACCTGCGAGGGCGCGTTCAGCTATCTGGCCCGCGATTTCGGGATGCAGGAGCTGTACCTCTGGCCGATGAACGCCGATCAGGTGGGCACGCCGCAGCAGGTGCGCTCGGTGATCGACGGGGTTCGGGCGAATGGCATACCCGTGGTCTTCTGCGAGAGCACGGTTAACACCGCGCCCGCCGAGCAGGTGGCGCGGGAGACCGGCGCGGATTACGGAGGCGTCCTTTACGTCGATTCGCTTAGCGAGCCGGATGGGGAGGTCCCGACTTACCTCGACCTCTTGGAAGTGACCTCGCGAACGATTGCGAGTGGTTTGACCACGGCGATGAACTGAACGCGGTTTGATATGGGTCGCGGCCTAGGGGCCGCAGCCCGTGTGTGCATAGCCGCCAGAGTGGCGGCGATATTGGAGCAAGTCGATGCTCGACCTGAAACAGAACCCCGCCGTGTCCGAGACACAGGCGGGTCTTGGCACTGGGCTTTCTGCTGAGGACGTGACTGTGACCTATCGGAATGGGCACACGGCGCTCTGGCACGCGACGTTCGAAATCCCGAAAGGAACCGTGACCGCGCTTGTCGGCGTGAATGGCGCGGGGAAGTCGACGCTCTTCAAGGCGATCATGGGGTTCGTCCCGGCGGCAGACGGCACGATCCGCATTCTGGGCAAATCGGTCAAAGAGGCGCTGGCGCAGAACCTCGTCGCCTATGTCCCGCAGGCTGAGGAGGTGGATTGGGCGTTCCCCGTTCTGGTCGAGGATGTGGTGATGATGGGGCGCTATGGGCATATGGGGTTCCTCCGCCGCCCGTCGCGAGCCGATCATGCGGCCGTCGAAACCGCGCTTCAACGCGTCGACATGGCCGATTTCCGGCATCGGCAGATCGGGGAATTGTCGGGCGGACAGCGAAAGCGCGTTTTTCTGGCGCGGGCGCTCGCGCAAGACGGGCAGGTGATCCTGCTCGATGAGCCCTTTACCGGTGTCGACGTGAAGACCGAAGAGCAAATCATTGCTTTGCTTAAAGAATTGCGGGACGAGGGTCGGGTGATGCTGGTCTCTACGCACAACCTCGGTTCGGTGCCGGAGTTCTGTGATCGGACGATTCTCGTGAAGGGAACGGTGCTGGGCTACGGGCCGACGGAGAGCGTTTTCACCCGCGAGAATCTGGAGCATGCCTTTGGCGGGGTGCTCAGGCACTTCACGCTGGGCGGCGACACGCTGCACGATGACGCGGATTCGCGGCAGGTGACGATCCTGACCGACGACGAGCGTCCCTTCGTGCAGTACGGCGAGAAAACGCAGCGGTCGGATCCCGGCGAATGATCGAATTTCTGACCGAGCCTTTCACCTACGCCTACATGACCAACGCCATGTGGGTGTCGGCGCTGGTGGGCGCGGTTTGCGCGTTCCTCTCCGCCTATCTGATGCTGAAGGGCTGGTCGCTGATCGGGGACGCGCTGGCGCATTCGGTCGTGCCGGGGGTGGCGGGGGCCTACATCCTCGGGCTGCCCTTCGCCCTGGGCGCGTTCCTGGCGGGCGGGCTGGCGGCCCTGGGAATGCTGTTTCTGTCCGAGCGGTCTGGGCTGAAGGTGGATGTGATCATCGGGCTGATCTTCACCTCGTTCTTCGGGCTGGGTCTCTTCATCGTGTCGATCTATCCGACATCGGTCTCGATCCAGACGATCACCATGGGCAACATCCTCGCGATCACGCCCTCGGACACGCTGCAGCTTGCGCTGATCGGGTTCGTGTCGCTGGCAATCCTGCTGGCGAAGTGGAAGGACCTGATGGTCGTGTTCTTTGATGAGAGCCACGCGCGGAGCATCGGGCTCAGGCCCACATTCCTGAAGGCGGTGTTCTTCGTGCTGCTCTCGGCCTCGGTGGTGGCCGCGATGCAGACGGTTGGGGCGTTTCTGGTGATCGCCATGGTCGTGACGCCGGGGGCGACGGCGTACCTCCTGTGCGACCGGTTCCCGCGGCTTCTGGCGACGTCGGTGGCCATCGGTGCCGGGACAAGCTTTTTCGGGGCCTACATCAGCTACTTCCTCGACGGGGCGACCGGCGGGATCATCGTGACCTTTCAGACTCTGATCTTCCTCCTCGCGTTCTTCTTCGCGCCGAAACACGGGCATCTGGCTGCGAAGCGGCGGGCGCGGGCGGCGCTGGAGCAAGGGGCAGACGTGTACGCCGCGCCGGCGCCTGTGCGGGAGGCCGCGTGATGGACATCGAGACTCTGATGATGCCGTTCCGCTTCGGGTTCATGCAGAACGCCTTCCTGATCTCGATCATCGTGTCGGTGCCGACGGCCCTGCTGTCGTGCTTTCTCGTACTCAAAGGCTGGGCGCTGATGGGTGACGCGGTGAGCCATTCGGTCCTGCCAGGGATCGTGCTGGCCTATGTCCTCGGCATCCCGCTTTTGATCGGCGCCTTCGCGGCCGGCATGCTCTGCGCAGTGGCGACCGGGTATCTGGCGAGCAACAGCCGGGTGAAGCAGGATACCGTGATGGGCGTCGTCTTCTCCGGCATGTTCGGCGTTGGGATCGTCCTTTACGTCTCGATCGAGACGAACGCGCATCTCGATCACATCTTGTTCGGCAATATGCTGGGAGTGCAGACCGGCGAGCTTTGGATGTCGGGAGTCATTTCAGCGCTGGTGGCGCTGGCGCTGATCGTGAAGTGGAAGGACCTGCTATTGCACAGTTTCGACCCGGCGCAGGCGCAGGCGACCGGTCTGCCGGTGAACCTTTTGCACTACGGGCTCCTGGCCGCGCTGTCGCTCACCATTGTGGCGACGCTGGCGGCAGCAGGTCTGATCCTCGCCATCGGATTGCTGATCGCGCCGGGGGCGATCGCCTTTCTGATCGTGCGGACGTTCAGCCGGATGCTGGTGGTGGCAGTGATTGTCTGCATGGCGGCGATGCTGGGTGGCACCTACGCGAGCTTCTTCCTCGACAGCGCGCCGGCCCCGACGATCGTGCTGATCCTGACGGCGATGTTCGTCGCGGCTTTCGTCCGCCGCTCGGTTCTCACGCGCAGGGCCTCGCGTCTCCGGGTCGAACGCTCTATGGAGATCGCCGCAGAGTAGTCGGGGCTTTCGTTGGGCGCGCTCATCCTTTTCGTATTCGCCGGGCTTTTTGCGCCTGGGCCGAACGTGATCATGCTCGCCGCCTCGGGCGCGCGGTTCGGGTTTCAAAGGACCGTGCCGCACCTTCTGGGCGTGGCTTTCGGCGTTGGCATTACGGCAGGGCTGACCGGACTGGGGCTGGGCGCGCTGCTGACGGCATTTCCGGCGCTGACCTTCGCATTGAAACTGGTGGCAGCGGGTTGGATCCTGTTTCTCGCGTGGCGGCTGTTTCAGGCGACCCGGGTGGGCGAAACCGAGGCGGGCGACCGGCCGTTCACCTTTTTCGAGGCGGTGCTGTTTCAATGGGTCAATCCCAAGGTTTGGGCGGTCGCCGTGGCGGCAACGGCGTTCATGGCGGATCTGCCGGCGATGGAGGCGGGAGTGAGGCTGGCACTGGTCTTTTCGGGTATGAATCTTTGCGTCTGCCTGTTCTGGACAGGCACAGGGCACCTGCTGGGCCGTCTTTTGAACGATCCCCGGCTTTGGCGCGGTTTCATGACGGTGATGGCCGCACTGATGGCGGGGTCTGCCGCCCTGATCTTCCTTTGAGGTCTAGCCGAGCACGGAGAAGCTCGATTCATCGTTGATCGGCCGCTTGCGCGAATAGAAACCAACGTCGATATCGCGATCGATGTAGGGCAGGCGGAATTGGAGCGGTTTGGTGTCGTGGTCGCCGCCGCCCTCGCAATAAGCAACCAGCGCGGCCATCATCTTGCCCGCAATAGGCGCGTTCTTGTACTGGTTCCCGCTTGATCCGCAGGCCATGTAGAAGCCGGGCAGCGCCGATTTGTCATAGATCGGGATCCAGTCGGTCGAGGCGTCGTAGAGATCGACTACCCCCCGCATCCGCGAGGGGATGCCAAGCGACGGTACACGCTGCGCGTAGCGCATCGCCTGGGTTGTCCACTGATCGGTAAAATCGCGAGGATAGTCCGTGTCGCTGTCCTGCCAGTCATGCGGATCACAGGGCGGGTCCTCGCTCCCGACAAGAATGTGGTTGCCCTGCTCGGGGCGGCAATAGCAGGCGATGTCGCTGTCAGAGACGATGGTGCCCTGCGCCTCGAAATCGAAGCCTGCCGGAGCGGGGACATGGACCACCTCCTGACGGAGCGGCCTTGTCGATATGGTCATGTCGTGGGTCACACCCGCCATTTCGTTGATCATGGCTGAGCCGGGGCCAGCTACGTTTATGACAACGGGTGCGTGAATCTCTTCACCGTCGGCGAGACGGATTCCCGTAACACGCCCGTTATCCTGAAGGATTTCCGTGACTTCCACACCGAGCCTGAACTCTGCGCCATGCTGGCGGGCGGCGTCGGCCAGGTTTTGTGCGGAAAGCGCTGGATCGGTGACATATCCTGCCTTAGGCCAGAACACCGCGCCTTTCAGGGACGCGCCGTTGGATTCGCCGAACCCGTGGTCTTCCATGCGCTTGGCGGGCGCGAAACTATCCAGAGAGTAAATCGGAAGCCGGTTGCTGATCTTCGCGGGGTCCCATTCCTCGAACGGGCAATCAAGCTCGCCAGAGTATTTCATGTGTTTTTCCAGATGACCGTTCGCCTCGGTCTTCATCACAAGGCAGCCGACCTCGACGAATTTCGCGATGTCTGCGTCCTCGGGAAGTCCGACGTAGTCGGCCCAGTCGCGCCAGTAGTGGTAGCCCTCCCAGGCGAAAGCGGTTCCGTCGAGCGTGGAATAGTGCATCCGAATGATGGCGCAGGACCCCGCGGTCGACCCGTGGCCGACCTGGGTGTTGCGATCGACCGAGACCGTCTTCCAGCCGAGTTTCGCCAGCTCAAAGGCGGTTGCGGCCCCAATTACGCCGGCCCCAATGATCACGGCGTCTGGTGTCTGGCTCATTGTCTCGTTCCCCTTTGTTTTGGCGCGTCGCCAGACTGACCCGGACCTTGACCGGCATCAAGGCGAGAGACGCGCCTTCCGGCGATCAAATGGAGAGCGTCCGCGCAACGGGGCGGTTGTCAGATCGAGTGTTGTCATGGTCCGAAGCGAGCTTTCAGCGATGTTCGACCCCAAGTCCGTCGCGGTCTTCGGGGCGAGCGACCGGTCGGCAGGGGTCGGCGCGCGGGTCTTTTCGAATCTGCTTCGCGCCGGGTTTGCGGGCGAGATCATTCCGATCAATCCGAAGTATTCCGCGGTGAGTGGGCGGCCGTGTTTTCCGAGCCTGAACGAGGCTGGCGCAAGTGTTGACCTGGCGGTGATCGCGACGCCAGCGCACACCGTGCCGGGCATTCTCGAGCAATGCGCCGAGATGCGGGTGACGAATGCCGTCATCCTGTCGGCTGGGTTCGGTGATGGCAGCGGCGGGCTGAGCAGGCTGGGGCAGAACCTAACGGACATGGCGAAACGCCACGGCATCCGCTTTCTCGGGCCGAATTGCGTGGGCATCGTCCGGCCCTGGATCGGTCTCGACGCGACCTTCCTCAGAGCTGAGACGCCGCCCGGTCGGCTTGCGCTGGTCTCGCAATCGGGCGCACTTTGCTCGGCGATCTCAGACTGGGCCGAGCCGCATCACCTCGGGTTCTCGGCGCTCGTCTCTCTGGGCAATGCCTTCGACATCGGGTTCGGCGACGCGATGGAGTTCCTGGCGACCGACCCCAAGACAAGCGCGATCCTCCTTTACGTCGAGGGCGTGCGGAACGCGCCGAACTTCGTCTCAGCGCTGCGGGGCGCCGCGCGGTCGAAGCCGGTGGTGGTGCTGAAGGGCGGGCGGCACGGGCAGAGCTCGAAGGCCGCGCAGACCCATACCGGCGCTCTTATGGGCGACGATGCCGTGTTCGACGCCGCTTTGAGCCGCGCGGGCGCGGTGCGCGCCCAGAGCTTTGGACAGCTGTTCGCGGCTGCCGAGATCCTCTCGGCCCACAAGCGGGTGCGGGGCAACCGGCTTGGTATCATCACCAATGGCGGCGGCGCCGGGGTTCTGGCCGCCGACCGCGCGGGCGATCTGGACATCGACCTCGCTGAGCCTTCCGAGGAGACGATCAAGGCGCTCGACGCGGTCTTGCCGTCCTATTGGTCCAAGCGCAATCCCATCGACATCTTGGGCGACGCGACCCCCGATCAATACGCTGCCGCCGTCACTGCGGCGATGAAGGACCCGAATTTCGACGGCGTTCTGGTCATGCTGACGCCGCAGGCGATGACCGCGGCGACCGAGGCGGCAGAGGCGGTGATCGGCGCCATCCCCGAGCGGAGCCGCAAGCCGGTGCTGGCCTGCTGGATGGGCGAGACTTCTGTTGCAGAAGGCCGGAAGCTGATGTCGGGCACCGGTATTCCCGATTTCACCACGCCCGAGCGGGCGGTCGAGGCGTTCTCCTACCTCGCGCAGCACAACCGGAACCGCCGCCTCGCGCTCGAAACGCCGGGGCCGCTGGCCGACAGCGAGGCGCACGACATCGAAGGCGCGCGGATGATCCTGCAGACCGCCTTGAGCGAGGGGCGCGCGATGCTCTCGGACATCGAGTCGAAGGCGGTGCTGCGCGCCTTCGGCATCCCGATCAACATCACGCTCGAGGCGGAAGATGCTGAGGACGCGCTCGTCGCGGCCGAGACGGTCGGGTTCCCCGTGGCAGTCAAGATCAACTCACCCCAAATCTCGCACAAGTCGGATGTGGGCGGCGTGCGGATCGGGGTCGCCAATGCGGCGGAGGTCAAACGGGCGTTCAAAGAGATCACCACCCAGGCCGCCGCGCTTCGTCCGGATGCGACGATTCTGGGTGTGACGGTGCAGCCGATGGCGCGGGTCGAGGACGCGCGCGAGCTGGTCATCGGCGCGAGCCGCGATCCGGTCTTCGGCCCGGCCATCCTCTTCGGCGCGGGCGGTACGATGGTGGAGGTTCTGCGCGACAGCGCCGTCTCGCTTCCGCCTTTGAACGAGGTGCTCGCCCGGCGGCTGATCGGGCGGACCAAGGTCTCGCGCCTTCTGGACGCCTTCCGCGAGCGTCCGGCGGTCGATCGCGACGCGGTGATCGACGTGCTGCTCCGGGTCTCCGACATCGTTTGCGAACTGCCGGAGATCACCGAACTCGACATCAATCCGCTCTTCGCGGGGCCCAGAGGCGTGATCGCCGTGGACGCGCGGATCGGGATCGCGCGCCCCCCGGCCAAGGACGGGGCCTATGACCACGTGGCGATCCACCCCTATCCCCGGCATCTCGTCCAACGCGGGTATCTCTCCGACGGAACGCCGCTCACCATCCGCCCGATCCGGCCTGAGGACGCGGAGAGTGAGGCGACCTTCGTGCGCGAGCTCTCGCCCGAGGCCAAGCGGTTCCGCTTCATGGGCGCGATGTCCGAGTTGTCGCCCGAGATGCTCGTGCGCTTCACCCAGATCGACTATCGGCGCGAGATGGCTCTGGTGGCGATCATCGAGCCCGGCGGCAAGACCGAGCAGGTCGGCGTTGCGCGCTATGCGATTAACCCGGACAGCGAATCCTGCGAGTTTGCGGTTGTGGTCTCGGACCGGGTGCAAAATCAGGGGATCGGGACGCGGCTGATGAAGGCGCTGATGGACGCCGCGCGGGACCACGGGCTGACGCGGATCGAAGGTCAGGTGCTGAAGATTAACGCGCCAATGCTGCAGCTGATGGCCGAGCTTGGCTTTTCGGAGAGCAATGCGCCGGACGATCCCGATATCGTGCATGTCGAGCGGTGGCTCTGAGCGCGATGCTCGGCTTCATCTCTCACGCGGATTGTCTGGAGCATGACGCCGGGCCCATGCACCCGGACGTGCCGGAGCGGCTGGACGCGATCGGCAATCAGCTGATCATGTCGGGTTTGGATTTCGTGGTGCAGCGCTATGACGCGCCGAAGGCCACGCGCGATCAGCTCATCCGCGCCCATAAAGCGGACTACGTCGACCGGGTCTTCGGGATGGCGCCGAGCGAGGGCTTCGTCGAGCTGGACGGGGACACCGTGATGTCGCCCGGCACGCTCGACGCGGCGCTTCGCGCTGCGGGGGCCGGGATTATGGGAGTCGATCTGATCATGTCCGGTCAGGCCGGTCCGGTATTCTGCGCCGTGCGCCCGCCCGGTCATCACGCAGTGACGGGGCAAGCGATGGGGTTCTGCCTTTTCAACAACATCGCCGTCGCCGCGCGGCACGCTCTTGAGGAACACGGGCTTGAGCGCGTGGCGATCGTTGATTTCGACGTGCATCACGGCAACGGGACCGAGGATATTTTTCAGGGCGACGCGCGGGTTTTGTTCTGCTCGGCTTTCCAGCACCCGTTCTATCCATTCACCGGGCATGCCTCGGACACGGCCAATCTGATTGACGTGCCGCTGCCGTCGGGCACCGAGAGCATGGATTTCCGGGACGCCATCGCCGCGCGTTGGCTGCCGGCGCTCGACGTGTTCCGACCCGAGTTCCTGTTCATTTCCGCCGGGTTCGACGCCCACGCCGCCGACGACATGTCGGGCCTCGCGCTTTGGGAGGCGGACTACAGCTGGATGACCGAAGAGCTTTTGGGCGTTGCTGACCGGCACGCCGAGGGCCGGGTGCTTTCTATGCTCGAAGGCGGCTACGAACCCGGGTCGCTGGCGCGGAGCGTTGTCGCGCATATGAAGGCGCTAATGGGCTGAGGGGCGCTACTCCTCGCGAAAGGCGCGGTTTAGATAGATCGTCAGAGGTTGGAGCAGGTAGCTGAGCGGCGACCGATCCTCGGTTTTCAGGAACGCCTCGACCGGCATGCCGGGAAGCAGCGTGACGTCACGAAGCGCCGCCAGCGCGTCCGGATCGGGCCTCAGAACAGCTTGGTAGAAGGAGACGCCAGTCGTCTCGTCCAGCTCCGCATCCGCGGACACCCGCAGCACGCGGCCCGGCACCTCGGGCGTGGTGCCGCGATTGAAGGTGGTGAGCATCAATGCGACGTGCTGCCCCGGAAACACTTGGTCGATGTCGATCGGATCGATCCGGGCCGCGATTTCGAGCGGCTGGTCGCCGGGGACGACGTACATCATCGGCTCGGCGGCGCGAACCACCGATTTCAGCGCCGATACGCGGCTGTCGAAGATGACGCCCGAAACCGGAGCGCGCACGTCGAGCCGCGCGATGCGCTCGATCAGGCTGAGCCGCCGCTCCTCAAGCTCGATCTGGGTGAAGCGGAGGTCGCGCAGCCGCGCGATCGCCTCCTCGCGCCGGCGGTCGACCAACTTCAGGCTTTCGATGTCGATGGCGGCAATCCGCGCCTCCGCCTCCGCCGCCCGCGCGGTCAGGCCGCCGATCTCGCCGGCAAGCCGCGCCTCTTCGCGCTCCAGCGTCAGAAGCCGGCCGCTTTGGATCAGCCCGCGCTCGAAAAGCGCCCGGACGTCGGCGAGCTCGTCGGCGATCAGAATGCGTTGCCGCTCGAGCGCGGCGAGCTGGGCTTCAACGCCTTCGATCTGGCGGCGGACCTGCGTCTGCTGCTCTGCCAGCTGCCGCCGCTCCTGCGCAAGAGAGGCCAGCCGGGCGTCGAAGAGGTTCCGCTGGCCCGCGATCTGCTCGTCGAGCGCGGCACGGCTGGCTTCCGACAGCGCGGGCGGGTCGTGGAAATTGGGGGCCTCCGCACCGTCCCGCTCGGCGGCGAGCCGAGCGCGTCGGGCGAAAAGCTCGGCCAACTGTCCTTCGACGATGGAGAGTTCGGAGATCAGAAAGGCGCTGTCGAGGCGCAAAAGCACGTCGCCCGCCGCGACCTGATCGCCGTCGCGGGCGCGGATCTCGCCCACGACCCCGCCGTCGGGGTGCTCCACCACCTGCCGGTCGCTTTCGACGCGGACGGTGCCGGGGGCGTGCACGGCGCCGGCAATTTTGGTCGCGACGCTCCAGGTGCCGAGGCCGCCAAGCATCAGGGCTACGCTGGTGAAGCCGATCACAAGCGGCATACGGGCGCTGGCCGTGGTCATGAGGCGGTTCTTTCGACGACGCGGCTGACGCCGTCGGCGTTTTTCATCATCGAGCGGATGATCTCGTCCCGGGGGCCATAGCCCGCAGCGCGCCCGGCTTCGAGCACCAGAAGCTTGTCGCAGGACGAGATCGCGGTCGGGCGGTGGGTCATGATCAGCACGGCGCGGCCTTCCGCCTTCATTGCCGAGACCGCGGCGTTCAGCGCCTCGGAGCCGTCGGCGTCGAGCGCCGAGTTCGGCTCGTCCAGAATCAGAAGGACCGGATCGTTGTAGAGCGCCCTGGCGAGCGCCAGGCGCTGTTTCTGCCCGCCGGAGAGCTGCTTGTCCGGGCCGCCGATCCGCGTGTCGTAGCCATCGGGAAGCTTGAGGATGATGTCGTGCACCCGGGCTTTCCCGGCGGCGGCGACCACGCGCGCGTCGTCCCGGTTCTCGGTCATCTGGGCGATGTTCTCGGCTACCGTGCCATCGAAGAAGCACACGTCCTGGGGCAGGTAGCCGATATGCCGGCCTAAGCGCTCGGACCCGTACTGGCTCAGCGTAGCGCCGTCGAGGCGGACCTCACCCAGCGTCGGACGCGCGAGCCCCGCGAGGATTCGCGCGAGCGTTGTCTTGCCCGATCCGCTGCGGCCGATGACGCCAAGCGCCTCGCCCGGCGCGACGTCGAAACCGATTTTGTAGAGGATCGGTTTCTCGCCGCGTCCGAGCGTCAGCGTCACGCCATTGACGTTGAGTCGCGCGGCGGGGGCGGGCAGGGCGGTGCGGGGCGGTGCCCGCTCGACCCCATCCAGCAGCGCGGTCAGATCGCGCCAAGCCTGGCGGGCGCGCTGAGCGTGCGGCCAGCCTGAGATACCGGTGTCGATAGGCGCGAGCGCGCGGCCCATGATGATGCTGGCGGCGATCATCGCGCCGGCCGTGATCTGGCTCTGAAGGACTAGCCAGGCGCCCACGGCCAGCATGGCGGATTGCAGAAACAGCCGGAAGGCGCGGGTGAACGAGCCGAATGCGCCGGTCCAGTCCGAGGCGCGACCTGCCTCACCGACCGCGGCGTCCTGCATCGCCATCCAACGGCCCGCCATCGCGCCGCCCATGCCCTGGGCGCGGATCAGCTCCGGCCCCCGACTCGGCCTGTCGCGAGAAGCGCGCCGCTGCCTGGCCAAGCTCTCCCGCCCGCGCGTTCCGACGCGCCGTAAGCGCTTGATTGAGGAGCGATACAAAAATCAGAAACCCGCCGCCCAGAAGCGCCAGCCATCCGAGAGCTGGGTGGAAGACGAAAATCAAGGCGAGGAAGACCGGGTCGCCGAGGGGCCGGAAGATCTTCCGGTTGAGGCCCGGGATTATGCCGAGAAACTGGCCGGGCCCTACTTCGCTTGCGCGGCGGACTGGTACGAGACCGTTGGAATAGGGGTCAAGGGCGCGGAGCTGGACGCGCCGGTGAAATCGCATCTGGGCGACCCGTTCTTTGGCGTGACGCTCAACCCTGGACACCTCATTCACCTCGACGAGTGGATGAACTCTCCGATCTATCCTGGCAGTGAAGAGACCCTCCGCTCAGGTCAGGCAATACAGCTCGATATCATCCCGGCGACCGGGTCCGCCTATGGCACGGCTAATATTGAAGACGGCATTGTCCTGCTCGATGACAGAGGCCGGTCCGAGTTTTCGGATCGTTATCCGGGCGCCTGGGCGAGGATCGAACGGAGGCGGCGCTTCATGCGCGACATGCTGAATATCCACCTGAAGCCGGAGGTCCTGCCGATGTCCAACCTGGCCGGGTACTTCGCTCCCTTCCTGCTTTCGCCTTCTCACGTTTTCACGCGAGGCGGCTCCTAGATCGCTCAAGGGGCTATGGGCTGGCCGTCGACGGCATGAAAATCGAGCTTTTCTCGCCAGCGGACGAGATTTGCGCGCGGCCGCTCAAGGAGGCGTCGCGATTGATCACCCTTCTGCCGGCTGAACGGCTCGTTGATAGAGGTGCCATGTGGTGTGGCCGAGGATCGGCAAGGTAAAGATCAGGCCAAGAAACGCCGGGACCAAGGAAAACAGAATCGTGACCGAGATGATCGCCGCCCAGGCGAGCATGACCACCGGGTTTTCTGTCACCACGCGAATGGACGTAAGCATCGCGGTTACGAAATCGATGTCCCGCTCGAGCAGCATGGGCATGGCGACGACGGTCAATGAAAACAGGGCAGCCGACAGCAGCGCGCCAGCGAAAGTGCCGATCGCCAGGAAAGTCCATCCCTCTGGTGTGAAGAACACGGCATTCAAAAACCCATCGAAATCAGAGAAGGACGCGTCTTGCAGGATGATCGCCAGCCAAAGCCGGATCTGGTACATCCACACCCAGAAAACAAACAGCGTGACGAAGGCCATCCAACCCATCTCGCGCTTGCGCTGATTGGCCATGACGGTGAGGATTTCCGACCAGCCGAAACGCTCTCCCGTTTGCATCCGGCGCGACATCTCATAGAGCCCCGCGGCGGCGAAAGGCGCGACCAGAGGAAAGGCGACGACGGCGGGAATGATCATCCAGATCTTTCCGAGCCAGACCAGGGCCCAAACGAACAGAATGCCGAACACCGCATAGAACAGGCCAAAAAAGCCGCTCATAACAGGGCGGGCCACAAAGTCGGAAACACCGGCCTTCAGCGATGCGGCGATATCCTCGGTCGTAACCTTGTTAACTACGGGACTTGTTGGCTGCTGCGGCGTAAGATCGTCCGGTGGCGTGGGACCTGCGGTCTTGGATGTCATGACACACTCCTCCCGAGGCAAGACGCAGCGCAGGGCCGTTCGCCAACCGACCTGGCCGTGGCACAGGCATCCCTCCTCCGCATGCAAGCTTGTAACAGGTGAGGTATAAGGGCAAGGGGTGGGCGTATGCCCGGATAATCCAGCGCGTTCAGTGAGCGCCAGCCGAGCGCTGCCGTCATGACGGTTTTGTCAGCTCTTGTCACCAAAGACGGGAAGCCAGGCAGCCGCCAGCGCGACCAGCGCTGAAAAGGTCCACGTCGCACGCGCGCTCGATTTGGCCATCCGGTGCGCCGCCTCACTGCGGCGGGCGCGGCCAAGGGC
>JASJAU010000091.1 GCA_030066855.1 Paracoccaceae bacterium | reverse complement strand
GATGCCGGGCGACAACGTGTCGTTCACGGTCGAGCTGATCGCGCCGATCGCGATGGAGGAGAAACTCCGCTTCGCCATCCGCGAAGGCGGCCGCACCGTCGGCGCAGGCGTCGTCTCAAAGATCATCGAGTGATCCCGGCGCTGCGCTAAGGCGTTCCGAATCCAACCCCCGGCAGGCTCGTCCCGCCGGGGGTTTTTCTTTGCGCGCGTGGGAGCTCGGTCAATCTGACATGGCGCTGAAACACCCCCTGCCGCCCCCTGCAACATCCGAAACAAAGGAAACCCTGCAGGCTCTGACCTGAGACCGCCTTCGGGCGTAGGAGAGGCCAACCCAATGGCCCCGTCAGGAAAAGGAGCGCGCCGGTGCCGGACTTTGTGAGTATAGCATTTCAGTCGCCTCTCGCGACGGCTCTCGGCTTTGCCGGGCTGGCCTGTCAGCTGATCTGGCCGCTCTTCCGCCGCCGGCGGGACATCCTGATCGCCCAGCTCGCCATGGCGTTCCTCTATGGCGCCCAATACGCGCTGATGGGCAAACCCTGCGGCGCCTTGGTCTGCGCCATCGGCAGCGGCCAGACGATTCTGGTCATGGCGATGGGCGACCGGGTCTGCCGCAAGCGACTGGCCATGATCTTCCTGCCGCCGGTGGCTCTGGCAACACTGATGACCTGGGCCGGTCCCACCACGTTGCTCGCCATGACTGCCTGCACACTAATCATGATCGGCCGCGCCCAATGCGACACGCTGGCCATGCGCAGCTGGATGCTGGCCGCCGCTCCGCTGGGCATCGCATTCGACCTTGCCGCCGGCGCGCTGCCCGCTCTCTTGGGTGGTCTGGCCTCGCTGACCATCGCACTGGTCGCCTACCGGCGCGATTGGCTCTCCCGGCGCGCCCCTGCGAAGGAGCCCGCCGCCGGCTGAGGCTGCTTGCCCGCCCGCCCAGTTATCCAACCAATCAGCGAGCACCGTCCCGGCAGGGTGTCTCTCAAAGCCGACATCTGGGGCGCGGATCCTGCCGCCTTGGAGCGCGCCGCCCCTAAACGGCGGTTTGCATCTTGATCTGAACGGAGTTCCGGCGTAACCCCGGCCCCGGCCTTAGGGGTGTAGCTCAGTTGGTAGAGCATCGGTCTCCAAAACCGAGGGTCGGGGGTTCGAGCCCCTCCGCCCCTGCCAGGCCCGCCGAACGGCGCCTGACTTGAGAACCGCGGCGCCCGCGCCTATCTGCTGACCACCGAAACGGAGCACCCGAGCACATGGCCACCAACCCGCTTCAGTTCATTCAGCAAACGCGCGCTGAAATCGCCAAGGTTGTTTGGCCCACGCGGCGCGAAGTGGCGATGACATCGGCCATGGTGTTCCTGCTTTCTATCCTGACGGCGGCCTTTTTCTTCCTCATCGACTGGCTGATCCGTCAAGGTTTGCAGGGGATTCTGACCGTCTTCGGTTAGTCGCCCCCGAGCCGTCACCGCCCCGCCCTTTTTCCGTCAACTTTCCCCGCCAAACCTGATTCTGTAACGAGTTGGGAGTGGTTCAATGGGTTATATCGGTTCAGTTCTGCGGATCCCCGCACACGGGTTCTTCATCGCAGCCGCCGCCATTTTCTACGCCACAACGATGATGCAGCCCGGCGCCGACCAGCGCGCCGCCGAGATTCGAGTCGCCATGGACGCCGAGGCGCCGGCCGCGATCCCGCTCGAAGCCTATCAGCGTCCCAGCATGTCCTTTGCCGAAGCCAATATCGTCGCGCAGGTCGTTACCGAACGCACCGCCGCACTTGAGAACACCGGCGCCGTCTTTGGCACCGGCAACGAGGTGATGGTCGTTCTCGCCGATCAAAGCGCCAGCGCGGAGACGACCGGTTTCCGCGGCTTCATCCTGATGTCTGCGGAAGAGCATCGCGCCTTCAACGCCTGGCTCGCCGATCACAAGATCGCCGACGGCGCGCTCGGGCCCATCGCCGCCTTCAATGGCACTATCGAGCGCGACAGCGCCGACGCCGCCTTCGTGAATGCGGCGCTTGCCGAACAGGGCGCCTTCGTGACCTCCGGCGCGATCTATGTCGCGCCTTATTGGCATGGCCGGGGTCTTGGCCTTATGGCCGAGCAGGCCAGCAACAACGCCCATATCGCGAACGGGCGGGGCGTCGCGGCCATCCTCGCGCTCCTCGGCCTCGCCAAGCTGCTCGTCGGTTTCGAGGTGCTCCACTTCGCCCGCCGCGCCAACGCGATCTCCTACGACCTTGAAGACGACTTGGAAGTCGAGCCGCTCGCCAAAGCGGCCTGAGCTTCAGCCCTCTTGAAATCCGCCCCGGGGCCGAGTATGCCCCGCTGTCACAAGCAGGCGTGCGCTGGATGAGGCGCGCGCCCCTTTTTATTCAGGCGGCCGCAAACGGCTCAGGTGAAGGACCTCGGACAGATGGCGAAACGCTGGTATTCGGTAAGCGTGCTCTCGAATTTCGAAAAGAAAGTCGCCGAGCAAATCCGTCATTCGGTCGAAGACGCCGGCCTCCAGGACCAGATCGAAGAAGTGCTGGTGCCGACCGAGGAAGTCATCGAGGTGCGGCGGGGCAAGAAGGTCACCGCCGAGCGCCGCTTCATGC
Source organism: Paracoccaceae bacterium (assembly GCA_030066855.1). GTDB lineage: Bacteria > Pseudomonadota > Alphaproteobacteria > Rhodobacterales > Rhodobacteraceae > Kangsaoukella. Next base: position 6,979 of record JASJAU010000091.1, on the reverse strand, counting down.
CGGGCTATGTACTTGTGCGGATGGAGATGTCGGACGAGGGCTATCACCTGATCAACTCGATCAACCGTGTCACCGGTTTCCTCGGCCCACAGGGCCGCCCGATGCCGATGCGCGACGCCGAGGTCAACGCGATCCTCAACCGCGTGGAAGAGGGCGAGACGGCGCCGAAGCTGATGATCTCGTTCGAGGTGGGCGAGAAGGTCAAGGTCAACGACGGCCCGTTCGAGGATTTCGACGGCACGGTGGAAGAGGTCGACGACGACAACCAGCGCCTCAAGGTGACGGTTTCGATCTTCGGCCGCGCGACGCCGGTGGAGCTGGAGTTCACACAGGTGTCCAAGCAAGGCTGACGGACGCCACGCGGCAAAGAAAAAGAGCGGCCCGGTTCGGAGCCGCTCTTTCTTTGTCTGGAGGGTCGGATCACTCCCGCTCGAACCCGTCCCAGTCGCCGGTAAAGATCGCGCCCATGTTCATGCCGTAGGCGGCGGCCTTCAGCTCTTCGGGAACCTCGCCCCGGAAGATGAACGGACCCGGCGTCGCGAATTCCACGATCTGCGGGAAAAACGCGGCGGCTGTTTCCGAGAGGTGATAGGCCAGCGCGTCGCCATCCTCGAACACCTCGCGAATGATGATCTGGTTGCCGGTCTCGGAGATCGCGATCTCATAGAGCAAGAGGCCCGGCTCGTTCGCCTCCAGCACCTCGCCGACAGCCGCGTATGTGGCGATCAGCTGCTCTTCCTTGCCTGGATGCGCGGTCCAGACATAGGTCAGGTCGATCTCGGCCTGCGCGGGCAGAGCGGCGAGGGTCATCGCGCTGGCGGCGAGCGTAGCGGCGGCGGCGGTTTTGATCGTGTTGAAGGTCATTTGAAGTCTCCTTGTCGGGATTCAGTGGTTGAGGTCTGGGATCAGCGGTCGAAGCCAGCGGCGTGACCGCTGAACTCGGAGGCGAGGCCCATCTGGCGGGTGGCTTGCTGGATCTCGGCGGGAACGTCGCCGAAGAAGTAGAAGGGGCCCGGTGTCGCGATTTCCAGAAGGCTGCCGAAATGCTTCGCGGCGGTCTCGGTCAGGTGGTAACCGACCGCGCCTGCGTCGGCGAACTCGTCGCGGACGTAAAGCGCGTTCTCCTCCTCAGAGGTATAGACATGAACTGCGGTGGCGCCGGGCTCGTTGTCATGCATGGCCTGTGTGACGTGCTTGTAGATCTCGGTCAGCTCGCCCAGCTTCCCCGGCTTCGCGATCCATTTGTAGACGACTGTGACTGCGTTGCTTTCCATCTTCTCGCTCCTTTGTGTTTCTTCTCGATCCGGGTTCCATTTAGGTAACTGATCGATTACCTTGACATAGGTAACTGATCGATTACCTAGTGTCAACAAGAGAAATGAGGACCCCATGCGCGGCGCGAAAAACTACAAGAGAGAAGAGCTTCTGGACCGGGCGATCGAGCTGTTCCGGCGGCAGGGTTATTCGGCCACGTCGACGGCAGAACTGGTTGAAGAACTGGGGGTTAACCGCAAAAGCATGTACGCGGAGTTCGGCTCCAAGCAGGGTCTGTTCGAGGCGGCGCTTGAACGCTACAGCGAGCGGAACCTGACACGCGTGCTGGCGCCCATCGAGGACCCGAAGGCCGACGCCCAATCGATTCGGCGGGCTTTTACTGGCTACGCTTCCGCCAGCGAGGGCGCCTTCAGCGGCCTCGGCTGTCTCATGGCGAATACGGCAGTCGAGCGGGCGGCGCTCGACCCGGGCGCGGCCAAATTCGTCGACGCCTATCTCGACCGTCTAAAGGCCGGATTCACCCGCGCGCTCGCGAACGCGCGCGAGGCGGGCGAGGTGAAAGAAGGGACCAACCTCGACGAGATTGCTGCGCTTCTCTCCATGTCGGTCGTGGGCGTTTCCGCGCTCATCCGTGCCAAGGCCCCGGCGGACGATGTTCGCGCCGCGGCTCGGGCGATCTCGAATCTCCTGGATCTAGTCAAACCAGCGACCGAACCTGCCTGAGAGCCGATGCGAAGGGCTTGTAATGCCCCGCCAAGGAGTGTAGGCCCCGCCAGTCCGCAAATTCGGACAGCCTTGTGGAAGGCGCGGCGGTCGCGACCGCCAGACCGGACCACATCAACCGAAGCCCTCGGGGCGCGTCCCGAAGGTGTTGAGAAAGGAGATGGCCAATGGCCAAGAAAGTCGCTGGCACCCTGAAGCTTCAGGTGCCCGCCGGACAAGCGAACCCCTCTCCGCCGGTCGGACCGGCGCTGGGTCAGCGCGGCATCAACATCATGGAATTCTGCAAGGCGTTCAACGCCAAGACGCAGGAGCTCGAGCCGGGCGCGCCGTGCCCGACCATCATCACCTATTATCAGGACAAGTCCTTCTCGATGGACATCAAGACGCCCCCGGCGTCGTACTTCCTCAAGAAGGCCGCCAAGCTGAAGTCGGGCGCCAACAATCCCAACCGCGAGACGGTAGGCTCGGTGACGACCAAGCAGCTCAAGGAAATCGCCGAGGCCAAGATGAAGGACCTCAACGCTAACGACGTCGACGCCGCGATGAAGATCATCCTCGGCTCGGCCAAGTCGATGGGCATCGAGGTGAAAGGGTAAGTCATGGCAAAGCTTGGAAAACGCACCCGCGCCGCCCGCGAGGCCTTCGCCGGCAAGGAAGACGTCTCGGTCGAAAAGGCGGTCAGCCTGATCAAGGCGAACGCCAAGACAAAATTCGACGAAACCGTTGAAATTGCGATGAATCTCGGTATCGACCCGCGCCACGCCGACCAGATGGTCCGGGGCTCGGTCACCCTGCCGAACGGAACCGGCAAGACGGTGCGCGTCGCCGTCTTTGCCCGCGGCCCGAAGGCCGACGAGGCTAAAGAGGCCGGGGCCGACATTGTCGGCGCCGAGGACCTGATGGAGAGCATTCAGGGCGGCACGATCGACTTCGACCGCTGCATCGCGACCCCGGACATGATGCCGATCGTCGGCCGTCTGGGCAAAGTGCTTGGCCCTCGCAACCTAATGCCGAACCCCAAAGTCGGCACGGTGACCATGGACGTCGCCGAAGCGATCCAAGCCGCCAAGGGCGGTCAGGTGACCTTCAAGGCCGAAAAGGCGGGCGTCGTGCACGCCGGGATCGGCAAGGTCTCGTTCGACGAGAACAAGCTCGTTGAGAACATTCTCGCCTTCGTCGACGCTGTCTCCAAGGCCAAGCCTTCGGGCGCCAAGGGCACCTACATGAAAAAGGTCGCGCTGAGCTCGACCATGGGCCCCGGCGTCACCGTGGACGTGCAGTCGGCCACCGGCAACGCGCCGGGCTGACAAGTCTCGGGATCAATCGCAAGGGCGGGCCAGCGGCCCGCCCTTTTGCGTTTTGGCGACACTCCGCCAGAAAGCCGCCCTGCCACAATTCTGCCGTTGTTTGCGTTGAGACTGTCCCTTAACCCTGAAAAACAAAGCGTGTGACAGCGAAATGTCCAGAAAACACGTGACGAGGCAGAGATGGCGATAGGCGAAAGCGGCGACCTCAAATGGGGCGATGACGCGCTTGGCACCGGCTCAGGTGTCATCACATATTCGGTCGACCTCAGTTCCGGTTTGAACCGCGCGACCGGCACGGTCACCGATTTCGAGAACGTGACCGACGACGCATTCGAGCGTTGGGAGGATGTCGCGGACATCGATTTCGTCGAGGTTTCCAGCGGTGCGGATGTCGTGTTCCGGATGGAGTCGATCAGCGGCGGCGTCGGGCGCGCGAACATCTCGTTTTTTGAGAACGGCGCTGTGGATACGATCGTCAGCGGCCTCGTTCGGATGGACGCGGATCAGACCTGGTCGCCGACCGGCGGGTCGGGCGGTATCGATTTCTTCGCCGTCGCGCTCCACGAGATCGGGCACATCCTCGGCTTGCCGCACATCGACGATGTCACTGAAATCATGAATCCGTTCATTTCGGTCGATGACCTGGGCGATAGGGACACGGCCGCGATCCAAAGACTCTACGGCGTGGCCGATGGCGCGGTCGAGGTGCCGCCGCCGCCTCCCCTGCCGCCGGAAGAAAGCGAGGAGGCGCCTGATGCGCCGGAACCGTCGCGCGCGCCTGCTGTCGATGACAGCGGCGGAGGCGGCGGCGCGGGGATTGGAGGAATTCTCGGCCTCCTTGTGCTGCTCCTCGGGTTCGCATTTGGCGGCGGCGGCGGTCTTGCGATGGCTGCGGCGGCTGGCCGGGTCGCCGGCGGGAGCGACGAAGAAGATGAGGACGCCGACCCGATCATTGAGGTTGAGCACACGCTGTTCGCTGACGCGGCAAGCGCTCAGGAGCATGGGCATCACCACGGCCACGACCACGGGGCAGAGACCGCCGAGGCCGGGATTTGCCCTTGCGGGTCAGGCAAGCAACTCGCGGATTGCCACGGCCATGCGCATGAGGCTCAAAACGACGACCTGCTTTCCGATCTTTTGCCGCATGTTGATGCGGGTGCCTGCGGCCTCGATCAAGATGACGAGACCGACCTGCTCGACGAACTCGAGCTGGTCTGAGCGCGGCGCCTAGTCGAACATGCCCGCGACCCGGCCGAGCAGCATAAAGGCGCGGGCCGTTCTGGTGTCCGTCAGAAACACGATTTCCTGATCCGTCAGGCCGTCCGCGACTTGGGTCAGCGTCTGATCGAAGGTGCGCAGGAAGTGATGCGCCGTGTCCCGGAAGATCGAATCCTGCCGCATCCGGGCCGCCGTCAAGGCGAGGCTCGACCGGTCCCGGATGCCGCCAAGGGCCGAGATCGTCCGCCCGCGCTCGCCACCCGCGAACCGGCGCCATACTTCGGGACGGGCTCGCTCGGGCGGGAGGTCGTCCATGTATATGCCGTCCTGCGACAACAGCGTTAGGATGTCCTGGCTGGCTGTGATCAGACGCGCGGCGCGGCGGTCGGCCAGCGCCCGGCGCAAGGCATCGAAACCAGCCTTGTCTTCGGCTGTCTCGGGGAAGTTCAGCGCGACGATGAAATCCTCGGCGGATACGGGCGTGCCGAATACGCCGGCAGGCATGCCGAGAGCCAGGTCGGGCTGCTCGCCTTCCGGCTGCGGCTCCATTGGAGAAGGTTGCGAGACCGGGCGCGACGGCGAGGGCGCCTCGGGCTCAGGGCGTTTGGTTGTGAACTCCGCCAGGGCCGCCTCGGCTCGTTTCTGCCCTTGGACGATCTCCTCGATCTTGCGCTCCATGCCGGGGCCGACGGCCGTCGCAGGCATCTGCGCCTGGGTCACGTAGATCTGCCGCATCGCGTCCATCGAAGCCTGGAGCCGCTCGCTCTCCTCCCGCATGACCCGCGCGCTCTTCACGGCCAGAGCGGCAATCCAGATCAGCGCCACGGGCAGAACGATCGTCAGGATGACGACCAGAACGCGCAAGGCGCCCAGGCCGTCGCCCTCGCCCAGGCCAAGGACTGCGAGAAACAGCGCCGAGCCGACAAGCCAGATGCCGCTTACTGCGATCGCCACCTTCTCGGCGGGGTCCAGACCGGAATCGCGATTGGCGCGGTTGTAGATGCCTAAATCGACCGGAGGGGAGGGGTCTTTGTCAGACATGCCGTCCCAATGCCTCAAGCGTAGGAGATCTTCAGTATCTCGTAGGATTTCTCGCCGCCCGGCGTGCGGACCTCGACGCTGTCGCCCTCGTCCTTGCCAATCAGGGCGCGGGCGAGGGGCGATTTGATATTGAGCTTCCCGTTCTCGATATCCGCTTCCGGCTCGCCGACGATCTGAAAGGTCTTTTCCTCATCGGTATCCTCGTCGACGATCTCGACTGTCGCGCCGAACTTCACCGAGCCGGACATCTTCGAAGGGTCGATGACATCGGCCAGCGACAGGATGCCCTCAAGCTCCTTCACCCGGCCCTCGATGAAGCTTTGCCGCTCGCGGGCGGCGTGATATTCGGCGTTCTCGCTGAGGTCGCCATGCTCTCGCGCCTCGGCGATGGCGCGGATCACGGCGGGGCGCTCGACCGATTTTAGCTTCTTCAGCTCCTCATTCAGCGCGACGTGCCCCTCGCGGGTCAGGGGAATCTTTTCCATCCTGTGGGCCTGTGACTTGATCGTGGCGGACTAAAAATATCACGCCGTTAACCCAAGCGCCCATCAGAAAGTCAAGTGGCATGTCCCTTGCGGGTGATTCCGGTTCGCGGGCCGCTCAACCTTTGTGCGGTGTCTCGCCGCGAGACGCGATGTCAAAGCGGCGTTCTGATTGACCCCGGCAAGCCGCTGCGCATATCGAGGGGTCGATAGTGGATTCCGGGGAAAGAGCGACATGTCCGAGATCGAGCGCGAAAGCATGGAGTACGATGTTGTCATCGTGGGCGCTGGGCCTGCGGGGCTGAGCGCGGCCATCAGGCTGAAGCAGCTCGACGCTGATCTGGATGTTGTCGTTCTGGAGAAGGGGTCCGAGGTCGGCGCGCATATCCTATCGGGCGCGGTTTTGGACCCTGTCGGGCTGAACGCGCTCATCCCGGACTGGAAGGCCAAGGGCGCGCCGCTGAACGTCCCCGTCAAAGACGACAATTTCTACATGCTGGGCGAGGCGGGGCAGATCCGCGTTCCCAATTTCCCTATGCCGCCTCTGATGAACAACCACGGCAACTACATCGTTTCGATGGGCAACGTCTGCCGCTGGATGGCCGAACAGGCGGAGGAGCTGGGGGTCGAGATCTTCCCCGGCATGTCCTGCTCGCAGCTCGTCCATGGCGACAACGGCGAGGTGCGTGGCGTTGTTGCGGGCGAATTTGGTCTGAACGCCGACGGGACGCCCAGCGATGCCTATGAGCCGGGAATGGAGCTTCTGGGGAAGTACGTTTTCCTGGGCGAGGGCGTGCGCGGGTCGCTCTCGAAACAGGTCATCGCGAAATACGAGCTCGACAAGAACGCCGATGCTCAGAAATACGGCCTCGGCATGAAAGAGATCTGGGAGGTCGATCCCGAGAAGCACCGCGAAGGCTCGGTAACCCATAC
>JASJAU010000090.1 GCA_030066855.1 Paracoccaceae bacterium | reverse complement strand
GCGAAGAGACCAGAATTGATCTGGTCGCAATTGGCAGCCCGCATGTCTCTCTAACGGAGCTTCGGGAATTGGCAGATGCGTTTGAAGGACATCATGTTCACCCGGATGTGGACGTTATCGTTACGGTCGGGCGAGACGTCCTGGAGGACTCTCGCAAAGCAGGCGACACAGCGCGGCTGGAAGAGGCGGGCGTGAAGATCTATCCGGATATCTGCTGGTGCTCCATCACCGAGCCGGTCTTTCCCAAGACTGCCAGAACGCTGATGACCAACTCTGGAAAATACGCGCATTACGCAACCGGTTTGACTGGCCGACATGCGCGTTTTGGGACGGTCTCAGATTGCGTTCGCGCGGCGCTCACCGGAAGGGTCTCGAGCCACATGCCGGAGTGGCTCCGTTGAGGAAAGGCACGAGGCTGGGAAGGTGAAACCAAACAGCCGCACTTCGAGACCCGGGGGCAAAAGGATCAGATCCCCTCGTTCGTGCGCCAGTCAGAAAACCAGTCTTTGAAGAGGCGGTACTGCGCCTCGACATAGTTGCGTTGAGCGTCTGAAAGCTCATCTGTCCCGTTGAAGTGCAGCCGGTATTCCTCCTCGCCGTTCAAAACCATCAGGTGCTTGTAATAAAGGACGAGATCAGGCCCTTCGTCGAAGCTCGAAAGCACTTGGAGCGCCTCGTCGAGTTCAAGAGCGCGCCGCCGAGCGAGAGCGTCCCCAGTCGCAGCCTTCTGGCAGAGTTCGGTGAGCAGAAGAACTTCCCTCGGAAGCGCGTTGCCAATGCCGGTAATCGCGCCTGTTGCGCCGCAGTTGACGAAGCCATGATAAACAGCCGTATCGACCCCAATCATGAGCGTGACGTTCTCGTCTCTTGAGGTGATGTTCTCGGCTGCGTAGCGGAGATCCGCTGCTCCTCCGAACTCCTTGAAGCCCACGAGGTTGGAATGCTCGGCGCGTAGAGAGAAGAACAGATCGGCCCTCGTAGCGAAGCCGTAGTAAGGACTGTTGTAGATGACAGCTGGCAGGTCGGGCGCGGCGGAAAGAAGCGCCGCAAAGTGATTTCTTTGTGCTGCCGCGGATGATCCGCGAGACAAAACTCTTGGGATCAGCATGAGGCCTTGCGCTCCCACACGTGAGGCATGCTCGGCGAGCGCTACGGCGGATCTCGAATTTACGGCGCCAGTGCCAACAACCACTGGCACGCCGGCATCGACAAGCCCCTCGACGCCTTTCATGCGGTCTTCGTCTGTCAAGAGCGGCCAGTCGCCCATCGAACCGCAATAAACAACCGCCGACACGCCAATGCCGATCAGTTCTTTGCCCTTGCGGACCAGGGCGTCGATATTCGGGGTTCGATCGAGATTGCACGGTGTCATGAGAGCCGGCATGCAGCCGGCGAAAACGCTAGAAGAAATGTCGTGCTCCTTAATCGGACAGGACTGCGTGGGTTCTTTACTGGTCTAGTAACAAACGGTTCGAACAACAACGGCTCGAGTCTTCGGAGATGCGATGTCAGAGAAAACCGGTCTTGAGCCTGGCAAGGGCGAACCCGGCGTTCGGGCCTGACCAAGGCCTCTCACTTTCGCTGACGCCTTTTGGCAAGGGTGAAGCGAAGCTGAAGGTGCGACGGGAGCCGCGCCGCCGTCCAAACACTCTTTCAGCGCGGACCGAGGATCCTCTCAGCCCACTCTTCGACGCTGTCGCCGCTGGAAATCGAAGGGTTGATCAGGCCGTCGACCATTAAGGTCGGCGACACATGAATGCCGTTTTGCCGGGCGTAGCGGACATGCTGCTTCACCACGCTTTCCAGCCCCGAAATTTGAAACCGTTCGGAAAGTGCGATGCCGCTGGCCTCCTCAAGCCGTCGAATGACATCGTTGGGAGAGGTGTCGAGATTCGGGCCCGTGCGATGGTCGTCGAACTCGAACTCTTCTCGGCGCGCGTAGATCGACTCCATCAAACGCTTTGCAGCCTCCTTGCCCTCAGGGCCCGTCGAAGCCGCGGCGATCGCGCGGCAGATCAACCCTGAGAACATGTGCCAGGGTTGAGAATGCAGCCAGATGCGAACGCGCAGGCGGTCGGGGCCGGCGTGCTGAAGCAGATCATCGAGCTTGCCGAAGGCGCGGGCGGAAAACGGGCAGGTCGGCTCAAGGAAGGCTTCGAAAAGGCGCTCCCCGCTACCCCAGATCAGAGGATCCGCAGTCCAGTTTGGGGTCTCTCCCGACATGCTCACGCCCTCCGCAGTCTCAGCAAGGTAAATATGGCTGGGGCTGGAGAGAATGCCAGCGCATACGGCGCTCCGACCCGCGCTACAGGAACTCGCGCTCCTTGTTGTACGGGTGTTCCAAGCCATAGCCGTGCGCGGCGCGGTAGCCGTCGTAGGCGCGTCCTTTGAACTCGTAAACGACCCAGGCTGCGAGCCCGGCTAGGAAAAGTATCAGAACGGCGCCTGTCAGGAGAGGCATAGGATATTGCATGAGACCCGAGCCGACAGCGCCGAGCGCGAAGAGCATCGTGAAATAGCCCGTTGTCTTGTGATAGGCCTCGAAAAGGCGGCGCTTGGGCGTGCGGTCGTATTGATCGCCCCGCCATGTCGAGGGGTCGTGAGGGTCCGCGCCCTCGCGATATTTGCCGCCGCGGTTTCCGCGCATCTGCGAAGAGATGATCTGCCCAAGGCCCAGCAGAACCGTCATGATCCCGAAATACGCGTGAACGGTGCCGCTGAAGCCGCCACTCGCGATGATCGCGGCGACAGCGCCGCCAACGGCCAGGAGCATGGCGAGGAACAAGCCGAACTTGTGGACGCTGAAGAACCACCATTCCCGGTGCCATAGGCTGACATCCCGCCGGATGCCCTTCTCGACCGGACGGGGTTTGTGAAAGCGCATGATCGTGACGCAAAGCGGCACCAGGATGATCCAGACGAAGACCATCAATATGGCGTGGTCGTCCCAATGAAATCCCAACAAGCGACCGAGAACACTCAGAGTCGCTTCCGAGGGGATATGACCTGCGGGTTCTGACAATGCCGCTTCTCCGATCGGACCGCGCCTGACTGCGACTATCTACGGGTCCGTCGGGAGGCGTGTCCAGCGGTGGCGCGGGCGGACGGGATATGAAAGGGCGGAAGAAACTCTCCCGCCTCTTGGAGGGTTTTGGCGCTGCGCCGTCAGATGTCGAGGTGACGAGCCATGACGTGACGCGCAATCGAGGTGCGGTCGAGGCCACGGGTTTCAAGCTGCTTGTCGGACAGGCGGCTCAGAGCCTCGTAATCGGCCGCCGCCGCGCGGGCGCGGGCGAAGCTGGCGAAGAAATCGAGTGCGGAGTGGTATGCGCGGTGCGCAAAGCTGGGCCGAATTGAATGCGGCCGGGCCTGGTGGGATTCTGTGATTGAGGTCATCGTCGGAACGTCTTTCTAGAAGGCTTGATCGCTGCTGTGTTGACGGAGAGATGAGGTTTTCGCGCCTGGAGGACCAGCCGGAATTGGGCAATGCCGCTTTGCGCTCCGCGCATACCTTCTGCAGCGCAGCAATTGTAGCCGTCGGCTTCAAACCGTTACGGCAGAACCAGGAGCCACAGCCAGATCGTGAAGGTCGAGGCCGCCGTTGCGATCAGCACCGACGATGCGGCGACGCGCCGTGCCGCCGCATACATATTGGCGAAGATGTAGGTGTTCACGCCCGGCGCCATGGACGCCGTGAGAACGGCGGAGCGCAGCGCGTCCTGATCGAGACCCGAGGCGCGACCGGTGCCCCAGACGATGGCCGGATGCAGGACGAGCGAGATCGCACAGACCATCAGGATCGTTTTCAAATCGCCTTCCGGGCGGTACTGGAACAGAACGCCGCCAAGGCCGAACAGCGCGGCGGGCAGGGCGGCCTGCGCAACCAGGTCCACGCTACTGGTAAAGAATGCCGGCAAGGGCAGGTCAGAGACGTTGGCGGCGAAACCGAGCGCGATCGCTATGACGAAAGGATTGCTGAACATCGCCTTCAGCACCCGCGCGGCCTTGGCGCGAAAGCCGGGGGCCTGGCTCCGCGCGATCTCCATCGCGGTGACGCCGAGCATGTAGCAAAGCGGCGCGTGGAACGCGATGATGGCGAAGTTGTCGGCCAGCGCCGCCGGCCCGTAGGCCCGATCGGTGATGGGAATGCCCAAGAGGATCGTGTTTGAGAACAGGCAACAGAACCCGATGGCCACCGCGTCCTCCGGACCCCGGCCAAAGAACAGCCGGGCGCCCGCATACCCCGCGAAGAAACTCGCGAAGGCGCCAAGGTAGTAGCTGAAGATCAGCGGCGCGTTGATTGTGCCGCCGATATCGATCTCGGAAATCGCGCGAAAGAGCAGGCAGGGGATCGCGAAGTTCTGGGTGAACCGGACCAGGCCGTCGATGGCGCTTTCGCTGAACAGCCCCCACCAGGTGGCGGCATAGCCGAAGCCGATCACGACAAAGACCGGGAGGATGATTTCAAACAGCGCCTGCATCGGGCTCACGACTATCGACAAGGGGTGGCAGGCTCAATGCCTGCCGCCAGGCTCAGGCTTCGCCCTTGCCATCTGCCAATTGGTCCAAAGCCGGGTACATGCGCGTGAAGTCCTCCTCCTCCATCCCGGCATCCACAGCCGCCTGAATCCAGGCGAGCGTCTGATGTCCGATGCGCATCGGGCTTCCAAGTTCTTCGGCCAGCGCGACGGCCATTCCCACGTCCTTGCGGAGGTTGAAGATGCGCGACCGGCCGTCCCAGGTCTCGGACAGGATGTGATCGGGGAAACGGCGTTCGGAGATGAAACTCCGGGCGTTCCCGGCGTTGAACACCTTGATCATGTCCGCCAGTTCGATCCCGGCCGCCTCGGCCAGCCGTCCGGCTTCCGAGCAGGCGAGGAAGTTTGTGTGAGTGATCAGGTTGTGGACAACTTTCATCGTATGGCCCGCGCCGGAGGGGCCAAGGTAGATGAGTTTCCCCGCGCAAGCTTCTAAAACGGAACGAGATTTTTCAAGGGCGTCTTCGTCGCCACCGATCATCAGTGTCATCGTGCCATCGTCGGCACCCTTCGCCCCGCCGCCCGTCATGCCGGCGTCCATATAGGGAACGCCGGCTTCCGCGGCCTGGCGCGCGAGACGCTTGGTGTAGACGGGATCCGACGTGGTGAAATCCCAGAGGATAAGGTCGGCGCGCGCGTTTTCGAGCATTCCCTCTAGAGTCTCATCGATCTGCGCCGATCCGGGCACGACGAAGATGATCACATCGGCCTCGGTGGCCATTTCCTCCGGCGGGAGGAGTTTCGCCGTCGTTTCAAACGGTGCGCGGGCGGCTTCGGTCACATCCCAGGCCAGCAACTTGTGGCCGGCTTTTCCAATGTTCCTGGCGATGCCCCGGCCCATGTTGCCCAGACCGATCACGCCGACTGTCTTTTGATCTGTGGTTTCCATGGCCAGGGCGCTCCCTTGCAGAACGGTTTTGCGCGGCGTTTCGGGCAGGGCCAGGGCGCATCGCCGCATCCAATCAAAACCTAGCGAATTCAGGCCATCTTTCTAATAACAAACCATGATACCCGATGACGGAAAAGATGTTGGCAATCAAAGGCTTTGTCAGGCCATTTGACTTGAGGGGGTTCTCGTTCACCGGTAAAATCCATGGTCAAATCCGTACCAGTTTCCGCATCTGGCGCGGCCCCTCATCGGGGCCAGAAGACGACGATAGAGGAGCCCGACATGGTCGAGAAGATGCCCCATATCAAAGAGGAGGTTTATCTCGATTTCCTGGGTCGGACGATTGACGTCCATTGGAACTACCACGCGATCCTGATGGTCGCGATCTGGCTTGTCCTGGTGCCGTCCTGCGTGACGATCATCCGCTTTTTCAAACCGCGACCGACCGAGTTCGGCCTGCAGCGCAAGGTCAGCATCAAGCACCCCGAATGGTGGTGGTTCAACGTCCACAAATACGGGCTTTACGCAGCGGTCATCTTGTCTTTGGCAGGCATGACCGTGGCCCTGGTGGTGAGCGGCGGCTTCAGCGGCACTGTCCATGCGACTTTTGGCATGCTGACGATCCTGATGGGGGTCTTGCAGGTCGTGTCAGGGATCTTTCGGGGCACCCATGGCGGGAAGTACTACAACAACGCCGATCTGAACGATCCGTCCACCTGGCAAGGCGATCATTATAGCCGAACGGTCAGGCGCCGGGTTTTCGAGGCGTATCACAAGACAACCGGCTACTTCACCTTGTTCTGCGCGCTGGCCGCCATCGGCTCCGGCCTGATGCAATACCCGATGCCCGCGCTGGCCGGTTTCGTGATGACGGTGCCCTTCGCGTTCCTCGCCGCCTGGGTCTACCTGACCTACAAGGAGCGTGTTTACGACGGGTACCGTGCCGTTCACGGCTACGGGATGGAACACCCCTACAACAAAGAACGCGAGTTCCTCTGAAAGGCGTTTCGCCAGAAAGAAGCGGCTCCCGGACTCAGAAAGGACCGGCGCATGTCAGATGTGTTGATATCTGAATTCATGGACACAGAGATCGCCGAAGGGCTGATCGCCGAATTCGACGTTCATTGGGACCCGGATCTCTGGGGCAAGCGGGATGAGTTGCTGGCCCGCGTGGCTGACGCGCGCGCCATCGTTGTGCGGAACGCGACACAGGTGAACCCGGAACTACTGGACGCGGCGCCAAAACTTGAGGTCGTCGCGCGGATGGGGGTTGGGCTGGACAACATCGATGTCGAGGCCTGCAAGACCAGGGGGGTGGAGGTTTGCCCGTCGATCGGCGCGAACGCCGTTTCGGTCGCCGAGTACGTGATCACCTCGGCGATGATCCTGCTCCGCGGACCCGCATATTACGCGACCCAGGACGTTGTCGGCGGCGCCTGGGATCGTCCGAAGTTCGCTGGCGCGACAGAGATTGCCGAGCAAACGATTGGAATCGTCGGGTTCGGGTCGATTGGTCAGGTTGTCGGCGAGAAAGCGCGGGGTATGGGTATGGGTGTCATCGCCTATGACGCGATGATGCCGGACGACCACCCGGCATGGGCGGACGCGCGGCGGGTCGGTCTTGACGATCTGATCGCAGATGCGGATGTCATCACGCTGCACTGCCCGAAGCTGCCTGAGACCATCGACCTGATCGACGCGCGGCAGTTCGACCGGATGAAATCCAGCGCCGTGCTCGTCAACTCGGCCCGCGGCGGGATCGTGAACGAGGCGGCCTGCGCCGATGCGCTTCGCGAGGGCAAGATCGCCGGCGCGGCGCTCGACACGCTCGACGTTGAGCCAATCACGCCGGAGGTTTCTGCTCTTTTCCAAGGCGTGCCGAACCTGATCCTGACACCCCATATCGCGGGCGTCACGAGGGACTCGAACCGGCGGATCGCCGAGGTCGCTGCTGGTAATGTTCGGAGGGTGCTGGGCGCAGGTTAGCGCGCCCAGCGTTCAGCCGGTGTACTCAAGAATGTAGAGCCCGGCGTTGTAGTCGGATACGTAGCACAGGCCCTCTTTCGACACCCAGATATCGCAGGACTGGATGATCTGCGTGCGGTTCGGGCGCTTGTCCATCAACCGCGCCGGGGCCGGGGGCACAAAGGCCGCCGTCTCTTTGGGCTGGTATTCGTTGGAGATGTCGTAGACGCGAACGCCCGCGTTCTGCTGCGTGGCGAAGATCAACTGATCGCTCACCATGCCGTCCGGACGGTTCTCATGAATGTTGTGCGGTCCGAAATGAGCGCCCTTCGCGCAGTAATTCTCTTCATGCGGGATCGGAACGGTTGAGATGCTGATGGGGTTCGACGGCTCGCGGATATCGAAGATCCAGATGTGCTTGATGCCGTCAGCACAATTGTCGAGCACGGCTTCATCGGCGACAACCAGAAGGTTCCGGTCGGGCAGGGGTAGCGCGTTGTGCGTGCCGCCCCCGAAGGGCGGTGACCAGTTCCGGTGAACGATCAGTTCGGGATTCGTCCGGTCCTTCACGTCCATGATGACAAGACCGCCGTCGCGCCAGGCGCCGTAGGCGGTGTCGCCGTGCACGATCGCGTGGTGAAGGCCCGCTCGGGCCTGATCTTCGGCCGGGTCCTCACCCGCCGCAGCGTTCATGCCGGGAAGCCAGAACCTGCCGGCCTCCCTCGGGTTCGTCGGATCGGACATGTCGATAGTGATGAAGATGTAGTCGGTGAACCCGTCGATCAGGGCCGAGGCGTAGGCCCAGCGGCCGCCCACGTACCAAAGCCGGTGAATGCCGCCTCCCTCGATGTCCATGAAGCCGATCTTCTTCGGCTCTACCGGGTTCGAGATGTCGTAGACCGCCATGCCGGCGGTCCAGTCGCGGGTCTTGGGCGCCGCGTCGGCTGTGCCGACCTTTTTGCCGAGCTTGCCCTTGTAGTACTCCTCTTCGTTCTGGAACTCCTCCGCCGCGAACATGTTCTTGGCGTTGATGACTAAAAGCAGGTCTTCATGGCTTTGGAGGTGGATGTTCCAGGTGTTAGGGGGCGCGGGGACATAGGCGACTGGCTTGGGCGCTCGCGGATCGCGGCAATCGATGACGCTGAACCCGTCCGAGAACATGTGGCCGATGATGGCATGGCCCTTGTTCACCATGATCTGCACGCCATCCGGGCGGCCACCCTGATCGGAATAGCCGATCAGCTTCATGTTTCGGGAATAATCTGGAGTGGGAAGATCTTGCTGGCTCATGATTGTCTTTCAAAAATGTCAGGCGGCGTTCAGTTCGCGGTCGAAGAGGTCGCGCAAGTCAGGCGCGAACTGGCTTCGGGTGATGTCGACCTCCGGGCGCGCGGCCTTGGCGAAAATCTCGCGTTCGGCCTCAGTCAGTTCGGTGATCTCGACACCCTGACGCCGGAGTTCCGCGCCGCAGATGTCGTCATCCTCTTCGGCGAAGCGTCTTTGCGCCTCCGTCGCCCGATTGACCGCTCGCTGCAGCCCCGCTCGTGCCTCATCGTCGAGCGTCTTCAAGCGCTTCGCATTGAAGAGAACGAGTGCCACGCCCAAGAGATGCCGGGTCAGGAGGATATGCCTGTGCGTTTCGTGGATGCCGAAGTTGAAGGTGTTAGTGAGGGGGTTCTCCTGGGCATCGACGCGGCGCGTCTTCACGGCGTCGGGCAGGTCGCGCACGTCGATGGCGCTCGGCTCGAAACCGAGCGCGCGGAAGACTCTTTGGTGGTCCTCGTTCGCGAGCGTTCGAAGCTTGACTCCGTCACAATCGGAAACACTCTTGATCGGCACCGCGCTGGTGATGTGCCTCAAGCCGTTGTCCCAATAGCCCAGCACCTCATAGCCGGTCGCGGCGGCGACCTCGGCGCGGAGCCGCTCTCCCAGATCGCCGTCGAGCAGCGCGTAGGCGCGGCGGCGATCCGGCACAACGAAGTGCTGATCGAAGATGCCAAGCTCCGGGACGCGCTTGGCGAGGTAGCTGGACGAGAAGTAGCAGCCGTCGAGATCGCCGCTTTCCGTGAGAGACAGGAGATCGGCCGCCTT